>CAZOIF010000027.1:0-40718 GCA_964579975.1 uncultured Eubacterium sp. | reverse complement strand
ATAGTACCAGTTAGCTCTAAACTCTTTTCCAAGTGCTGATATCTCTTCACCATACTGAGCAGCATATTTATCCTTTTCAGGACAGTATTGTGCTATAAAACTCCCTACACGACCTTGACCAACTGCAATGATAGGAAATATTATCCGGACACACTTTACATCACCATCTTTTAAACTAAAAATTTCCTCACATCCCAGATCACGAAAAAATTTTCTTAATCGTGTCTTCTCATCTTCAGTTATTTTTCCTTTTTCTACCTTTATACTCTCATTTCCATTCACTATTTCAAGTTCTTCGGTTTTTTCATATAGTTCCTCCAACAAAGTAAGTGTTTCTGTATGTTTTAGCAAATTACTAATCCTTTCATCCTGCTTGGGTTCTGAGACAACATTATTTTTTAAATAAATCAAACTCAAAACGATAACTACCAAAAGAAAACTCAAAATCCCAAGCGCTATTTTTCTTATTGACTTTACTCTCAACTTTGCAAACATGCCATCTTCCCTTTCTTTTTGACCTCTCCTAATCACTTGTTTTTTGTCTGATTTATTATTTATATCCATCAGCAAACGTCATCGTATGGACTAATAAGTTTCTAAAATACACACTTAAGACTTTGGAGCTGCCCAAACATACCAATATTGCCATTCATCTGCTTTGTATGCTCGCAATGCCATTTCAAGATCTATATTAGTAGCTTTTCTATCAGAACGTCGAATATTATTTTCTCTGCCATATTCATCACACATAATAGAATCAATTTTTTTAGTATCAGAATTGTTATATCCATCATTTATGCCCAATATGTGACCAAATTCATGTGCTGCTAATATTTCCAAATCTTCCTCCGTTCTTTGTTTCTCGGTACCTTCATAAAATCTATAAAGGGTCATTTTACCAGGGGCATTTCTATTTTTATGTTCAGATACATATGATCTACCGCTTTTATATAAAAACTCTACTGTTGAAAATTTTTGTTTCGGAACACCATAACCATAATCCCTATCTCTAACCCTTGTAGTAACTTTTGCTTTATATCCCTTTATGTTATACGTGCCTGACCATCTTTCTTGAATCCCGTTTTTTATAATATCCCTAAAAGTAATTTCATTGTTCCCTTTAGGATAGTATCTTTCATCCAGTGTAGAACCCAAAAATACTGCATACCATGTTATTGTCACTCTATTTTTCTTTATCTTTATTTTTAGTGGAGAACCTTTTTGAGGTTTTGGCAAATCATATGCTTTTTCTAAGTTTTTTGCCCTATGCCCACTTGAATCCCATGCATTCACTCCATCATTCCCACAATACGCATACAGATGCAGGCTCAGCGCATCATCATTTTGTCCCGTGTAGCTGTCTCTCGTCAGGAACCTCCCCACTGCCGGCTGATAGTACCGTGCCCGCAGGTAAACCTCGCTCGTCTCTTTATCATAATACTCCCCACAGTAACGGAACGGGTTATCGTCTCTCGCATCTAGGTTTACCTCATTCCCGAACGAATCATACTCATAAGTCTTTATAACCTTCCCGTTTTCATCCGTCAGCTGTACCACATTTCCATGAGGATCCGTCACATAAAACTGCTTCTCTGTTCCCGTCCCTTTGTCTGCATAAACTAAATCATTCCCGCGGATATACCGTTTCTGAACCTTGCCACTCTCAGACAACTCCATCACCAGCTGGTCGCCGTCCCAGACAAAGACCGTCTTCTCCCCGTTCACGGTCTTACTCGTGCGCAGTCCCTCCGCATCATAAGTAAAGCTTACCTTATAGTTCTTTGTCAGAGTCTGTGTAAGCTGGTTCAGTGCATTATAATGATTCACCACGTTCTCATTCAGCCGGTTATCCCCCAGTGTCACATCGATGTCCACATAGGTGCTGTCTTTCTTCTCACTCGGGATTTCATACCGGTTGACCGTGGCAAGCTGGTTCCCGTTCTTATCATTTTTATAGATAACAACCGAATCCTCCTCCGTATCGATATTTAACGTATCGGTACGGAGCAGTTCATCATTTTTGTTGTACTTGTAGGCAGTCACCTTATTCCCTGCTTTCATCTCCTTCCGGTTATTGTTGCTGTCATATGTATAGGAAATGTCCTCATTGCCGGTTTTCGTCTCTTTAGTGATGCGTCCCAGCAGGTCATATGTGTACGTCGCAGTCTTGGCAGATTTCTTTCCATCCTTATCTGTTACATCAGAGTCTTCTTTCGACTTTTGCCCATTCAGAAGGTACTCTGACTTGTACTCAGAGATCACTCCGTTGTCCGTCTGGTTTTTCATTGCCGTCAGATGGTTCTGGTAATCGTAGGTGTATGTAGTCGTCAGATTGCTTCCCACCAAGGTTCTCCCTGCCAGGTTGCCATCTGTATCATAAGTGTACCCCGCGACTTCATTTCCCTTTTCATCGGTAACAGAAGTAAGTCTGGATTGCCCGTCATAGCTGTAATGCAGGGAAAGCTTTGTGTCATCCCCTGCTTTTACCGTGAAGGCAGACTTGTTCCCGGCGCTGTCATATCTGTAATTCTTTACTACATCCTTATTTTTCGTCAGTTTTGTCGTTTCTTTCGTCACCTGTCCGGATACATCATCATACACAAATGCCGTGTCATCCTGCATCGCCACATCCCCATAGGTATTATAAGTATAGGTATGCTTGGTCTCTTTTCCCGTTTTCTTTTCTTTTGCCACCATCTCCGTCAGGCGGTTTTGGTAATCGTAAATGTTTTTCAGGACGTTACCGTTCTTGTCTACCGTTTTCGTCAGGTTGCTGTTCACATCATACGTGTAAATTTCCCTTCTGCCCTCCGGGTCAGTAAACGCAACCAGCTGGTTCTTCCCATCGTATTCATACTTGGTTTCCCGGATGTCATCGGATTTCTTCTGTCCGCTTATCTCTACACGGTATGTCTTTCCCGCATAGGAGAAAATATCCTGCTCCTCTTTGCCATCTGAATCCGTATCTTCATTGGCATCTGCCACTTCTGTCACGTTGATTGTCAGAGGGCTCGTCATACCGGTAAACTGACGCACCTTATTCCCCTGCACGTCATAGACATACTGGACATACAAAGAATGATTTTCATTCTTTGCTGAAGAACCGCCAGGTTCTTTGTCCCCATCGAGACAGTTCTTTACCATGACAAGGCTGCCACGCTTATCATAAGTATACTCCGTCCTTGCCGTTTTGTCACTATCGACTTGCTCTTCCTTTGCCGTCAGGTTCCCGGCATCGTCATACTCCGTAACTGTGGTCTGGTAACTTACGCTGCCATCCTTCTTCTCCTGCGGCATTTCATCTTTCACTTTGCGTCCGAGGATATCATACTCATACTTGGCAGCTACATTCTCCTTCGTTCCTCGCGGCGTATATTCCCCTATTACCTGCCCCTGCCCGTCATAGTCGGTTTTGACAGTCTGAGTCTGCCATTCGCTTTCGCCCTCTTTCCGGCTCTTTGTCTCTGTCTGGCTCACGTTTCCATCGTCGTCATAGGTAGAAAAGGTCTGCACCTCATACGCAGGAAGCCACTTTCCGTTCTGATACTTTTTCGTAACAGTCGTTTCCTGTACTGTCCTGCCAAAATCATCACTCTCATATGTTGTCACGCTCTCCTGTTTGTTTTCCCCGCGGATTGTCGTGCTGGTCTGTGAGAGCGTATTTCCTTCCGCATCTGTTACCGTCTTTGTAATCGTCTCGCTTAATATGGCATCATTGAACTGATTGTAATAGCTATCTGCATTTACCTCCGGCTGGTACTCTGCCGGATTCAGTTCCTTGCTGTAACTCGTGGAAATGCTCTGTGCCTCATCTTCCTCCCCGGTTACTTCTGTCTCATCTTTGCTAAAACTCCATGAACTACAGTGTTCTGCGTCCAGTTCCCCGTTCATAAATGATGCTGTCCCCACTTCATTGCCGAGGTTATCATAGAAATGCTTGCTGCCGCTTAAGATGTGCTCCCCTTTTCCCGTGATGTAATAATTCGGCACGGTTTCCCCGTCTTCATTGATGATAAACCGCTTCTCATCCGGCTCAAAAGTGTACGTTCTTTCCTCAATCAGACGTGCCGTCTCTTCCTTTTCCGCTTCAGTATCTTCCTCAATGTCTCCGGTATTATCGGAGACATTGTCTTCGTCACTTCCGTACTCATAGATGCTTTCCGTCCATGTGCCCGCGGCCTCATCCTTGCTGATAACAGTGTTCCCAAAAGCGTCACTTATGTTAATCGTTACACGCCCGTAATCATCTACTGTCATGGTTTTTAACCCATCCTCGGAGCGGTATTCCTTATCTTTGGATTCGTACTCTGTGCCTGCGGCTTCAACAGTCTCTGTTTCCTCCCCTGTTTCCGGGTCATACGTGGTTTTGGATACCAGTCCATTTTCGTCCGTGTAAGTCAGCTCGTTACCGAACGAATCATACGTTATTTCTTCCTCGGTGTATGTGCGGTTGTCCTGGGGACGTTTTGCCGATATGAGCGTTACTGTTGTTTTCATCTGCTGTGCCAGTTCATTGTAGCTGTAATCGTTCTGGATGACTTCATTTTCTCCGTCCGTTCGGTAAGATGGGTAAACTTTTCCCTGGGTTTCATTTCCCTGAGTATCGTACTGGAAATCCGTTCTGGAAATGGTTTCATATTCCCCGCCGTTTATGCTTCTCTGCTCGGATATGCTGGCATAGTCAATCCCATTTTCTGCGACTGTGCCAATCAGCCGGTTTTTCGTTCCTGCAGATGTGAAGCTTTCCTCAGATAAAAGGGTGCACAGGGAATACGGGGTATCTTCTGCCGGATATCCCGTGTCCGTTCCATGATAGGTATATGTCGTTGTAAATAATGCTTCTTTTCCCTGGTTTTTCTTCAGATACGCTTTAGGCGATCTTTCGCTCAATAAATTCCGGTAGCTGTCATACGTATAGCCTTGCTTTGTCGTGACCGCTGCGGCTGCATTATCTGCCGTGTTTCCCTTTTTACCATACGATTTCTCCGTTTCCTCCACCACAAGCGAACCATTTCCGCCATTGTCATAGCTGTAAATGGTTTCGTCTTTTGTTTTCCCATAATCAATTTCTTCCGTCAGCATCTTCTGGCTGTTGTAGATATATATGCTGACGTTCTTTTTCGTATCCTTTTTCAGTTTCAGTGTGTCCGTATTGATGGCAGATTTCTTATACGTGTAGTCCGACATCGTCTTATTTTTGCCCGCCTTATATTTGTTCGGATTGAATCGGCTGACAACGACAGTGTTCTCGAAATCTGCCTTTCCATATCCGTACTGCCAGAGTTCATTTTTTCCTTCTTCATAGTCGCAGTACCGCAGAAGTGTCCCGAATCGTTTCTGGAAGAAGTCATATTTTATACCGTCCGACTTCTTGCCGCTCTTCTGGTCCTCGGTGTACTCTCTCGTCACGTAGTATCCCTGTACGACGATTTCTCTCTCCAGCTTCCCCCGGACCAGCTTCGGGCGGTATTCATAGTGCTGAATCTGACCATCTGCTGTCACTTTGTTCAGCAGGTAATTCTCATTTGTGGATACACGCTGGGAGGCAGCTCCGTAACCGCACGTCGTCATCAGACGTTCCACGGTACGGTAGCCGTATGTCTCCCTGCTCCCATCTACCACAGCGCTCTTTAAGACCAGGCCGCTGATGGGGTCTGAGTACTCGGGGGTATAGTTTCTTTCATCATAGATATACTTAACCGTTTTCTTGGATACTCCACCAGAAACGGCGCTGCCCTCTACCGTCACCGAGGTAAGCTGTGTTAAGTCCTCCCCTTCCTCATAATGGAACTGGATCACCCTGCCCACGGAGTCGGTTATCTCTTTTAAATATATTTTGTCCGTATACGTATAGGTTATCGTGTTGTCATGGGCATCTTTCTGGAGTACGACAACGCCGTCCGCATTGAAGTAGGTGCGGAGTCCGGTCTTGTCCCGGAGCAGGTAGCGGCATTGGATGCCGTCCACTGTTTTTTCCCAGTCCTCCAGTTTTACATCCGAATAATCATAACCGGCAAGTCCGGTTATCTCATACTTTTCCTCCGTGCTGTTTTCCCTCGCCTCGATCTCCATCATTCCGATGCTCCCGAAATGGAGATAAGCGGGTCTGGCTCCCCACTCTGCCTGTCCCCCTTCTGTGATCGTGACTGTCTCGATCCACGGCAGGTCGAATTTCCAGCCGCTGGCTAGTCCGTAGACGTTTGTGTCCTCCCGGCTGAGGATTTTCGTCCGCTGGGTGTTCGTCTCATCCTCGTTTGAGTGGTAATTGTCTGCCACCGTATAGTCCCCCATCAGTGCCTTAAGGGCTTTTTTGTGCTTTTTGAGCAGGGGCTCGCTGACATAGATCATCCGCTTCCCGCCATCCTGCGTCTTGTACGTGACTTCTTTTGTCCGGATTTCCAGCTTGGCCACAGTCTCGGTCGTCGGATTTCCGATGATTGCCTCGTTGCTGTCATAGTAACGGTTCAGTTCGAAGTCCATGCCGCCGGTTCCTTCCAGGGAAAGGTCATTGCGGGTGATGATCAGGTGACCGCTGGCGGTGTCAACGCCATCAGTGGACTCTGCCTCCAGCGGGGATCCCGCCACCCTGTCATGAAAGAGGCTGGAAAAGGTTTCTCCAAATTCGGCATCTTTTGCTGTGGTATATGTATTTCCTGCCGCCTGGCACCGGGCAGTGCTTCCGGCAAAAGAAACTGCCAGTGTAAGTACTGTTATCACAGTTCCTGCCAGTATTCTTGCTGATCCTGTCATCTTCTGTTTTATCTTTCCCATTTCTGCTCTCTCCTCTTTCCGGATCATGCCCCTCACGATCCGCACGTTTTTAGTCCTCGTTTTATTGTTCGATTCCTTTTTCTTTCTTTACTTCTTCCCAGCTTTTATTGTCGCTGGCTTTCCCCTTCGCCTGTATCAGTTCCATTGCCTTGATTCCCGTTTTGACAGACAGTTTTTCTGCCTCTTCGATATCGTCCAGGCTGTAGCCGCCTTTCGCCATCTGGTATTTCTTGTTTTCAGGTATCGTAAAGAATTCTTTCTCCAGTTGCTTACCTGTCTTTTCCCAGTCATTTGTCTGTATGTAAAGCTCTGCCACTTCCTCCCGGGAGGTTTCATACAGTTCTGCGTATATGTCAGCGGACTGCCGGTCGGCTTCTCCGAGAGACTGGTAGGTTTCGCCCATTTCTGCCACTTCCTCTGCTGTCTGGTCTTTTGTCCGGTTTTCCGCCTGTCCGTCCCTGCCTTTGCTGCTGTTCTGCCGTATACAGAAGATAACAACTCCTGCTATGACAAGCACCGCCAGGATTGCAATCACTGCGATGGAAGTTTTTTTATTTTTCATTCTGTATTCTCCTGATTTTATCAAGTTTGCTCCGCAAACTTGCCAAGTGAATCTTTGATTCACTTTTCCTGCAATGTTATCTCCACCGTCGTTTTTCCATCCATTTTTGCTTCCACCGGAATGGACTGGTAGGTTTCATAAGTCTCTCCCCGCTCCAGACTTCCAGTCAGCTGCAACACCATGACTCCCTTTTTCGGCTGGTATTTCAGGAGGGTAACGCCGTCGGCTCCCTCTCTCAGCACCTCCTCTTCCTCGAAAGAAGAAACATCCAATATCTGCAGTTCGTCCGGGTTTACTTTTACAGCTACGACCTGGGTCTGTCCTTTTTTCAGGTTTCCGGCTGTCACCTGCAGTTCGTAGGCTTCGCCTTTTTTCACTAACATTTCTTTTGTGGTGCTTTTTACTTTCACCGTGTACTGTTCCACGACATCCAGTATGCCAAAACCTGTCATCTCCCCGCCGATGCTGTAGAGTTCATTTTCTGAGGCAGCTAATGCGGTTTCCTTTTTGCTCAGGTTCATGGCAGATATCTGGCTCCATTCGTCGGTATAAGCATCATAGACGAGTACTTCTTTTGTCTCTGCTTCTTTTACCATATAGATTTTGCCACGGATGACAGCGGATGCCTTGTACTTGTCGGATGCTGCAAACGGGCACGCCGTTCCCACGCCGTTTACGGCGTTGTCTTCAAACACGTTATCTTCCGGCAGATACTCCTGCCAGTACATCTTCTCTCCGTCTTCTTTTAATACAAACACGCGGTTGTCCACGCTGGCGGCGTCGATGATGGTGCTGGTGTCCGGCATGACTGCTGTTTCCCATGTGTCGGTCTTGATGTTGTATATCTGTGCCTTGTCAGTTGCTCCTGCTTTTGTCCATACATAGAGCTGATCCTTGCTTACCGCACTGGCAAGATTGATTCTTCCCTCTGCCATGTCTGCCTTTTTCTGCCACTGCTTTGTCTCTGTGTTGTATGTGTAAACTGCGTTCAGTATCTTTGCCGATGCGCTGCTGTCGGTCTGACCGCCGATTACGTAGATCTCATTGTTATAAGCAAACATGGTCTGACGGATGATGCCGGTTTCTGTGCCCGGATAATCCGGAAGTGCCTCCCATGTCTTTTTCTCCGTATCGTATGCTGCAAATGTTTTCAGAGAGCCTGCTGCATTTTCTCCGCCGAGGACATAGATTTTTTTGCCCGCTGTGACGGCGGCGGCATTTTTTCTGCCCTCCTGCATCGGCGTCGTGTATACCCACTCGGACTGGCTGTCGGTGTTATAGATCATGCGTGATGGTTCTCCCGTGAGGGTTGCATTTTCTCTTGCTGTTACCGTGAATCCAAGTATTTTTCCTGCTGTTTCATTGTTGTATATGTAATCGTAGGTTGTTCCGGTTACTACTGTCTCTGCGATCTTATTGCCTCCGTCGTAGATGCAGACAAGATACTCTTTTGCATTTTCCACGGCATTCCATGTGAGGGTATATTTGTCTGCGCCCCTGACTCCTGTCGGTTCCGGGATGGCAAAGCGTTTCTTTAATGTCAGCGTGTACTGTCCCACAGCGTTTCCTTTTGTGTTTACTTTCAGATATCTTCTGCCGTCATAGCTTTTTATGAAGGCAAAGTTGTTTTCCTGCCCGCTGTTGTCGTCATACTCCAGTCGGTTTTTCTCACTGTCATACAGGATTCCCTGCGTGTCGAGCGTTGAAGTTGTGTATAAGTCGTAGGCGATGCCTGGTGTGGCATCAAAGTAGTAATAGTTTTCCTGTCCTGCCGTCAGTACATCGCGGGTGATGTCCTGGTTCTCTTTCAGTTCTACTGCCCCGTCAAAGCCGACGATTTCATAATGGATGGAGAAGTATGGGTTTTTACCGATTTCTGTCTGGTATGTTCCGTTACTGTTGTCTGCTACGAGTGCCACGCCGTAGTTTGCTTCGCCGCTATACCATGCTTTTACGATTTCTGTCACGTCGCAGGAATAGGTTCCTTTCTTCTGCATGGACAGTGCGGCTGAACTTTGTGGCTCATAGGTTGGGCGTTTGTTGTTCGTTACTTTTTTGCCGCTCCATTTTGTTGTTACTTTATGTACTCCTGTCTGGAATGTCTTGCCGGCTCCCATTTTCAGTGTTTTTTCGTTTTCTACATATAATCTGGCATCCCGTACCCTGACGTTCGGATTGCCCAGTTCGGCAAGCGTGCCCATCTGCGTGAATGCCACACATTTATTTGCCTGAAGGAGCAGGGATTCGTTGTAGGTGTAGTTGCTGTTTGGCGCGCCTGTATATGCTGCTCCGATTTTTACGTCCCGCTCATGTTGACTTGTCGTGTAGGCAGTGCGGAACGTTAATGGGAATTTCCGCTTTTTGCTGTTCACCCATTTGTTGTCGGGCTTTAATGTAACCGTCCTCTTTTTCTTGTTATATGTCACTTTTACTTTGGAGGTGGATACCCCTTTTGCGTCCGTAACAATCGTTTTTAAACGGGTGTATTTGGTTTTTCCTTTTTGGGTTTTGAAATAGATGCGGTTGTTCTTTTCTTTGACTTTCTGACTGCCGCTGTTTGCTTTGATTTTTATTTTCTTTGCGCTAGATTTCTTTTTGACAGATATTTTTTCTACGATTTTTTCAGGATAGATTTCATAAGTCAGTGTCTGGTTTTTATAGGCGTTCTTATATTGAACCTGATTGCTGTTGAGGATGTCCGTTATGTCCTTCTTTTCAGGATTCTGAATCTTTACTTTTTTTGCTTTTATTTTCTTTCCCTGTAATGCAAGGGAGAGTTTGTAAGAACCGCGTTTCATTGTGACTTCTGCCTTTTTGTTGGCTTTTTTTGCCACTGTGATACGCAGGTCGGTAGAACTGGTCTTGTATTTGTTTTTTCCCGATTTTACCAGTGTCGTGTTGATTTCTTTCCAACTGCCGCCCTTTTTATAATGTACTGGCATGGAGTAGGAGTTGGTGAGATAGCTGCCGTCCGAGAGGGCATACTGTTTTGTGAATTTGGTCCGTCCGGCGGTCAGTTCTTCTGTGATTCCTGCCTCGCCGCGGGTGATTTCTACAACCCTTTCTGCCGCGTCGGAATCCTGTGGTATGTCATGCATGGCCAGACTTGTTATGACCAATGCCAGTACCATGATTGCCGCTGCTCCGATTTTGTGGGTATTTTTTATTTTTTTCATTGGGTTCTCCTCCTGTATCATCATAGGTATGTCACTATTATATAGCTCTGTTGTACTGAGATTTATTGTAGCACAGCCCTTATGATTTCACAAGAACATTCGTTCGTCATATTTCTACAAATTTTGACAAAATTCCCCAAACATTTCTCTGAAAATCCGGGCGCCAAAAGGCTCTTGTTATGAAGGGCTTGGCAATATACACAAAAAACAATAGCTGGGCAACCTTTATGCACGATGGCGCTGAGACTCAGGAAATCGTGGAAGCCCTTGCTGAACACGATTTGCAAGAAATGAGGCTCAGCAGAATGTTTGTGCATACGGTTGTGAAGATATTGTTTTTTGTGTATATTGCCAACACATTAAGAAACAAGAGACTTTTGACGCCCAGATCCTATCAGATAAAAAAGGTATCCCTTCCGCCACAAACCGACTTCCGGAATACCTCTTCATTATTCACTATATACTCTGACCAAACGTCCGGTAATTATTTCAGTGTTACCTTAGCGCCCTCTGCCTCCAATTTTGTTCAGGAAGCTATTCTTCCGCCACCTTGATATGCACAAGTTCATAATTAAAATCCGGTTGTGAAGCAATCCTGTCAGCCGCTTCGGCGATCAATACATAAAAATCAACGTATTTCGTATCCACTCCCCGGCAAAAACTCGTCACAGTAGGCGCTGCGTCCTTTCCCTGTCCACTTAATTCCAAAAACAATGCCATATTTTCCTTTAGTATCGGCTTTAGTTTTTTGTCCTTATAATACCCACCATAAATGCCATCATCATACATAATGTATACGTTATCCCCATCATCCTGACAAATCTGTGGATAATTAAAATAAGGAGTGCACTGGTCCGATCCTGTCAAAAAGGGGGCACACTTTAACTCCCTGACCGGCTGCTCACTGCCCTTTTTTCTAACAAGAAACCCACAGGATTCTTCCGTATAAGAAGTACAGAAAAATTCATTTCCGATCACCATTGGAATGACCAGATCTTTAGAAATCTGTTGGATTTCATATTCTTTTGTCTTTATATCCATTAGACATGTCCCATAGACCTCTATGGAACCCTCAAATTTATTTTCTGACGGTTTTTCCAGAAGGATCATAACCTTCCCATCACCAATAAACTCATAATTCAGGACTCCCGCATCTTTCTCTCCCTCCCACACTTCTTCTGGAAGGTCGATCTTTTCAACTGTCCCATCATTATTCAATTTGCAGATAGAGTCCCTCTTGTTTGTGTCACGCTTGGGAACCAGAAGACAGTACCAGCTTCCATCCGTATCACGGTGAAACAACTGCCCTCCTCCGAGTTCGGACAGATTTTCACTCCATACACACCTTTTGGGTTCTGTCCATTCTTCCTCTAACATATCATATGTGCAGTACTCATAATAACCACGATTTTTTTCCGAATCATGCTGTTGGATCGTGACATAGATCATATCATCTATGATTTCTATATATGTAAGTCCTGAATCATGGATCGGAGTATCTGTCTTTACACATTCATAATGATCTGCTGCCTTAAAGGGAAGACTGCTCTTGTTTCCACTTTTATCGTCAAGCAGTATTGTTCCTTCTTTAAAGGCTTCTACCTCGGCCTGTGCTGTCTCCTCCGGTTTGTCTGAAGATATCTTACTCGTTCCACAGGAACAAAGGCTAAGGCACAGCATGCAGAGCATCAGCAAACTTGTTATTCTTCGCATATAATCCTCCTACTACTATTTTACAGTATATGTAACTCCGGCTGAATACATCCATGTCTGGGTAGTTCCATCATATTTATAAGGATCTACTGGCGTATCAGTCTCGACCCGATAACAACCTTCTTTCATTCCAACTGATATAAAGTTACCATTCTTATATAACCACACCATTATTCTATGATCAAATTCCTTATAATAATACCCGCGCGCCCAGTGACCATAAGGTCCTTTCACACTGTTGAGGTATATGGTCGTCCCATGATCTGGCGCCGCCTCTGCATCACGCGATGAGAATAATACACCTGTTGTCAATGCCCCAAACACTCCTAATCCGCAAATCAGGTTTCTTATTTTTTTTACTGTCATTTCATCATTCCTCCAATGTAAAAAGTAAAATCCATTAACTTGTACCAGTTTCTGATTTTTATAATACCATACATTTCCTCCTCTTGCAAGAACATTTGTTCGACGTATTTCTACAAAATTCGACAAAATTCCCCAAACATTTCTCTGAAAATCCGGGCGCCAAAAGGCTCTTGTTATGAAGGGCTTGGCAATATACACAAAAAACAATAGCTGGGCAACCTTTATGCACGATGGCGCTGAGACTCAGGAAATCGTGGAAGCCCTTGCTGAACACGATTTGCAAGAAATGAGGCTCAGCAGAATGTTTGTGCATACGGTTGTGAAGATATTGTTTTTTGTGTATATTGCCAACACATTAAGAAACAAGAGACTTTTGACGCCCAGATCCTATCAGATAAAAAAGGTATCCCTTCCGCCACAAACCGGCTTCCGGAATACCTCTTCATTATTCACTATATACTCTAACCAAACGTCCAGTAATTATTTCAGTGTTACCTTAGCGCCCTCTGCCTCGAGTTTTGTCTTGATCTCGTCAGCCTCTTCTTTTGCTGCGCCTTCCTTAACAACCTTAGGAGCTCCGTCTACGACTTCTTTTGCTTCCTTCAGTCCAAGACCAGTTACCTCACGTACTACCTTGATGACCTTAACTTTGTTTGGTCCAACTTCAGTAAGTTCTACATCGAACTCATCCTTCTCAGCACCGCCTGCTGCTGCGCCGTCTCCTGCTGCTGCAACAACAACACCTGCTGCTGCAGAAACACCAAATTCTTCTTCACATGCTTTTACTAAATCATTTAATTCTAATACGCTCATTGCTTTGATCGCATCAATAAATTCCTGAGTAGTCATTCTAAATTCCTCCATTTAAATTTTTTATTTTATTTCTTTACGATTTACTCTGCTGCTGGTTCTGCCGCTTCCTGTGCTGGCTCTGCAGCTGCCTCTTCTGCTGTCTCTGTCACTTCCGCTGCTGCCTCAGCAGGCGCTCCACCCTTTTCTGCGATCTGGTTCAGAACGCGGGCAAGATTGCTAACAGGTGACTGCAGGCTTCCAAGTAATTTGGAAATAAGGGTGTCTCTTGATGGAATCTTGGCAAGTGCCTGAATTCCGGCTTCATCATAGTATGTGCCTGAAACAACACCACTCTTAAACTGAAGTGCCTCAGCCTCTTTTGCAAAATCACTAAGAATCCTTGCCGGAGCAGTCTCATCATCAGTTGAAAAAGCAATCGCTGTAGGGCCTTCCAGATCTTTGTCAAGCTGTGCAAAATCCGTTCCCTCGAACGCACGGATAAGCATTGTGTTCTTGTATACCTTGTATACGACACCCGCTTCTCTGAGCTGTTTACGGAGTTTTGTATCCTGCTCAACGGTAAGTCCACGATAATCAACAAGCACGGCTGCTTTGGCATCTGCCGCATAACTCTTGATCTCGTCGACAACTGGCTGTTTTAACTCAACTTTAGCCATCGGTCATTTACCTCCTTATAGATTTTATCTGCCTAAAGGAAAAGGTATTTATAAAACAACGACCCTCTCTTTGCCGAAACAAAGAGAGGGCAGAAAATTTCTATCCTTTTACTCCTCGGTAAGCGGCTCTCGCACTTACATTTCCAAATCACATGGGTGATTTTTCAATACTTACTGTCTACGGCAGTCATTAACAAACGTTATAATAACACAATATTATATTTTATGTCAAGATAAAATTATCAAGCAAATTTTGTCGTATTGACTTTCACACCAGGTCCCATCGTACTCGTGATCGTTACACTCTTCATATACTGACCCTTTGCACTCGATGGTTTCGCTTTGATGATCGCATCCATAAGTGTGTTGAAGTTATCATTCAGCTGCTCTGCTGTAAAGGAAGCCTTTCCAACTGGAACATGGATAATATTTGCTTTATCCAGACGATACTCGATCTTACCTGCTTTGATATCATTGACAGCCTTTGTAACATCCATTGTAACGGTTCCTGCTTTCGGGTTTGGCATCAGGCCCTTTGGTCCAAGTACACGTCCGAGACGACCAACGACACCCATCATATCAGGAGTAGCAACAACCACGTCAAACTCAAACCATCCATCGTTCTGGATTCTCGGGATAAGTTCCTCCCCACCTACATAATCAGCTCCTGCTGCTTCCGCTTCTGCTACCTTATCACCTTTTGCAAACACGAGGACACGAACTGTTTTTCCGGTTCCATGAGGCAGTACAACCGCACCACGAACCTGCTGGTCTGCATGACGTCCGTCTACGCCAAGACGGATATGTGCTTCTATCGTTTCATCAAATTTTGCAACTGCTGTCTTTTTCACAAGGTCGATAGCTTCTTCCGGATCATACTGTACCATCCGGTCTACCAACTTTGCTGCTTCTAAATATTTCTTACCTCTTTTCATGATCAATAACCTCCTAGTGGTATTAGCGAACATTCGGGAAAACTTTAAGTTCCCCTACTCACAAGAACAATTTATTTTTTCATTCTTCTTGCCGACGGCGTTCTGTCAGGAACGCCTGATGTGCTTCCCAGAAGCACATTGTCTCCCACAACGTCCAAATCATATAAGTCTTTTTGCGATACCTAATTTTACAATACATTTATCCCGGCAAAGCCAGGTTTGTCTCACCGTTTATATGTGAGTCTTTACTCTTCTACTGTGATTCCCATACTTCTCGCAGTACCTGCGATCATGCTCATAGCCGCTTCAAGGCTTCCGGCATTCAGATCCGGCATCTTGAGTTCAGCGATCTTCTGGATCTCTGCTTTCGGGATCGATGCAACCTTCTGTTTATTCGGCACACCGGAACCAGATTCGATCTTGCATGCCTTCTTAAGAAGGACTGCAGCCGGCGGAGTCTTTGTGATGAAGCTGAAACTTCTGTCCGCATATACAGTAATAACGACCGGAATGATCATTCCTTCCTGTCCTGCTGTCTTTGCGTTAAACTCCTTTGTAAACTGAACAATGTTTACTCCATGCTGTCCAAGCGCCGGACCAACTGGCGGTGCCGGTGTAGCTTTTCCAGCCGGGATCTGTAATTTTATATATCCTTCAACTTTCTTAGCCATTTCAAGTTTCCTCCTGTTTTTATAGCATTTCTAACTCTGAGAAATCAATCTCAACTGGCGTTCCTCGTCCAAACATATCGATAACGATAACCGCCATCTGCTTGGCCGGATGAACCTCCTGAACAACACCGTGGGTATCCTGCCATACACCTTTTGTGACCACGACATGATCGCCGATACTGTACGGCGCCTCTTCTGCCTGTGCAAGGAATCCCATGTTGGCAATCTCCTCCGCCGTAAGCGGAACCGGTTTGGATCCCGGACCTACAAATCCTGTCACACCTCTAGTATTTCGAACTACATACCACGTCTCGTCATTCATGATCATATTGAGCAGAACATATGCCGGAAACATTTTCTTCTGAACCTGCTTCTTCTCGCCGTTCTTCTCCTCAACGACGGTCTGCATCGGCACCATAACTTCTAAAATCTGATCCTGAAGATTACGGTTCTCGATCGTCTTCTCAATATCAACCTTTACCTTATTCTCGTAACCGGAATAAGTATGCACTACATACCATTTTGCTTCTTCCGTCATAGCAACCTCCTGATTAAAGTCCGACAAATGACAGTCCCATACGAATCATCCAGTCAATTCCTGCGATCACTCCTCCAAGAACAACTGAAACAATGATCACCAGTACGGACTGACGGATCAGTTCGTCCTTTTTCGGCCATGTACATCTCTTAAACTCTGCTTTGACACGTTTGAAGAAGTTGTCTTTTCTCGAAGTCTTCTCTGCTTCGCTCATTTGACACACATCCTTTCCCTAACATCACACAATTTACTTCGTCTCCTTGTGTAATGTGTGTGTTCTACAAAATCTACAATATTTCTTTGTTTCCATTCTGTCCGGATGGTTCTTCTTGTCTTTGGTCATGTTGTAGTTGCGCTGTTTGCATTCTGTACATTCCAAAGTAATTTTAGTACGCATTACGTCACCTCCGTGATTGTTAATTAAATCTGCAGCACACCGGCATGTAACAAGGCACCGGAGCCGCTTTTGTAAAATTTAGGCATAAAAAAAAGACCTAATCGCTAGAATAGAATAACACAGGTAACAGGCAGAAGTCAAGGGATTTTTCGGATTCATCCCGATTTTTCTGTTTCCTCCCAGGCCAGCTACTTTCTGCCGGCCACAAGGGCATCCACTTCTTTCTTTTCCGGCATAACACGGAGCGCCCCTTTCTTTGTCGTTATGATCGACGCCCCCGCATTCGCAAAAGTCAGCATATCCGTAAGTTGTGACTCACTATAATCTTTCAGCCCGTTTTCAAGCACATAGTGGAGGATGCCAGCACAAAAAGTATCCCCCGCGCCGGTGGTCTCTATCGTATTTTCCTGTAAAAATGGTTTTGCAAATGCTTTACTGCTTCCGCTAAATGCGAGACTCCCTTCTTTGCCAAGGGAAACAAGTATCAAAACTATATCATATCTCTCCCTGATCCAGCGGACACCCTCTTCATAATCTTTCTGCCCGGTGAGCCATATGATCTCATTATCGGAAATTTTCAGGATATCACACTTGGAAAGGCCATATAAAACCTGTTCCTTTGCCTCTTCCAGCGAATTCCAGAGTGGCTCTCTCAAATTGGGATCAAAAGAGATGGCAGCTCCCTTATCTTTTGCCATATCAATCGCTTTTTTCGTCGCCCTCCGGCAGCCATCATCTGTCATCGACAATGTTCCGAAATGAAAGATTCTTGTGTCACTGATGAGACCACTGCACTCTGATACATCATCCTCACTAAGCATCATGTCTGCCCCCGGGTTCCGGTAAAACGAAAAATCCCGGTCTCCATCCGGCGCCGTGTGGACAAAAGCAAGCGTGGTGTGGACATTTTCATCCCGCATAAGGCCATCCGTGATGATCCCCACCTCGCACAACGCCTGTTCAAGCTGATCGCCAAACATGTCCCTGCCTACTTTGCCGACAAAACCAACTTCATGCCCAAGCTTCTTTAACATAGCCAGTACATTACATGGCGCCCCACCCGGATTCGCCTCAAGCACCGGATTTCCCTGGGCGCTTATCCCGTTTTCCGTAAAATCTATCAGTAACTCGCCAAGAGCTACTACATCATATTTACTCATCTTCATTCTCCTTCTGCTACATGCTTTAAATACAGAAAATGATATGCCGGGATCATAACCTCTTTTGCCTCCATTTTACGTCCTGTCAGCATATCCTCGTACAAGCCATCTGTCTCATTGATCCAGGCCGTCTTATCAAACTCGCTAAAGTTAAATACTCCGATGATCTTATCTCCCTCATAATATCTGCCGATGCAAAGCACACTGTTATCATATGTCTCGATCGTCCACGTATCGGCATAAGACACAAATGCCTTTTCCTCCCTGCGGATCTTCTCCAGTTCGGACAATCTGGCAAATATTTTTCCTTCGACCGTAGTTTCATCCTCAATCTTTGCAGCATTCTCCCAGTTCATAGCACCTCTGTGGAGATATCGCGAATCTGCCCGCTTATACACATCTTCCTTATAAGAATAGTCATTTACCTGACCAATCTCATCCCCACTGTACAAAATAGGGATCCCGGACTGCATAAACATATATGCGTGCAGCATGACATCCAATGTAACCGCCCGTTCCATCGCCTCCGGATCATCTTCAAACCCGGCTTTCTCAATTCCGCATAAAGATGCCGTCGTTCCACAAAATCTTGCATCCTGCGTGACCGGATCATAATTATAAAGCTCACCCCGGCTATTACTATTTCCTTCGTTCCCCAGAAAATAGGCATTTAAATAATTCTTGTGGGCGACTTCTCCAATCCCCTCCTCCATAAGGGTCACATAGTCAAGTCCCCACCCAATATCATCGTGACACCGGAGATAGTTTAAAAACACATAATCTTTTGGCAGAGAATTTACAATATCCAGTTGCTTTTTCAAAAGTCTGACATTCCTCGTCGCAACCGTGTGCCACGTGGTCGCCATCGTTGTCACATTATAGAGCATGTGGCACTCCGGTTTTTCAACCGTCCCAAAATATGGGACTACCTTAGATGGCTCCATAACGACCTCTCCCAACAAGATCACGCCCGGACATACGATCTCTGCGATCATTCTCATCATCCGCACGATCGTATGGATTTTCGGAAGATTTCTGCAGTCCGTGCCAAGTTCTTTCCATATATAAGGTACAGCATCGATCCTCATAATATCAATTCCCCGGTTGGCAAGAAATAAAAAATTATACATCATTTCATTAAAAACCCTCGGGTTCTTATAATTCAGATCCCACTGGTAAGGATAAAAAGAAGTGAGTACAAAATGCCCGATATCCCCAAGCCACGTAAAATTTCCAGGCGCTGTATCGGGAAACACCTGAGGAACGGTTTTCTCATATTGTTCCGGAATCGCAGCATTATCATAAAAGAAATATCTGCTCATATATTCCCCGTCACCACTTCTTGCCCGGACTGCCCATTCATGATCCTCGGAAGTATGATTCATAACAAAATCCATGCACACATTCATTTCCTTTTCATGACATGCCGCTGTGAGTTCTTCCAGATCAGCCATCGTCCCAAGCTTCTCCTGCACCTTCCGAAAATCCTTAACAGCATATCCTCCATCTGACTTCCCTTCTGTGGTATCCAGAAACGGCATAAGATGAATATAATTTACATTACTTTTTTCAAGATAAGGAAGTTTATCTTTAACTCCCTTTAAATCTCCCGCAAAATTGTCAATATAAAGCATCATCCCAAGCATGTCATTCTGCCTGTACCAGTCAGGATTATCTTCGCGCATAGCATCCCGTTTTTTAAGCGCCTCACCTCTCGCCTCATAAAACGCTTTCAGATTATCACAGAGTTCGGCAAACATAGCATCATTGCCATAGAGTTCTGTATACAACCACTTTAACTCGTCAAAATGCCTGTTAAATCTTTTTTCAAACCGGTCTTTTGTTGTCGGAATTTTTTCCACTGTCATAACGATTCCTCACTTTGCCTTAATATACGCATGAATTCAATTACATTTTGCATCTCTTATTACATTCTTTATATCCGGTATATGTCCACTCCCGAGAACCTCACATTCCCCTCAAAAATAAGGGTCGGTCCCTCTTCCCCATTTCCTGCACGGTGCTCATCAAAGCCTCCAAAAACGCAGTCCGTATTATTTACGATCTTCCATGAGTATGGGATATAAATTTCCACGCCCGAAAAATATAGTTCAAGATTCACTACCGCAGAGCCATCCTGGATCATGACATCATCAAAACTAATTTCCATTCCGCAGAATTTACAACTCACATCTGCTTTTGTAAAATGATCCGAAGAAATATTTTTCTTGTAGCCATTAAAGAGACCATTGATCACGATCTGATCTCCCGACACACTACTTTCATTTATGCCGCTATGCATATCTCCCTTTCTCCGGTACGGCCTCGTATGATTTCCAAAAATCATGCTAAGTCCGATGCTGCCAAGCAACGCAGCCACAAGCACCGGCCACGGTGTGATCGCAGTGATCCCCAGCTCATCATCAAAAAGAATAGCCAGTATGGCAAGGGAGAAAAGCATCCCCCCAAATTCCACACGATGATATAAGGACTTAAAAAACACGACCACGCAGAGAATAGCCACGACTAACTTCACTACATTGACATCCGGCGCAAACCCAAAATTATTAATAATGATATAGACTGCCGCCAGTATAAGCAATATGCCCCAAAATACGTTATCCTTTTTTGTCTTATTCATAATTTTTATACCCCTTTCTGTATTTGACACCGCCCGGCCAGCTCAAAGGCATATTCAAGCTAATCTCTCGCTCCAGTGATGTCAATATTTCCAAGATCCACCTCAGCCTTAATACGATAACTGCCTTCCGGTGCATCTTCTCTTGGTTCTGCCTTATAAGTTCCACCCATATTCTGTCCGTCAATCTCAATATCTCCAAGATCTACATCCAGATCCAGCTTATACCAGGAAATCGGATCAATCAGATCGCACTGCAGATTTCCAGCGTCCACATCTGCATTCAGATCACGAAAACTGCTATCACTCACATTTATATTTCCAGCGTCTGCCTCAAGCATACTCTTTTCCGCAAATGTGCAGCCAGACGTTTCTATATTTCCGGCGTCCACATCAATCTTCACCGATTTTCCCCGTACTCTAGAAAGGTACACATTTCCGGCATCCGCCTCAATTTCATAGATGATATCGGTCTGACTTGCAGGAATGATGATAGTCGTATTGCGTTTTCCGGAATTCCAAGGCCAATGGAACAAGCCAAAGTGAAATCCTCCACTACCCTTTTCTTTCACGCGCAGCACCCCGTTTTCATTTGTCACAACTGGCGCTTGTTGCGTATTTCCACTGTACTCAAACTGGATCGCATCGACCTCATCCATCTCTATATTTACCGTTCCCATGTCCATATCCACCACAACTTTTTCTACCCTCCCGGCATCATACTGTCCCTCAACCTGACTGGTGTCTCCATCATAAAAACTCACAGAATAGATGATTCCGCCTACGATCGTTCCTCCCACTACAAGAAATCCCAGAAAAATAAGAAGAAGTACTGCGGAAAGTGGCATTCCTTTTTTATGATATTCCATCACCGGGGCACTTTGGGGATTGTGGACATTCTGTCCTGTACCTGCCCCAATCTGTGCTCTCCTCAGTTCATCATAGCGATTCCCAACACTGCATGACAGGATCAATAGAAGCACGCCGACACCCACAATGCCTAACACGCTCGAATCGACGATTTCGCGATACAGTGGATTTTCAAAAAAATTGACACTGGAAGGAACAACACTCAGTATGCACAAAGCTATGCCAAAAATCCTGAAATACAGCCTGCGCTGCTCATCCTTATCCCGTCTTGCGGTAAGGTAATGTGCCGCCTTCTCATCTGTGACGATATAGTATCTGGCTATATTTCCATAACGTTTCCTCTGGGCAGATGCCGCACAAAACAAGCCGACTGCCACTGCGATAAAAAGAAACATACAACTTGTTCCAATCGCATTTGCCACTAAAGCCGACATATATCCGCTTCCGCCAGCACTCGAGAGTACACTTTCAAGATAAGGAGACCAGATACAAAGCATAACCCCGATCGCTATGTATGCCGCATGCTTCCATGAATACTCCACATATCTTTTGGCCTCGTCAAATGACCAGTGAAATTCGGTCCTTGGCCGCCCCGCTCCTTTATTTTGTTTTTCCTCCTGCATATCATTTTCCGTACTTTCGGATGAAGCTTGATTCTTTTTCAGATATTCATCAATCCCCAGCTCTTCCGCCAGCTCCTCAAGGTTTCCAAACTCCGAGAGCACAGTTCCCACTGCCTCTTTTTCTGATTTTCCCTCGCGAATCAGTTCCTCATACTTATCCTCCATCATTTCGAGAAGCTCTGCCTTTGCTCTCAAAACCGCCGGCGTTTCCGGCAGGCTCATAAATAAATTATTGAGATATTCCCTGATTGCCTCCATAACATCCTCCATTCTGCGCGTGTCTTTTGCGCATGCTTTCTCATATCACAAACTTGTCGATCACTTCTTTGGTCACTGCCCACTCTTCACATTTCTTCCTATAATACTCTCCCCCTGTATCCGTTATCCGGTAATAAGTTCTCCTCTTTCCACCTGTCTCATTACCAAAAAAAGACTCAATATACCCATTTTTTTGCATCCTTGTAAATGCGGAATACAGGGTCGTTTCCTTGATGATGTACTTCTCTCCGGAAATCTCCCGGATTTTCCTGGAAATCTCATATCCATAGGAAGGTTCATCCTTTAGGAGATATAAAATGATCGTATCATTATACCCCCGAATCACATCGCTGCTTATCATTCATTTTCAGCCGGACATTCGCTCCCGGCCTCCCTCCTTTCCCAGAATAAGTATCTGATCTGCATCCTTCGGCGGCTTTCTGTTATTACTCTGACAGACGTAGTACTTCTGTCGTAGTATTAATATATCACAACTACTACGACAGGTCAAGTAGTTTTTATCAATTACTAAAAGACCACAAATTCCTGATCTGTGGCATAAGCTCTTCAAGTTCCCATCCCCTTTTGCTTCTCTCCTCGCTATTTGGATCATGCACAATGACCCTGCCGTCTTCATTGATGCCGCACAAGACGATAAAATGCCCCGTCGTCGTAAATTCTCCCGGCCCCATGATGCAGATAACTGGTCTCCCCCCAAGGAGTTCGTCACGTATATGCTCCTTATCAAATCTCACCTCGTGTACCGTCAGTCCAAAACTTTCTGCTCCCTCTGACATAAGCGTCCAGAGAGAACCAGCCCCAGCTGCATAATACCCTCTGGCATCCGCCAGTTTTGCAACGGTGAGCGGATCATATTCCGCCGTGCCATTTAATCCACAGAGCACCATCGACAGGCACACAGGGCCGCATCCCGTAAATTCCATCGTGCCATCTCCGTATTTTTCATCCTTCCAGCGCTTATCAAACTGAAAAAACATCGGTATCTTTCCTGGTACGATCTCGTCCCCTAATGTTTCTATGATATCTTCCCCCTGAGACACCGCAGTACTTTCCTGCTCCATATACATACGTTTTAAAAACAGCACGACCCCAACGGCAAGAACCAGTAATATGACAACCTTTAACATCATAAGCCGTATCTTTCTTCTTCTTTGCTGTTTTCTTCTTAATATCAGTGCATTTGCCATAAAAATTCCTCCAGATAAATAGTATATTTATAATGGAAATTATAAACCATCATAATATATAGTATCTGGAGGTTTTATAATAAAATTCTTATTATTTTTTCAATTTTAACTCAAATGTAATGGTTTCATCCTCACTCTCGCAGACCAGACTCCCTCCGTGCTGCTCCACGATTTCCCTTGCAATAGCAAGTCCCAGTCCCGCCCCACCGGTTTTGGAGCCACGGGCAGACTCCATCCGGAAAAACTGCTCGAAAATCTGCTCCCTCTTTTCTTCCGGAATCGTTTTTCCATGATTTACAAAACGGAGATTGACGATCTGTTCTCTCGTTCCGTCATTTTCTGTTCCGGAGTACTCCGTTCGGGCATATATATTCATTTCTGTTTCTTCATAACTATAATTCACAGCATTTTTTAAAAGATTGTCAAATACCCGCTCCATTTTCTCCACATCACATACTATAGTGATATCCTTTTCAAGATGCAGCTGGTACGTAAGCTTTTTCTCCCGGAACAAAGGGATAAATTCATAGGTGATCTGCTCGAGCATCCGCGTCAGGTTCACTGTCGAGAGATTCAATGTCATCGTCGAAAGATTAAACCTCGTAATCTCAAAAAATTCGTTGATGAGTTCTTCCAGACGCTCAGATTTTTTCAGGGCAATCCCGATATAACGGCTTTTTAGTTCTTCGGAAATCTCATCTTCATCATGTAGCAATGACAGATATCCGATCACAGAAGTAAGAGGAGTTTTCAGATCGTGTGCCATATACACGATCATATCGTTTTTTCGCTGCTCAGCCTCTTTTGCCTTCTGCTTGCTTCTTTTTACATTAATACTGACATGATTGAGTTCTTTTTCCACCTCATGAAGTTCATCGGGAAGTTCGATCAGTTCCTCCTTCTCCTCGTAGATACGGTTTACCGCACCAAGGATATACTCTAAAATCCAGACGATATTTTTGAAACTTGATACCGTACAGATTGCAAATCCAGCCACCACACAGACCATAAAACAACCAAACCAGTGCTCATGTACAAAATGAATGAGCGGATAAATCGGCTCCCATCCGTACCACACCTGCCCAGCACATATTTCATACCCAATGACAAACAGCATAACGACACAGATGACATAAATCGCAAGCCGGATATAAAACTTATGCATCAACTGTCTTGTCAGCTCTTTCCTTAGCTTGTTTCTTTTTTCATATTTCTTGTGATACTCAGTCAATTTTATATCCAACTCCCCATACAGTTTTGATAAATTTCGGTTTCCTCGAATTCTCGTTTAACTTTTCCCTCAGCTTTGCAATATGGGACATAACTGTATTATTGCTGTCCAGATACCGTTCTCCCCATACCTTTTCAAACAATTCCTCGGCACTCACCACATTCCCTCTTCTTCTGCACAGATACAAAAGGATGGAAAATTCTAACGGTGTAAGGCCGATCTCCCTTCCATATAACAGACACACATGCGTCCTTGCATTTACTTCCAGTCCGTCAATGGAAAAATAATCCTCATCGCACTCTGCCTCCCCGCCATTTCTATTGTAGGTATTCACACGTCGAAGCTGTGCCCGCACTCTCGCTGTCACTTCCAGTGGATTGAAAGGCTTCGTAATATAATCATCTGCCCCAAGCGTGATCCCTTTTATTTTATCCGCATCCTCAATCTTCGCTGTCAGCATGATAACCGGAAAAAACCACTTTTTCCGTATTTCCTGGCACAGTGCAAAACCATCGATATCCGGCAGCATGATATCCAGTATCGCCAGATGTATTTCGGTGTGTTTCAGACAGGGCAGGGCATCCGTCCCATTATAATATTTATACACCCGGTATCCCTCATTCTGAAGATAAACTTCCATAAGATCCGCGATTTCTTTTTCATCATCCACTACTAAAATATTTCCGTCCATAACCCCCTCCATTCCTGCGCATAAAAAAGCACAATACCTATGCACATGGCTCAGCTTTGCTGAGACTATTATACCACATATATGAAGAGAATTTCTTATGATTTTGTGACGTTTTTGCTTTTCTTTACACTCAGGTCGACATGCGGCCCATCCAGTATCTTTACTTCCTGTTCGTCCAGTTTTTTCTGGAATGCTTCCGTATTATCCCCTATCTTTTCAGTCGGATACTGAAGTTTATAAAGCAGCTTCGCAAATTCCCAGTAAGTTTTCTCTGAAATTCCTTTCTGCTTGCAATACCTTTCCAGATTCTCCTTCTCCCCAAACATTTCTAAACTTTCTTTCAACTCGTTGATATATGCCTCTGCTTCATTGTCCGCGACTGCGACGCCATCTTTTTTAGCAACAAGATACGTTTTCTTATATGTGAGAAAACGTTCGCACTGCGATTTATATTCCTCATATCGGGTCGTACCATTTATTTTACAGAGCTTTTTCGCCCGCGCTTCTAAAAATCCTCCGTTTATGTTCGGAGAATTTCCTAACAGCTCATTCAGAAACTGGATATCCGTCTCTGCATCTATAATCTCCTCCGAAGTAAACGGACTGCGGCACCGTCCTTCCCGCGCCTCCTGCGCTTTTACCATGTCCCGTATCTCATTGTAGTCAAAGACCTGTTCATCCATCATAAACGCCTTCGGCTGTCCATCCACCCAGCACACGCCGCTGTCATCAAACATAATCTGTCTCTCCTGTTGGTTATCCGAAATAAAGTCGATCGTGATCATCTTCCGCACATCCATTGAATTTACATTCAGGTCATGCACCGGCACAAGCTTTAGCGAGTTAAACGCATCCATAAGCTCCTTTGTAAACTCAGAAACACCTGACTGATTCCTCGTAAGCTCCGGTATATGATCGTAGTCGGTGGAAGCACCGATACCGAATCCATCATAAGTGCTCACAACGGCACCCTCTATATTTTCCAGTGGCTTAAATGCTTTGGCATCCTCTTCTGTCCCCGCACTTTCGTTCTTCTTCAGTTCTTCATACGCTTTCCTCTGGTTCTCTCCTGTCAGATACAATATATAGTCATTTTCAGTCCAACTCAGTTCCTTGTCGGACACCGTCTCCGGAAATATCTTACGCACCTGCTCGTCTTTTTTCCCTTCTGCATGCCATGTCTCCTTTGTCACATAATTACCATCCTTTTTCTCAAAGGTGATCACACAAAAATCCGGCGAGCTTCCCCGGCATGTATAAAACAATTCCCGTTTTTCTCCATCCTTTTTCACACCAGCTCCGTAAGCAGCCGCCATCGTGACCGCATAGACCGTAACCTGTTTCTCCGTCTCCTCCTTTTCAAGAAGCATATGGGACTCCACAACACTCAGGTTTTCCACATCTGTATACTGCCATGTAGATGAGAGCGCCATCGTGTACGACATATCCTCTTTCAAAACTTTAGAAATCGCCTCATCTAGTTTCTGGTCTTCTGTTTTCTCGGTCTGGCTGCCCGTCTCGCTGGCGGCACTCCCACTTACCGCACCTGGACTGACTGTGTCCGCCGTATCTCCATCTGCTACGTTTGTTCCATTATCTCTTCCGGAAAATGCACAGGCAGTCAGGGATAAAACAAGCGCCGCCATAACCACAAGGGCGATAACCGAAGTTTTCCCTTTCGTCGATATATTTTCAATCCGTTTTGTGATTTCCCTTTTGGAAGAGCTCGCCGTACTGGCCACAGACAAGATCGTACCTTTCTTTTTGCCACGCCGAAGTGTCCCCAGAATGGCTTTTCCATACTGAAACCTTTCCTCATACCCCATATTTTTTACAACCGCCTCGTCTGCCGCATATTCCGCATCCTGTTTTGACACTTTGGCCGCAATCCATACAAGCGGATTAAACCAGTACACACAGATCAGAAGGATCCGCACCACAGACCACACATGATCCAGATGGCGGTAATGCATCCTCTCATGGGAAATGATATATGCCTGTTCCTCCTCTGTATGCTCTGCTGTGTCCGGTAGATAGATGACCGGGCAAAACAATCCATACAGACAGGGCACATGAACGCAGTCCGTCCGGTAGACCGATGGCCTGCCTTCGTTTTGAACAATCCGGCGGTTCTTTTTCAATCTGTGGTAAAAATATAAATTTGAAATAAAAATGACTGCCAAAAGTACAACTGCCACGACTACCCAAACAGACACAAGAACTGTCTCTTTATCCACAGTTTCCGAAAAAACTTCTGTCTGATCCCTGTTTCCCGCTACACTTTCCATGCCGGAAGCACGATTTCCGACCTCTCCCGTCACGATCTGCTCATTGCCAGAACCGGCTTTGTCTTCCGGAACATCCGACAATATACTATCTTCTGCTCCTACGAAATCTTCTGTGTCATTTCCTTCCGCACCATTTACGGTGTAGTCATATTTATAAAGATTTCCCGTCTCATCTGCCTGTTCCTCCACAGGATCCGGTTCATATAATGTCATTTGCGTCTCCTGCTGCCCAGTGGCATCCGTCTTGTCTCCCCCTGTTTCCGCATCCGTTGTAATAAAAGCAATAAAATCCTGCACCCTCGCAGGAAGAGCAAAAATCTGCACCGGTATCAAAAGGCGCAGTAACACCACACCCCAGAGCGCATAAATAATCCCCGCTCTGACTTTTCCCCGGAATATGTAACGTATCAGAAACACCAGACAAATAAGTACCGATGATGACAGTATTGTTATCAGCATAGCCATTCTCCTCTCACAATTATTTTTTATCTCTTTTTCTTCTTGAGCTGTTCCAGCAATTTTTCCAGTTCGTCGATATCTTCTTCTGTCAGATCATCCTGATCCACCAGAGCATTCATCATCATACCGACGCTTCCCTTGTAGATCCGCTGCAAAAAATCCCTCGTCTGCTTCACTGCCACTTCCTCACGCTTCACAACCGGATAAAAAAGCTTGGTCCGCCCATCTTCTTCATGCCGGATCAGTCCCTTCGTATCCATCCTCTTTACCATCGTGGTGCAGGTACTCTTCGCCCATCCCACACGCTCTCCGCATTCCTCTACGATCTGCATCAATGTCCGCGGAGAGTTATTCCACAGACACTCCATTACATACCATTCGCTATTTGTTATATTCACTTCCAATGTTCATCATCCCCTTTTTGGACTATCTTGTAGTCCATTATACATCATTTGGACTACGACGTCAACCTTGCATACAAAAATCAAGGCAGCTATCTCTTCGCTGCCTCTCTTTCCTTCCTTTCCATGGGAATGACAAAATTTTCTTCAAATAATCCAGGGGTATATGTATGGGTCTCTTTTAATAAAAATGCCTCAAACTTTTGAATCCCAAAAAGTTCTCGCTCACTCTCTGCCCTCTCACATACATAAGAATGTATCATATCCCGGCTCGGCATATCCGAATATTTTTTGGGGTTATACACGAGAATATAATGGATATGCTCCCGTACAAACTGAAAATCCGGAATGATCTTCAATTCCATCAGCATAATGATGCTGTCATAAATCTTTCGGTACACATCCGCTTTCTCCACCGTACCATTTTTGAACTCAATAAAATACCAGTTATCCTCCTGACTAATATAAAGTGCGTCATTTGATTTAGGAAAGGCCGGACAATGTAACCTGCGGCAGTATTCTTTTGGTATCTTATCAAAATGAATCACTCCTAAGGTACTTTCACACATAAAAAATGCTCCTGTGTCATCCCTTGATGCTCTCCGCAACGTACACTTATGCCTGCTTAATATGGGCGATAACTTATCTAGTATTTCTTTCATCATAAATCTGTCTCCATTACTTGTTATCCAATTCATCCCGCAACGTATCCAGCATCTGTATCGGAGATGACATCTTTTTGTAAATCACATCAATATCCCCTGTCACACATTCCATCTTTGCACTTCCTTCTTCCAGAGAAGCCAGATAATAGTTTACTTTTTCGTCACTTCCATGTTTGATTGAAAATAAATTTATGGCATCCAAAAAATAGGGACTGTGCGTCGTTACCACAACACACAGGTCAAAATATTTCTGTAACAATACAATAACCTCTGCATATACTATCTGCCACTGGGGATGCAGATGTATTTCGGGCTCATCTAGGATCAAAACATCTTTTTCCTTGATCAATCCTTTTTCAACGAGCATTTTAATAATCACAAAGGACTTCACGCCTGTAGAAAGGTTGCTGACCAATACAGGCTTTTGATACCCTTCTTCCTTTAAATAAAATTCGCCTTCCTTCCTTACGAGCTGCCCCTCTACTACTTCTCTCAGCACACGATAGATTTCTGCCATTTTCTCTTTGGCAAGAACAGATCCAATAATGCCATCCATAAGATCCTCTCTCGAACTGTCAGTAAGTAATTCTTTCAAATGCTGTTCCATCGCATTGAAATCATCCCACCCTCCAAGTTGATCAACGACAAAAGGATTATCAATATAAATCGCATTATTTAAAATTGTAAATTCTGTAAAATAACAACTACATTCATTGTGATCAAAAGTCACTTTAAATTTCTTTCCCTTTACTTCAAGCTCCAACTCTGTTTCCCTGCCTGATTCCTCAAGCGTGTTGATCTGACCGTGAAATACCTGGCCAAAAAATCTCGATAAAATCTCCTGAATAATGACTGGCGCTGGCAAGTCAAGAATCTCCATGATCTTCTCTGTCATGCCCTCTGCAAATTCCCCAGCTACATCTAACTGCTCTACACGGTTTCCCAGATTCCGCAGTGCTTGTTCCACAATTTCATAAATCTCCCCTGCCTCTATTTTGTCTTTATCCCCTAATATCCCAGAAATCCTTGAGGCAAGATTTCTTGACGTCATATGAATCCTTGGAAATATACTTCTTTGTCCGTCCCCTGAGATTATATGATTCCTCAAAAAACTGCGACATGACTCCTCAATTTCTTTCACACGCTGTCGGTTTATCTTATATTCTATATCCGAAATAGAATTAAACAGCGAAAACAAAGTCTTTCCTATCGTACTCTTTCCGGTATTATTTTCACCGGCAATCACTGTAATCCCGTCTACAATAATTTCCGCACTTTTTATCTTCGCTAGATTCCTTACTCTGAGTTTCATATTATAACCTTCCTGCACAAAATGATAAATGCCGCCCTTTCTTTCCATACAACAATATTTTATCGTACTTGTTCTCAAAATACAACTAAAACTTCTCTTTCTTCTGACTTTTCACCCCCACTTCCCCCTCTGCGCCGGATTATCGATCAGCTTTCCATCAAACGTGATCCTCGAACCGTGGCACGGGCAGTCCCAGCTCTGCTCGTCCTGATTCCACTTCATCTCGCAGCCCATATGAGGACATCGTTTCGCCGGATGTATCGCCCCCTCGCACAGCCCTTTGACGCTTTCTCCGGCGTCGATCAGAAAATTTTTGACGGATGCACGCACACACAAACGCTGCGGGCGGAATAATTCCGCATACGGATTCTCCGTCTTACTGATCAGATCTGTGACCAGTCTCGCAGAAATCATCGACGATGTCATTCCCCATTTTTTAAATCCGGTCATCACATACCAATACGGCCGATAAACGGAATATTTCCCGATAAGAGGAATATTATCATGTGTTATGCAGTCCTGTGCAGACCATCTGGCAACCTCCCGGCATCCCGGATAAAATAACTCCGCCTTATTGGCTAATGATTCATAGATCGCCCGGCAACAGTTTCTCCCAGTCCGGTGGGAGCTTCCTCCAAACAAAAGCAGGTCTCCGGCATTCCGCAGAGAAATTCCGCCTTCATCCGCACTGCAGTACATCCCTTTATAATTTGCCGCATCGGCGAGGGCGAGCACATAACTCCTCTCCTGATGCTGTCGCAGAAAATAAAACCCCGGTACATTTAAAAACGGATAATGTGTGGCAAACACAATATGCTCCGCTGTCACATTCCCATGTTCCGTATGGATCACATGTTTGTTCACAGAAATCACCTTTGTTTCTTCATAAATCTCCAGATCTTTTGAAATATGCCGGATAAACTCCAATGGATGAAACTGGGCCTGCTCCTCAAAACAGACAGCACCCTCATTCGGAAATGGCAGTTCCGTATTGGTCGTAAAAAACGCTTTAATTCCAAGTTCTGCCGCTGCCTCGGCCTCTCTTTTAAGTTGCTCTGCGTCGACTCTTGAATACAAATACGAAGACCTTTTTTCAAATCCACACGATATATTTTCCTCCTCTATGATCTGTTCATACATGTGGATCGCATTTTCATTTGCCCCTGCATATAATCTGGCTTTTTGTGCACTGTGTTTTTTCACCAGATCTGAATAAATCATCCCATGCTGGCTTGTGATCTTTGCTGTCGTATTTTGCGTCTGCCCTCCGGCGATCCGATCCGCCTCCAGGACTACCACTTTCCGTTTTTGCCTAGCCAGAAAATAAGCAGTAAGAAGTCCTGCCATCCCGGCGCCGATGACTACAACTTCTGCCTCCAGGTCTCCTTCCAACTGTTTTCTGGCAGAAAACTCTACCTGCCTGCTCCAGATCGATTCCATCATCGGGTCCTCCTCTCCGTTTCCTCCAATCCCTGCTCCAACATCCTGGTATCCGAAAAGGGCGCCAGACACGACCTGTTTCGGCACAGATAATATCTCTCACCAGATTCCGGGATCGGATATCCTTTTGTAAATGGAGCAAGTTCTGACATCTTTTTCTCATTTGCCGGGCACTTAAAGAGAACCGACATTTGCCTTTGGCTCTGTCGTCTCATAAGTTCCCATAATTCCTCTGACACTTCCTCTTTTGCTGAAACACAAACCAGCTCTGTTCCCGTGGTCAGCATATCTTCAAACGCCAGCAGGGAAAAGCTGTATCCCGATGGAAATGCCGTGGCCTCTGACGCCAGAAAATCCATTTGCAGATCCCGGCAGCCGCCCCATTTGTGTTCACCAATCAACTGGAACAGGCGGTTTAACACATGGGCTGCCACTGAATTTCCAGAAGGCACTGCACCATCATATATTTCTTTTGGGCGGCTGATCAGTTTTTCATCATCCCTGCCATAAAAATAAAATCCATATTCCTCTTCGTCCCAAAACAGCTGTATCATCTGCTCCGCCCTGTGCACTGCCTTTTCCAAATATTTAATCTGAAATGTGACGTCATATAAAGTAAGCAACGCACGGCAATAATAGGCATAGTCCTCCAGATTCCCTTGAAAAGCACACTCTCCCTCCCGGTATCTCACCATAAGCCTGTCCTTTTCATTGACAAGATGCTCTGAAATAAATTGTTCTGCCCGTTCCGCTATTTTCACATATTCCCTGTCGCCCAGAAAAAATCCTGCTTTTGCATAAGCGGTGATCATCATGCTATTCCATGAGGTGAGTATTTTATCATCCCGGTGAAGTTTGGTTCTTGTTTTCCGGTAATCATATATCCTCCGGACCGAATCATTGATGGATTCCGGCCGATTCGCAAAACTATCATTTTCTAACAGATTCGGTATATTTTTTCCCTCAAAATTTCCCGTCTCCGTTATCCCAAACCAACGGCAGAAATCCTGCGCCTCCTCTCCGAGAATTTCTCCGATCTCATCTTTGGCAAAAACATAATATTTCCCCTCTGTGCCCTCACTGTCTGCATCCTGCCCGCAATAAAATCCGCCTTCCGGGTCCATCAACTCCCGCTGCACATAATCAAGTACCCGTCTGGCTGTTTTCATATAAAATGCATCCCGAACGGTAATCCCTGCTTCCAGATACAGTTCTGCCAGCCACGCATTGTCATAAAGCATTTTCTCAAAATGGGGCACAAGCCATCTTTCATCGGTTGAGTAGCGGCAGAACCCGCCGCCAATCTGGTCGCAGATTCCTCCTCTTGCCATTTGTCGTAACGTATTGTCCACCATTTCGAGACAACTAGTATCTTTCTTTTTCAGTCCATGCCTTAATAAAAATAAAAGGTTATGGGCAGCCGGAAATTTAGGAGCTGTTCCAAATCCCCCGAAGCGTTCATCGTAACGCCCCTTTAATTCCTGCACACCCTGCTTTATCAGTGTGAAAAAATCCTTTTCTTCATCTTTCTTCTGTCCTGTTTTTCGTTCTCCCTTTTGATTTATCGCTTCCAAAATACGCTCTCCGGTCTGGCACAGGCTCTCTCTTTCACCCTCCCACAACTCTACTGTCTGCTCCAGAAGTTCCACCAGACCAGGCATTCCATACCGGGAATGTTTCGGCAGATATGTCCCCGAAAAAAATGGTTTTTTATCTGGCGTGAGAAGAAGTGTCAACGGCCATCCCCCGCTTCCCGTCATCGCCTGACAGACCGACATGTACACAGCATCGATATCCGGCCGCTCCTCCCTGTCTACTTTGATTGGAACAAAAAACCGGTTTAATAATTCCGCCACCTCATCATCCTCAAAAGATTCGTGCGCCATGACATGGCACCAGTGGCAGGTGGAATACCCAACACTTAAAAATATCGGTTTATCCTCGGTCGCCGCCTTATGAAATGCCTCTTCTCCCCACGGATACCAGTCCACAGGATTTTCCCTGTGCTGAATGAGATATGGTGATTTTTCATATTGTAAATGATTCATGAATGCCCCATTTCTGCACACCACTTTCTGTGCATGATTTTTATTAGGATTATTTTGGGCAGTTTGGGGCAATGCTATTCGAAAAAAAGGGAGGCAGTTACCACCTTTACAAAACAAACACAAGCAAGCTTGCGAAAAGTTTTGTAAAGGTGGTAACTGCCTCTTCTTTATTATTCTGTATTTGTATTGATATTAATGATCAGCATTTTGGGAGAGACATCAAATTTAAGATTCCAAGTAACCTCGTATCCTCTGAAAGCACTCATTTAACATACCGGTATCCACTTTCCCATCCTTTCCGAACGCAGTGGCCTCCACTGTAAATGTATCATCATATTTTATTTTGCGAATAAATGAAAAAAACTGCTCAAAATCAATGTGGCCCCCGCCAACTGGCAACGTACGCAGATTTGCCCAGTCCATATAGCCTCCCGCATAATCATTGACGTGATAATGTTTAATATGTTTGTCTTTCCAGAGCCAGCTGTATTCCTCCGCATACAAGAGGTCAAGCTGCTCATGGAATGCCGCCATCTTCGTATCAAATACAAAAGAAATATCCGGATAACGCTCTGCCAGTTCACACCAGTGCTTCATCGGATCCTCCTGATTGCACACAACATTTTCAACAAGTAGTTTTAATCCATATTCCGCTGAAATTTCTGACAGTTTCGCATATGCTTCGAGATTGTTCTGAAAATTTTGGTCTGAAATGAAACCATCCCACAGATGGATCACTATTTTTTCCGCATGGATTTTCTTCGCCACTTTACAATTTATCGTAAACAGGCGGATCGCTTCCTCCAAGTCTCCCTCTTCTCCCCGGCCGATCTTTTCTCCGATATGCTTCTCACAGTGCATGACAGGAGTCCGGATTGAGCTGCTGTTCAAATAATCTGCGATCTCGTCTGCCTCTTCGTACCACGAACTGTACATCATAAACTCAAATCCGTCACAATCGAGTTCCTTTGACAGCGATTCCAATAACTTGTAATTTCTGTTGTTTGGTCTCCCGATCAACGCTCCGGTAGAACATAATAGTTTGCTCATTTTCTGCACCTCCTCATAGCTCAACGGCGCCAATTTGCCCCTGTCTCTGCTTATTATTCTTTCCACCCAAATGTTATTGTCTTTCCTTTAAACCTCGTATATTTTACTTCTTCTTGATGTTTCTTAAGATACTCTTGTATTACATGCGGTTTTTGGGCATATTGCTCTGCCTCATTGCGCTTCATCCCATGATTGACCAACCTCTCCACAGTTTGGTCTATATTATCATACCACAAACCATTCTCGCAAATAAAATCTTCTACTTTTTGTTCATAATCTTCTGTTTCGGGACATATAAAGGACACTTTGTCATTCATACGCACTTCTACCTTACTTACTCCTAACTCACGCATGATATAAGCACTACGCATTGCCGCCGCATAGTCTCTGTCCCCATTTTCAAATTCTGTTTCCCAGTGTTTTTCTACCCCCTTGTGATCACACAGATATGAATAATCCATGCCTTCTACATACAATCCCACACATTCTAACTCGCGATTGGTATCAATGCAGATAAGTAGTCCGCCCTTCTTCGCCACCTCGATCATCTTACGGATAAATGGTCTGGAATCCCCGACATGTCTCAGTACCGACTGACAGATCACCACATCATATTTTCTGCCCAGCTGCATATCCAGAAAATCTTCATTGACAAATTCGCCCTGTATTCCTTTTTTGTCAAAAAGATTTCTTCCATATTCCAGTAACCGGTCGGAAAAATCAACCCCTGTATATACACTGCCTTCCGGTAAAACCGGCATCAGCATTTCCCCCATATAACCATAACCACATCCGCAATCCAGAACAGTGACCGGTCGTTTCAGCTTCCACACATTTTTTACTAAAAATTTAAGATAATCCGGATTCCAGTTCTCCCCCCTTGTACGTCGCAAATACTCAAGCCGCTTATTCCAGAATTCCTCTGTATCAGTTTCCTCTGATATGTATGTTTCATCTTTCAAGGGCACCAGACCAAGTAACTCATCCACTGTCACCTCGAAAAAAGAAGCTAAAGCAGGAAGCACTGTGATATCCGGCAGCGTAACGCCGTTTTCCCATTTACTGATCGTCTGAAATGAAGTCCCTATCACCTCTGCAAGTTCCTGTTGGGTTATTCCTCTCTGTTTCCTTAGAATGGACAATTTAAAATGAATCCTATCTCTCATTTTCTGCACCTCCTCTTTTTGGTCTCCATCTCAACCACACACTAACTATAACAAATTTCACTCCCTTTGTCTTTTATAAAAAAAGAGAATTTTCTCGCCGGAAAAGCGAATCAAAAAGAGAGGCGTTTCGAGTACGCCTCTCTCGGTATAATAAGATAATTTATTTTAGTAAAAGCTGGCACTAGTACAACGAAACTTAAGTTTTGTTGTACTAACGGCACACGATCCGCACAAACTTTTTCTTTCCCCGCTTCAAAACGATTCCTTCCTCGCCGATGCTCTCTTTCGTCACCTGCATCCTCACATCCGATACTTTCTCACCATCAATGGACACACCGCCCTGCTGCACATTTCTCCGTGCCTCTCCATTGGATGGCGCCAGGCCTGCTTTTACAAGAAGATTGAGAATACCGATACTTCCTTCTTCAAAATCGGCTTCTGTCAACTCGGCTTCCGGCATCTCGGCTGCGCTTCCGCTGGCAAATAACGCTCTCGCAGCCTCTTTTGCTTTTGTCGCTTCCTCTTCTCCATGTACCAGTTTGGTCAACTCAAAGGCAAGGATTTCTTTCGCCTCATTCAGCTGGCTTCCTTCCCACTGATCCATCTCATCGATCTGCTCAAGCGGCAGGAAGGTAAGCATACGCAGACACTTCAAAACATCCGTATCACTGACATTGCGCCAGTACTGGTAAAAATCAAACGGACTGGTCTTCTCCGGATCAAGCCAGACAGCACCGGACTGTGTTTTTCCCATCTTCTTTCCTTCGGAATTCAAAAGAAGATTAATCGTCATGGCATACGCATCTTTTCCTAACTTACGGCGGATCAGCTCCGTCCCACCGAGCATATTGCTCCACTGGTCGTCTCCGCCAAACTGCATATTACAACCGTATTTCTGAAACAGTGAGTAAAAGTCATAGCTCTGCATGATCATGTAATTAAACTCCAGAAACGTAAGCCCCTTCTCCATACGCTGCTTGTAGCATTCTGCTGCGAGCATACGGTTTACGGAAAAATGCGGCCCGATCTCCCGGAGAACTTCCATATAATTCAAATCCATCAGCCAGTCCGCATTATTTACAACCATTGCCTTCCCTTCTGAAAAGTCAATAAACCGGCTCATCTGCTTTTGAAAGCACTCCACGTTATGCTGGATGGTCTCCTCCGTCATCATCTGACGCATATCCGTTCTTCCAGACGGGTCTCCAATCATCGCCGTGCCGCCGCCGATCAAAGCGATCGGTTTATTCCCTGCCATCTGCAGTCTCTTCATCAGGCAAAGCGCCATAAAGTGTCCTACATGCAGACTATCCGCCGTCGGGTCAAACCCAATATAAAACACAGCTTTCCCATTATTTACCAGTTCTTTGATCTCCTCTTCATCTGTCACCTGTGCGATCAGCCCACGGGCTACCAATTCGTCATACACTTTCATTCTTATGATCCACCTTTCTGCAATCGTCTATTTTTTTGCAAAGAAAAACAAAAAATCCTTTTGCAAATGACTTACTCATCTGCAAAAGGACGAAATCTCTTCGTGTTACCACCTTTTTTCCCTGACAGCTCACACTGTTCAGGCTCAACAGGATACTACCATATCCCTGTACGATAACGGGTACACCACCGTCCAAGCCTACCAGAAACTCCTTCAGCCGGATACTCCAAGATGTATTCATAACAGGATTCCCTTGCGCCTCTCAGCCACCGGCAGCTCTCTGTAAGTTCCCTCTGTCACTACTTCTTCTTTTCTTCGCATTTATCTTCCTCATCATAACAAACGAAAGCGTTTTTGTCAATCAGATTTTTTTGCACCAATTTCGACAAATGCCGGACGAAATCCACAATTTAACGCAATATTCCACGAATGATAATTTGAGACGCTTGTACCATAAAAAGGCGTATCTCCCTGCTCTATGATCTTGTTTTTTAAGAGCGTGACAAGGTATGTCCCCACCCCTTTCGAACGATATCCGGGCATGACATCAATCCCGATCTGCTGCCAGTGAGGCGCATCCTCCGAGCAGCCCGCCATCCCTATGATCGCATCACCATCATAAGCACACACGACGATCGTATCCGGACGATGTTCCAGATAATACGGGGCAATCGCATTCGGAAATCTTTTGTCGCCATAAAACTGGCGTATCTCATTTTCATAAAACCATTTTACCGGGTACTCTTTTACCGGCTGCACTTCCGAACACGAAAGGAACATATGATATGTGCCGGTAAGCGAATAACCATACAAATTCAATTCCTTCTCTAACGGAAGCAGATTCGGTATTTCAAACAGCCAATGTCCCGTCCTGTCTTTCATAAAATCAGTCAGATAGGGATGAAGCCTTTCATCTGCTGTGATCACCACATTATTTCCTGTAGTCACCATGTGAAAAAAATATGGTTTCTCACTATACTTTCTCCTCCCCTCCTTCAGGGCAGAAATAGTCAGAACATTTTCTTTTTTTATAAAATCCTCCGGCTGACAATTATATTCCAGTGAAAGTAACCCAAATAATTTCCTCTGTTGCTTTGCATCCATTATAATCCCTCCCCGCTTAAAAACAGTCCCGCCTTATTTCTCCCGGATAATACAAACGATCGACCAAACCGCCCGGATACACATCACCAGGGCAAAAAGTGTAAAAATAACCGACACAACAATGACCGCACTATCCCTGCCAGTTACATCCGGATGAAATAAACCAACTGCTCCCATGGCCCCAAACATAATTGCACCGACAGCCTGATACAAATTTCTCGACACACCACTGATTTTATCAAGTATGCCTGACAGACCATTTTCTTCCTCACTCCCCTCCCCATAAACCAGTATCATGACAAGCCCCAACACATTCTGTAAAATAAATACAGAAATCATGACTATGCCCATGACTATGCAGATCCAGAATCCCAATGCCATACCACCGGCAATATTAAAACCAAGGTTACTGACAGCCTTTCTTAGCCACGATACATTCGGGCATAACTGGGCAAGTATGGCACTACCTATAATAATATTTATAATATTTTTTACTTTATTCATAATAATTGACCCCCCATTCTTCTGTATAGATGACCTATTCCGGCTTAACACCACTAAGGGATGTCACAAAAGCCTTCAACCTGTCCCTTAAAGAGGTGACAAACTGTCCAGTAGCAAAAATCTGCATAAATTCTTCTTTACTGACCCACCTGTACCCGATCGTCTCCCCTTCCTGCAAAGTCACGCTATCTTTCGGTGCATCTGTATGACACACAAACCCTTTATAAATGGTATCATGTGTCACAACTTCATAATTCGGGAGTAATTCATGTGCGCTTATCCCGGTCTCCTCTTTTAACTCGCGGTACGCCCCCTCCTCAAAGGTTTCCCCCTTCAAAACAGAGCCGCCTGCGCCACTCTCCCAAAATCCCGGATAATTTGGTTTTGCAAAGTCCCGATGCATAAGTAAAATCGTTCCATCTTTATGTATCACAAAAACCTCCGAAACCGCATGCCGGTATTCCGCAGGAATTTCTTCCCCGCGGATCAGATCCGTCCCTGCCAGAGTCCCATCCGGGTAATATGCATCCCAGATTTCCGGCGTCTTCTTTTGTCCATCTGTCATGTCAACTGTTCCTCCCAAAACATTGTCTATACTATTGATTTTACCATGCGGGAAGGGATCCGTAAAGGAAAGATTCCCTTACGGATCCCTGATTTCAAAATAATTTATATTTGTTTGTTCAAATCAACGAGAACATTTTCATAATTTCTGCTTCGTCATTCCGAGAAGAAACCGTAAAACAGGCATTCTCTTTACGATTTCATATATTAAAAATGTTGTAATAAACGAAATCAATACAATCAATAAAAATTGCCCTGCAACACCAATCGGTAATTTCAAGGCGAAAAAACCTACCACGACCAGAATTGGCATATGGAGAATGTAAACAGGGAAAGACGCTTGGGTTAAATAAATGCTGACCCGGTTATGAAAGTTCAGCTTTGACTGCCCTATGCTAAGCAACATAATAATTCCCATCCAGCCGAAAAAAATATAGAGTCCAGTCATCCAGATGTTTCGGATATTTTCAAAACAGTACAGATAGGTGTATAGACTGCCTGACAGGATGCAAATCGCCAGACTTACAAACTGATATTGCTGTAGTTTTTGTAAGATACCTTCTTCCGAAAGGATATAGTATCCGAACAAAAACAGTATCATAAATTGCCCTAAGCTTTTCCCACCTATATTCAGAACATATAGGCAAAACCACTCTGGTACAAATAGCAAAATAATGAAGAAATAAGAAAGGCTGCCAACTCTAAATTTCGGTAAACACTTCTTTTGCAAGCGAACAATTAGTAGTGCTGTCAAAGAAATAACAAATAGATAAAGTAAAAACCAAAGATGTGCAGGAGTAAAACCTCCATGATATCCTGTTAAATCGGTTTTCTTTGTAAAAAACAATTCATACTGCTGCCAGTAAGTTCCTGTATATCCATTAAAAAACACTTCTGCAGTATAGGTCATTATAGGAACAAGTGCAAGCAGTCCAAAGAAAAATGGAATGACTAATTTTTTTATTCGCTCCACAACAAATTGTTTGTTTGTCCTTTTTAGAAGAG
>CAZOIF010000026.1:0-44833 GCA_964579975.1 uncultured Eubacterium sp. | reverse complement strand
TGCGTTCGGATGACAAATTTGTTGAAGATGAGGGATGGCATATGGCAGCGGAGAGATACCATGAATTTTTGCGTACCAGAGAGGGGAGGAATATATTATTTCTGGAACTTGGTGTAGGTTACAATACTCCTGTTATCATTAAATATCCGTTCTGGCAGATGACAGCAAAAAATAAGCAGGCGACATATGCCTGTATCAATTATGGCGAAGCTGTTTGCCCAGAGGAAATAGAACCACAGGCAATCTGTATAGACGGTGATATCGAAGATGTTCTACGGAAACTAGGTATTGAACTTTTGGGAAAAAGGTGATATAATTTTATCAAAATTGAACTATAAATTGAACTTTTGTGTGATTTGTTTAGAAAGACTGGGAAAAAGATATGCCAAATGATACATTTGCGGATCGACTCAAAAATGAGATGGCCCGTCAGGGGATGAAACAGGTGGATCTGATCCGGACAGCAGCCGGAAAGGGGATTAAACTGGGAAAGAGCCATATTAGTCAGTATGTCAGTGGGAAGACGGTTCCCCGGGCGCACATATTGCGTTTTCTGGCGGAAACCCTGCAGGTGGGGGAAGCATGGCTTAGAGACGGTAATTCTGGAGGAAATAAGATGCGGGAATTTAGAAAATCTTCAAAGCTGGAACATGTTTTGTATGATGTGAGAGGGCCGGTGGTTGAAGAAGCCGAGCGGATGGAGAGAGACGGTGCTAAAATATTAAAGTTAAATATTGGGAACCCTGCTCCGTTTGGTTTTCATACTCCGGATGAGGTGATTTATGACATGCGTCAGCAGTTGACGGAGTGTGAGGGGTATTCTCCTGCAAAGGGACTTTTTTCTGCCAGAAAGGCGATCATGCAGTATGCACAGATTAAAAAGATACCGAACATCTCAATTGAGGATATTTATACCGGAAATGGTGTCAGCGAATTGATCAACCTGTGTATGTCAGCGTTGCTTGACGATGGGGATGAGATATTGATCCCCTCTCCGGATTATCCGCTGTGGACGGCTTGTGCTACACTGGCTGGCGGGAAAGTGGTTCATTATGTATGCGATGAACAGGCTGAGTGGTATCCGGATATTGAGGATATAAAGAAAAAGATCAATGACAGGACGAAGGCAATCGTGATCATCAATCCGAATAATCCCACGGGTGCTCTATATTCCAAAGAGATTTTGCAACAGATCGTTGATGTTGCAAGAGAGCATCAGTTGATTATTTTCTCAGATGAAATTTATGACCGTCTGGTTATGGATGAAGAGAAGCATGTCTCAATTGCATCTTTGGCGCCGGATCTCTTTTGTGTGACGTTCAGCGGATTATCCAAATCCCATATGATCGCCGGTTTCCGGATCGGTTGGATGGTTCTGAGTGGTAATAAAGGGATTGCGAAGGATTATATTGAGGGAATCAAAATGTTATCCAATATGAGGCTTTGTTCTAATGTACCAGCTCAGTCGATCGTGCAGACTGCGTTAGGTGGTTACCAGAGTGTAGACGATTATATCGTGCCGGGTGGGAGGATTTATGAACAAAGAGAGTATATTTATAAGGCTTTGACGGATATCCCAGGGATAAGTGCGGTGAAACCGAAAGCAGCTTTTTATCTGTTTCCTAAGATTGACATAAAAAAATTTAATATTACAAATGATGAAAAATTTGCCCTTGATCTTTTGAGGGACAAAAAAATACTGCTCATACACGGCGGTGGTTTTAACTGGCAGACCCCGGATCATTTTCGTATTGTATATTTACCGCGGGTTGAAGTTCTGAAGGAATCCGTCGGAAAAATTGCTGACTTTTTAAGTTATTATCACCAGTAAATTAAAAAAGCAGCTACAAAAAGACTGGGGAATTTTGGAGAAAATTGTCGGTTTTAGGTAGACAAACCCTGTATTTTATCATATAATGTATTTAAGTGAAATGTAGCACTTCCAGCTCCTGGGAGACACTTGGATGAGTTCTGACTATTCTGCGAAAGCGGTGCAGCATTTTATGAGGCTATAAAAGTGTTCGGGGGGAAGAGAAAGTTTTTGTATGGCAAAGTACGGAAGAAAGATTTTGCTTATAAAAAAGACTGAGACGAAAATATATTTATTTTGTCTCAGTCTTTTATTTTGTTTTAGGGGGGCTTATTAATATCCCACACGCTTTCCGCCTTTTGTCATGTAACCTGTGATCCGTTTTGCCTTATAATCTGCTTTTTTGCGCGAATCCGGGACGGCCGGATCGGTAGGATCGTAATTGATGCCGCCAGTCGTTTTGATAACGGCAGCCTTGCCAAGAGGTCCCGGCTTGGAAGAGCTTCCTTTGGAAATCTTGACAGGAGTACCGGTAGAGGCGTAGTCATAAATCCATTTTGCATCCGCTACCGTCATCCGGATACATCCGGCAGAGGCAGGAGAGCCAAGACGGTTGTACGTGGAAGAGGGCAGTGAATAATGGGACTGAGCACCAACGGCGATCGCATGGAAATAAACATTTCCAACAATGTGTGATGACCATCTGGCGTATAAAATGCGGCCATCCGGTTCGTGCATTTCCTTCAGTGTATATTTTACGGAAATACCGTTTGTACAGATGGAATAGTTACCAAGCGGCGTGTATGAAGAATTCTCATTTAAACCGCCGGTTCCCGCATTGGTCCAGGTGTCGCTTCCTACAGAAACGGCACAGGTTTTAACTGGAATATCATATTTTTTTGTTTCTTCATTATAGAGATAGATCGTAACGGCGCTGGCAGCACGGTTTACCTCGATCGAAAACCGGTTTGTGTTAGAAGAACCGCTTTTTTTCAAATTTAATATTTCTGTCAGATCCGTTTGTTTTACATTATTTATGTAGTAAAATTTGTAAGTTTTCCCGGCGTATTTTTCATAAAACCATCCGTTTTTGCCCATGTCTTTTTTGCGAAGGTTGTAGGTCTCTTCGTTCAAGAAGACTTTCTTTCCCCATGCGGTATAGCCGTAAACGGTTACTTTGAATTTTCCGGTATCTTCATTTTGAACCTTCAGGGTTGTTTTTGTTTTTCCTGCGGTTCCTTTTACATCGTATGAGCCCTGTTTTTTTGCCTTTTTGCCATCCATCTTATAAACAACAAAACGTATTTTTTGGATGTTACCCGGAATGTAAGCTTTGCTGAGTTTGTAAACGCAGGCAGCATTTTTTTTCTTTGTGACAGAAAGAGTCCCGCCGTGTGCCCGCTCGTCTGCCAGAGCAGTCGCATTCAAGGTATAGGTTTGTCCATTATTGTCAGTCAGAGTAGCAGTGACAGTATATGTGTCCAGTAAATAACCTAATTTTTTAAGTGTAACCTCAGAATAGTATTCACTGCCATCGGCTTTTTTCTTTGTTCCGTTTACTGTGGCGATTTTCTTTCCTTTGCTGTTTGAGAGCGTAAAGGAAAGCTTTTTGATTCCATAAGCATTTTTTAACCCGGTGAGGGAAACAGCAAATGCTTTTTTCTTTTCCAGCGCTTTTGTTTTTTTCACGACAAGGGATGTAAGGACCGGCTCAACGGTATAGGTTCCGGTGGCCAGTGTCTGTTTGCTCCCGGTCGTTTCGTTTTCTACTACGAGTTTGGCCTTCCAATCCCCATATGCGGTACCGGCTTGGGACACATCCGCAGAGAGATTCATTCCGCCTTCCGTAAAAGGTGTTTTTGCAGAAATTGTTTTTGCGGTCGTCTCGTCAGCGCCTGCCGGCCATGCCATTAAGGAGACAGTTTTATTCTTTCCCGGAATGACCACGTCACCGGCCGTTTCGGTCGAAGTGATCGTAACTGCACGAGATGCGCTTCCGGAATCATCACTGATGTTCATGGAAAGCTTGTCTGTGTGCAAAGAGAAGTCACAAGTTCCGGCTGGAATCGTGTTATTTCCGATCACAATATTTACGGTATATGTATCATAGGCGTAGTTTAATGATTCCAGAGAAAAACTTCCTGTATATGTATCGTTCGTACAGTTTGCCGCAGTCAGATCGATTCGGGTCTGAAGGGCAGTCGTCTGTGTTCCTGCATGATTTACCTGAAGTGTCAGAGCGTCCGTCTGGGTCAGATCGATCCCTCGAACAGAGTAGCTGCATTCACCTGTTGTACGGTTTACGGATATGCTCGCAGAATGTTCTGCTGCTTCCGCTGAAATCCATGGAAATCCGATTGTAAGGAACAACATGGCAAATAATGCAAAAAGATATCTTGTAATATGTATTTTTCCTTTCATTCCATACCTCCATATTATTCTGATTTACATTCCATTGTCACATGTTTTTGCGATTTTGTCAATGGAAAAGATTTAAAAATGCGATCGGTCTTAATATCAAATTTATTATGCTGATATCTTAAAATAATAGTAGCCCTTTCTATATATTTACTGTTTTCTATCTCCCCTGATACATAACAAACATGAATCAGGAAATAATTATATTCCACATTACAATCCACACTTTTTATTGTTAAAATCTCATTACCCAAAATATCCTTGAAATATATAACCTGTTGCTTTTGATCAAAATCACCAGAAAAATTAATGACTTTTTCCGTATCAATATAAAGCCATTCTCCCTTTTTACCTAACGGAAAAATTTTCATTTTATGCACATAGTATTTCTCCCCTGATTTTAACTGTGATATTGTCTCTCCAGTTTTCATATTATAAACATCTATTACTCCATTTTTTGTTTTTTCAAAATGTGGGTTCGTTTGACAGCATTTAAAATATGTATATTTCATTCTAATACTAGCCCTCCACCATTCCTTCAAAAAAATTTCTTTTTTGAAGTTCATTTATGGTATTGTTAATAATATCCTTGGAAATTTCTTCAACTAAAATTAAATTAATTGGCATCTGGAAAAAACCATACTCTTTTACTTCCATTTCAAAATCTTGATTTAAACGAGTTATAGTGTATATTGACAATTTATACTTCTTATCTTTTAAGTATACACATACATCTTCCCTGTAGCCTTTATTCATCGACTCAAAGTCAAATCGCTCCCCCTCATTTTGATATACTATTTTCATGACTTTTATTCTCCATATTTTTTTAAGTTTTTGAAAAACACTTTTTATCATGTCTACGTTAGGAACAATCTCAAAATGCCCTGGTCTCTTCCTCTTTACCCGGTCAAGCTAAAAATGCGATCGGTCATACGCCTCATATTCCTCGTACCCGGATGCACGCAGGAGTCCATACTCTGCGGTTTCTTCCCCAAATTTTTTCGACTGATTTGTCTTGGTATCATAGAGGACAAACCGGGTCTTCTCTTCCTCCACATATTCGATGACAAACTGATTTTCACCAAGCACTTGCACAAGAGAGCCATTTAGTATTTTCCACTCATCATCAATATCCTCCTCCAGATATGGATGGAGTTCCTTTTTTTCAAACTCAGACATTTCTTTTTCGAACGTTATTCCCGAACCATCCTTCGCAAGACAATGAAATACCAGATGCTCATGCTCGGATAGCAGGTTTGGATCGTCACTGTCATATATAGCTTCGAGTACAAAATAAAGTGTGTCTCCCCACTTTATAACATTGGCGGATATAAACTTATCAGATTGTTTAGAACCATATTTTTTTACCAGTCCTTCTACCTCATCTATCGTGACAAGAGTCGTCATCTCTCCCGTATCCAATGATACTTTTACGATTTCATCACTGCCACTGTCATCCCTCTCCATCCCAAAATACATATTATGCTCATCAACTGCTATCTGCGGTGCATAATAATAATCCTTGTATAATTTCTCGCCAATTTTTTTCGCCTTATCCTGTTTCAGATCAAACTGATAAATGTTTTTGTCATTCCCCACAAAATATACCTTATCCCCCTGAATACAAGGCTGTCCATTGAAATCACATGAAAGGGAAACATACTTCGATTCACCCAGCTTTATTTTTTCTGATTTTTTCGTCTTTATGTTCACTTTGCACAGTTTTTCATTTTTGCCAAAATAAACATCATTTCCACGTTTTGCGACAAAATAGGAAAGTTCACCTGCCTCCGCCAAAAGCACTTTCTGATTTAATAAAATCTGTTTCTTTCCCTTTCCTCCTGCAAGTGGTGCATAATAAAACTGGTTTGGGGTATCGTCATCATCATAATCACAGAAATAGAGAATGCATTCATTGTCCACCCACACAACATCCGGACATGACAGCCATCCGGTTTCATAGTAATTTTCTTCTTCCCCGGTCAAGGAATACTGATAGATTCCCTGTAATTTATCTCCCTCAAAAATATGATGATCATTTGCATACGGTTGTGTTTTTGTTCTCTTAAATAACTCTTTTTCGTTTTTTATATCCGTTTCTGTATTTTGTTCCTGGATGGCATTGCCACTGACGGCACCACCACTGACGCTCACGGCATTTCCGCTAACAGAATCACCTGACACCGCTGCCCCGGAAACACCTTCTGCTTCATTCTCATTTCCTGGCTGGCTGCTCTCTCCACCACAACCGGTAAAGAGAAACATTACTATAAAGAGCGAGAAGATCCAGACGATTGTTGTATGATTTTTTTGTTTTTTCATCTTTTCATTGGTATTCATCATCGTAGTTAATCCTGACATTACCCTGTTCCTCCTTTGTTATTGGATAAATTATACCATAGCTCCGCTTTAAACACAAACATGCAAAGGATCGTTTAAGGTGGCAATTTAATATTGACTTTATTATATAAATAGAGCATAGTTGTTATATAAGAATTCATCTGGAATCCCGTTATTGAGACGACAGAGCTAGATGTCACTCTGGTAGCAGAGAAAATAGCGGGAATAGCAGGGATTGGGATGTGATAGGAGAAAATGAAAACATTAATTATAAATGGCTCGCCACGGATAAATGGTGATACAGAAAGTCTGATTCAAATAATTAAGAAAGGTATCGCAGGTGAATGCAAAGTAGTAGATGCTTATAGATGCGATATTTCGCCGTGCATAGATTGTCGGTATTGTTGGGAAAATTGTGGCTGTGCTATTAAGGATGAAATGCAGGAAATATATGATTACATCCAAGTATGTGACAATATTTTAATTGCTTCTCCTATATATTTTTCAGAATTAACCGGAAAATTATTAGATGTGGGAAGCAGACTTCAAACCTATTTTTCTGCCAAATTTTTTAGAAACGAAGAGGTTATGATAAGGCCCAAAAAAGGGGCTGTTATATTAGTAGGTGGAGGAGATGGTCATATGGATAAGGCTTATGAAACGGCATGTACGCTTTTACATCATATGAACTGTTACAACATACATAAATTAGTGTTTTCACATAATACAAATAAAAGAGCTGCAATTAATGATGAGCAGGCTCTTACAGGAGTGCAAAGTATTATTTGGTTTTTTAGTAACATGTAATATAAAGATGATAGATTTTATTGATGAGGTCAAATAAAAATGAAAAACTTCTTGCCAAAAGAGGGAAAGTATGGTAACATATCATGTGTTCTGATTTTAAATTAGGATGAAAGGCTTTTGTGCCAACTATATTTGAGTTGAAGTTTACGAAGTAAACTTCTAATGGCTTTTGCGTTAGCAAAAGACTATGGCTCCTTGGTCAAGCGGTTAAGACATCGCCCTTTCACGGCGGTAACACGGGTTCGATTCCCGTAGGAGTCATTGCGAATTGAAAATTCGCAAGACAAGTTTGCAAAGCAAACTTGGGAGAAGTGGGAGATTAAAGATTCACAAAAATCTTGCATATATCATAGCTTTATGGTATATTATGTATTGATGGCGACATAGCCAAGTGGTAAGGCGTGGGTCTGCAACACCCTGATCACCAGTTCGAATCTGGTTGTCGCCTTTTAAAAGAAAATGCTTTCATTTGCATTGCTGAGCAGATGAGGGCATTTTTTTATTTAGAAAACAACATATTAAGGAGCGATTTTGGAGAGGAGAGCTGCAAATGGAAACGATGATTATTCTCGCAGAAAATGAATTGTTTTTTCAGATCGTGAACTGGATCGATCTGGTGCTTGGGATTGTGCTTTGTTTTTTTGCCGGCCGATTGAAGCCAAAAGTGACAGCAGGGATAATCGGTATCTATATGGGGGCGGAGATTGGATTATATTTTGGATTGCTTAGTGTCGATCATCCAGCTTCTGCTATTCTGGGAGCGGTAGGGGGTGCGCTTCTATTTGCCTCGGTAAACTGGGGGATTTCCCGGGGTGAGAATCTGATCCTTGGCTTTGTGGCAATAGCGAGGATGGTGTTTACAATTTTTAGCGGACTTATTTTCATGGGCCATACAGATTTTGAATTGTTGTATACGGCTTCTATAAATCTGGCTGTGTCGGTGCTGGCGGGAATTGTGGCAGGGATCATTTTGTATTTCCGGAAGGAAATCCATAGGATTTTTTACCGGTGTCTTTGCTCACTGATCGGAACCGGCTGGATGCTGGGCGGGATTTATTTTATGTTAAAATCAATGGATTACATTTCAGCAGATCTCAAGAAGTTTTCCGAACCGGTGGATTTTCTTCTTCCATTGATAAAGCTCGAATTTGATGAAGATTCAGGTCTTCTTGCCAGTGCGGTACTTGGCGCCATGCTTTTGATGATCGTTTTTTTAGTCTTCTCTTTTTTCGCGAGTAATCAGAATAAGGGCAATTAGTAAAAGGCCGACTACGAGAATGATCGTTTTGTATTTATTAAAATAAAAGAAAAAGATTTCCCGGTAATTGTAAAAGTAATAACCGAGGCAGAGTAGAAGGGTGTTCCAGATCGTGATGCCAATGCTGGAAAAGAGTGCGTAGGTGGAATAGGACTGGCCACAGGCGCCGGCTACAAATCCGATGTAGGTGCGGCAGATCGGGATGACCCGTCCGATGCAGACAGCGAGGCGGCCACGGTCTCCAAATGTCCGATAGGAACTGAGTATTGGTTTTTTTGTCGATGGGAAACGTTGCATGATTTTTTCGAGCATGGGAGAACCGCCGTAGCGTCCAATGGCATAGATCAGGCTGGTTCCGATCAGTCCTGCTGCGCTGCTGTACAGGATCAGCAGAGGAAGGGAGATACCGATTCCTGCCCCAAAGGCTCCTGCGAAGGGCAGGACCAGTTCGCTGGAAATAGGGAAACAGGCGTATTCCAGAGCAATGAGAAAGATGATGGCTGGAATCCCATAGGATTCGATCCAAAGCAATAATTGATCCATATTTTTTCCATTCCAAAATGTCTTATCTATATATATGGAAGCGAAAATGAAAAAATGTCGCAAAAGAGTGATTTTATTGACGAAGTGCCATTAACTTGCTATAATAAATTCCATACGTTGCAACAGGAGACAGCAGGAGAAGAAAGGACTGGGATACGATGAGATGGAGAGTTGTTTTGACGATCATGGTGGTGTGCCTGACGCTGGGACTATGTTATTTTTCATCCGAGTCAGAGGCGGCATCTGCTTATCAGATCAAGATCAATAAACAGAAAAATACGGTGACAGTTTATAAATACAGTGACGGACAATATAAACCATATAAGGCATTTACATGTTCGACCGGAAAAGCGACACCACTTGGGACATTCCGGATCTATCAGAAACACCGCTGGCGTGCGCTTGTAGGGAATACTTATGGTCAGTATTGTTCCCGGTTTACAGGACCGATTTTATTTCACTCGGTGTGGTACCACCGCCCGAATGCTGCGACTATGCCGAATGAGGAATTTAATAAATTGGGAACGACGGCATCACACGGTTGTATCCGGCTGAGTGTGCAGGATGCCAGATGGATTTACAAGAACTGCTCGATGGGGACGCCTGTTATCGTGTACCGCTCGAAGAATCCGGGACCACTCGGGAAACCGGATAGTATTCGGCTGCCGAAGGGAATCGGCTATGACCCGACCGACAAGTGGAGCCGGGGAAATCCATATAATAAGAAGAAACCAAAAATCATCGGAGCGAAAAACCGGACGATCGACTATGGAGATCCTTCATATAATTATCTGAAAGGGGTACGGGCGAAGAATACAACCGGTTTTCGGGTGGATGAAAAAATCCGGGTTTCGATCCGTTATCGGTTGAATCGTGAGAGTTCTTATCGAAAAGTAAAAAAGGTAGACACAACAAAGCCGGGATACTACCAGATCACATACCAGGTCACAGATGAGATTGGCAGAAAAGCAAAAGTTACTGTGACACATCAGGTGAAGCAGAAACCAGAAGACCAGGTTGAGGATCCGCCGGTGCAAATTGTGCCTCCTCAGACACCGTCGATAGAGAGTGGAACTGCCGTGCAGAGCAGACAGTAGAGAAAAACATTATTTGATGTAGAGATATAGAAGTATTACCGAATCAGGAATGGAGGAAAATCATGAAATCATCATATGATCCAAAGGAGATTGAAAAGAAGTGGCAGAAAATATGGGAGGATGAAAAGGCATTCCAGGCGACCGATGACTTCTCAAAGCCGAAGTACTACGCGCTGGTCGAGTTTCCCTATCCGTCAGGGCAGGGACTTCATGTAGGGCATCCGAGACCATATACGGCACTTGATATCGTAGCGAGAAAAAAGAGGATGCAGGGATATAATGTGCTCTATCCGATGGGATGGGATGCATTTGGACTTCCGACAGAGAACTATGCGATCAAAAATAATGTACATCCGAAACAGGTTACGAATAACAATGTGGCAAGGTTTAAGGCACAGCTGCAGGCCCTTGGATATTCTTTTGACTGGGAAAGGGAGGTCAATACGACCGATCCGGATTATTATAAATGGACACAGTGGATCTTTCTTAAGCTGTTTAAGGAAGAGCTTGCTTATAAATCGGAGATGCCGATCAACTGGTGTACGTCCTGTAAGTGTGGCCTTGCCAACGAAGAGGTGGTAAATGGTGTCTGCGAGAGATGTGGCAGTGAGGTTGTCCGGAAGGTTAAGAGCCAGTGGATGTTAAAGATCACAAAGTATGCAGATAAGCTGATCGATGACCTGGATGACGTGGATTATATTGAGCGTGTCAAAGTGTCCCAGAAAAACTGGATCGGGCGTTCCAATGGTGCCGAGGTGGATTTTCAGCTGAAGGATAAAGAGGAAACGCTTAAGATTTATACGACCCGGCCGGATACATTGTTTGGTGTCACTTATATGGTCGTTTCCCCGGAACATCCATATCTGGATAAGTATAAAGACGAGATCAAAAACTGGGATGAGATCATTGCTTACCGTGAGATGGCAGCGAGGAAATCGGATTTTGAGAGGACGGAGCTTGCCAAGGAAAAGACAGGTGTAAAAATTGATGGGCTTACAGCGGTGAATCCTGTGAATGGGGTTGAGATTCCGGTCTGGGTATCGGACTATGTACTGATGAGTTATGGAACAGGAGCTATTATGGCAGTGCCTGCCCATGATGAGCGAGACTGGGAATTTGCTAAGAAATTTAATATGCCGATCATTGAGGTGATCGAGGGCGGAAATGTAGAAGAGGCAGCGTTTACGGATGTGGCCACAGGTACTCTTGTAAATTCCGGCTTTATCAGTGGAAAATCGGTAGCAGAGGCAAAAAAAGCGATCATTGAATGGCTTGAAAAGGAAGGCGTCGGGACGGCTAAACGAAACTTTAAGCTTCGTGACTGGGTGTTTTCCAGACAGCGTTATTGGGGAGAACCCATTCCGATCATAAACTGCCCGAAGTGTGGTTATGTACCTGTGCCCGAGGAGGAGCTTCCGTTAGAATTGCCGGAAGTGGATAACTATATGCCTACCGACAATGGGGAGTCTCCGATCGCAAATATCCGTTCATGGGTTGAGACGACCTGTCCGTGCTGTGGAGGCAAGGCAGAGAGAGAGACGGATACGATGCCTCAGTGGGCAGGCTCGTCATGGTATTTTCTGCGCTATATCGATCCGAAGAATACGGAGGCGCTTGCCAGCCGGGAGGCGATGGAGTACTGGCTTCCGGTGGACTGGTATAACGGAGGTATGGAGCATACGACGCTTCATCTGTTGTATTCGCGCTTCTGGCATAAATTCCTCTATGATCAGGGTGTTGTGCCGACAAAAGAGCCGTACCAGAAGCGGACGTCCCATGGGATGATCCTTGGGGAAAATGGCGAAAAAATGAGTAAATCGCGCGGAAATGTGGTAAATCCGGATGATATTGTGAATACTTATGGTGCAGATACACTCCGTACTTATGAAATGTTTATCGGTGCGTTCGATGCCGCTGCGGCATGGTCGGATGACGGAGTGAAGGGATGTCGTCGTTTCCTTGACCGCGTATGGAAACTCCAGGATATGATCGTGGAGGGAGAAGGATATTCAGCAGAGCTTGAGACAAAGATCCATCAGACGATCAAGAAAGTAAGCAGTGATTTTGAAACACTTAAGTACAATACGGCGATCGCAGCCATGATGGCTCTAATCAATGAATTTTATAAAGCAGACAAACTGACAAAGGATGATTTCCGGGTCGTACTCCAGCTTTTAAATCCGGTTGCTCCCCATATTACAGAGGAATTGTGGGAGATGATGGGATATGAGAAGCGTCTGTATGAGAATCCGTGGCCGGAGTATGAAGAAGAAAAAACGGTGGAGAAGATGCAGGAGATTGCTGTTCAGATCAATGGAAAGGTACGTGCAACGGTAAAACTTGCGATCGATGCCGGGAAAGATGAAGCGATCACCGCAGGAAAAGAAGCTGTTTCTGATAAGATTACGGGCAAAGAGATCGTGAAAGAGATTTATGTTCCGGGAAGAATTATCAATATTGTTGTAAAGGGCTGATGTGTTATGGAATCCAGAGAGGAAAAACTGGGGAAAGCACCGATCGTGAAACTGATCATGAGTATGGGGGTGCCGACTCTGATCGCCCAGATTATTAATCTTCTGTACAATATCATAGACCGGATCTATATCGGGCACATTCCTGATGTGGGTGCGATTGCATTGACGGGGGTAGGGCTGGCTCTTCCGATGATTGTGATCATATCAGCATTCAGTTCATTTGTAGGAGCGGGCGGTGCCCCGCTCTCTGCGATTGCGCTGGGAAAGGGTGATAAGGAGGAGGCGGAAAAAATTCTTGGCAATGGATTTTCGCTTCTCCTTCTTTTTTCTGTTTCTCTTATGGTCATCTTTTTTATCGTAAAGGGACCCCTTCTCTATGCGATCGGCGCCAGTGATGCTACATTTCCCTATGCGGACGAGTATATGACGATATATATATTTGGTACCGTTTTCGTGCAGATTTCGCTTGGCATGAATCCGTATATCACCGCACAGGGACACTCAAAAACGGCGATGATTTCTGTTTTGATCGGCGCTTTCTTAAACATTGCCCTGGATCCGCTTTTTATCTTTGCGTTTGGAATGGGGATAAAAGGAGCCGCACTGGCTACCGTTATCTCGCAATTCGTAAGTGCAGTCTGGGTTCTACGGTTTTTGACGAAAAAGGAACGTGCCATTGGCATCCGGAGAAAAAATCTGAAAATAGAAAAAAGAATTGTTGCCAAAGTCATGTCGCTTGGTGTCTCGCCTTTCATCATGCAGGCGACGGAAAGCATGATCTCGATCGTTATGAACAGCGGCTTACAAAAATATGGCGGAGATCTATATGTAGGTACGCTTACGATTATGCAGAGTGTCATGCAGTTTGTCAGCATTCCAGTCAGTGGATTTACTCAGGGGGTACAGCCCATCATGAGCTATAATTTTGGGGCAGGCAATAAACAGAGAGTAAAGAAAACCTACTTTACGATGTTTATCATGGTAATGACATACAGCGTTTTGTTTACGGGAACGATCATGCTGTTTCCGGAAACATTTGCGAGATTGTTTACTAACAGCGAGGAACTGATTCATCTCGTGGCCAGTGTATTGCCCATATTTATGTGTGGAATGCTGATCTTTGGAATCCAGATGACGAGCCAGACTACGTTTTTGGCACTCGGACAGGCTAAAATATCACTTTTCATCGCTCTTTTAAGAAAAGTGATCCTCTTGATCCCTCTGGCAATCATTCTGCCATGGATCACGAAAGATGCCATGTTCATCTATTATGCGGAACCAATCTCAGATATAATATCCGCTGTTACATGTGGAATTCTTTTTGTCACGATGTTTTCGAAAATCTTATCTTCTGGCACAAAAGAAAAAAACAGCCGCTGAAAGCGGCCGTTTTTTATGCTCTAAGATCAAAATTATACCGTGTGACATTTCCTACTGGCTTTGGTGATTCATTCTCAATAAAATCATGGACGAGATCGATATCTTTCTCTTTTTCAAGAAATTCAGAGGTAAAACTGTACCCCTGTTCATTGATCGCATCTTTTAAGAGTTCTGCATTTTTCTCCAACAGCTTTCTCGCAGAATCTTTTGCTACATAAAATTTCGTTGAGATGTTTGTATGTTCTTTGGTGATGTGTATATCCAGAAGACCCAGTGCGTCCATTTCCAGATGGAGTAAAACCCGCAGATTGTCTTTGGATTTTTTTAATGCATCTTTTCGCGTCATGACATACAGGTCGCCGTGGGCGTTCTGTTCGGAAAGTTTGAGAGGAAGCTGCATGTAGGCAAACTGCTCATTCAGCATTTTCATAAATTCCATATTTTCCTGCATGTCGGTCGTAGTATTCACGACATTTTCGCCGGATGGTCTCGTTGCGAACATGCGGCTTAAATTTGTCAGTTCTGTAAACTGCTCCTGCATGCGGTTGTAAAGAGTTTCAATCCCGCCCTCTTCTTTCAGGCCATCCGGGGAGATGGTCCACCCGGAGAGGAGTTGTCCTTTTGTCACCTTGTGGAATTCACCGGACTTTAGCAGATCATGAAGTGCATCGTCAGGAAGTGATGCAAGTAGGTTTTTGATCTCTGTAAGGAGATCTCTGGAAGTCAGATCCCCTTTTTCAAGAGAAGCAAGCAACGCATGGTTCTCTGAATATCTGCCAAGAAGTTCTGACAGGCTGGTGCGTTCTGCTGCGGAGAGCTGGTGACCGGTCTGTTCCGGGATAAATTCGGAAATATCTGCAGCCTTTCCGTCTGCACCGGATGCTGACCGCTCGGTAATGCCTGTGAGTAGTTGTTTCATTTTAGCAAAGGGAGAGGAAGTGTTTTCTGCGTCCGGTGAAAGAGCAGCCTCCGGATCCGTTGCCTCCGATTCATTGCTGGCCTCCTCTGCCATTACTTCCTCTTCTGTCATCGTGTCCGGATTTATTTCCTCTGTCAGCTCAGACGTGAGTTGGTTTGCAGCGAGATTAGATTCTTCCAGAGACGGAAGGGAGTTAAGGATCATATTCAGTGTTTCCGTTGCTGCATACCGGGCGATGGCCGGATTTTCTCCCGAGAGATCGGAAAGCAGTTCATTGACTGAATCTGCAAGAGAATCCATCCGGTACAAGAGCTGATGTGCCTGGTTCTGATAATTATCAAACTGGGTTACGGTTGCCGTGTCCATCGGCATACCGAGCCGTCTCATGGTGATGACAGAATTCACGTCAGCATTTGGATATCTGGAACATAACTGCAGGGAATCAAGGATGTTCTGCCGGCTGATCGACTGCTGGTTTTCTAAAAGGCTGCGTACAATCTCGAGATTTCGCGGGCTTTTCGGAAGGCCGGCCTCTTCAAGAGCCTGTTCGATCGTATCCTCCATGCCGAGTAAATAGGCCTGTGACATCGCTTTCATATAGATCGTACCGTTTTCCAGACCCGTTATAAGAAAAGCGGCTTTCTGGCCGATGGAGTACTGGGAGGCTTCCGGAAGCTTTCCTGTAAAGGAGCTGCCATCCTCCATTGAGATCGTAATTTCATTGCCATGTATATCGCTGACCACTCCTTTGAGTGTCTCGCCTTCTCTTACGGTGATCGTTGAATTGCCTGCCCGGTAGGTGCGCCGTGCAGGGGATGTATGATTCATTCCTCCGGAATGTTCCTGATTATTGTGTACGCTATTGCTTGTGATCGGCATAGGCCTCTCCTTTCTGCAAATCATGATATCATTTCGATGATATGTACGGATTGCTCTATTGTTTCGCAATTCCCGTTATCATTAATATCGTTAAAAATCTTTTATTTTTCAAGAGAGGAGGCGCGAAAAATTGCATTGTCTCCAAATTTTTTCCGGATCTGACTGACAGCTTTTTCCATTTTGCCCTGTTTGAGGTAATTTCCACTGTCCATAAGGTTGAGCTGTCTCGATGGCTCCCTCGTAAGTTTTGAGGTGGCTACACCGAGGAGGCGGATGGATGAACCATCCCACAATTCATCGAATAACCCGCATGCAAAATGGTACAGTTCCGTAGAATTGTTTGTGGCAGATGGCAGGGTGCACTGGTGGCTGACCTGATTAAAATCAGAGTCTTTAATGGAAACGGAAATAACCTGTGCCATGATCGTATCCTTCTGGAGGCGTCCACCTACGGAGCTGCACAGTTTCATAAGGATCTTTTTAGCCTCCGTGGCATCCGTTACATCATGTGGCAGGGTGGTTGAGTTGCCATATCCTTTTGCCTCTGCCTGCTCACTCAGCACAGGAGAGGGATCAATGCCGTTGGCATAGTCATGGATCATCGTACCGTGTTTGCCCATGTGTGAGCGAAGAATCTCTCTGTCAAAGGCTGCGAGTTCTCCGATTGTCCGGATGCCCAGATTATAAAGTTTTTTTGCCGACGCCTTTCCGACAAAAAACAGATCATTGACAGGCAGACACCACATTTTGGATTCGATCTCTTCCGGAAAGAGACTGTGGACTTTGTTTGGTTTTTCAAAATCAGACGCCATTTTTGCCAATAATTTATTGGAAGAAACACCGATGTTTACAGTATAACCAAATTGTTTTTCGATTTCCCGGCGCACGGTATTTGCGGCTTCCGTTGGTGAACGATGGGCAAGAAGAGGAGCTTCTGTCATATCGGCAAATGCCTCATCAATACTGTACTGTTCAACAACAGGAGTCAGGCTTTTCAAATAGGAGATAAGTTTTCTTGAAAATTCTTTATATAGATCGTGTCTGGGTGGAACGACTTTGATTTCCGGGCATTTTTTTCTCGCTTCGACAAGGGTTTCGGCAGTTTTTATTCCGAAAGCCTTAGCCGGCATGCTTTTAGCCAGAACGATACCGTGGCGGCTTTTTTCGCTTCCACCGACCACAGACGGAATTGTCCGCAGATCTATTTCCCCGGGATGATTTTCCAGACGGGAAACCGCTTCCCAGCTGAGGTAAGCATTATTGACATCGATATGAAAGATAACCATAAAACATCATCTCCATCCCGCTTCAGATATAAAAATTATTTAAATAAATTTTAACACAGGAACAAATGTTTGTAAAGAAGGACTTGCATTAAATGAACGGTGATGATAAAATAGACCCTGTGAACAAAGAAAATACCAGAATATTGAAAAATCAAAAGGATATTCATGTTAGGAGGATGTTATGTACAAAATAAATGATAATTACTTGAAGCTGCCAGGAAGTTACCTTTTTTCCACGATAGCGAAAAAGGTGAATGCATATACGGAGGCGAATCCGGATAAAAAGGTGATACGCCTTGGGATCGGAGACGTGACACTCCCACTTGCGCCTGCTGTGATCCAGGCATTGCACAGCGCTGTAGATGAGATGGCAGATGCGGCTACCTTTAAGGGATATGCACCGGATCTTGGTTATGAATTTTTACGAAGCGCGATCGTGGAAAATGATTACAAAGCACGCGGGGTAGATATTGCGATCGATGAGATCTTTGTGAGTGACGGAGCAAAGAGTGATTCCGGTAATATTGGTGATATTTTTGCAAAGAATAATAAGATCGCAGTGTGCGATCCGGTTTATCCGGTATATGTGGATACGAATGCCATGGCGGGAAGGACGGGCGAGTATCTGAAAGAAAAAGAATGCTGGTCGGACGTTATTTATATGCCGTGTACGGCAGAAAATGGTTTTGTGCCGGAGATTCCTTCGGAGACACCGGATCTGATCTACATCTGCTGTCCGAATAACCCGACAGGAACGACACTGAATAGAGAGCAGCTCCAGAAGTGGGTTGACTTTGCTTTGACAAAAGGCGCTGTTATAATTTACGATGCAGCATATGAAGCTTATATTTCCGAGGAAGATGTGCCTCACACGATCTATGAGTGCGAGGGGGCAAAGAAATGTGCGATCGAGATGAGAAGTTTTTCAAAAAATGCCGGATTTACAGGAACCCGTCTTGGATTTACGGTGATTCCGAAGGAACTGACCTGTGACGGGGTGTCTTTAAACAGCCTTTGGGCGAGAAGGCATGGCACGAAGTTTAACGGTGCGCCTTATATCATCCAGAGAGCCGGAGAGGCTGTGTACAGTGACGAAGGAAAACGGCAGACGAAGGAACAGATTGGTTATTATATGAACAATGCAAAGATCATCCGTGAGGGTCTTGCGAGTGCCGGATACACGATATTCGGCGGGATAAATGCGCCGTATATCTGGCTGAAGACACCAGATGGCATGACGTCATGGGATTTCTTTGATTATCTGCTGGAAGAGAAGAATATCGTAGGTACGCCGGGGAGCGGTTTTGGGCCGAGCGGCGAGGGATATTTCCGTCTTACGGCATTTGGTTCCCTTGAGAATACCAAAGAAGCGATGGAGAGGATCAGGAAATAATTGCGTTGAAGAAATGGAGGGATATAATGGGAAAAAAATTACTGATTGCAGTGCTTTCACTTGCAATGGGGCTGTTCCCGGCAGCGGTAGCGGATGCTGATACCGTTGAGGTGAAACCATATATTTCATTGGGGGCGGATCTGAATAAAGAGCAGAGAAGTACGGTGCTATCACTACTTGGTGTGACAGAAGAAGACCTGTCAGAGTATGAGGTTATTGAGATCACCAATGAGGATGAACATGATTATCTGGATGACTATCTTTCGGACTCTGTGATCGGGACCAAGGCCCTCTCGTCAGTAAAGATCGAGAAGGTGGAAGAGGGAAAGGGAATCCGTGTGGAGACAAATAACATCACGTATTGTACAAGTGGTATGTATACGAATGCGCTGATCACAGCGGGGATCACCGATGCAAAGGTGACGGTGGCTGGCCCATTCAATCTGTCGGGAACGGCGGCGCTTGTCGGTGCGATGAAGGCGTACTCTACGATGACAGGCGAAGAACTCAGTGAGGAGAGTGCGGATGCTGCTACGAATGAGCTTGTGCTGACCGGAGAACTCGGTGAGGAGATTGGTTCTGACAAGGCGGAAGAACTTGTAGCGCTTGCGAAGCAGAGGATACTGGATGGAGATATTGATTCGGTGGAGGATATCCAGGGGGTCATTGAGGATTCGGCAGAGGAACTTGGCGTGACGCTTACTGCGGAGCAGATAAAACGGCTCGCTGCACTTCTTGATAAGATAAAGGGTCTTGATCTGGATGTTGATAAGTTGAAACAGCAGGCAGAAGATGTTTATAATAAACTCAGGGATCTTGACATTGATATTGATGAAGCTAAAGGCTTTTTCCAGAAGATCATAGAATTCTTTGCGCAACTTGCGGAGAAGATCGTAAGCTGGTTTGAGGGGCTGTTTGGATAATCTGGATTTGTGGCTGTTTTACAGGAGGAATGATCAGTGAAGATAAGTGTTATTGTTGCTTATCATAATGAGAAAAATTATATCCCGGACTGTCTGGCGAGTCTGGCAGAGCAGGATTACCGCGATTTTGAGGTTATCCTTGTCTGTGACGGATGTGAAGAACCGGATGTGAGTGCATATGAAAATCTGGAACTTTCCGTCGTACGGAGCAGTGCCGTCAGTGGTGTGGCCGCCGCAAGAAATTTAGGGATTGCGGCAGCGTCCGGAGAATATCTTTATTTTCTGGATGCCGACGATTATATTGATGGGGATGTGCTCCGAAACCTTTCGGCTAGGGCTGCAGGAGACCGGGTGGTCTATGGAGGGATCAAACCGACATGGTACAGCCGCAGGGTGTATTATGATAATGGGGAGGAATTAGACCGGCTCAATGGTACGGCGGACGAGGAAGACTTTCATGGAAATGTAAATGATCCCTATGAGTATTTTCCGATGAGGGCCAGGAATTTTCAGTCGGTTACGGCGCTTGGCATGCTGATACCCAAAGAGATCGTAGAGAAAAATTCAATCCGGTTTTGTGAAGCATTTAAGTATTATGCAGATCTTCCGTTCCTTATGCAGGTTCTTTCCCATGCGGAACATACGGTGTATTGTGGAGAGGGACTATATATTAAGAGGATGCATAACGATCCGGTCAATCTTCCTTCTCTTCTTCAGTTGAAAGATGAAGAGAAAAAAGTGTTTGAGAGCATGGAGGCATACCAGAAAACAAAACAGTTTATGAAGCCGGGGGATACAGACCGGTATTTGGATTATAAGTTTGTAATGTGGCTTGTCACAGGAATCTCACCATTTATGATGAGGGCAGGAGCTGCAAAACGAAAGGAAGTTTCACTCCGTTTGAAACCGGCGTTAGAATGTCTGGGAGATGGCGTTTATCCGATGTTAGGCCGTCACCCAAAGAAGCTGATACAGTTTGGGAAAAAGGGAGAGGCAGACCGGTTAGCGGGCAGGACAAAACAGCATGCCCGGCGTCAGACGCTTTTCCGGGTATGTACCAGCCGGGCGAAGATGAAACGGTATTTGTATGAAAAGGTGTTTTCAAAAATGAAGATGTTGGATGATACCGTCATTTTCGAGAGTTTTTTTGGGAAGAGTTATTCAGACAGTCCCAAATACATTTTTGAATATCTGAATCAGAAGGCCCCCGGCAAATATCGGTATATCTGGGTGAATGCGGGAAAGAAATTAGAGCTTGCGTATCCGGCCGGACAGATTAAGCGGTTTTCATTTCGGTACTTTTTTTATATGGCAAGAGCAAAATATATCGTCTTCAATGGAAGACAGCCACAGTATTTTATTAAAAGAGAAGGAAATGTATTTCTTGAGACGTGGCACGGAACGCCGCTTAAAAAGCTTGTGTTTGATATGGAAGATGTGACGACGGCGTCTCCTCTTTATAAGGAGCAGTTTTATATACAGACCCGTTCGTGGGATTATCTCGTAGCGCCAAACCAGTTTTCGGAGGACATTTTCCGAAGGGCATTTATGTATGATGGAAAGATGCTTGAGACGGGATATCCACGCAATGACATCCTGTACAGTGAGGATAAGGAGCGTCTTACGAGGGAGATCAAGGAGGAGTTAGGGATCCCGGAGGACAAAAAGGTGATCCTGTATGCCCCTACATGGCGGGATGATGAGTTTTATGGCCATGCACAATATAAATTTTCATTGCAGTTGGACCTTGATAAGATGAAGAAAGAGTTGGGGGATGAGTATGTGATCATTCTCCGGACCCATTATTTTATCGCAGATTTTCTGGAATTGGCACAATATGAAGGGTTTGCGCGGAATCTGAGTAAATATGATGATATTGCCAGACTTTATCTGATATCGGATATTTTGATTACAGATTATTCTTCCGTGTTTTTCGACTATGCGAATTTAAGACGGCCGATGTTATTTTTCACGTATGATCTGGAGAAATACCGGAGTGTCCTCCGGGGATTTTATATGGATGTGGAAGAAGAACTGCCGGGGCCGATGTTGTTTAATACGGATGAGGTGATCTCTTCCGTGAGAAATATAGACAGGGTTTTTGAGGAGTATCAGGATAAATACGGTAGATTTTGTAAAAAATACTGTGCGTGGGAAGATGGTCATGCGACCGAAAAAGTGGTTCATGCCGTTTTCGGTGAGAAAACGGATGCTTGAGCGTGGAATTGGAGGATAAAATGTCAAAAGTAAGTATAATCGTTCCTTATCTTAAGGGACCATCCTATTTGGAGGAATGTATACAAAGTATTGAGAACCAGAACCTTTCTGACTTTGAGATACTTCTTGTGGATGACAAGGACGGTCATGATGTGCCGGAGCAGGTGCTTGCTATGAAAAATGTAAAGCATATCGTGATGGAGGATGAAATTGATGCCGACGAATATTTTGAGAAGAAGCATCAGTTTTTTGAGGAGCAAAAAAGAAACAGCCTCGGAATGACCAAAGAGGAATTTGAGCATTATAAGGAAGAGCAGGAGCGCATGCAGATCGTCGATTCCGAAGACGATATGCAGGATGTAGCGGATAGCCGTGAAAATCCGTTTGAGGGAGAACTGGAGATCCCGCTTCGCCCCTTTGGTGTGGCAGCTGCCCGCAATATGGGGCTGCGGCATGCGACAGGAGATTATATTTACTTTTTAGATGCCGATGATTATTTGTGGGAAGATGCTCTTGCAAAACTCCTTTCACTTGCGGAGGACAAAAAGGCAAAAGTAGTGACGGGAAACCGTTATAGCACATGGTTTCGCCCGGTGAGTTTTGATTTTGAAAAAGCGAAAGCTGATTCGGAGATTGAAGGGATCGTACCGCTTGAAGGGGAATATCTGGAAGAAATACTGGATAAGCGGTTTACCGTACAGCATTTATTGATACGAAAAGATTATTTTGATGATCTGGGACTCCTGTTTGATGAGTACAATACATTTTACTCGGATATGCCGGTGACAGCTAAGATTTTAGCGGAGGCAGCAGGGAGTATGTGGGTGGATGGAAGTAGTATTTATGTGTGGCGGCACCGGAATGATCCGATCCATCTGCCGGCGCTGAGCCAGAAGAAGAGAAAACGCAGGACTCGTGAGTACATAGAGAGTCATGAGCTTTCCTGTGAAATTTTGAAATCAGCGGATGAGCACATCCGTTATGCCCTGAACCGGAGACTATGTCTGTTCACACTGAATAAATTCCCTAAAGGATTAAAGGGACAAAAGAGTGTACGATATACGGAGAATCTCAGAAAGATTCCCAAAGGGGAGATAAAAAGGGTTAAGAAGGAACTTCCATTTTTCCGTAAACGGGAACTGGAATTTATCATCAAGAGCAAGTACCGGCTGGCAAAGCCGATGGGAAGAATTTCCTATATTTTGAAAAAGAAACGGGGGCTTCTTGGAAAACCGATCCAGTACTGGCGTTTCTTAGACAATCATATTTTCCAGAAGATGTCGACAAAGGAGAACTGGGTCTTTGTGGAAAGCTTTTTTGGAAAGAGCTATTCGGACAGCCCCAAATACCTGTATGAGTATTTGTATGATACGTATGGGGATAAATACAAATATATCTGGTGTCTGAACAAGCGGGCCAAAGAGATGAAAGGGCATCCGCCAATTTGTAAAAGGCATTCCCTGAGATATGTGTATTATACGTCGAGGGCAAAATATTTTATCTGTAATACAAGACAGCCGGCATGGTTTAAAAAGCGGGAAAATGTAGTTTTCCTTGAGACATGGCACGGTACGCCGCTCAAAAAGCTGGCATTTGATCTCGATGATATCCATGCAGTGAGCCAGGATCACAAGAAGTTATTTTACCGGCAGAGCAGGGTATGGAACTATCTTATCTCAGCGAACCGTTTTTCGACAGATGTGTTTGAGCGTGCGTTTTGTTATCCGAGGGAGAATATCATAGAGGTTGGATATCCGAGAAATGATATTTTGTATTCTGACCGTGCAGACGAGATCGCCAGAGAAGTGAAGGCAGAGTTTGGGATACCAGAGGACAAGCGGGTCATTCTCTATGCTCCGACCTGGCGTGACAACCAGTTTTATGGAAAGGCAAAGTATAAGTTTACGCTTGCTATGGATCTTGAGCGGATGCGCAGGGAATTTGGCGACGACAGTGTGCTTCTTCTGAGGACGCATTATTATATCGCAGATATACTGGATCTTACGGGACTGGAGGATTTTGTATACAACGGAAGTACTTATAACGATGTGTCGAGGCTTTATCTGGCATCCGACATTTGTATCACGGATTATTCTTCGGTATTTTTTGACTACGCAAATTTAAGACGGCCAATGCTGTTCTTTGCCTATGATTATGAGGATTATAAGGGCGAGATCCGCGGCATGTATTTTGATATGAATAAAGAATTGCCGGGACCGATTCTTCAGACGAATGATGAGTTGGTCGATGCGCTTCATAATATTGATAAAGTAACGGAACAATATAAAGAGCGGTATGACCAGTTTTATGAGAGATTTTGCAGCGTGGATGATGGAAATGCTTCAAAGCGCGCGATTGATATTGTATTTGGGAAGGAGCAGGCATGAGGACTTTAATCCGGTTTCTGGTAAAAAAATTTGTCATCGTTCTATATCGTATCATGTGTGTTATTCTTCCTGTCAATAAAAAGAGGATTGTATTTGATTCAAGCCTTGGGAAGAGTTATTCGGGGAATCCAAGACATATCTTTGAGTATATGGTAGAAAACGGATATCAGGAAAAGTGGGAATGTACATGGTTTTACGAGAGCATCCCATACCCGATCCCGGGTGATGGCTACCAGTTCCGGTATGGAAGGCTGCGTTATCTGTATTATATGGCCACGGCGAAAGTGTGGGTGTTTGACTGCCGCCAGCCGGAATTTCTCATAAAGAGAAAGAACTGCTACTATATTCAGACGTGGCACGGAACACCGTTAAAAAAGCTTGTTCTGGATATGGATGACGTATTTATGATGAACGAGACAGATATCGAGTCCTATCAGAAAGGATTTGTAAAGAATGTCCAGACATGGGATTATCTTGTTTCACAGAATCCCTTTTCTACCGTTACGTTCCGGCGTGCTTTTGCATTTGAACGGGAAATGCTTGAAATCGGATATCCGAGGAATGATATCCTTTTTTCTAAGAACAATGAAGAAGATATTTATCTTCTGAAAAGGCGTCTGGGACTTCCGGAGGATAAGAAGATCATTCTCTATGCGCCCACGTTCCGGGATGATGAGTTTGACGAAAATTCCAGTTACAAGTTCAGCCCGAAGCTTTCCTTTGATCTGTTAAAGCAGGAGCTTCAGGATGATTATATCCTGATCGTAAAATACCATTACCTGATCATGGATTATATTGACTGGTTCCCTTATAAGGGATTTATCTATCATTTTGACCAGAGCCATGATATCGCAGAACTTTTTCTCGTTTCGGATATGCTGATCACAGATTATTCATCGGTGATGTTTGATTATAGTATCCTGAGACGCCCTATGTTTTTTTATGCCTACGATCTGGAAAAATATAAGAATGATCTGCGGGGATTTTATTTTGATTATGAGGGTGAGATGCCGGGACCGATCTCGGCGAATACGGATGAACTGGTCCGGGATATTCAAAATCATGATCCAGCCAGGTATGAAGAACGCTATGAGAAGTTCTGTAAAAAATATAACAGCTGGGACGATGGCAGGGCGTCGGAGAAGGTGACGCAGCTGATCGAGAAGCTGGTGGGGTAGCAGGGTGGTTGCCAATTTGAATCCTATTTTGTAGTTATCACAATCCAAAATTTTTGTTGTACTAGTGTAATGAATAATAGATATATTTTAGGCTGAGGAAGGACTACAGCAGAGGATGAAAGGTTTCTGAGACATGGGTTATAAAGACGCCGGTATGAGGCACCTGTATTTGAGGTGCCCATACCGCTGCGTTTTTATATAGCGGGAGCGCCCATGTCTCAGAAACCTTTCATCCGTTCGACCGCTTTTCCAACTCTACCAGTGGAACCGGCAGCAGTGAGAGGATGGCTACAAGTATCCACTGGACAGTAGTCAGGGTTGTCGTGTGGAAGACTAGCTGTAGTGCCGGAACGGTGACGACGGCACACTGCAGGGCGATACAGAGAAGGACACTGAACAGCAGTTTTTTATTTGTGAAAAATCCGATTTTAAAAAGGGAGTGGGAGCTGCGCATGTTCAGGGAGTGGATCAGCTGTGACAGGGAAAGTACAGCAAAGCACATGGTGCGTCCGGCGGTATCCCCTCCGAGCATATAAGCAAACAGGGCAAGGGAACCGATAAACATACCTTCTACGATGATCGTAAAAGTCCCGCTGCCGCCAAACAACCCTTTTGTAGCTGACACAGGGGGATGATCCATGATGTCCTTCTCGGGTGGTTCCAGTCCCAGACAAATAGCAGGGAAGGAGTCTGTGACGAGGTTGATAAACAACAGCTGTACCGGAAGCAACGGGGAGGATTTTCCGAGCAGGATTGCAATGAAAATCGTCATGATTTCCCCAATATTGCAGGAGATAAGGAAATGTATCGCCTTTTTTATATTTTGGAAAATGCTGCGCCCTTCCTCTACGGCATCTACGATGGTGGCAAAATTATCATCCATGAGGATCATATCGGCGGCATTTTTTGCTACATCGGTACCGGATTTTCCCATTGCGCACCCAATGTCTGCTTTTTGGAGAGCGGGTGCGTCATTGACGCCGTCGCCAGTCATGGCTACGACTTCGCCTTTGTTCTGAAATGCTTTTACGAGACGGACTTTGTGGGCTGGGGATACTCTGGCAAAGACCGGGTATTTGTAAATGATACGCATAAGCTCCGCATCGCTGATGCTGTCCAGTTCTGTTCCGGTCATGACCTGATCGGAATTTTTGCATATTCCGAGCCGGCATGCGATTGCGGAAGCAGTGATTTTATGATCCCCGGTTATCATTACGGGACGGATGCCCGCATGACGGCATTTGTTTACCGCAAAGCCGGCCTCTTTTCTTGGAGGATCGATAAAACCGGTCAGGCCCACAAAGACCATATCATTTTCATAGGTCATCTTATCATTTTTCAGGTGGCTGCCGATGTCGTCCCGATAGGAAAGTGCCAGTACACGAAGTGCTTCGCTGGCAAAATCAAGTGCAATACTTTCCATATTTTGGCGTATTCTTTGTGTGAGAGGTTTTTTTTCGCCATCAATGAGAATGTATTTGCAATGTCTTAAAATGTTTTCGGGAGCGCCCTTTGTAATGCTGAGGATCCCGGTTCTATCTCTGTGAAAAGTGGTCATCATTTTGCGCTTTGAGTCAAAGGGCAGTTCGTCAAATAGGGGGCGTTTACGCTGTTCTGAGGCCGTGTCAATGGACAGAGAGCCGGCGTATTCGATCAACGCTTTTTCCATCGGGTCGATTCCGTGATTACACAGGCAGAATCCGGTAAAGAGCCACTCTGGTGAGTCCATCGTATATTCTCTTGCGACAGACATTTTATTTTCGGTGAGAGTACCGGTTTTGTCAGAACAGATGACAGTGGCGCTGCCGAGTGTTTCTACAGCGGGCAGCCGGCGTATGATCGCACGTTTTTTTGCCATCCGTTCCACTCCCAGTGAGAGCATGATCGTTACGAGGGCTGGGAGGCTTTCAGGAATAGCAGCCACTCCTAAGCTGACGGAGGTCATAAACATAGAAAAAACGGGCTGCTGGTTATAGATCCCTATGATGAACAGGATCAGGCAGATGATGAGGGCAAGTGTTCCGAGAACCTTGCCGGTGTGGCTCAGCTTTTTTTGTAATGGTGTATCCGGAGGAGTCTCAGAGGAGATCATTCCTGCGATATGCCCTAGTTCTGTGTCCATGCCCGTGGCAGTGACGATGGCCAGACCGTGTCCGGTGACAACGAGGGTCCCGGAGAAAGCCATGTTGTTCATCTCGGCGATCGGCAGCTTATCCTGTCTGAGGGGAGAGGTGTTTTTTTCAATGGGGTGAGTTTCCCCGGTCAGTGTCGATTCTTCGATGGAAAGTCCCATGACAGAGATGATTCGCGCGTCTGCGGGAACGAGGTTTCCGGCTTCTAAGATGATCAGATCTCCGGGGACTAAAAGGGCAGAATCGATTTGTTTCATTTTCCCTTCCCGGTATACAAGGGCGAGAGGAGAGGATAAGTGTTTCAAAGCTTCCAGAGAACGTCTCGCTTTTGCTTCCTGAACAACGCCCAGAATAGCATTTATGATGACAATAGCCAGTATGATAGATGGCTCGATAAAGTCCATGTGGTGTTCGAGGCATGAGATGGCAAAAGAAATCCCGGCTACGATAAGCAGGGTGATGATCATAAAATCTTTAAACTGGTCCAAGAAGTTTTTAAAAATACTGTCAGGTTTTTTCTGGGCAAGCTGATTTTTCCCATATTTACTAAGAAGGGATGATGCCCGTTTTTCCGTCAGTCCGTTTTCTATGTCTGTGTGGAATCTTTCCCCGATTTCTTTTGTGGTACATTTGTACCAGTCTGTCGTTTTTTTCATGCTCGTTGTCCCGAATATATCGTTACATAATTTCTATGTTTCCCGGAGAGGAATTATAACTTTTTTGCAGTTTGATCATATGATAAATTAAGTCGGTTTATAGGAGAAAAAGGAAAAATTGTTAAAGATAATTCTGCTCGGATTATCGGTGAGCATCGATTCATGGGCGGTGGGAGCCGCATATAATGCAGATGATATAAGGATTCCGTGGCTGACCAAGTTTATTGTGGCAGTTATTTCCGCAGGCACATCGTTGGCGGCGGTTCTTCTGGGAAATGGTCTGGGAAAGTATATCAATGTCACATATGTACAGATGGTGGGCGGATTTGTCCTTTTTTTGATTGGCGTAAAATCGCTTTGGGGGGTGTATACCAACCGGGAGGAAAAAAACTATGATGCGGATGCTTCAAAGATCATAGAGCCTCTGGAAGGGATCATACTTGGCGGCGTACTTGCCTCGGATTCTTTTAGCGGGGGGCTGAGCCTGTGTGCTATGGGAAACGCAGCGTATGTCTTTCCGGTTGTGGTAGGGGTTCTGACATATGTATTTTTATTACTTGCAGACAAGAAAGTGACATGTATCGGGGTGTTTGATTATTTTGCAGGGGCGGCACTGGCGGTACTTGGTGTGATTCAGATGCTGCCTGGGGGGGTGCCGGGGTAGATGGACTGCGTCACGATTAGAGTTGCATAGAAAGAATAATATATAAAGATTGTTCTGGCAGAAAGAGGGAATATCCGGGGCTGCATTGGAAGCGACCGCTTTTGCTAAGTGTAGCACGCAGCAATATCGAATCGTAAAAGACACGATTCTGATATTGGCGGCTCCACAAGTCGCTTCCAATACAGCCCCGGATATTCCCTCTTTCTGTCGCAACACTACTTAAACTAATTGTTGCTTGGACAGGTCGTTTGTCACAAATTTTGGTCTTCTATCGCATGGCATAGACGGGGAAAAATGGGGATGTTATAATTTATATGAGAGTATGTATTTAATTAATTAAGTTAATAAAGCGTGCCCAGTATACAGGAGGAAGAAATGAAAAGAACAATAGTGATAACATTGATTTTTGTGCTGGCTTTTAACCTCTGCTCATGTGGGACAGAGGGAATAAATGGGGAAGAGGGAAAAGAAACTGCGCCGCCGGAAGAGGCTTTTACAGAAGCAGAGGTCGCATTGGAGTCTAAAAAAGAGGAAGGAAATCTTCCCATCAAGGCAGCAGATGATTATGAATGTATAAAAATAGATACACCGATCAAGGATTCGGGATTGGTCTATGCGGAGGCAGTAAACGATATACTCCATGTTTTTGTCCAACAGCGGACGGATGCGGGGGAATGCTTTTATGAGTATTGTGCATATGATATGCTGGAAGAGGAATGGAGTGAACCGAAGAAATGCCTATGGAATGAAAATCTGTTTAAAATCGCTGATTATGCCCAGGCATTCCACATGGGTAAGGATGGAAACTGGTACTGTATGGCTAAAAGAAGCAAAGAGGGGAAGATCAACGATAGCGATGATTATATTTGCAGGCTAAACGGAGATGGAAGTGTGGAGACAGTTGATCTGCCAAAGGAAGTATGTGGCGAAGATGATAATATGTACAACTATGATTTTGTAGGTGACGATACGATAATGATCGTCTTTACCGCAAAAGGTGCCGGCCCTCCTAACATTCAAAAAACATGCCTTGTGAACATGAAAACAAATGAGTATGAAATATTGTCGATCAATCCGGGACAAGTGATACCGATGGTGATCGGGGATGAGTTTTTCAGTATTTCTTATACGGAAGATTTTTGTGGTTTTTTGATTCGGAATAAGGAGAGCGCCCAACCGAAACGCGAACAGCGGTGCGAGGTGTTTGGAACAATTCCAAACAGCGCCACTCCGTTTTTTCGTTGGCCTCAAATCTCTCAGGATGAGGGAGATAACGTATATCTCATGTACGATGATGGTATCTACGGTGGATATTATACAGACAAAAAGCTGGGAACGATCATCAATGAAAATATGGCTCCTTTTATGGAACTGCAGCAAAAAGACGGAAGAACTCCAATGATATGCAGTTTTGACCGCGGTGCGGATATGGAGAAAACAGATTTTTATGTCCTGATCGGTAATATGGAAGAAAGTATATCAGTGGTAAAGGGTGATTACGAATTGGCGCATATCAGGGCAGTGGAGGAGTGAGAGAGTAGTAAAACTTTGAAAGGGCAGGGGGAAGTCCAATGAAAAGGGTATTACTAGTATTTATGATTGTCGCTATACTTTTGTCAGGGTGTTCGGTTTCAAATACAGAACAAACAGAGCCAGAGAGCAGCGTTGAAAAAGAAGAAGTGCTTCCCACTGTTGAAAATATCCCGAATTGTCCATGGTGGGAGCAGAGAAAGTTTCAAGAGGAAGTAAATTTTATGGGGAATGTGACAAAGGACGGGATATATACATATTTGTATGGCTGCAAAGAAAGCGGAAAACAGGAGTATCTGTTAGCAGAACTTACGGAACAGGATGAATGGCAGATGAGTCCGGTGGCGTGGGAGACGGAATTACGAAAGAGGACAAAAGAGGTATTAACGGATGTGGCGGTTTGTCCGGATGGCAGTTATATCGGGGTTGTGCAGCCGGAGGATGATCGCCCGGTCTTTTATCGCTTAAAAGAGGATGGAGAGGTGACGGAATGGAAATTGCCAGACGGAATCCTAGAATGGAATAAGGATGAAAAAGAAAAAGTACGGTGGATTCTGGTGAATGAGAAAAACCAGGTTGTAATATCTACCTATTTCTCGGGGTATGATTATACAGATCAGGGGGAGCTTCCGTCGACTGAAATGTCCCGTACGATCGTATATGACAGGTTTAAGAAAAAAGTTATCAGTGAGAGAGAGTATGTGGGATCAAAAGGAGAAGTAGCCATTGCAGGGGATTACATGTTTTCTTCAGTGCCAACGGGAGAGTATATGGGAATAAGAGTATACCGTATGGACGGCGGTGGAGTCCAGGCGGTCATAAGTCACGATACAATAACGTCTGCAAAACATCATGGTTTTACCAAGGAGCGGTTTGTATGCTACCGGGGCGGGTCTTACGGATACTGGTATACAGATTTTGGGATATATCGTTTTCCTGTAAAAGAATCTTATGATGGGAGTGAGGAATTGGAATTGGTCATACCACCGGAATGTTATGTGAGGCAAAATGAGAATTATAATGTACTGGATATGGTCTGTTCCGAAGGGGATTCAGAAATGGAGTTTTATGTAAAAATCATTGCAGACTATCCAACGGATGGAACATACAGCCCGGGAAATGTGATAATGACACGTTATGCGGAGGTTAGGTAGCCGATATATACTATATAAAATCTTACTACAAGGAGAAGCGTTTTGAAAAGAATCATTTTAATCATAGTATCACTGACATTACTTTTTACAGCCTGTCATGAAAAAGAGCCAGAAAACAGTCCTGTGAATCTTGTAAATACGGATACCGCATCCTGTACGATTGAGCAGATTGCATTTCCATTTGGGGAATGGGAGTTTGGAGCTGTGGAATCATATATGTGGGATTGTTTTCAAGAGGAACAATATTACATATTTGAGGGAAATAAAGAAAATGAGAGTGATGTATACCAGTATAAAATATATTCCTATGATTTTATAAATGAAACTTGGAAAGAATCTGATTTTCAGTGGAATGCGTTGTTGAAACAAAATCATGTGGATCTGCTGGGAAATTATCAGGCAGATAAGGCTGGGAATATTTATTTTCTGGGCTGTGAAACAGCACATGAGGGAAAGGAACAGTCTGAGGAGCGGATTTATTGTATAGATACAAATGGAACTCTGGCGCAGATGGATTCCGGGAAGAAATTACTCGGAGAAGACGAAACGATCCGGTCATTCCGCCTGCTTGAGGATGGTAACTTTTTAGTGACGGCAGAAAGTAAGGAGGATTGTCACATCTATCATATTGATTTTTTGAATGAAAAAGTATCGCAGACCAGTCTGCCGGCCGGGGTGGACACTATGATTGCGTTGAATGTCCTGTGTATTGCGGATGATCAGGTTGTCTATCCATATCGGCAGGGGGAAAAGGAGTGCGCTGTCCAGTTTCGTAAATACAAAGAAAAAGTGCCGGAAAAGATCGTGGTTTTTGATTACGATTTTTCGGAACAAGAGAGCGTATATTTATGGAATATTGGTAAATCGGTGCAAGGAGAGGCATACATGCTTGCGTCAAAGGGAATCTATGAGATTTCAGGAGATACAGCGAAGCAGATTCTCGGGGCAAATGATCTGTCGCCGATGTTTGACAAATATAATGATGTGATCTATACCATGCAGGCTGATGAAGGGGAGTATTTCTGTGTAGTTCAAAATGATAAAGATATCGCATTGTTTAAAATAGAGGTCACAAAATAAAAAAGAGCTTTACAAACGTGCGTTCTTGTGTTATATATAATATATAAACAAATACTTATCAGGATAAGTTGTTTTAAAGAAGGGGATTAGGGATGGATAAATTCAGGGATCCGATTCATGGGTTCATTCAGGTACGAGAGCATGAGCTGGAGATTATAAATACAAAACCATTTCAAAGGTTGCGAAATATCAAGCAGCTTGCGATGACATATTATGTGTATCCGGGCGCAGAACATACCCGGTTTGGGCATTCTCTTGGTGTGATGCACTTAGTTACAAGGGCCTTTCGCTCGGCGATACAAGGATATGCGGAAAAGTTTCCGGAACCGAAGCGGGAACAGTATGAACAGATTTTAAGAATTATTGCTTTGACTCATGATATTGGGCATGCTCCCTTTTCCCATGCTTCTGAAGCAGTGTTTCCTGATGGGATTGAGCATGAAGATTTTACCAGAAAGATTATTCTTGAGACAGAAATTAGAGATATCATAAATAAAATAGGAGAGGAGTTTTGTGAAAAATACGGACAGGAATATAATATTACGCCTAAACTAGTTTGTGATATTTATCTGGGGCAGGATGCGGGGCCAAATTCAGAGTATACCTTCCTAAAAACATTTATGGATAGTGAGCTGGATTGTGATAAAATGGACTATCTGTTGCGTGATTCATACTTTTGTGGCGTTAAATATGGGATGTATGATGTTGAGCGATTACTCTCTTCGTTTACGATATGTTTTACGGACCAAACTCCCAGATTGGCGATTCAGTCAGGAGGGGTACAAGTGTTTGAGGAATTTGTCCTTGCGCGCTATTTCATGTTTATTCAGGTGTATTTCCATCGGACAAGACGCTATTTTGATATTATGCTGGGGAGAGCGTTGAAGAATATCCTGCCAGATGGCAAATATCCTGAAAATACAAATGAATATCTGAAATGGGACGATTGCCGGATCATACAACTGTTAAAGGAGAAGGCGGATTGTGATGATGCATGTAAAAATATTGTGGATCGTTATGTATATCCGACGGTGTTTCATACCAAGGTTCATCCGCAGGAATCGGATGAAAGAGAATTTAATCGTAATCTGAAAGACTTGAAGAAAGAAGTTGGGGAGACGAATCTAGTCGTGGATAAATCAGCTGATAAAATGCCCCACAAGATACCAAGAAAAATTGAAATTGATAATGAAAAGGCAATTATCATTTATGAGCCTTCTACGGAACGACGAACTACGATTTCTGAGGAGTCTGATATTATCCGGAATCTCACAGAAAAGATCAATATCATGAGGATTTATTGTAACCCGGAAAAATCGGAGATTGCATTCAATAAGATAAAAGAGTATAATGAGATAACGGAGGGTTAGAGATGGAGAATATAAAGAAATGCGCCACGCTTTTTAAATTATTGTGTGAGGATTACGATGGTTCTGCTCTGGGGAAGAAAGCTTCCCAAAAGTTATTTTATTTTTTTGAACGAAATGGAATTGAATTAAATTTAAGATATGGAATCCATTATTACGGACCGTATAGTGCAAAGCTGGACGATGCAATGTATGAATTGGAAAGTGAAGGCTACATTGCGATCGATACAAGCAAGGCGACTCATGTCATCAGCGCGGGGGCAAAAGAGGTTTCGGAGGATTGTCTTACAGAGGATGAAAGAAAAATTGCCGAGAATGTAATGGGACAGTTTGAGCACAAATCCCCGATGGAACTGGAAGCATTGACGACGATGGATTACATTGCACACGTTATTTTATCTCCCAAGCCAGCAAGGCAGGATATTATTGAAAAATTCAAAGAAATCAAGGGGACAAAGTTTCCAGAGGATATGATAGAAGAATCATTTGAAGAATTGTGTTCATTAAAGTTAATTTCTGAATAGATCAGACTTACATGCCGATTTGTGGCATGGCACTGTTTGTCAGATGCCAGGTCAGTTATAGCCCCGAAAGCAGCAAAATTGCTTGTTTCGGGGCTTTTTTCTGTTCTTTTCTTTTTTTATAATATTTGAAGAATATTTGTAGAAACATGATTAGTGAAACATTCTCGTATTTTCTATTTACAAAACCAGCGTAATTTTATACAATTATAGTATATATGCACAGTTTTATCTGAGAAAGGCGGATTGTTTTTATGAGCGCAGTAGCACAGTTTTTTTGGGGAGCCGGAGGCGCGCTGGCGGGATATGTTATAATCGGGCTCGCAGCGGCTATCGGCAAACTGGTGGGAGGAGCGATTTTGCGGTTCCATTTTGACCAATTTATCTTTTTTATGGTCATGATCAGTAAAAAAGGAAGGAAAATTTCGGTTGGGTTATGCAATCCACAGCCTTATATAAGCTGCAGTATGACAGATTCCAAAGACACAAAGATGAGGAATCTCATCTACGGCTCTTTTTCCATGGCGGTTGCCTTGTTTTTTACAGAGACTGCCTGTATCCAGATCTGGGGTACGAAGATTATGCCGGCTACTGCTTTTACGGTTCCAATGGCAGTGGTAATGTGTGTCTACACAGGGATACTGGTTATTTATCTTGGATTTAATCAGAAACAGAAAACCGGGAATGGCGCAGCGGGGATTATGAGGCGCGAGTATGAAAAGTGTTATGCGGCGATCAAAGAGGGGAAGAGCCCGGGAGAAATTGAGATGCAGACGGTGGAGTATACTGGAAAACTCACGGATCTGCAAATGTATAAAAAATATCTTTTGATGTTGTACTACCATTTTCTGGATCTGGGAGACTATGGAAATCTGGGGAAGGTGATGGATGAGTTGGAAGACCATGTGCCAGATAAGTGGTTTCATGGAGATATAGGGATACTCTGCGAATTTGTTTTTTATAATGTGATCGTTTCCCCGAATGATGGAAAAGCAAAATTTTATGGTAAACAATTTTTGGAAAAGATGGAGGGGAATGAGGAGGCGAATGTCAAGCGGGTTTTTGCGTATTGGTTGTTTTTTAAGGATAACGACAAGGGGGCTGCCCTGCAGATTGCCATGGAGGCGATCAAGGCGACTACGACATACCGGCTTACCGGATGCCGCAGAATGGAGCAGCGTCTGATCGAGGCGCTGATGAAACGGATCGAAAGCACGCCATTGTGATGCTGTGATTGGGTGAATGACATTTCCCGATAAGTATGTTATAATTGTATTAGTTAAAAATGAAAAGTGAGAAAATGCAATGAGAGAAAAAGTGATGTCGCTGGCACAGGGGAAGTTTACATATGAGAGGCCAGAGATCATTTGTTCAACCGAATGTCTGAAATTTGATGTGACAGAGGGTGGAGAAGCCACCTCTGTTTTTCGTGTGTCCAATTCCGAGAAAACAAAGATAAAAGGATTTGGAGCCGTGGATGATTTCAATTTTGATTTTCTTCCGGTGTTTGATGGGAAAGAAAACGAGATTACAGTAAAGGTGTTTGCTACAAATAAAAAAGCGGGGGAGATACTCAAGGGAGATATCTATATCATTACGGATTGTGGGGAGTATATACTGCCGTATGAAATCTCTGTGACGGGCCGGTATTTAGAGAGTGCGTCGGGTCCGGTGCGCTCGTATGATGAATTTGTGGAACTGGCCCGGAAAAATTTTGATGAGGCGGTCTCTTTGTTTTATCATGATAAATTCAAAAGCATCTATCTTACAGAGATGGGAGAAAAAAGATTATATCATAATTTAACATATAAAAATCCGAAAAAGCAGGCGTTAGAGGAGTTTCTTGTAGCTCATGGGGACAAAAAACCAGTGCAGTTTATGGTCAATAAAAAACAGCTTTCCTATGAAATCGATGGGGAGGATATCTCTGGTGAAATCGTAGTGGCAAAGGATAGCTGGGGCATGATTGGAATCCAGTTGAAATCGGACAGTCACCTGATTTCCCTAAGCAAAGGTATTCTTTATGCGGGAGATTTTAAAGAGGATCAGGCGGTGATCTCCTTTCATGTCTCTGCGGCAGATGTACAGCCAGGCATACACCGATGCCGGATCCTGCTTGAAAATGTTTATCAGCGACTGGAGGTAGTCGTCCGGCTCCGTGGAATGGAGGGGGCCGGGGAGCGCCGGGAGGAAATTGCCCGGAAGAAACGGATTGCACGTATCACACAATGTCATGTACAATACCTGATGAACAGCAGCTTGAAAGATCAATGGCTTAAGATGCTTCAGGAGGAGCGGGAACAGATCATAAGATCCGATGAGGGTGTGGAGAGAGTCCTGGATGGATATATCAGTTTTCTGGCCGGGGACGAGAAACGAATGAACAAGTTTCTTAACGCTGTGGAGGGGATTATGCCTCCTGAGTCCGGAGAGGGCATGGATAAAGTGTTGAGATATCTGGAAATTATATACATCCGTTACAGAATACGGCCTGATGAGGAAGCCTATGGGGAAGTATGTAATGAGATCATGAAATATTATACCAGTGGATACAGAAACTGGCGACTTCTCGTTATGTTAGAACGACTGGGATATTATAAAGAGAATCCGGCCGGACTTTTAGAGGAACTGGATGTATTGTGGGAAGATGGAGGCTATAGTCCGTACATGCATTTGTATCGGATGATGCTTATCCTGCAGGATACCGCATTGTTAAAAAAGCTGGATGCCAGAACGACAGGGGCACTGCGGTTTGGACTAAAACATGATTTACTAACCGAAGAGATCGTGATCGCAATCTCATTTCTTGCTGCGCGGCAAAAATATTTCATACCGGCTCTTATGTCTCTTCTGGAAGGGTGCTACGGAATGTTTCGGAACAGTGACACACTCCATAGTATCTGTGCTCTTTTGATCCGCTCCGAGAGACTTGAGAATAAGTATTTTAAGTGGTTTCAGCTTGGGGTAGAAAAGCGGCTGCGTATCACAGAACTTTTTGAGTATTATATGTATACGCTCGAAAAGGAGCGGTTTGACGAGGCGCTTCCGGTCGTGATGACATACTTCCAGTATGAAAACCATTTGAGGGACTCTGTCAAGGTGTGTTTTTATGCCAGCATTGTCAGAAACCGGGAAGAGCATCCGGAGTATTTTCAAATCTACCAGAATGCGATTCGGGAGTTCACGCTGACACAGTTGTATGAGCATCATATCAGTGGGGAACTGGCAGTCCTGTATGAGGCTTTTTTGTCAGAAGAGAACGTAAAAGATCATATTGCCAAAGAACTGCCATTTGTTTTGTTTACGCATCGGATCCGATGTGCGGGTAAGAATATGGAAAAAGTCGCTGTCGTGCATGATGAAGGTGTAGGAGAGATTTTGTACCATCTCGTGAATGGAGAGGCATACATTCAGATCGGGACACCTCATTATAAGATTTATTTTGTGGACAAGAATGGATTTTATCATGCAGATACAATTTCCTATCAGTTGGACAAAATATTAAATCTGGATTTCTTGTCAGAAAAGTGCTATGAAAACGGGGCAGAACACCCGGTGCTTTTGCTTCATATTTTTTCAAAGGCATTGCAGGAAGAGGAGACCAGTGCCAGAGATGCGATCCTCCTGCATACAATGATCCGGAAGAAGTTGCCGGGGATGGAGTACACCTATAAGGCGCTCCTTTCCTTATATAGATATTATAAAGAAATCGGTGAGGACATGCTTCTGGAGGAGGTCATCGAACAGATTGATTTTAAATATCTGGAGCCGGAGAGGCGCTCCGGTATCCTTCAGACGATGATCCAGCATAAAATGAATGACCGTGCCATGGAAATGATGAAAAGATATGAGATCATGGATTGCAGTCAGAAACTGATTCTTTTGCTTCTTACCTGGAAGTTAGAAGAGGGAAAAGGAAAATTTGATCCATACTATATGAGGCTTTGTTATTTTCTGTATTGCCATGGCGAAAAGAATAAAGTCACATTGAACTATCTGGTGGATTTCTTTATGGGAGGCGCGGACAGACTGCTTGCAATCTATCAGGATGCACTGAAAAGCGAGGCAGATATCAGTGACGGGGGAACGGAACGGCTTCTTGGACAGGCACTTTTTGTAGGGGATACCCCGGATAAGTACTATGATATCTTTCTTGATTATTTTGAATATGGTGCGAATCGTATGCTTGTCAAGGCATTTCTTGGCTATACGGCGTATGAGTATCTTGCAGGACGGTGTGAACTTTCAGACGGAGTATTGGAGAAAATCCAGAAGGAAGCATTGTCAGAGGACAACCACATCATGATCCTTGCGATGCTTCGGTATTATGCGGGAAAGGAAGAGTATACGGATTCGGAGAAGGAATACATCGGGTACCACTTGTCCCGGTATGTTTCTACTGGAAAGGTATTTGCCTTCATGAAGGAATTTGTGGGGAAAGTGGAAGTCCCATTTGCTGTTGAACATGCAGATATCATCCAGTTGCATTGTTCACATAAAGGAGATATTTACATTGAATTATGGGATGGCGAGGAGAAAAAACTGACTCAGCCGATGAGGAAGATTTTTGATGACATTTACGTATATGAAACACTGTTATTCCGGGGAGAGCACCTCCACTACCGTATTTTTGCAGGGGACATGGAAAATCCGGTCAAAAGCGGGGAGATTGAAAAGGCAGAGAGTTCAAAAGGGGATGTAGCGTTTTATGAAATGGTGAATGAGATGATCGAGGCAAGAGAAAACGGTGATATGGAGCGGTATGAAGCTCTTGTGGAGCGTTACCGGAGCAGGCAGAAGGTGGCAGAGAAGCTGTTTGTTTCATTATAGATTTGTTCCGGTTATGAAAGGTATGGTGTTGTATGAGTGACAGAAAGCTATATGTGGGTGTGGATCTCAGAGATGACATAACACAGATTTCGGTTCTGGGCCCTGGGGATACGAAACCGCAGAGGCTGACAGTTCCCGGGACAGAGGATATCAATGTCCCGACGGTTGTTTCCATACCTGGGACCAAAGAGTGTATAGAGGGGTTTGTGGACCGGATTTACCGTCAGGAGCCGATATTTGCATCTGGAAAAGAGTCCGACCCGGTCAATGTACTGGCTGCCTTTTTTCGGAAAACATTGTCTTTTACAAAAAAGAAATATCCAAGGGAAGCCATCCGTCATCTCGTAGTTACGACAGAGTATAGAGATTTTCGTTTTATCAGTACCGTTTATCAGGCATTAAAAAAGCTTGGGATCGAGAAAGACCGGGTCATGGTTATCGACCGCAGACAGAGCTATATTTACTATGTCATGAGCCAGAAGAAGGAATTGTGGATCAACCATGTGGGGCATTTTGATTATACGAAAGAGAAGCTTATGTATTATCAAATGCAGACGGATCGTTATAAAAGGCCGATGCTCGTTCGTGTCACGGAGAGGGATTACAAGGATTATATTGAGTTGTTTTCCGGGGAGGATAATACGGCGGAGGAAAAGGGATCCATCTTTGAGGGGATGGTTCAGGGAGCAATCCACGGTCGGATCATTACTACACTATATATGACAGGAGATGGGTTCTCAAGTGGTTTTGCGGGTGACGTGATGAAAAAGCTCTGTGTGGGAAGGCATCTTTTTCAGGGGGATAATCTTTATGCAGATGGCGCCTGCTACTGTGCGCGGGAAATATCCGGGGACCGGAAACTGGAAGAATTTGTATATCTCGATGAGGACACCGTGGCTTCGCATATTTCCATGAATGTGTACACCGATGCCAAAAGTCAGGAAATCCTGCTTGTCAGGGCGGGAACGCCGTGGTATCAGATTGATTATGAGACGGATCTCATACCGGATGGAGACAGTGAACTGGTCCTGAACCTGAAAAATATTCTGACGAAGGAAAAGGTTTCACATATGATTCCGATGGAAGGCATTCCGGGTCGCACAGACCGGAAGGCACGGATTGGGGTGCAGATCCGTTTTGCAGGCAAAAATAAATGTATCGTCACGGTAAGAGATAAAGGATTTGGTGTGTTTTTCCCATCCTCGTGCCGGATATGGGAAGAGACGATCACATTATAAATTGTGTGTGCTGCCTGAGGCGGTATGTTTGGGAAGGTGAAGATTATGTTTATATTGTGCAAGAAAAAGCTGGCGAAGGAACCATATATCATACCGGTCTCAGAGGTATCGGTGTATTCGCTTGAAGAGCTTTGTTATTATATTTACAATAATATATACAGTGTTACAGAGGAATTTTTTGATGGGAAACTGGCGGTATGGATCCGGGATCAACTCGGCAGTGATTCACTGGCGAAGAAAATGAAGACACTGATCGAACGGCACAATGACCTCAAGGATCTTGTGGTGACGATTCTTTGTTCCTGTGATTATTATAAAGAGGAAGAGGTCGTTAAGCTTGTGGAAATCATGGACCGCATTGAAAATCTTCCGCCGCATGAAAAAAATAAGATCAAGGCGGATAATTACCTTCAGGCGGGAAAATATGGAAAAAGTCTCCACGAATATAAAGAACTTCTCTACGGGGGAATGGCAGACCAGTTTACTCATGAGGAATATGGAAATCTCCTGCACAATCAGGCTATTGCCCTATTTCATGTTTCATCTTTCCATGAGGCTGCTAAAGGATTTAAAGAAGCATATGCGAGAAATCACAATGAGCAGTCGCTAAACCAGTATTTATATACGTTGCTGATCACTGGCCAGGAGGAGCAATTTGTGAAAGAGGGATTGTCGTATGATAAATCCACAGAAGAACTTGATAAATTAAAGCAGGATTTAACGGAAGCCAAAAACTCTTACAAAAGGGAAATACAGGGAGAGGAAGAGTTTATTGAGAAATGTAAAAATGAACTTCGGGTGTCATTTTCAGGAGGGTGATCATGAGTTTTAAACTGTTTGGCAAAAAGAGAAAAAAGACTGCACCAAAAGCGGTAGAGGAAGCGGGCAGGGAGATTCTCGGGGAAAGCGAAGAAGAGGTGCAAACGCAGGAAGCCGCAGAAGAGACAATAAAACTGGAGAAAGAAAATGTAGATTTAACAAATAAAATACTGCGCATGGATTATATTCAGCGCCTTTATGAAGGGGTCAGAGAGGCAAAGCGGCAGTGCGAGGAAATAAAATCGGAGTACGGGCAGGTGACTTCCTATCTGAAGGATATCCAGTTGATGGATCAGGCGTTGGAGGAAGAGAAAGAAATTCTGAAAGAGACTGCTGGTGCCATCGTGGAACTGACGAAAGAACGAGAACGTCTAAGGGGGAAACGTTATAAATTTACCGATGCGCAGAAGACAGCCATGGAGAATTTTGAACCGAAGGCTGCAGAGGATATCACTAAGTTGAAGGAATTTGAGGATTATCAGATTAAGATCAAGAATGATATGCGGCAGCTCGACAGCGAAAAACGGATGCTTCTGGGGGATAAGCGGGATATTGTGCGAAAGCAGAGTACACTCCAGTTAGTCAGTAAAGTTCTCGGTGGACTTCTGGCCATGTTTGGTATCCTTCTTGTGACGATTTTATTCGTGTTTGAGGTGGATATACAGGTTCCGTTTGTGGCTACTGTTATATTTGCCTTTGTCGTGACGCTGATCATTGTCGTGGAAGCAAGGAAGAACAGGACAGATATGGTTATCACGGAGCGAAAATGCAACCGTGCGATCTCCCTTGCGAACCGCGTAAAAATAAAATATGTCAATAATACGAGAACGATTGATTATATGTGTGCGAAATACCGGGTGAGAAATGCTACGGAGCTTGAATTCGTATACGATCAGTACCGGAAAGCAAAACGGGAATGGGCTAGGCAACGGGAGGATACCTTTATCCTGAACGAAAAGAATGAGATTCTTATGGCTGAGTTGAAAAAGCTGGGAGTAAAGGATCGTGAGATATGGTTTGCGCAGGCTGGTGCCATCGTGGATCCGAGAGAGATGGTAGAAGTGCGGCATGAACTGAATGAGCGTCGCCAGAAGCTGAGAGAGCAGATTGATTACAACAATGGACTGATGCAGGATTTTATACAGGAGCTGGAGCGTATCCGGAATAAAAAACCGGAATATGCCACGGAGATAGAGGACACGATCGGAGGAAATTTATGAATATACTTTTTTTGCTGAAACCGAAAAACAGAGTATCTTTTTTATATGAGGATTATACACTCAGGCAGGGGCTTGAGAAAATACAGTCACATGGATATACAGCAGCGCCGGTTCTTTCCCGCGAGGGGTATTATGCGGGAACTGTGAACGAGGGAGATTTTTTGTGGCATATCATTGATAAAAATGACGGTGAGCTCCGGCATCTCGAAAACGAGACGGTAAGTGATATCGTGCGGGAAAATTGGAATCAGCCGGTCACGGTGAGTGCGACAGTGGAGGATCTTCTGGAACTTGTCCTAAACCAGAACTTTGTTCCAGTCGTTGATGACAGAAACTTATTTGTGGGAATTATCACGCGAAAATCGGTGATTCAGTATTTTGGAGACAAGATTGTAAAATTGCAGGAAAAGATGAAGGAAAAGGAGTGACAGGGTGCATGAAACCACGAGTCGATTACACACTTTATCTGTGTACAGACAGAGAGTTAATGACGACGGATACCGTCACAGAAGCGGTGGAACTTGCCATAAAGGGTGGTGTGACAGTTGTTCAGCTCAGGGAAAAGGATTGTTCGGGGAGGAAATTTCTGGAAATTGCTCATGAGGTAAAAGAAATAACGGATGCCTATGAGGTTCCACTGATCATCAATGACCGGCTTGATATCGCTATGGCGGTGGATGCCGATGGAGTTCATCTCGGGCAGAAAGACATTCCGGCTGCTGTAGCAAGAGAACTTCTGGGGCCGGATAAGATCATCGGAGTGTCTGCATGGAATGCAGAGCTAGCCCTCCGGGCGCAGAAAGAGGGTGCAGATTACATCGGAGCAGGTGATGTGTTTGGCACATCTACGAAAGCGGATACCCACCATGTTTCGCTACAGGAACTTGCCAAAATAAGAAAGACAGTAAAAATCCCTGTCGTAGCTATCGGCGGAATCAATATGGAAAATATAGAGAAACTCAAGGGAACAGGTATAGATGGTGTGGCTGTCATCTCCGCAATTCTTGCTGCCCGGAATATAACAGCCGCCGCCGAAGAATTATTTCAGGTTTTCTAAAAGCATAACTGGAACCCTCAGATTTCCTGTGCCGGTTCCCATCTCAATATCGGGCTTATTGTCGCCGTGGAAATCCGATCCTCCGGTGATAAAAAGCCCGTATTCATTTGCCAGCTTGCGCACAAATGCTTCATCTGTGCCGTGATTGCGCGAGTAAAGTGCTTCAATCCCACGGATGCCATAACTTTTTAGCAACTCCAGCATCCGGCGGATCTCGCTGACAGACAGCTTATAAAGAAGAGGGTGGGCTAAGACCGGAATTCCGCCGGCGCTTTGGATGAGCTGGATGGCATTTTCCGGCGTCAGGTATTCTCTGTTTACAAAATACGGACTGTCGATAGCAAGACAGGTTTTAAAAGCAGAGTCCATGGATGGAACCCCTCCGTTTTGCAGGAGGAGCTTAGCGAAGTGCGCTCTTGTAAGTATCATATCACCAAATTTTTCTGTAAGTTCTTCATAGCTGATCGGATATCCGGCGTTGTGAAGGTTTTCACACATTTTCTTATTGCGGTTATCCCGCTCCTTTGCCACATTTTTCAAAGTCTGGACGAGAGTTTCGTCCGTATGATCGATATTGTAGCCGAGAATATGGATTTCCACATTTTTGTCTGATGTCACAGGGTATTGGCAGGAAAGTTCTACGCCGGGGATGACCTGTATGTGGTTTTCAAGTTCCTCTGCTTTTTTTATGGCCCGCGCCACCCCATCTACCGTATCATGGTCTGTGAGGGCAAAAGCGACTAAGTCTCTTTTTATGCCTCTCAGAACGAGTTCTTCCGGTGTAAGGGTACCGTCAGAACAGTTTGAATGAACGTGTAAATCAATATATCTCATTTTGTCCTCCATGCTGTGTCAGATGTTTTATATGATCTGGAAAATGATGTTGGGGTCAAAAGGTATTTTGCCCCCAACCGATGCTACGGATTGCTTCGTTGTTTCACAACTCTCGCAATCCTTCAAACATTCGCAATCCGCTGATTTACTGCGTAAATCGCTCCTTGCTCATGTTTGGCGGGTCTCAAGGTCATAATGCCTTATCATGCAAGCATGAACGGCATTTTGACCTTTTGACCCTAGCATCAAAAACATTATAGCACATGCATATGTGAATTGTAAGCCTCATATAATAAAAAATAATCGAAATCCGGTAAGGACAGTAAAATATGGGAGATGAAGAAAATGAATGTAAAAGGCAAAGCGGGACGGGAACCGTGACAGCGATATTCAGATGAGGAAAGAAGCGGAAACCACCAATA
>CAZOIF010000025.1:0-45188 GCA_964579975.1 uncultured Eubacterium sp. | reverse complement strand
CTTGCTTTTTACGCCCCTTTGAATTATAATTCTCTTATATCACACAGCCTGCCGGTATCGAAGGGCTGACACAAAGAGGAGGAGATGTTTTGAACTGTAAAAATTGTAATAGTGAAATACCAGAAGGTTCAACGTTCTGTCCGGTCTGCGGGCAAAAAAGTGAAGAAATGCCAGAGACGGAGCAGGCTACGACTACGACAGAAGCGTTAGAGCCGGAAAACAGTACAGAAAATACTTATGTAAATTTTGCACCAGAAGGAAACGTGACACAGACGGGGCAGGCAGAGCCTGGCAAACCGCAGAAGGGAAAAGGTAAAAAGATTGCAGCCATCGTGGCTGCTGTTGTGCTTGTAGTAGCGATCGGGATCGGTGTTAGCGCACATGCGCAGATCGGCAATTTTATCCGTAAATCCTTTAGCAGTCCGGCTTCTTATTATCAGTATGTGGAGAAAAAGAACCGTGATGAAGGGGAGAATCTTTTATTAAATTCTTATGGCAAGCTGAGGAATAGCGTTAACGCATCTTCTGCGACCAAAAATATTTCCTATAAGCTGGAACTTGGCCAGACGGTAAAGACGCTGCTCTCTATGAGTGGTATGGATTTTTCCGCATTAGAAAATGTTGAGATTACGGTAAAGGGAAAGAAAGATAACAATGTTCTTGGCGGTCAGGTGACAGGGCTTATCAATGGGCAGAGTATCATTTCTCTTAATGCTTATATGGATTATGAGAACCAGGAGGCTTATGTTCAGGTACCGGAAATGTCACAGAAGTATATTGACTTTTCGAAGATGATGAAAGAAGTGAAATCGGATCCTGAAGATGAGTTGCCATGGGATTGGGAAGATTTCATGATGCAGGATATGGAGAAATATTTTCCGGAAACCGAGAAGATCCAAACCTTGTTCCGCACATACACGGATCTCTTTATCGACCGTATGGACAGTGTGGAAAAAGGAAGTGCTGAGATTGAGGCATCTGGTGTCCGGGCGGGATACACGGATCTTAAGGTTACCTGCAAAGGAAAGAAAGTATATGATCTTTTCGTTGAGTTCCTTTCGACGCTGAAAGAGGATACGACAATGAAAGAAATCGTAGAGAATATGGGGGAGGATATCTACAAACAATATACGGAAGAAATCACCTCAGCGCTTGAGGATTTAAAGCGTCGGGAGTCAGAAGTTTCAGATGAAGATATCGAAGCTGTCATGCATGTCTATGTAGATGGCAGCGGGGATATTGTGGGACGTGTCATTACATTTAAGGCAAAAGATGAGGAGAATTCCCCATTTACGATTACCTGTCTTGAACCTCAGAAAGGCTCTGAGGTAGGGACGGAAATCTCTGTGTCAGACAGTGATAGCACATATTTCAAATTATCCGGAAAAGGAACACGTAAAGGCGGTAAACTTTCCGGAGAGTATACATTAAGCACTTCACTGGCCGACGAAGATGAGGAACTTTCCGAGATAGTTAATTCCGACGAGGTTCTTACGATAAAGGTTTCCGAACTAGATGAAGATACGCTTGAGGATGGCTATTTGAATGGAAGTTTTACGATTGGAATGAATGCGCTTGCCAGCGCAACCAGTTATGAGTGGCAGATTGACTCCAAAGAAGATAAAAAAGGTGCGACACAGACATTAGCGCTCATATGCGGAGGAGATACGTTGGTAACGCTTACAGCGACTTCTACAGAGGGTGGTGACGTGCCTGAGATCAAAAAGCCAGACGAGGGAAGCGAGTTCTGCGATGCTTCTGATGATAAGGCAATGGAAGCATATATGAGTGAATGGGATGCAGAGAAATTTGTTGCTTCGATCAAAGAAAAGTGCGGAGTTGATTTTAGCACATATCTGTCCTTATACAATGATTATTCTTTGGACGATGATGATTACGATTTGGAAGATTATGATTACGATGACTATGACCTGGATGATGAAGATGAGCAGGACGAGGGAGGAATCCTTGGCCTGTAGTCTGGCGACTCCGGGGCTGGGGGATTCATAGTTTGACAGTGCTGTTGAATTGGCGCCGTTGAGCTAACAGGATGTATGGATGATGGACGGGCGGTGTGAACCTGATCGGATCCGGCGGGCTTTACTGGTTTGCGGGACGGACGGATTCACACCGCTTGTCTGGTTCGCCAGAAAACAGGAGGAACATTATGTGCAGGGAAATGCGGTTTTTATGGGAAAAGAGCCGGGAGGGGGAAGCTGTTTTACACCGGCTCTATGGGAGAGAGCCAGTAGTGGAGGTTCCGGAGGAGATCGGGGGATGTCCTGTCACTGCTATTGGGGCCTATTGTTTTTCGGACCGGGGACAGGTGCCGGAAGGGATTCTGGATACGGGGGCGTTTTCCGGAGGGACGCAGGAAACGATACGCATGACAGAACTGACAGGAAGTTTTATTGAAAAAGTCATTCTTCCTGATACGTTAAAACGGATCGATAATGCCGCATTTTTTAACTGCAGAAATCTGAATTGCATCGAGATGGGGAAAGAGGAGCTGGCGATTGGGAGTGATGTGTTTAATAACTGCACAAGTCTGACGAAAACGGTAGTGCGGGGAAGTGCAGGAGAGAAAAGCAGCGTAAAACAGATTCTCGACCGAATTTCATGGGGGATAGAGGTGAGTTTTGAGGATGCCATCATTTTTTATCCGGAGTATTATGAGTCCTATGATACGATTGCACCGGCACATATTTTTGGTCTCAGTATCGAGGGTGAGGGATTTCGTGCCAGACAGTGTTTTCGCAGTGAGGTGGTAGATTTTCCTGCATATGATAATATATTTGGGAAAGCCCTCGCCGAAGAGAGTACGGAGGTTTTGGCCGTAATGGCATTGAACCGGCTTATGACGCCGCTCCAGCTTGGGGCGGAGAAAAAGAAAGCCTATGAGGACTATATCACAAAAAATTCGGGAGAAGTTTTAAAATGCCTTGTCCGTAAAAAAGAACTGGACAGGCTGGAATTTATATGTAAAAACAGGTATACTGGAAAAGAGGCTCTTGATCAGGCACTCGCCCTGGCAGTAAGTAATGACTGGAGCGAAGGGGCGGCGAGCCTGATGGAGTGGGGACAGAAAATATCGGGAGAGTGCCGCAAAAACCGGTATGAGTTTTAATGCTGCAAAAACAGGGAGAAATGAGAGGAAACTATGGCGCATATTCAGACACAGTCCGAGTGGGAGACAGAAATGTCGGTCAGGGTGCTGACATTTATCCGGAATGAAATTTATATGGAACTCCGCTTTTTAGATGTGGCATTGTCCACACTGGTATGGAGAGAGCAGCCTTCGCTTCAGGTACTGGCCTCTGACGGAGTTTATTTGTATTTTTCCCCGGCGCATCTGCTGCGTGTCTTTAAAAATAATCCGAAATTTCTGGACAGGGCTTTTCTTCATACGACGCTTCACTGTGTATTTTCGCATCTGTGGCTCCGGGCGGGAAGGGAGCGCAAAAAGTGGGACACCGCCTGTGATATCATGGTTGAATCTGTAATTGATAAAATGGGGAAGAACTGTACTAAGCGTCCGCTTTCGTGGTTGAGAACGAAGACATATGATGAGCTGGAAAAAGAAGGGATCGTGTCAGCGGCAGGGATTTATCGGTATCTGGTAAAGCTGCCGCCGGAGCATGTTGAAGAGTTGTACCGGGAGTTTTTTACAGACAGCCATCAGTACTGGCCGGAGCAGGAGAATGGGACGCCACAGCAAATGCAGGCAAGGGAGATGTGGGATAAGATTTCCAGACAGAGCAGGATGGAAATGGAGAAGAGGGGAAAAGAACCGGAGGAAGGGGAAGAACTTCTTGCAAAAGAACTGAAAAGCCAGAAGAGCCGGAGAAGCTATCGTGAGTTTTTGCGCAAATTTGCCGTACTCCGGGAAGAAGTGCACTGTGACCCGGATGAATATGATATGAATTATTACACGTATGGTCTGAGGGTGTACGGGAATATGCCTCTCATAGAACCGCTGGAGAGCCGCGAGGTCATGAAGATCCAGGAGTTTGTCGTGGTGCTGGACACCAGCTATTCAACTGACGGAGAATTGGTAAAAAATTTTTTGAAAGAAACATTTGGGATACTGACTCAGGCGGACAGTTTTTTCCGGAAGTGCCATATCCGTATCCTTCAGTGTGATGACGCCGTGAGGATGGATGAGAAGATTACGGATACAGAAGACATGGAGCGGCTTCTTTCCCGGTTTACGCTCGTGGGGGGAGGAGGGACTGACTTTCGTCCGGCATTTACCTACATCAATGAGTTGCGTCAGAGCGGAGAGCTGAAGCAGTTACAGGGGGTACTGTATTTTACGGATGGAAAGGGAATCTATCCATCCGGGCGGCCCGATTATGACACCGCCTTTTTGTTTCTTGACGATTACGAGGAGGAGCTGGTTCCGCCGTGGGCGATGCGGCTAAAGCTTTCACCAGAGGAATTTTTGACACCCTAATTTGAAAGGAAAAGACAGATGAATATAAAACAGGCAAAACAGGAAATAAAAAATACAGTGAGGGCCTATCTCATGAAAGAGGGAGATGGTGCTTACCGGATACCGGTTGTCCGCCAGCGCCCGATCCTTCTTATGGGACCGCCGGGGATTGGGAAGACACAGATCATGGAGCAGATCGCCAGAGAGTGTCAGATCGGTCTCGTGTCTTATACGATCACCCATCATACGAGACAGAGTGCGGTTGGACTTCCCTTTATCGTGGAAGAGGAATTTGCGGGGGAAAACTATTCCGTCACTGGGTATACGATGAGCGAGATCATCGCCAGTGTCCATCAGAAGATGAAAGATACCGGACTAAAAGAGGGGATTCTTTTCATCGATGAGATAAACTGTGTTTCGGAGACATTGGCGCCTACAATGCTGCAGTTTTTGCAGTGTAAAACATTTGGAAACCAGAAAGTACCTGAGGGGTGGATCATCGTGGCAGCGGGAAATCCGCCGGAGTATAATAAGTCGGTCCGTGAATTTGATATGGTTACGCTGGACCGCGTGAGGAGAATGGACATCGAGGCTGATTTTTCTGTGTGGAAGGAATATGCACGGGCGCAGGGGGTCAGTAATATCCTGTTGAGCTATCTGGAGCTGCGCCCCCAGAATTTTTACCGCGTGCAGGCAGACGTGGATGGAATGCAGTTTGTCACAGCGAGAGGATGGGAAGATCTCAGTGGATTGATGGATACGTATGAGGAACTTCAGATTCCTGTGACGGAGGAAGTAATCTGTCAATATGTCTCCCATAAAGAGATTGCCAAAGACGTTGCAGCATATGTTGATCTATACCGGAAGTATGAGGATCATTATGATATTCCGCAAATTTTGAAAGGGCGGGTAAAGGCCGAAGTCTACCAGAGACTTTTACAGGCTTCTTTTGATGAGAAGCTTAGTCTGGTAAACCTGCTTCTCTCCGGTCTGAACCGGTATTTTCAGGAGATAAGCCATATCCGGGCGGTGACAGACGGATGGTTTGGTTTTCTGAAAAGATACCGTCAGGAGTTGACGGAAGCAGATTCGCAGAAGAAAGCGGATGCTCTTTCCATCTATGAGGCGATGGCATCGGAATTTGAGGAAACATTTGCCAGAGAGAAAGAAAGTGGTTTTTTGACGAGGGAAGATGAGAAGATACGAAATGAGCAGATGAAGTGCATCCATCTGGGCAAACCAGAACAGCCGGATATTTTGAAAACAGATGGGGATGCAGGTAAGATTTTTGATCTGGCCAGAAGGGACTTTGCAAAAAAGACAGAAGAACTGGAACAGGCAGAAAAAAAGGCAGGAGATGCGTTAGAGCATGCCTTTGATTTTATGGAAAATGCATTTGCCGGGGGACAGGAATTTGTTGTTTTTGTGACAGAGCTTACGATGGGGAAAGCGTCCTCCGCTTATCTGTCAGAAAATGAGTGTGTGCGTTATATGAAATACAATAAAGAACTGCTGTTAGGGACAAAGAGGGCAGAACTTATGTCAGAAATCGAGACAGGGAATATCCGGGCAGAAGAACATCAGAGGGAATTGTGATCGTTATCAAGAGGTTCCTCTTCTTCCGGAAGGACAGAAACGGTGCAGGTGGCTGTCTGGCCATTTGAGAGAAGCGTCGCTGTGATAACAGCCTCTCCGGGAGATACAGCCGTAATAACACCTCTGGAATTTACAGTCACGATGTCCGGATTTGAACTGGAAAAAAGCGGAAACTCCTGAGAGGTGCTTGGTTTGATGATGACAGAGAGCTTCACTGTGTCTGAAACATCCAGATTGACTTTCTTCTGGGTGAATTTTATACTGATGGCATAGGGCGTTACTTTGATGCTGGTCTTTAGGGTGCGTACAAGCTTTCCTTTTTTTGAATAAATATTTGCGCGCACAAAAGTTGAACCGACATTCACAGCCGTGATATCAGCGCTTTTATCAGAGCCCTTGAGCGTGTTACGCTTTTCGTTTACCACAACGACCGCTTCATTGTCCGAGACAAATTTTACGGTCTGGTTTTTTTTCATATTGTACACGCGGAGTGTATAGTTCTCATTTTTGGTAAGTGTGAGCTTCTTGACATTTAATTTTGTCTTCTTGGAAGCACTGTCTGCCCCACTTGCCGGAATCACAATGGCGGCGCAGAGAACAAATGCCAGAAGCGCAAAAAGCAGTTTATGTTTCATAAGTAATCAGCCTTTCCTGATTTATCTTTAAAATTTTATGTTTAAAGTTTTTGGGATAAATGTTTGGATTTTAGCCTAGTCTATCAATAAGCTATGGCATAAAAGTGTCATGGAAAATGGGTAATCTGTCACAAAAAAAACATATAAATCCGTTATAAAAATGAATAATACAAATTATGGAAGGGAGCGGTGGCGATGCAGCACATTCTTATTGCAGATGACAATGAAGATATCACAGAGGTACTCGGTACGTATGTGGTAAAGGAAGGATTTGAACCAGTGGTGGCAAAGGATGGGATCGAGGCCTTTGAGAACTTTAAAAAATGTAATCCGGCGGTGGTTCTTCTGGATATTATGATGCCGGGAATGGATGGATATAAAGTATGCAAAAAGATTCGGGAGATCTCTGACGTTCCGATCATACTCATCACAGCAAAGGGTGAGGACTATGAGCGGGTGATGGGACTTGATATCGGCGCAGATGATTATGTGGTAAAGCCTTTTAGTCCCAGTGAAGTCATGGCGAGAGTCCGGGCGGTGTTACGGCGCATGGGGCGAACGGATGAGAGCTCGGATAAGAAGGTACTGACGATCGGGGATCTGACGATAAATATCGAGGCCTACAGTGTATTTGTCGGGACAGAGAAGATTCCGATGACGAAAAAAGAAGTGGAGACGATGTGGATCCTCGCAGAAAATCCAAGTAAGGTGTTTACAAGAGATAATCTGTTAGACAGCTTGTGGGGACAGGATTATTTTGGAGACAGCCGGACGGTGGATTCCCATATTAAGAGGCTTCGTGCGAAACTCGATAAAGTCGAGCATCCGGGATGGGAGATCAAGACGATCTGGGGACTTGGTTATAAATTTGAGATAAACGTATGATGTTGAAAAGAGGTAAGCTTTGAAGAAGATTTTTTGGAGGGTCGGGGTTTATTTTGCCGTGGCACTTATCGTGCTGACTGCTATAACTGGAATCGTATTCACCAGATTTAACCGGCGAAATATCACGAATGTGTATAAAGAGGAGATGAAAAGTCTCGCAAAGAGTGTCTCAAAACAGGTCAGTGAGGCAATGATGGGAAATGGCAGCGGGGATTTTTCTACGTACCTGAGTGCGCTGGAGGATTTTGGAGAACTCCGCAATGCAGACATATGGATTTTGGCGAATCCTTCTGCCGAATCCCCATTAGGAGAAGAATATACGAACGTAGCTACCAGTCATGTTTCCTTTCAGGAGGAAAGTATGAGGGCTCTTTTAAATGCAGCCTTTAATGGCAAGACAAAGAGTTACAGTGGTTATGACAGTATTTATGACATGGATATGATGCACATTGCCACCCCGGTGAAAGATGCAAAAGGAGATAACGTGGGGGTTGTTCTTGTCAACGGAGAGATGGGTTACAGGGAGAACTCGGTTTTGCAGTATGAGAAATATATGCTTGTGAGCGTTGTGGTCGCACTTCTTATTTCACTTGTTATCGCTGCATTTTTCTCAAGACAGCTCGTGCGGCCGATCATAAGGATCAAAGAGATCGCACTTCGTATGGCGGCGGGGGAATATGCACAAAAGACGAAGATCATCCGGAAGGACGAACTTGGAATGCTGGCGGACAGCATGGATATCCTGTCAAAAAAACTGGTGGAGGCAGAGGAATTTCGTGAGACGCTTGAGCAGAGCAGACGCGATTTCTTTTCGAATGTGTCCCATGAACTGAGGACGCCGATCACAGTTGTAAAGGGGTATGCGGAGACGCTGATGGACGGCTATGTCGATGATGTGAAAAAACAGAGGGAATATTTTGACCGTATTATCCGTGAGTGCATCGGGATGGAGCGTCTGGTGTCGGACCTTCTCATTCTTTCTAAAATGCAAAATCCGGATTTTGAGCTTGATAAAGAGGTTTTGAATGTGATCGCAGTCATGCAGGATGCGATGCGGAGTGTACGTGTCCTGATGAGGGAGAAGAATATAGAGGGTGTGCTGAAGTATGAAGATGAGTGCTCTCTGATCGATGGGGATTATGACAGGATACGCCAGCTGTTTCTTGTGCTTTTACAAAATGCCGTTAAATATGCGGATGAGGGGACAGAGATCAAAGTGAATATCGCCAGACAGGAGGAAAAGATCCTCGTGTCCGTGGAAGATACGGGGGTTGCTGTGCCACGAGAGGAGTGGGAGAATATATTTGAAAAATTTTACCGGGGAAATAACCATGGAAATAAAGACGGCTCCGGCCTTGGCCTTATGGTGGCCAGACATATTGTAAACAGACACTCGGGCAGGGTGTGGGTGACGAGTGATGAGGAACGGATGACATGCTTTTATGTGGAGCTGCCGGAAATGAAGATGGACTAGACATTTTTAGTTGTTTATGGTATTCTGAGGATAATCAGCAACATTATTTGTGAACAAAGGAGAGAGCGTCATGAGAGGCATTGAAACCCCAATAACCAAAATACGAAGACAGGTTTTTACAGAAGTTGCGAGAGTAGCTTTTGAGTCGGATAATATTAATGACGACATCGAGGCGATACCATATAAGATCACACCGTCAGATGTACCGCTGTACCGCGACAGCATTTATCGTGAGCGGGCGATCGCATCGGAGCGTGTGAGGCTTGCGATGGGTATGTCACTGCGTCCGGAGAGCCAGCCGGTTCATATTACGAGTGGTCTCAGTGCCAGCAATATTTCAGATAAGTATTATGAGCCGCCGCTCATGCAGGTGATTCCATCAGCTTGTGCGATGTGTGAGGATAATGTATATGAGGTGACAGATCAATGCCGTGGCTGTGTGGCGCATCCGTGCCATGAGGTCTGTCCGGTAGATGCAATCCATATGGAAAACGGACGCTCGATCATTGACCGTGATAAATGTATCAAATGTGGAAAATGTAAGGCAATCTGCCCGTATGATGCGATTGCGAAAAAACAGCGTCCGTGTGCGTCAGTATGCGGCGTCAAAGCGATTGACAGTGATGAGCACGGACGTGCGAGGATCAATGATAAAATATGTGTGAAGTGCGGACAGTGTATGGTAAGTTGTCCGTTTGGAGCGATCGCAGATAAATCGCAGATCTTCCAGCTTATTCAGGCGATGAAGCGGGGAGATGAGGTCATCGTAGAACTTGCACCTGCTGTCATCGGACAGTTTGGTACGGATGTGCGGTTGTGGAAGATAAAGTCAGCGCTTAAAGAAATTGGATTTTCAGAGGTTTACGAGGTTGCGCTCGGTGCAGACATCGGCGCGATCACAGAGGCGAGACATTATGTGCATGAAGTGAAGACAGGAAAACTTCCATTTTTGCTTACGTCGTGCTGTCCGGCATGGTCGGTGCTTGCCAAAAGGACACTTCCGGAGGAAATGGTAGAGGCTGTGTCAAGTGCGCTTACCCCGATGGTTGCTACAGCGCGTTCGATCAAGCAGAAGCATCCGAATGCCAGAGTGGTATTTGTGGGGCCATGTGCGGCGAAGAAGCTGGAAGCTTCCCGTGAGACGGTGCGAAGTGATGTAGATTTTGTTCTTACGTTTGAAGAACTTGCCGCTATTTTTGAGGCAAAAGGAATTGATATAGAAACATATGAGACGGAGGAGCCGATCCATGATGCGACGGGAGCAGGACGTGGTTATGCGGTTGCCGGAGGAGTAGCGAATGCGATCGAGGAATGTATCAATGAATATTACCCGGGGACAGAAGTCCTGATCGAGCATGTCGAGGGACTCAGCGAGTGCCAGAAGATGCTTCTTATGGCAAAAGCCGGGAAAAAAGACGGATGCCTGATCGAGGGAATGGGATGCCCTGGCGGTTGTGTGGCAGGTGCAGGTACCAATATTCCTGTCGCCAGAGGTGCACAGGCAGTCCGGAAGTTTGTAAAAGATTCGACGAAACCGCTTCCACCGAAAGAATATTCAGAAATTCAGCTTCCGTAGTGCGACGGAAGGAATATAATAAAATCTCCATTCAGCGGATCCGGAGGGTTATAGTTTCCTGTTTGTGTTATACTTTGGCAGGGACCGGGCGCTGAAATGGAGATTTGTTGTTTAAATCGTTGGCGAATGGAGAAAAATATGAACATCACAAGGAAAAATATAATCGGGGCAATCCTTTTTGTTTTTGTATTGAGTGTGGTTCCGCTTATCGTGTCTGCTTACCATTATGAAGTGAAGCTTGACTCCTATCCATGGTTTTCAGGCAGTACAACCTATGATTTCTTTTTGTACTGGAAAGGGGAGGCGCTCCTTTTTTTGTGTGGCTTGCTTACTTTTTATGTGGCGGTAAAGATGTGTTTTATAAATAAAGGGCTGTTTGGACAGACGGATCTTAAATATCTGGTTCCCCTTATTCTTTATTTTGTCATGTGTGTGCTATCCACTCTTTTTTCGGAACATAGGAGTATGGCAATATGGGGTGGTTATGAGCAGTGGGAAGGCATGCTCATCTTAGGGGCTTATGTGATCGTACTTCTGCTGGCCTACTGCCTGGTCATAGGCAAGACGGAGATAACGATCATTCGATATGGTTTGCTGGCCGGGGTGCTGGTGTTATCCTTCCTCAGCATGCGACAGTTTATCGGAGAAGATTTTTTCAGGACGCCTATGGGGAAGGACGTCATGAATTTTATGAGCGATAAAAAGCTCAATTTTACTTTTAATTTTGCAAAAGGAAGAGTATATTCTACGCTGTACAATCCAAATTATGTGGGCTCGTATGTAGCACTTATGCTGCCAGTTATTTTATCCTTTGTATCACTAAAAAAGAAAGCGGTTTGTGTTGTCCGCAGTCTGGTGGCGGTGTTAGCTGCAATCTGGCTGTTCATCATGCTGGTTGGTTCCGAGTCGGTCACAGGCTGTATCGGAGTAGTGGCGTCGTTTTTGCTTTTTGCCGTATTTATGATCACGAATATCAAAAAGCACCCCGTCGGTGCTGCTGTCGTTTCTGTATTATGTGTGGGGATATTTGCCGGAGTGGTTTTGAGCAATAAGACTGTCTTTGAGTACGGGATCAATAAGATCAAGAACCCGACGCCAAATCATTTTGTAGTGAAGAGCATGGTTTCGAAGGAGGGGCTTTTGTACATCACCACCAAAGATAATGATGTGCTTAAACTCAATGTGGACATAGAAGACGGTTCGTATATGTATGAGGCGGCGGATGAGACTGGGAAATCTGCCGGGATCTACAGGGATGAAACAACGTCCCGGATGAAATTTGAGGATGTCCGTTTTGAGGATATTGAAATTTATGAGAAGAGTATAGAGGTTGGAGGCAGCGAATACGATGCTTTTGTTGTGGCCACGCCGTCCGAGGGTAAGGAATATACCGTAGTACTGACAACGGCAAGTTATGCGGTTGGGTTGAATCAGACGGTCTATAAGATGTATAATGCGTTTGGAAAGATTGATGATCTTCGGGAAATAAAAAGTATAGGGTTTGAGGATAATCAGCATTTTGGGAGCCGCAGGGGATACATATGGTCCCGGACGATCCCGCTTTTGGGAGAGCATCTGCTGCTTGGCTCGGGACCCAATACATTTGTCTATGAATTTCCGAATGACGACTATGTAGGCATGAAAAATGTGGGATATGACGGTGCCACAGTGACGAAGCCGCACAATATGTTTATGCAGATCTTTGTCCAGACAGGTCTCATTTCCCTGCTTGCCTTTCTGGCGTTGTATGCTGTTTATTTTGTGGAGTGTGTCCGGATGTATGTGCGAAAGACAGAATACCATACGATGGAAATAACGGCAATCGGTATTCTGCTTGGGACATTTGGCTATCTTGTAACCGGGCTTGCCAACGACTCCACGGTTGCAGTTGCACCGTTGTACTGGTGTCTTCTGGGCGTCGGAATGGCGGTAAACCGTTATAATAAAAATGCCAGGCAGGATTAAGGGATTGCAAAACGTCCGACATAGGCCAGTTGCAGAAGGAGGGATGTGCATTGGCGAAAAAAATATTGCTGACAGCGATCAATGCAAAATATATCCACTCGAATCCGGCCATATATTCTTTGCGCGCGAATGCGGGGAAGTATGAGGAACTGGTGGAGCTTGCCGAATATACGATCAATCACCGGCCCGATGAGATCCTCGAAGGGATTTATAAGAGAGAGCCGGATGTCGTCGGATTTTCCTGTTATATATGGAATATTGAATATGTACTCTGTGTGGCGGAGAATCTGAAAAAGGTGCTTCCCCATGTGATGATCGTGCTGGGAGGACCGGAAGTTTCTTATGATGCAAAACAGGTTCTTCGGCAGCATCCGTATATAGATCTTATCATGATCGGGGAGGGGGAGCATACATTCCGGGAATTTCTCGGGTGTTATATAGAGGGTAAGATGGAAACGGAGCTCGCCGATGTGTGCGGCCTCTGCTTCCGGCAGATGGGAAAATGTGTCATGACGCCGCCGAGGACGCCGGCAGATATGAATGAGCTGCACTTTCCGTACCGGAGTGTGACCGATATGGAGAACCGCATCATTTATTATGAGACGATCCGGGGCTGTCCATTTTCGTGCAGTTATTGTCTTTCCTCTGTCGAGAAGAGTGTCCGGTTCCGGAAATGTTCGACGGTATTTGCAGAATTGTCCTTTTTTCTGAAAAATAAGGTAAAGCAGGTAAAGTTTGTGGACAGGACGTTCAACTGTGACCACGAGCATGCTTACCAGATTTGGAACTATATTTATGAGAATGACAATGGTATCACAAATTTTCATTTTGAGATCGGGGGAGACCTTCTGAGGGAGGAAGACTTTGAACTGTTCCGGAAGTTCCGGCCCGGTCTGGTTCAGTTTGAGATCGGTGTGCAGTCGGCAAACGGGGAGACGATCCGGGCTATCCGCCGGAAAATGGATCTGCCTGCTCTGAAATATCATATAGGGAAAGTCCGGGAAACCGGAAAGATCCACCAGCATCTGGATCTGATCGCCGGACTGCCTTATGAGGACTATGAGTCGTTTCATAACTCCTTCAATGAAGTATATGAAATGAGACCGGATCAGCTTCAGCTCGGTTTTCTGAAGATACTAAAAGGCTCTTACATGCAGGAGATGCGGGAGGAGTATGGGATACAGTATGGAAGCCGGCCGCCTTATGAAGTGTTGTCCACCAGGTGGCTTTCCTATGCAGATATACTGAAATTAAAACAGGTGGAGGAAATGGTGGAAGTATATTATAACAGTTTTCAGTTCCGGGCGACGATGGCGCTCCTTGAGACCTGCTGCCCAGATGTTTTCCGGATGTATGAGGATCTGGGAAGATATTATGAAGAAAATAGTTATTTTGGAAAGAAACACAGCCGCATTTCCAGATATGAAATTTTGTGGAAATATGTAACAGAGCATTATGCCGGACGGAAGGAAGAGTTTCGCCAGACACTCACGTATGACCTGTATCTCCGGGATTACGTCAAATCCCCGCCAGATTTTGTAAAAAAGAGGGGGGAGGACTATCTGGCTTCTGTGAGAACATTTCTGGATAGAGAAGTGGAACAGCCTGAAATTCTGCCGGAGTACAGGGGATATATGCCAAGACAATTATTTCATATGGTATATGTGGATGAGTTTACATTGGATTTTGAATTGCTCCTCACAGAAGGGAAGGCAGAGAAAGAGAGAGCATATTCTCTTGTGTTTGATTATAAAAATAGAAATCCGCTCAGTCACAGCGCAACGGTTACGAGGGTGTTGTTCTGAGCGGGAATGGACGATATAAACAGAGGAGTCACAGAAGCTGGCGCAAATATTCTACAAGAGTAGACCCGTGAGGGAGTCCGGAAGATTCTGCCTCTTTTATGAGTTCAGACACTTTATATGACTGGCCCATAGCGGCATAAACATCGGCAAGAGCCTTGTAGTTGCGTGCACTTTTAGAACCTGAGTCCAGACACAGACGGAATACGGATGCCGCTTCCGGCAGAAGTCCGGTCTGAAAATAGGCCTTTCCTAAATTTGAAAGATTCATTAAAAAAGAATTAAAATTTTCATCATAATCAGATAAGGTCTTGAAATTTCCTACGCCATATGCTAACTTTAAATCTGTATTGGTATATTCGGACAGGTTCATCATAGGAAGATTCACGCTTTCGAGAACTTTTTTCTGATAATAGCATGTATTTTCATCGTTGCTGTCCGGCATAGGGATCTGGTCTATCTTGATCTGCAGTAGTGGAAGATCTGAGATATCTTTGTTTCTGGCATGGTTGGCTTCTTCTTCGCGCTGCCAGAACTCCTCTGCCGCACGGGCTTCTTTTTTCCCGGCTTTGCGCTTTTCATAGTGCATCCATGCGATGAAGATCAAAAAGCAGACAAAGAGTGAAGGAAATGGAATATTTTCAAACATTTTATTCATCCTTTCGTATTATAAATGCAAATTGCTAATACTATCTATAAGGAGGCAAAACATAATGATGAATCGTAAAAAGCAGCGGATGATCGCTGTGATAATCTGCGTAATACTTATTATATCCATGCTGGCAGGAATTTTGCTGCCATATGTGGTAGACTGATCATAGTAATAGTTTAATACAGGTTAGGCAAATGTGCAAGGGAGGACTTTCATTGAGGAGAAGAGGAATTGCAGCAGTACTTGTTATCCTATTCATGGTTACGCTCATTGTGGCGTATGTATTGTTCAGTTACGGAAGAATCAAGCCCGATGAGGACAAAATATGCGATGGTATTAAAGTAGACCAGATCGAAATAGGCGGTATGACAAGAGAGGAAGCTGCGCAGGTAGTGAATTCCCACATTGAAAAATTAGGAAGCCGGATCGTGCAGGTTGATGTAAATGGCAAGCAGGCCATAGCTACGGTAAGTGAGCTGGGGTATACTTTTGCTGCCGGGAATTATCTGGAAGAGGCCATGAACGTGGGAAAAAATGGAAATATTATAGAGAATTATAAGGAGATCAAGCAGGCATCACAGGGCAGGATCAGCTATTCCATCTCTTCTTCTGTGAATGAAGAGACGTTAAATGAATTTGTAAAAAAGGAATGCGGAAAACTTTGTACCAGGGCTAAAAATTCTACGGTCAAGATGGAAAATGGTGAATTTGTGTATTCGGAATCCCGGGATGGAGTAAGCATTGATGAGGAAGAGACAACCCGCATGATCAAAGAAGCAGTAGAGGCGGCAGCAGATGATGCGACGATACAGATCGCGGCAAATGTGAAGGTGGAACAACCGGCTGTATCCAGAGAGACAGCAGCAAAATGTAAAGATAAGATCGGGACATTTTCTACCACTTATAATGCGGGAAATGTCAATCGTACAAAAAATCTTGCCAATGCGGCGAGACTTATAAGTGGTTCTGTCGTATATCCCGGAGAGACATTTTCGGTACATGACACGATATCGCCACTCACAGAGGAAAACGGATATTATGAAGCGGCTTCGTATAATAACGGGAAAGTGGAAGACAGTCTCGGCGGCGGGGTGTGCCAGGTCTCTACAACACTTTATAATGCAGTATTAAAAGCGGAGCTTGAGATTGCTGAGAGAAGCCCGCATTCAATGGTTGTGACTTACGTGGAACCATCCATGGATGCTGCGATCGCCGGAGATTATAAGGACTTTAAATTCAAAAACAACACAGCTGTCCCGATTTATATTCAGGGGGGAACTTACGGAAGTACGATTTATTTTAATATATATGGTGAGGAGACGAGAAGTCCGGACCGGAAAGTCCGTTACGAGTCAGAGGTCACGGAAGAGATCCAGCCGGGGGCAGATAAGGTGACTTACGATAAAACGAAACCGGAATCGTATATGAAGGTGGAACAGGAAGCGCATATCGGTTATAAGGCAAAACTTTGGAAAATCGTTACGGAGAATGGACAGGAAGAGAAGACACAGGTAAATTCCAGTACCTACTCTGCTTCGCCCAGATATATCACCAGAGGGTCGAAGAAGCAGCCGGTGACGACGGCCAAACCGGATGATTCCAAAAAATCAAAGTCCGACAATAAATCAGATAATGCGAGCGGGCGCTCTGGCAGCACAGGGGGAAGCAGTTCGGGCAAATCCGGTGCCGGAAGCGGAACTGGTGAAGCTGGCGGGACAGTTACGCCGGCACCTCAGGCAACCCAGGCGCCACAGGAAGATGGTGTGACAGGAAATACGCTTCCAACAGATGGGACGGGTGAAATCCAGTAAACGGAAAAGATTTATCTGCGGAGAATCCTGAAAGAGAGGGGTAGGATGCGTACCGGAAAAGTGAAAGAGAGTATACTGAGACGTTCTGTGTTAAAGAAGATCAGGTATAAAAGTGCAGAAGTCCTCTCTGGCCCGTCTGCGGGCAAGGATGCGGCGAGAGTTCGTCTGGATGACAAAAGATGTATCGTGTTTTCCAGCAATCCGGTCACCGGATGTACAGAGAACGTGGGAGAACGGGCATTTTACAGAATGGCGAATGATATTGTGGCATCGGGTGCTGTGCCGGCTGGTATGCTGATCAATATTGTCCTTCCTGAGGGAAGTGAAGAGAGAGAACTGAAACATATAATGGACCAGATCGGTACGCTTGCGAAAGAATATAAGGTTGACATTCTCGGGGGACATACCGAGGTGAGCCCGGTCGTATCGATGCCGCTTTTATCGGTCGTTGGAACCGGTTATGCGGATGCGGGAGTTCCTATAGATAGCAGCCGCTTAGTTCCTGGGATGGATCTGGTCATGACGAAGTGGGCCGGGGCATCCGGAGCGGCAGAGCTGGCCTGTGAGAAAAAGGATACTTTGAAGAACCGTTTTTCCTATACCTTCTTAGAGGAGACAGGGCGGTTTTCGAGGCAGTGCGGATGCATACAGGATGCCCGGATCGCAAAAGAACTGGGGGCGGCAGCGATGCACAATGCTTCGGCAGATGGTGTGTTTGGTGCGCTGTGGGAGTTTGGAGAGGCATCCGGAGTGGGGCTTACAGTGGATCTGAAGAAAATACCGATCCGGCAGGAGACGGTAGAGATTTGTGAGTTTTTTGACCTCAATCCATATATGATCTCCTCGGAGGGCGTTCTTTTGGCCGGAACGACAGATGGGGAGAAGCTTGTCGCTGAATACGAAAAGGCAGGGATCATGGCGGCAGTGGTCGGAACGGTGAGTGACGGCAATGACAGGATTGTGAAAAATGGAGACGAAACACGGTTTCTCGTGCCTCCGGGCAGGTAAAAACAGCAATTGGTTAAAGAGAGGGAAACGATGCTACAGGAAGAGATTTTAAAGAATATTTCAAAAAATGCAAAGATTAAAACAGAAGATTTGGCGGCGATGCTGGAAGCGACGCCACAGGAAGTTGAGCAGTGTATCCAGGAGATGGAAAAAAGCGGTGTGATATGCGGTTATCCGGCGCTTATCAACTGGGACAAGACGGATAATGAGATTGTCACGGCGCTGATCGAGGTTAAGGTGGTTCCGCAGCGGGGACGCGGATTTGACAAGGTGGCGGAGAGGATCTACCAGTTTGACGAGGTGGAAAGTGTGTATCTTATGAGCGGAGGATTTGATCTGACCGTGATCATTGAGGGAAAGAGCATGAAGGAGGTAGCCCGGTTTGTGGCGACCAAGCTTTCACCCATGGAGTCCATCGTCAGTACAGCGACCTATTTTGTCCTGAAGAAATATAAAGAACATGGACTTTCCCTAATGAAAAAGACAAACGAAGATGAGAGGATGCTGATCACACCATGAGAAATCCATTGTCAAAAACTGTTATGGAGATACAACCTTCCGGGATCCGTCGTTTTTTTGATGTGGCCAATACGATGGAAAACGTTATTTCCCTTGGGGTAGGGGAACCGGATTTTGATACGCCCTGGCACATACGTGAAGAGGGCATTTATTCTCTGGAGCAGGGGAGAACATATTATACTTCAAATGCAGGGCTGCTTCCTCTGCGGGAGGAGATAAGCAGATATTTGGGGAAGCGTTTTCACCTGCCGTACAGCGCAGATGAAATTCTGGTCACAGTAGGAGGCAGTGAGGGGATCGATGTTGGTTTTCGTGCCATGCTTGATCCGGGGGATGAGGTCATCATACCAGAGCCGTGTTTTGTCTCGTATCTTCCCTGTGTAAAAATGGCGGGCGGTGTCCCCGTGCAGATATCCCTTGAGGAAAAAGATGAGTTTAAGCTGACGGGGCGCAAGCTTAAAGAAGCGATTACAGATAAGACGAAAATGGTCGTTCTTCCATTCCCGAACAATCCGACCGGTGCAGTTATGACAGCGGAGGAACTCCAGGTGATAGCGGATATCGTGAAGGAGCATGACCTGTTTGTTATGTCGGATGAGATTTATTCGGAACTCAGTTATAAGGGGGATCATGTCTCTATAGCGGCGATTCCGGGGATGGCAGAACGGACGATCGTGATCAATGGATTCTCCAAATCGTTTGCCATGACTGGGTGGCGGCTCGGTTATGTGGCTGGTCCGGCAGAGGTCATAAAACAGATGACGAAAATCCATCAGTACATAATCATGAGTGCTCCCACGACGAGTCAGTATGCGGCGATCGAAGCCCTTAAAAACGGTCTGGAAGACGTGGAGAAGATGAGGGAATCCTATAATCAGAGAAGACATTTTCTCGTAAAGGAGCTTAACAGGATGGGGCTTCCCTGTTTTGAACCATATGGGGCCTTTTATGTATTTCCTAATATCAGCCGCTTTGGCATGAAGAGTGAGGAATTTGCCACAAGGCTTTTGAAGGAGCAGAGGGTGGCGGTCGTGCCGGGGGATGCGTTCGGAAAATGCGGCGAGGGGTTTTTGCGGATTTCCTATGCCTACTCCATCGATGATTTAAAGGTGGCATTGGAAAAGATACAGAAATTTATAGACACTTTGCAGTAATTATGGTATACTGAGATGTAGATTCGGAATGTGAATGGGAGTATAGAGAATACGGATTGTTACGTCTGGAAAGGAGATAAAGAGAGCATGGCGACACTAAATGCAGAGCATATTAATCCTTTTTTAATGGCGGCAAAAAAAGTACTTCAGGATGTGTGTTTCGTAGAGGTGGGTTTACAGAAACCGACTTTGAAAGAAGTAAAATTCGGGATGGATTCATGGATTATTATGATTGGCGTTACCGGAGAGATGCGAGGACAGGTTTTGATCGCAATGACAGAGCAGCACGCATGCAATATTGCCTCTAAAATGTGTATGACAGAGATCAAGATAATTGATGAATTTGCATCAAGTGCACTCAGTGAACTTGGAAATATGATCATGGGAAATGCGGCGACAGTGTTTTCGTCAAATGGGATCGGGATTGATATCACACCACCTGCACTATCCCATGGACAGGTGAGTTTTTCCGGGACGCTTGCAAAGAGCCTGTGTGTTCCGATGGTATTTGAGGATACGGCGATTGAATTATATCTGGCACTGCGACAGGAGTAAAAAATGAAAAGGCATTTCGGACGAAAAGTGTTATGTTCGGCATAGCATTTTTTAATCCCTAAAATTCTGCGGTTGACGTGTAGACAAATGTATTAGAAAACGATGTATCGTAGTAAGGAGATTTACGATGCTGAATATTGTTTTACTTGAACCAGAAATACCGGCAAATACCGGAAATATAGGAAGAACATGTGTGGCGGCTGGAGCCCGTCTGCATCTTATTGAGCCGATGGGTTTTTGCATTACCGAAAAGCAGGTAAAACGTGCCGGTCTGGACTACTGGGACAAGTTGGAATATATAGTATATGACAGTTACATTGATTTTTTGCAAAAAAATCCGGACGCCAAAATATATATGGCGACAACGAAGGCAAAGCATATATATTCTGACCAGCAGTTTGAGGACGACTGTTATATCATGTTTGGAAAAGAGAGCGCCGGGATTCCGGAAGAGATTCTGGTAGAAAACGAGGAAAATGCGATTCGGATTCCGATGTACGGGGATATCAGGTCGTTGAACCTTTCAAATTCCGTAGCGATCGTTATATATGAAGCTTTGAGACAGCAGGGATTTGCCCGGCTTTGCACAGAGGGCGATCTGCACAGACTTTCATGGACAAAAGAAAAATAAAGGAGGTATATCAATTTTATGAAAGAGGGAAAAGAGGGAAGGGAGAAGAAAAGAAAGGGAGAAATGAGAGGACTCTCCTTGAAATTTAAGGGTATTGCTCTAGTAGCGACAACGATCGTACTTGTGATCGCAGCCACGCTTTTAATTGCGATTCCGGCAATCCGTGATACTATGACTTCGACGGTAAAGGAATATCTGTTTGACATGACCGAGGCAAACGGTATGATTCTTGAATCAGAAGTGGATGCCCACGGTGCGGATGTGACTTTATCACCGGATAAATTGGAAGAACTGTTTAAAGATGTTAAGATAGAGACAGCACCATCAAGTTATGCCTATATCGTGGCACCGGATGGAACCATGCTGTATCATCCGACGGCAGATAAGATTGGAAAACCTGTTGAAAATGCAGTGATTACGGAAGTTGTAAGTAATCTTAAAGCGGGAAAGATACCAGATCCGGAGGTCGTCAGTTATGAATTTAAAGGGGCGATCAAGTATGCGGGATATTATGTAAATTCGAAAGCGGATTTTATCCTGGTTATCAGTGCGGATGAGGCAGATGTTTTTGATTCCGTGAATTATGTTTCTTTAGTGATGGGGGTTTCGGGCGGTATCGCAGGAGTAATTTGTCTTATTTTGGCGTTTATCGGATTCCACATCATCATTTCGCCGCTCGATAAGATTTCGAAAATTGTATCCCGGATGGGAGAACTAAACTTTATAAAAGACCCAGAACTCGATAAGCTGTGTAATCATGGTGATGAGACCGGGTTGATGGCCCGTGCGGTGTGCGATGTTCAGGATAAGCTGGGGAGTGTCGTTACAGAATTGAAGCAACAGAGCGAAAAACTATATACCTCTTCCGACAGCCTGAATGGAAATGCGGCGATGACTGCTGAAACGATCGGACAGATTGATCATGCGGTACATGATATGGCTGAGAGTGCATCTTGTCAGGCGACGGATACACAAAAGGCGTCAGATAGTGTTGTTGTGATCGGAAAGATGGTTGAAGAGACAAATCATGAGATGTCAAAACTTCGCAGCAATGTAGAAGTTATGCAGGAGTCGGGTAAAGAGGCAGAAAAAATGCTGAAAGAACTCGAAGCGGTCAATATAGAGGCAAAGAATTCGATTGAGGAGATATACAGACAGACGAATACAACAAATGAGTCAGCCATGAAGATCAAGGATGCGATCGCCCTGATCACATCAATCGCAGAAGAGACCAACCTTCTGTCGCTGAATGCTTCGATCGAGGCGGCCAGAGCCGGTGAGCAGGGAAAAGGATTTGCTGTTGTCGCAAGTCAGATCCAGAAACTTGCTGAGCAGTCAAATGAGTCTGCGATGAAGGTTCAGGAGATCACGAATATGCTGATGGAAGACTCGGAGAAAGCTGTGGAGACGATGGATCAGGTGAAGGAGATCATGGATTCACAGATGGAAAAAGTAGATGTCACAGGAAATATGTTTTCGAAGGTTCAGGAGGAAATCGAACGTTCCATGGGTGGTATTAATAACATCTATGAGAAGACAGAAAACATGGATAAGGCCAAGATCAATGTGGTTGATATCGTTCAAAACCTGACTGCTATTGCAGAGGAAAACGCAGCAGGAACAGAAGAGACATCTGCTTCTGTCAATGAGGTTAGCTCTGTGGCAGAAGATATCTCTGGAAATGCAAAACAGCTTCACAGTGTCGCACAGACGATCGATGAGGCGATGAAGAAATTTACGGTGTGATATATATAAAAAGGGGATGCTGAACAGGGGCATCGTCCGCTGATAGAAAAAGTTCCTTGGACAGACGAATTGATCTGCGAAGCAGGGTTAAGTCTGTCCAAGGAACTTTTTCCCTCATTATTTCTTCTATTCTTGCAATTAAATCAACAGGAAAACGAACTGTCTTATTCTAAACTTACATTGCATAAATATAAAAGGAATAGCAAAAAAATTATAGGTACGACGGTTAAAAACGCAACGGTTAAAGTTAAAGTGGCGAAACGGACATATACCGTAAAGTCTGATAATGCTGGGAAGTTTACGGTAAAATTAAAAAAGAAACTAAAATCTAAAAATAAGATAAAGGTATCTGTATCCCAAGAGGGGTATAAGACATGGACAAAAACATACGTGGTGCGATAAGATAATACGAGAGGGAAATACAAGATAAAAAGTTTGATACGAATAAATATTTTATATAAGTTTCAGAACTGATAGCAAAAGCGTTTATTATGGTTTGAAAAAATGGATATGTAAGTTAGACTTGTTATTATATGAAAAATCACTTATACTATATTTAATAGTAGAACAGATTGGAGGTGCATCCTATGGAAACCGCAGTAAAAATTTTATATTCACCAGAAGAGCAGGCGAGACAGGAAATACGTAGTTATGTAAACGAAGGTTTGAACGATGTGGGGGAAAATGCTATTTACGATTTTGATGAAGCGTTTGATGCATTAGAAAGTAGGTACAAGGTTGAAGGAGTATGATGTGGTTTTAACCAGAAGAGCGAAAAATGATATTATAGATATCGGTGATTATATAGCGTATACATTACTGGAGCCGGAGACAGCATATCGTTTTGTAACTGGTTTGCGAAGTGCTATTTCAACTTTGCAGAAATTGTCTAATAGATTCGCTTTAGTTGATGATCGGGTTCTTTCTACGCAGGGAATTCATTGTATGCCGTATAAAAACTATTATGTTTTTTATGAAATAGAAGAGACAATGAATACAGTAATTGTCTTAAGAGTTGGATATAATCGTAGAAATTGGAAAGAAATTCTTCACAGGACGTGATGGGGTAAAGCCTTTCTGTGCCCCTTTGTCACTCCTTCCCCTTTTTCAACGTAAACACAAACTCCGTCCCAACCCCTTCTGTACTCACGACATTGATAGTTTGGTTGTGGGAGTTGATGATCTCCTTGGAGATGGAGAGGCCGAGGCCGGTTCCTTTTTTGTCCTTTCCCCTTGAGATATCGGTTTTGTAGAAGCGGTCAAAGACTTTGTTTAAGCTGTCTTTTGGGATTCCGATGCCGGAGTCCTTGACAGAGACAAATATTTTGTCGCCCTTTTTAATCGTTCCGATCTTTATTTCTGAGTTGCTGTGGCTGAATTTTACAGCATTATCGATCAGATTGTACAATACCTGATGGATTTTTGCTTCGTCCGCATGTACGATCAGTTCTTTTTTGGAAGGGAAATCGAGAAGGAACGTGATGCCTTTTTTGGAGGCAGTACCTTCCAGGGTGTTTACAGTCTGGATAATCGTTTCATGGATATTAAAATTGGTAAGGTCTAACAGCATGCTTTCCCGGTTAAAGGAATTCAGTTCCAAAAGATTGGCTGTGAGGTTTGTCAGGCGGTCTGTCTCAGAAAGGATAATGTTCAGGTATTTTTCCTGAGCCTCGGGAGGGATCGTGCCGTCTAACATAGCCTGTGCATATCCCCGGATTGAAGTGAGGGGGGAGCGGAAATCGTGTGAAATGTTAGAGATAAATGCCCGTTGGTATTCATCAAAGTTATTCAGGTCATTTGCAATGATATTTAATGCTTCGGCGAGTTCCTGATATTCGTCCTGCGTGTGGAGGGAAATGGGAGGATTGACCTGGTTGATTGAAAAATTTTTGGCAGCGTGGCACAGTTTTTTCAAGGGAATCGTATTCATTGCATAAATGAGCAAGAAGGCGACTCCGAGTGTGGCAGCCATAAGAAACAGCGCTGTGTCCAGTACATTAAAATAATACCGGATGCGGGCAGAGGCAATCGTGGTGTCCAGTTCAGGGGTGTTCATGATGTCGGAGAGAACCTTGTTTTTTATGATCGTCAGCCCGATGGTGTGCGTGACGTAGTAGGAACTGGTGAAAATTAGCAGATATAAAAGTGCCAGTTTTCGCCCAAAGGTCAGACGTATTCTTTTCATGGGCTACATCATCCTCTCTTTGTTTCAAATTTGTAACCGATGCCCCATACGGTGGCGATACACCACTCATCGTGATCCTTAATCTTTTCACGCAGACGTTTGATGTGTACATCGACTGTCCGCGTGTCGACAACGTACTCATATCCCCAGATACGGTCTAAGAGCTGTTCTCTTGTAAAGACCTGGTTTGGATGGGTGGCGAGGAAGTACAGAAGCTCCAGTTCCTTTGGTGGCATTTCGATGGAATGTCCCATATAGGTAACAGAATAGTTAGAGAGGCTTACGGTCAGATCTTTGTATTCTATAAATTCCGTGCCGGTTCCAAATGTATTAGTGTCCTCTGTCTCGGATGTATTTGCTTTATAGCGGCGCAGCACCGCCTTTACTCTTGCCACGAGTTCTTTTGAATCAAAAGGTTTGATAATGTAGTCATCGGCGCCAAGTTCCAGTCCGAGAACTTTGTCAAAGACTTCTCCTTTTGCCGAGAGCATGATGATAGGAACGCTGGAGGTCTTTCGGATCTCCCGGCACACATCATAACCGTCGATACCGGGAAGCATGATGTCAAGAAGAATCAGATCCGGTTTAAATTCGGCGTGTGTTTTAAGAGCGGCCTCACCATCGTGGGCCTGTTCGCATTGAAAACACTCTTTTGTCAGATATAGCTCGATCAGTTCTGCGATATTCGTATCATCATCTACAATAAGAATTTTTTGTTTGTCTGCCATGGAATTATTTCCCCGCTTTCTATAAGTAACTTACTTAAAATCAACAACGGTTACGCCATAACCGCCTTCGCCATATTCGCCCATGCGGTAGGATTTGATGTAATTTGCCTTTTTGCAATGTGCCTGAACCGCATTTTTAAGAGCACCGGTGCCCACACCGTGTATGATCGTGACCTGATGCAGTCTGGCAAGGTAGGCGTCGTCCAGATATTTGTCCAAAACAGCAATGGCCTCGTCTACTGTTTTTCCGATCAGGTTTATGCTCGTGGAGACGCTGAGAGATTTGGACATTTTTATTTTGCCAGTGTTAGAGCGCTCTCGTATTTTTTCTTTGCGGATCTGGAGTGTCTCTTCCTCCAGAAGTTCCAGATCCTTTATATCAACCTCAGAACGCATGATACCCATTTGCACGAATAGTTTGCCCTTTGCATTTGGAAGTGAGCTGACAACTCCTTTTACGCCGAGAGAATGAACCATTACCATATCACCGATGGAAAGATGGTCCGGTGCGCCTGCCGGACGTTTCTTTTTGGAACCGGAATCTAATTTTTCCCCGGTCCGTTTCAACTCCTCGCGGATCGCAGAGCGCTGTCTTTCCATATCTTTTATTGCATCACCGCCTTCCAGCCATTTGTTGTATTTGCGGATGGACTCATCTGCGACGTCCTTGGCCTTCTGCAGGATTTCATTTGCTTCTTCGTTTGCGCGGCGGATGATCTTATCTTTGGCTTTATCGATGCGCTCATTTTTTTCCTCGAGTTTCTTTTTCTGGCGTTCGATCTCCTGCCGGTAAGCGGCCGCTTTTTCCTGTTCCGCCTCCAGTTCTTTGCGGGTCTGCTCCAGACTGGTTACCACATCCTCAAAGGATTTGGCATCCTCGTCGACAAGCGAGTTTGCTTTGTCGATGATCTTCTGGGGAAGTCCGAGTTTGCTTGAGATAGCAAAGGCATTACTTTTGCCAGGAACCCCGATCAAGAGCCGGTAAGTCGGCCGCAGGGACTCCACGTCAAACTCACAGGAGGCATTTTCTACATGCTCGGTGGAGAGGGCATAGATTTTAAGTTCGCTGTAATGGGTCGTCGCCATCGCTGTGACCTGACGGTTCATTAGGTCATCCAGAATGGAAATGGCAAGTGCAGCGCCCTCGACGGGATCCGTCCCGGCTCCGAGTTCGTCAAAAAGAGCAAGTGTATTTTTATCTGCCCGCTTCAGGATCGAAATGGTATTTGTCATGTGCGAAGAAAACGTGCTCAGACTCTGTTCGATGCTCTGTTCGTCACCGATGTCAGCGTAAACTTCATGATACACTCTCAGGTGCGAGCCATCAAACGCAGGGATGTGAAGCCCCGACTGCCCCATCAGGGTAAACAGCCCGACCGTTTTTAAGGATACGGTTTTACCACCGGTATTTGGACCGGTGATAATGAGCAGGCGGTAGTCCTTTCCGAGAGTGACGTCGATGGGAACTACCCGGTCTTTCGGTATGAGCGGATGGCGTCCCATTTTTATCTGGATATAATTTTCCGTAAAATCCGGTTCGCTGCCCTGCATTTTTTTTGATAGTTTCGCCTTGGCAAAGATAAAGTCAAGTTCTGCGAGAAGGATCACGTTCCGCTCAAGGCCTTCTGTCTCAGGTGCACAGAGACTGCTGATGGAAGCCAGTATCTTCTCGATTTCATCCTGCTCTTTCATGGAAAGTTCTGCCAGTTCATTGTTTAATTTTACGATCGCCATTGGCTCGATAAAAAAGGTGGAGCCGGTCGCGCTCTGGTCGTGGATCATGCCCTGAAAGGAAGATTTATATTCCTGCTTGACGGGAAGACAGTACCTCCCATTCCGCATCGTGATCAGATTGTCACGCAGCATCTCCGATGAGGACGCCACGGTGGCATTTAACTGTTCACGGACTTTGGCATTTGTATTTTTCATCGACCGCCGGATGCGTTTTAATTCACTGCTGGCGTCATCGCTGATCTCTTCCTCTGAGAGGATGCAGCGTTTGATCTCCCGGTTGATCTCCGGAAAGGTTTGCAGGCCGGAAAAGCGTCCGGACAGGAAATCGCTCTCCTCGTCTTTGGCGTCAAATTTTACGGCCCGCTCTGCTACATCGAGAAGCGTACCAATGCGCAAAAGTTCCCCGGCGCCGAGTGTAGCGCCCTTGGAAAGGGGGGTCAGGCTGGGCCGGATATCGGAAAGGCCATGAAATGATAATGGGCCGTGGTGAAAGATCCGGGTCAGGGCATGGCTTGTCTCTGCCTGAAGGGCGATGATCTCGTCGCGGTCGGACAGAGGACGGAGTCTTTTTGCGCTCTCTTTCCCTAAAGGGGAATCTGCTTCTTCTGTGAGCATATCTATTATTTTGTCAAACTCAAGCGTTTGAATTACTTTTTTGTTCATATCGGTCTCTCCATTAATCAGAATTATCCTTATCTTAACACAGAAAATAGGGGGTTACAATGATTTTGATAAAATATTTTGCCTTATAAGTATCACAAATTCAATATATACTTGATTTTACACTCAAAAATCTGTAAAATGAAAAAAGATTTTGATAATTTGACGGCATCGCCGGGTTAAGAGAGAAGAAAGGATGATTGATTTATGAAAAAATGGATATGCGCCATGCTATGCGTGTCAATGATCGCAGGGTTGGGATCCATCGAGGTAAGTGCCTCAGAAGAAAACAAAACAAAAGAGAATACGATATCTGTTATAAATACAGAGGCGGCGGGAGTGGATACAGCTACGGTGGAGACGTCTTCTGTTGAAAGCCCGGCACCGGTACAACAGCTTCCGGCATTTATGGGAAATGTCACGGTGAATGCGGAAAATGTATTTACGACGGCAGTCAATGCCGACAAGACCTGTGTGATCACAGGATATACGGGAAATGCAGCAGTGACTACCGTTTATATTCCGGAAAAGATCAATGGAAATACAGTCACAGCTGTTTCCGACAGAGTATTTTCTGCCTGTCCGTATCTGAAAAATGTTGTCGTTAAGGGCGATGCAGGGTTTCAGGGAAATGCTATCTTTTATCCGACATCCAGACCGGAGATCTGGGGAAAGAGCGGCGGGAACGCAGCAGCTTTTGCCGTGCCGACAGGACTTGTGTTCCACCCATTGGAAGGACCGGCCACTGTTTCCGGAAAAAAGAATGCTACTCTGAATAAGGCAACCCTTACATGGGCGGCTGTAAATGGTGCGGTTTCTTATAATGTCTACCGCAAAAGTGGAAAAGGGAGCTATGCGCTCTGTCAGAATGTGACAACGCTTTCGTTTACGAACGACAAACTGAAAGCAGGGACAAGTTACACATATAAAGTAAATCCGGTATTTGTGGCAGCAGACGGTGAGATCATCGAGGGTTATGCATCCAAAGCTACCCCGGTTGCCATGGCACCTGCCAAGCCCAAAAAAGTCCGGGCAAAAGGTGTGCGGGGCGGAATCCAGGTGAGATGGGCGCGTAATAAAAATGTATCCGGTTATCAAGTGTATATGAAGGTGCATGTAAAGGGCTTTAAAACGAAATTTAATAAGGTAAAGACGATTAAGAAGAACAAGGTTACCGGATATCGTTGCAAAATGCTTGTCCGTGGCATGAAGTACAGTTACAGGGTGCGTACTTATAAGACTGTGAAAGGAAAGAAAATCTTTAGCCCGTTTGTGACAGTTACGACACGGGCCAAATAGAAAGATTGAGGTTGTACAGATGTATTATTTGAAAGATTACAGGGAAGGACAGAAACTTGTGGGGACGTATCTTTGCAAGTCGAAGCAGATTTTGAAAACGAAGGCGGGAAAGACTTACTATTCCCTGATCCTGCAGGATAAGACTGGTACGGCAGATGCTAAGATCTGGGAGCTGAATAACGGCATTGCGAGTTTTGAGGCGCTCGATTATGTTTATTGTGAGGGAATGGTCACAAGCTTTCAGGGGAATATCCAGATGAATATCTCGCGTCTCCGAAAGAGCGATGAGGGTGAATACGACCCGGCAGATTATATCCCCACGACGGACAAGGATGTCGATCAGATGTTTAGCGAGATCCTTGCCTACATAGATGGTGTGAAAAATCCGTATCTGAACCAGCTTCTCAAACGGTTTTTTGTGGAGGACAAAGCGTTTGTGGCTGAATTTAAAAAGCATTCTGCGGCGAAAAGCATTCACCACGGATTTATGGGCGGTCTTCTGGAACACACACTCAGTGTCACGAATATGTGCAACTATTTTGCCACAGCATACCCTGCTATTCACAGAGACCTTTTAATCACAGCGGCACTTTTTCACGATATGGGAAAGGTAGATGAACTTGCCGATTTTCCGAGGAACGACTACACGGACAAGGGACAGCTTTTGGGGCATATATTTATCGGTGCCCAGAAATTGACGGCGGTCATTTCCACGATCAGTGGTTTCCCTAAGAAACTGGAAAATGAATTGATCCACTGCATCCTTGCCCATCACGGCAAGCTGGAGTTTGGTTCGCCAAAGGTTCCGGCTATCATGGAAGCGATGGCGCTCTATTTTGCAGATATGACAGATGCGAAACTGCAGACGCTGACAGAAGTGTTTAAGCAGGCCGGCGACAACATGGACTGGCTTGGCTTTAACCGCATGTTTGAAAGCAACCTCCGCCAGACCACCGAAGGTGGGCTGTGACTACCGAAGGTGGGCTGTGACTACCGAAGGTGGGCTGTGACTACCGAAGGTGGGCTCATGTGGAAATTATTATAGAAAAGTTGTGCGGAGCAGGTAACTGCTCCGTATTTTGTGTTTATTGGCACAAAGTTATAGGTGAATTTATTTGCCGTTTATGATATGATGATATATAAGAAGACGAAGGTGTAAATGAAAAATATTTTTATATATGAGGAGTTTTTCGTATGGATAATATGAGATCGATCGTAAATTGTTTGATTGCATATACATCAGAGGAAGACTGGTTTGAGTTTAAGGATAGCTGGTATGATCCTGTTGGTATTGGAGAATATATTTCTTCTATGTCCAATGCGGCAGCTATGTGCGGCAAGGAAAATGCGTATGTAATTTGGGGTGTAGATAATGATACCCACGAACTGACCAATACATCTTTTGACCATCACAAAGATGTGAAGGGTGAACCCTTAGAACATTTTCTTGCAAGGCAGACTACACCGGATATAAATTTTAGATTTCAGGAACTAACTATAAAAGGGAAACGTGTTATTGTATTGGTTATACCAGCAGCCAAGGTTGTCCCCACTGCTTTTAATGGAAATAGATTTATTAGAATCGGTTCAAGTAAAGTAAATTTGAATAAATATCCTGAGCGTGAATCTAAACTATTTGATGTCCTACGAAACGGATCACCGACTATGGAAAGCATAGAAAGTTACACACAAGAACTAACTTTTCGGAAATTGTTTCTTTATTATGAAGATAAAGGAATTGTATTAAATAAGAATACTTTTAAGAAAAACCTCGGTTTATTAACTAAGGAGGGGAAATATAATCTTTTAGCACAACTACTATCTGATAATAGTCAAACACCAATACGAGTGTCAATTTTCCGGGGGCGGGATAAAACATCTCCGTTATATTCGGTCAGGGAGTTTGGAAATAGTTGTATATTAATTTCTTTGGATAAGGTATTAGAATATGGTGATGTTATAAATATTATGCAGGCTAGACGAGGCAAACAGGCTAGTAGAAAGAAAAGAAGTGCCTCTGTTTGACCAGAACGCATTTCGTGAGGCGATTATTAATGCCTTTGTTCATAATTTGTGGATAGATGGAAATGCTCCGATGATTACCGTATATTCTGATCGTATTGAAATATTATCCAGAGGTACACTTGCGCCGAAACAGACACTGGAGGGATTTTTTCTTGGTGAATCTGTTCCTGTTAACAGATGCCTTTCGGATGTTTTTTTGCAACTGCATATTAGCGAACGATCTGGCAGAGGTGTTCCAGTTATTACACAGGTATATGGAACAGATGCCTTTGAATTTAGAGAAAAATCCATTGTGGTAACAATACCATTTGAAAAAATGACCCTTGATGTGGGGGATAAAGTGGGGGATAAAGTGGGGGATAAATCCCCAGACAAGAACAAAAATTTGAATTCTACATGCAGACTTATACTAAAGGAAATAAAAAATAACCCTAATATTACCCAGCCTCAGCTTATGGATATTGTGGGAATAGGAAAAACAGCTATTCAGAACAATATTTCATATTTGCGAAAAAGCGGCTATATTGAGCGGATTGGCTCTAACAAAAGTGGTTATTGGAAAATATTATAGATTATTGAAGTAAAAATGACGAAGCGGAGGAGGATGGAAAATGAGAAAAATAAGAATGATGATCATGATAACCATTATGATGATCATGGCGGTATTTCCATTTGCAGTTTCTTCTGCGGCCAGCTGTGGGGAGACGGTGAGTCAGAATACGGAGGCGGCTCTGAAAGCCGTTGATTATAATACAGATGAAAAGATCGGTAAGCTGTTGGCGCCATCCCGGTATTCAATGGCGGATACGTTAAATAAAAAGATAGAGATTTCAAAGCGGGACGGCAGAAATATTGTGGACATTACGGATGCAGAAGTAATAAAGGAACTGAATCAGGATAATGTGAAGACCATGTCCTATGGAGAGACATTTGAAAGGGTTCAGGAGGAGATTGGCCAGATCGTTCAGCGTGTGGTTGATGGAACCGATGGGGCGCAGAGTAAAGGGTCGGCATTTTTTACAGAAAAAATATTGCAAAATAAAGAGGCGCTTTTGTTGGGGATCACGTATCTTGAGCGGATGTATGACTTCAATATGGGAGAGAAGAACATCAAAGATATTCTTATTTATGAGCCTGGTTCATATGGAGTACAAGTAGATGCTTTAGACTGGCTGATTAAAATCGGAAATGCGGGAGGGGATACATTAAAGGTATCTAATAATACCAAAGTATTTGGCTGGCAGAAATTATTTTCAAGTGTCACCACATCGATGACATTAGGCGCTTTTCTGGAGGAGAACAGAAAAAAGTGGATTCCGGATATGTCGATGGATGAATGGTTTTTGCAGACGAGCCGTGCGTATATTGTGGAAAAAACCTCTTTATGGGATCAGTCGGCGAGTACCGGGCTATATAGCAGATTGTATGCGGATTCGGCTTTGCAGTCTCATATCCTGCCACTGCTTACGGTGTCAGAAGATAGTGTTTATGTCATTGCCAATTCTTCCACGATCACATATGGAATCGTGGACTGCTATGTGGACAGGGATTTAAAAGATACAGATTTTGCCCAGTATGTGGAAAAAAGAGAGCAGTTCCGGCAGCAGTTGGAACAGATCGCTGGGCAGCAGAGGGATTTTCTTGATCTGTGGTACCGGATCGCGAAGCCGGAGGTACGCGGGCAGCTTTCATCAAACCGTGTTGTGAAGGACAGTCTGCGGCTCTATGCGGATAAAACAACGATTGCGTCGGCGGAGTGGTCGGCTAAATCAGGCAAAGATGCCTCTGTGGGAGTCAGGGAATTTTTTGTGCCTTTGAATTTGTATGCCGATTTCTTTTTCGCGGATGGTATGGCGGACGGCACGGGTGTCCGTTATTATTTGTCAAAGGCATTGACAGAGCGGGGACTTGCAACTTATGCCCATGAGCTGACTCATCTGCTTATCTCTCCGGTCATGTTGAACCAGTATGGCTTAAGAGATGGTATGCAAGCAGAAGTATATACGCGGGGAATGTTTGAGCCGTATGAATCAAATGATCCTCCGGCGTTTAACCTGAATCTGATCTATGACCGCGAGGAGAGCAGTGAGCGTTTTCATAATGGGCTGCCTTCACAGTTCCAGAATGAAACAGATCTGCAAACTTATATGAGTGGGATTTTGGATGTCGTCTATACACTGGACTATGCGGAAGCAGATGCTATGCTTACGAAGACGCCGGAAGAAAAGCAGAAGTGGTTCCATAAACTTGAACAGATTGAGGATACGAATGCAAGGAGCAATCAAGGGGATGCGGGATCAAAACATAATCTGGATTCGGTAAGGGAGCTGACATTTGATGAGGCAACAGGGCTAAATACGATTGATGACCTGATCCGTGAGAGTATCATTGTATCCCGTTATGAGGTAAATGGCACACAGACGACAGGAACGATGGCGAGCAACGGTTATTATGTCGTGCCGCTTTTTAGCGCCAATTATGCGGGGGTACAAAATGACAATGGTGTCAGTGGCGACGCCATGATACGCCGCCAGGCATTTGAATTGCTTGCGGAATACGGGTATTATGGCGGTATGGTGCCTTATATATCGAATCAGTACAAGGCGGATGCCGTGGCAGACCAGACGATACTGTCGGATACGTATATCCTGAAGAAAATATTTGGCGGCACCTATGAGACAATGACTGATTTTAAAAAGGCGATGTTCCAAAAACGAATCGAGAAAGTCGATGAATTAAAGCCAATTACTATTTCGTGGAAGAATGAGCCAATTACGGTCGATTGCTTTGAGACGTTGCAGCGCCTGATGAATGAAGCGGTGGAGAGTGATCTGAAGAATGTGTATGTGACATCGGGTGGTTACAATAATATCCGTGCGCAGGCGACGGAGGTAGAGCGCTTGAAAGCGCAGATATTCAGAGCTTATTTGTTCCAGACAAAGGATTTTCAGGAGCCGATCTATGGTGACGGGGAGACGCCAGTTGTGCCGACAGCGACACCAACGGCGAAACCGACAGAGGCACCGCTACCATCCCTTGTCCCAACGGGGACACCAGTGCCATCGGCTGCACCGACAGCTGTACCATCAACGGCGCCGGGAGTGACGGCCGCACCGGCAGTATCTCCGACAGCAACACCGGTAACGATGCCAACCACAACGCCAGCAGTGAAGCCGTCGGTGAAACCATCGGTTTCACCGGGAATATCTTCTGGCCCTGATCTTGTTTTGCCAGGGGAGGAAGAGGATGTCATTTCAGAAGGAGGAGTAGGATCCGGTTTACTTTTCGCACGGGTGTCTTCTGCCAAAACATCCCAGATCATTCGTTGGAATGCTGTCGGGTCGGCAGATGGATATTATATTTACGGGGCAAAATCCGGCGGGAAGTATAAACGGCTACGGACAGTAAGTAACAAGGTTTTCAAATGGAAACGAACGGGATTGAAAAAAGGAATACCGTATAAGTATTATGTAGTAGCATATAAAATGGTCGGTGGGAAGCAGGTGAGGATTTCAAAATCACTGCCTGTTTATAGCACGACGAAGGGCGGGAAATACGGAAATCCTGTGCGGATTCAGGGAAACCGCTCCTCTGTGAGTGTGAAATCAGGAAAAAAAGTTAAGTTGAAAGTAAAGGTAAGCGGAAAGAATCTGGAAAAGGACAGTAAAAAGATACGTTATGTTTCCGCGCAACCGTCCATTGCAAAGGTAACAAAAAAGGGAATCATTACCGGAGTGAGCCGGGGAACCTGTTATATTTACTGCGTTGCATGGAATGGTCTGTCTAAGAAGGTTAAAGTTAAGGTGAGATGATTTGGAAGGAAGGGATAGGGATGAAACGACTGATCGGTAGAAAGAGTGGAGTGTTTCTCTGTCTGGCTATGGCGGCCCTGCTTTTTGCCGGATGTGGAGGAGAATATGTGGATCGTCCGGGGAGTGCCGGGGTGTCTGGGGGAGCGGTATCGGCTTCGACAGTGAGTGGACAGGCGGTATCAGCTTCGGCGGTGAGAGAACAGGCAGTGGTGGATTCCGATGGATATAGCAGATACACGTATTGCAGCGACTGGAATTTATATTATATCAGGGACTATTACTCGGAGGAGGCAAGGCTTATCGAGCGGAATCTGGAGGATGGTTCGGAACGGGAGATTCGGCTCGATGGTATCCATGAGGTGTGCTATGCGGATAATGATTGGGTATATTATACGAAAGTATCAGAGTGGGAAGAAGAGGATGAGTTCTATAGTATAGTGGGAGAGGTCTGGCGTTCTCCGATCGACAAAAGTAGTTCCCGCATGGATGAAGGGAAAGAGGAATTGGTTTTGAAAGCAGAGGATGAGGAGGGAATGGTATCGTCAAGGTCTCACGTCGGCAGGGATCACAGAGGGATACAGTGTGATGGCAGATATATCGTGTACGAGGGAGGCGAATGGACAGGGCAAGAGGGAGAGACACTGGAAAGCTCTTTACGGGTGTATGATATCCATGCAGGAAAATATGTATGCGAGGAAATTTTACATACAGGCAGTTTTGATACTGACATGAGGAGTTCGTTTCTGTGCGGAGACAGCGTGTTTCTGTATGACAATGAAAATCAGGAACTGGTCCGCGTGAAGTTAGAGACCGGGGAAAAGACAACAGTGGTGCCAGTTGAGGACTATTACTGGGATTATATGCAGTCATCTATTTTTACTGCATCGGATGAAGATATTTTCTGGATCAATGAAGAGGAAGAGGCAGAGGAAATCTGGCAGTATCATCTGCCCGGGCAAAAAAGGCTCTGTCTCATTACGAATGGGGAGGTTCGGAAACTGTTAGAGAAGAAGGGACTGTTAAAATGTTCCATCGGGGGAAAGAAGCATGCGTTTGACTATGAAGCCTGCTTTGTGCGTGCAGACCGTCTGTATGTACAAGTTGGGATCAACGGGGAGGGAAGCCATGGAGAAATCTGTCAGAACCGGGTCATTCTCAGTAAGGAACTGGGAGCGCCAGAGGCCACTCCCGTGTTTGAAGAAAAGCTGAGTAAGTGTCTGGCCAATCCGCAAAAACGCCAGAAGGTGTTCTCAAAAAAATATGATGGAATTTATGGAAGACAACCGCACAAAGAAAAAGCATATTTTAAGACCAGGGGATTCTGCGTGAGTATGACAGAGGACGGATGTCTGATGTATGTTGAAAATGCGGACGAGAAGAAAAATATGCCAGCCTGGTATGACTTTCAGACGGACACGATGCGTTTTTTGGAAAAGAGTGAGGACTGGCCCTCTTGTTATTTGTATGACAGGGATAACCGGATACTGACAGGTGATCCCGGTGAGTTTTTTGAAAGATATGCTACATGCGATAAGATGCCAAATAATTATGATTGTCTGGAGGACTAGTGAAAATATTCAGAGGGGAGACTAACGATGAAAAATAAAATTTCTGTATTCTTTTTTGTAATGCTGTCTATGGGAATATTTTGCGGATGTGGCGGGGAGTATGCCGGACGTTCGGAAAATGCCGGGGTGTCTGGCGGAGCGGTATCGGCTTCGGCAGTGAGTGGACAGGCAGTATCCGATCAAGCAGCGTCGCCTCAGGCTGTGTTCGGGACGGGAAAGAAAGAGAAGCATTTGTATAGCAATGATACGAATGTGTATTACGTTGATTGGGAAAGCGAAACGGGTAGTGATACACTTGTAGAAAGAAATCTCAGCACCGGGGCGGAGAAGAAAATGGTGTTGAAAGATTTAGGCGAGTTGTTATTTGTGGACAATGACTGGATCTATTACTACGTATATGAAGACAAGGCAGACGTTTTTTACCGGGCGCCGATGGAGAAAAAGGGAGATTCCCTGCATGTGAATCTGGAAAAAGAAGAGGCGCTCTTTTCTGAGGAGGATGGAGTATACGGAATGTATAAGGCGGATCATGGGCCATTTTGCAATGCGAAGTGGATTGCTTATGCTACGACGGATGGGAAACTTTGCCGCTATGATATCGGTAGACGGGAATCTCTTTCCCCGCTCGGAGACTATGCCACGATGGGTGATCAGGCGAGCATGGACGGAGTAGTCGTGCATCTGGGCTCTGGGGAAGACTACGAATGTGACTGGCTCGATGGGGACAGTGGGAAACTAGTCAGGATTCCAATGCCGGAAGAGGAGACCTATTATGGGGCAAGGACATCTGTGAGCGGAGTTGGAGTATTTTTCGCAGATTCCTATACGTATGATGAAGAGGATGATCCAGTGGAAAAAATGGATCTGTGTCTCTGGCATACTCCGGATGCTTCCCATCCGGAAGGCTGGACGGAGGTGATTACGAAAGGTGAAGAGATCCGCTCCCTGCTGAAAGGCAGAGAAGATATTGATGAGAAGGCATCGCTTGAGACTGTCTCAATATTTGTCCGGAACGATACCGTTTATCAGCAGATTTCGGCGGAATGGGAAAAAGGGGATGTGACTTACCGGAATATAATAGTTATTAGCCGAAATATTAACAGTGATGGCGAACGTCCGGTTCCAAAGAAAACACTTAAAGTCGAAAAGGAACTCTCTCAGGTATTAGAAAATCCCAAGGAAAACCAGAAAGAATTTCTTAAAGTGTGGGAACGAGCAAGACCGGCATCGAAGGCGTTCTTTTTCAGCCGGGGATTGTGTCATGAGATAACGGAGAAGTATGCACTTTTTATATTGTCTGAAAAAGAAGAATGGCGTAAGGCATTATATGAATTTGAGAGTGGAAAACTGAGGTTTGTCGATGAGAAGGATCCGGAGTGGGGGCTCTTTTATCAGGATATCTCATGGTTTGAGCCTGGCCTGAATTTTATGCCGGATAATGGTGGGGACGTGTTTGACTTGGAAGGATAGGCGGAGACGAACGATATGGAATTGAAGAAGAATCAGGAAATTATATTGAAAATAGATGATCTCGGAAACAATGGGGAGGGCATCGGCCATGTGGACGGCTATGCCCTTTTCGTAAAAGATGCGCTTCCGGGAGAAATGATCCGTGCTAAAATCATGAAATGTAAGAAAAATTATGGATTTGCGAAGTTAATCGAAATTTTGTCGGAGAAAGCCAATCCGGAGGTGGGGCGGGTGGAACCGAGATGCCCGGTTGCGAGGCAATGCGGAGGCTGTACATTGCAGCATCTTTCTTATGAAAAGCAGCTTGCGTTTAAAGAAAAGAAAGTGCGGGATTGTCTGGAACGAATCGGAGGAGTGGATTTTACATGTGAGTCAGACGGTAGCCAGACAGTGGAGTGGTTTCCGATCCTAGGTATGGAAGAACCATGGCATTATCGAAATAAGGCGCAGTTTCCCGTAAGGATGCAAGGAGACAGAGAGAATGGGGAAGGCGATAAGGAACTCCACCCGGTGACAGGATTTTATGCGGGTCGCACCCACAGTATCATTCCGGTGACAGACTGTGCGATACAACACCCTTGCATGAAAACAATTTTAGAGACAGTACTTTTATGGATGGAAGAGCAGCATGTGCCGGCATACGATGAGAATACTCACACAGGACTGGTCCGCCATATTTACATAAGACGTGCCCATTACACGGATGAGACGATGGTGTGCCTTGTCTCAAGAAGCAGGGAAATAGGTGAAGATTCACAGAGCGCACTGATCGATAAACTTACGGAGATTCCAGGTATGGCCAGTATTTTTTTGAATATCAATCCGGAGCAGACGAATGTGATACTTGGAAGGGACATGATACTGCTCTGGGGGAAGGCGTATATCGAGGACCGGATCGGGGATATTCGATATCACATTTCCCCGCAGTCGTTCTATCAGGTCAACCCGGTTCAGACGGAGAAGCTTTACCGGACGGCGCTGGAGTTTGCGGAGCTGTCCGGAGAGGAGACCGTGTGGGATCTCTACTGCGGGATTGGGACAATCTCCCTTTTTCTGGCGAAAAAAGCAAAGAAGGTATATGGGGTGGAGATTGTGCCGGAGGCGATTCAGAATGCAAAAGAAAACGCCCGCTTAAATGGAATCGACAATGCCGAGTTTTTCTGTGGGGCAGCCGAGGAGGTCGTACCAAAGTTGGCGAAAGAGTCCGGCATGGACAGGGCAGATGTGGTCGTGGTGGATCCACCACGCAAGGGCTGTGATGCTGTTTTATTGGACACGATCGGTAAGATGGCGCCGAAGAGGATCGTGTATGTGAGCTGTGACCCGGGAACGCTTGCGAGGGATGTGAAGGCACTGGGAGAGAAAGGGTATGAGGTAAGGAAAGTGAGGGCGTGTGATATGTTTGGGCAGGGAGGGCATGTGGAGACTATAGTAGGACTACATCGGCGAGATACCAATGTATCGTATGCGATACATTGAAGTCCTTGATTGTGAGGAACACGAATGAGGAATATATAATAAATAAGTTGTCGAAAGGGAAAAACAAGTAGGCTTATAAGGAGATATTTTCAGGAATGGGAGTGTCTCCTTTTTCCGTGCAAAAATAGTAAAGGAGATGATGCTAAATTTCGCAGACAGTATGTCAATGTGAGGCGTTGTAAGGATGGTTGCCCACACGGCATCGGCAGGGCTTTGTCAGAAAAGGAATTTATCCAATCGGCACTGACGGATGTTGTGAAAGCAAAGGATGGATTATGGTGACCAAGAACTTGGCAGAAGCCCCATATGGGATGTTGCAAGCTGATTAAAAAAGTTGCAGTTTTGAAAGAAATAAGAGATATAGTTGCTAATACATTATTTGAGTTGCAAAAACGATGTTGAATATTGAAAAAAATGTAACAAGTGGTATTATAGGGATATGAAAGGTTAGCACCTTTTAACGATTACATTTGGAAGGAGTATTTCTAATGTCAAAAGAAAATGAAATTGCTTTTTTATGTAAGAGATTAAAGGAACTTCGGGAAAAAAATAATTGCACTATGGATGAAATGGCACAAAAGCTGGCTGTTAATGGCATTGCACCAAATAAATCTTCGATTTCAAGGGTAGAAGCAGGAAAAACGAGTGAGAAAACCTTACTTGAAACTGCAAGAAAGTATTGTGAGGCATTTGGTATGTCAGAAGAACAGACGAACCAGTTCCTGCGTGGAGAAAGAATTGCTGTCCCGGACACATCCGCCTTATTAAAAAATTCGCAACTTATAGATGAGCTAGATAAAGAATATAGTAAGGTGATTATTCCCAAAGTAGTAGTTGATGAATTGGATAATATTAAGAATAAAAACTCAGGACCTTTAGGAAGAAAAGCTTGGGAAGTGATACGTGGAATCAGCTACGGAGACAGAACTATTCTTATGCATTATACTGGAGATAGCGATGAAGAAAACGAAGATTGTAAGATAATCTACATAGCTCAGGAGGCTTCCGATAAATATCATTGTAAAGTAGATATTATAACGGAAGATACGGATTATTCAGCTTATCTGAAAGGGAATAAATCGGTAGCAGCTCTGCATTTAAGAGAGTATATGGCTACAAAGCAGGAATTGATTAATATGTTAAAGGTTTCAAAAATTGATGCATATTACGCTGATTCCTATGAGAATTGTGATGTTCCAAATGCTGAAGAGATAAATGCTTACTTGCCGGACGGAAATACATTAATTATTTCAGCAGTAAGAAACCGCAAAGCAACATTTGAACAGAGGAAAGCGAAAATAGAGTGGTTGCTTTCTTATGGTGCAGATAAAAATAAGAGAGATTGTAGCAGAAGATATTTTCCGCCGATTTCTCATGCAGTTCAGATGGGAGACTATAATATGTTTCTGTTCCTTTTAAACGAATGTAAAGTTAATCCTAATGTGGGAAGCAGAAATCCGTTTGATGCAGGGAAAGTTCGACAGAAAAACGAGGGAAATATGCCTTTGATGATTGCAGCGTGGGAGGGTAAGAAGGATTTTGTTGTTGCTTTATGCGAGGATCAAAGAACCAGTATCAATCAACAGGATGCGAATGGTTTTACTGCGCTGATGAAAGCCTGTATGAATGGTCATTTTGCCAATGACAGAGAGAAACGAACTTGGGATATTAGGAAAATTCTCATTGATGCAGGGGCAGATCAGAAAATCGTTGACATAGATGGAAAAACGGCAGCGGATTGGGTAAATGAATATCATGATTCTGGTCCTACACGAAAACAGTTTAAACGTGGAAGGAATAATAGAAATGGCCGTCATCAAAAGAGAGGACAAAGATGATAAATCGAGCATGCATTTCAATAAATAATCGTTGCAATCTAAACTGCCAATATTGTCATTTTCATGAAAAGAAAGATTCCATCCAATCTGCCGAGATGAATGTCATGGTTATTCTTGATAATATTATGCATTACATAGATTGTAACAGCATTCAGATGTTTAAACTTGGATTTGTCGGTAATGGTGAACCATTGTTGGAGTATGATGCATTGAAGGAATACATATTGCATATTTCAAAATATCTTGCAGATGGACGAATTGCGGCATATTCTATTACGAATGGTTTACTGGTTGATGAGTCCATGTTGGAATTTTTCGCGAAACATAAAGTTAATCTTGGCTTTTCGATAGATGGAATTTCATCAATCCATGACATGTATAGGTGTAAGACACATGAAAAGGTAATGGAAAAAATCGAATTGTACCGAATGGTTAATGGGAAATATCCGCCAATGAACTGTACCGTTGGAAGAGCGGTATTACAAAAAGCGGACGAGACAATCGAATTTTTCAAACAGTTTGATACTAGAGTGACTTTCTCAAGGATGATCGGCAAATATGGAATTACATTAAAAGAGTTTAATGAGTTTTTGAAAAAAGCTGCTCAGACATTAAATGTGAGAACAGGCGGTTATGACTGTACTATGTATGGAGGTTTTTGCGGTGCCGGTATGAATAACTTTTTCTATGCAAATGGAAAAATATATTTGTGCGGAAATTGTATAGATCTACCCGCATTGGGAGAGAGCAGTATGTCCATTATCGAATTGGAAAAGGTATGTTTGGTATTTGACAGGACTCATTGTTATAAGGAGACAATATGCGAATAGGATTATATGGTCTGCCAACAGCAGGGAAAACTTTCATATTAGAGGCTGTAAGGAATTTTAATGTACTGGCAGGAAGTTCCTTGCTTAAAGAATTGGCACCAAATTTTCATTCCTTATCGGCTGAAGATAAGAAGTGTGTGAGAAAAAAACTGGCGATAAGTCTAAAAGAAAAAGATGGATTTATCATGGATGGTCATTATTCGTTTGGTGATGAAGTAGTATTTACCGAGGAAGATGGACAGCTCTACGATGCGATTTTGTATTTATATATAGCTCCATCAATTCTTAGGATGCGAATGGAAGACTCTGTTAGAAACAAGAAATACCTTGGTTTTGATATCAGAAAATGGCAAATGTTTGAGGTGAAATCACTTCGTCAGTATTGTCATGAACATAATAAGGATTTTTATGTTTTGGATAACCCAGACAAAGGATATTTCCCAGATATAAGTATAGTGTTGGAATTTATTGATAGCATAGTAGCCGGATATAGTTGTCTGAACTATGCAAAAAAATGTACTGATAGTATTTCGGGCAAGGTAAAAGCTAAGGAAATCTGTTTGGCTGATGGCGATAAGACCTTGACTATTGAAGATAGCAGTGGTGTTTTAGGGTATAAGACGCATATTTTTGATGGCAATTTTTATACAGGTTTCCAGTCATGGAGACATTCAAGGGAGATGACGGATTATTTGCGTTTTATTGACTGGACAAACTGCCCATACGAAGAAATGGGAGTGCATTTTAACAGTTCTGTCATAAGAAAAATTATGATGCCATGTGTGATTCTAACATCTGGATATTACGGAATATGGAAAGAAATATCTAATGCGTTGAAAATGCAGATGTATTGTGGTGAACAGATGTCAGCAGAAACAAAATATTATATTACAAAATTCCTTCAAGATGAGGGGATTAGAATTATTGCTTATGGCGATAGTATGAATGACTATTACATGCTAAAACAAGCGGATGAAGGATATTTGGTTGTCAAATCAGATGGCACTTTGAGTCGATCGCTTAAATATATGAAAATGGAGGGCATAACTATTGTTTGAAGTTAATAAGACAGATAGAATAAATGAATTGATTTCAATAACAAAGTCTGATTCTGGGATTTCAGGTCCCGAACTTGCAAGGGCTCATATGGAGTTGGGAAAGTATTTAGCAGAAAATCTCCTTCAAATGAATCCGGAAGATACTACTGTGGTGGCTATGCTCAGAGGGGGTATCTTTTTTGCAGAAGGAATCTATTTTCAGTTGAGATGTAAATTTCAGCTATATGATCCTAAAAAGGAAGATTTTATCAGACCTGAAACAAAGCATGTAATAATTGTTGATTCAGTTATAAACACTGGTCATACGATAAAAAAGATTCTTGAACCAGATATGATTGTTGTGTGCTGTGTTATAAATGAAAAGGCGGTAGAATTGTTTGGAAATCAGCTTTATACTATAAGGGTATCTAAAAACTCATTTGTGGGTAGAAACGTTTGCAAACAAAATGGTGGCGTAGGTCCAGATACAACGATGAGATTATTTAATCAAATATAATGGGGATAAGAAGTGCCCAAAGTAGCATGTCATATTCTGAATTATTGAAAAGATTGTTTACGAAATGAGGCGTTTACACTTACGCTAGATTGTTTAAAGAAAAAAGATGAAGTCACCATCCGTTCCAGCGCAGCAGAATATTTGATCTATGTTGTTTTCGGGGTCGTACCAGCAGATTAGGAGGTGTTTTTATGGTCCAATATAAAGACTTTTTAGACTATAATGAAGAAGATGTAGATAAACATGCAGAGAGTTTTTTACATAAGTATTACCCTAAAGACTTGAGAAAGAAGGTGTTGTAATTGGCAGAAGAAAATATAAATGATAGGATTTTGGAGTATTTAGATTTTACACAAAGTCCTATGACTTTGGATAGCATTTCAGAATATTTTAATCTTTCGCGAAATCGAGCGGAAAGAGCATTAGATGAATTGATAATGGGTGGCCTTGTTCTAAAAATCTTTCCTCAAAACTCCAATATTGATAAAAGGGCATATTATACAAATGCCAAATGTAAAATAAAAGAAATAGCAATAGATGAAAATAAAGGTGAAGAAGCGGACAAACATACTGAAAGTAATATGGACATGCATATTGAAATTGCTCAAGAAGTAATAAATGCCAAAGATAATTATACAGATTTAAAGGGAAAAATAGATCATATTGATAAAAACGTTAACGGTCTATACGCAAATATTATTTCTATAATCTCAGTATTTGTAGCAATATTTGCGTTAATAACTGTAAACGCAAATATTGCATTTACTTTGACGGAACAGAATATGGATGGTGTATTTACAGGAATTGTAGTAATAAATTTGTTTGTAGTGATATGTATTTTGATATTGCTGATTGGGGTTAAGTTAATTATTATAAATCCTTTGATTAGAAAAAAGCATGATACTAAGAGGAAATGGAGATAAGGATACCTTCATAATGAAGAGAATGAGTTGATGTGTGCATTACGAATGAATAGCAGTATAATGGATGCCAACGCTATTCTTCCGGGAGATGATGCACATATTATATATGTGAATGGACAAATTAAAGATAACACACCACTAGGAAAACTGATGCATGATTTCAGTTGTACGGATCCGGAAGATATGAATTATAAAGAATTGGCAGACCGTGCCAGATATTTCAAAACAGATAAGGAGGGACAAAGATCTATGTGTAAGATTGTAGAAGATATTGTAGCAAAAGAAATGAAAGAAGAGCGGATAGAGTTTGCAAAAAATCTCTTAAACAATGGTAAATTGACATTGGAAGAGATTGCACAATGTTCAGGATTGACAGTAGAAGAAGTGAAGGCAGTTAAGGTTTTGCAACCGGCTTGAGTGAAATTATTAAAAGATATATTAAACAGAAAAGACAGGAACTTCAAAATGAGGTTATCCTGTCTTTTTGTGGTAATAGGGTATACGGCACATTCCACACCCCCCAAACTGCATTTCAAAGCATTCTTATTGTTTTAGCAGAAAAGAAGTGGTAAAATAACTCTTTCAGGAGACAATATGAAGTGACCTCACAATTGTAAATCCGTGGATTTACCTGTACAA
>CAZOIF010000024.1:0-45395 GCA_964579975.1 uncultured Eubacterium sp. | reverse complement strand
GTCTCATTATGTATCCTCCTTTGATTTCCTTTTCTGACAAATAAAAAACTATTTTATTTAGTTCATCATTATACAATAATTTCGCTTTTGACACAATATGTTAAGTTGTATATTGCATTACCATTCTGCATATGCTATAATGCCAGTAGGCAAAAAGATAGCATGTTATCCATTGTGGACGACAACGGAAAACCCCAGAGCGACTTCTCCGGGGTTTTTCTATTCCGTTTTGGTACGGTGGCTTATACCGTAGGCTAGTTACCAACTATTCATCGCCGTCTAACCATTTGTTGACATAGTGGCAAACTATGCCAGCCGCAACAGCGACAATAAAAGATAGCACATAATTCATTGTGGACACCCCCTTTCCTTACCAAGTATAGAGGGCGGTAACATATTTATTATATCATACTCCACAGTTAATACAACTTAATTTTTGTTAAAATGAACTACCGAATTATCATACAAATTATCATTTTAAGTGTCAATTCTTTTAAGCTCATGAATATTTTTATTTCGATACACCAAATCATCTCTAACAACAAATCCAATATTTTCCCAAAAACTATTTCCTATTTTATTTCTTTCAAAAACAACTAATCCAACTTTGTTTATACCTTCTTTGTCTAAAGCGTTCATAGCGTTATCGACAAGTTTTTTAGCTATCCCCTGATTTCTGTAATTCGGTAAAACAGCCATATGATGAATATAGCCTCTGCGCCCATCATGACCTGACATAATCACTCCCACTATTTTACCACTATCTTCTGCCACAAAACTTGATGTAGGATTACGCTTTAAATATTTATCAATTCCCTCTCTACTATCATCTGTTGAGTTAAGTCCCATTCCCGGTGTATTAATCCACAAATCATATATCTCATCATAATCTTTTATATTCATTACTCTGATTTTTATCATTATGTTCCTCCTTAAAATCCTGATTTGCCAAATCTGTTAGGTATCCAAGCCGTTTAAAAACGGCTTTACTTTTTTGAATAAAAAAATGATGGAAATCTTATATAAGGTTTTCCATCATTTTCTAAATGCATCTCCTGTGCACTTTACGAAACGGAGAAGGAGGGATTTGAACCCTCGCGCCGCGTAAACGACCTATACCCTTAGCAGGGGCACCTCTTCAGCCACTTGAGTACTTCTCCAAAGTTCTGAAACTACAAACAATATTCAATTTCAGTGCATGGATAATTCTAACAGATTATCTTTTGTTTGTCAACTCAAATATTTGCATATTCCGCTGTTGCCGTTTTATACAGATCATTCCCCTCGCAGTCGATCACAGTTATAACAGGAAGATTCTCGACCTCGAGTTTCCGGATCGCCTCTGTCCCAAGATCGTCATAGGCAATGACCTCACTTCTTTTAATACATTTTGAAAGCAACGCACCTGCACCTCCTACAGCAGCAAAGTACACTGCTGTATTCTTTTTCATAGAAGAGATCACATCATCGCTTCTTTTTCCCTTGCCGATCATTCCTGTTAATCCACGCTCTAAAAGAGCTGGCGCATATTTATCCATACGGCTGCTGGTCGTGGGACCTGCAGAACCGATGACCTGTCCTTCCCTGGCCGGTGTGGGGCCAAGATAATAAATGATCTGATCTTTCATATCAAAAGGAAGTTCTTTTCCTTTTTCAAGGCCTTCTGTCATTCTTTTGTGGGCAGCATCCCTGGCCGTATAAATCGTGCCGGATAGATATACATAATCTCCTGCCTTCAAATCCTTCACTTTTTCTTCCGTTAATGGTGTTTCAATATATTTATCCATACTTTCCTCCATTTATTGCATCACAATGTTGTGAAGTAGTTATAATATTAACCGGTATCCAGAAAATAATTCCCTGACAGCAATATCATATTCCGATCGTTTTTGTGATTTTTTTATTTTCTTTTCTATTTTGGAGTCATATTCAAAAGAGTGGATCATATAACTCCATAATTCTTTCATTTTAAATAGTACGGTCTTATCTCCATATAAATCTTCATGATATCTCTCATAAATATGATCATGAAACTCTCTCAGCTTTTCTTTTTCCATTACAATCCCTTCCCGGATATAAGGGATCAAACCGGGGTAACGTAAAATTCCACGTCCAAACATAAGAGATTCCAGCTCCGGATATTGTCCCGTGATAATATCTACTTTCTCTTTTGTAAACAAATCTCCATTATAACAAAGCTTTGTATTGCTTGTCTCATATCCATAAGAAAATGCGTTTAAATCTGGCTTATTCTTATAATAATCTTCTCTGGTCCTTGGATGTATAATCAGCTCATAGATTGGAAACTGATTAAAAATCCTCATGAGTGACTTAAACTCCTCCGGGCTCTCCATACCGATCCTTGTCTTTACAGAGATCCGAACATCACAATGAGAAAAAATATCATCCAAAAATGACTGAAGCATATCCGGACCGGAAAGAAATCCAGCACCTTTCTTTTTTGATACCACAGTTCCTACCGGACATCCTAAATTTAAATTTACTTCACGATATCCATAATCTTTCAGATAATCTACTGTCTTTATAAACATCTCCGAATGATTTGTGAGGATTTGGGGAACCACGTTCATATTCTCATTATTTTCCGGAAGGATATCCTTCTTTTCCCGTGTCCGGCATATTTTTTTCTTATTTGGAGAAATAAAAGGCGTAAAGTATTTATCGATTCCTCCAAAATATCTGTTATAAACTGTTCGGAAAATATATCCGGTAATCCCCTCAAGTGGCGCCATATAATATTTCATGCGTAAATTCCTTATATTAACATAAATTAAGTACTAATTCTGTTTTCTTACTATTTTATATTCATCATCACTCTGATAATACGGACATGTTTTATAAGAAGTATTCATAAAACGATACATCTCGTCCTCATCCAGGTTCACCTGACATTCACCATATCCATCTTCATCTATAACATAAAAGCAACAAAACTCACAATTTGTAATCATTCATAAATCCTTCCCAAATTACATATTTTTACCCATATCTAATTAAAATATGTTTTTCTTCTTTTGTCAACCCTATAAATTTCATTGACTGTATATGCATATTATGATAGAATGAATTAAATCTTAATGTATCAAAATTATTTTAAGGAGGAGTTAGAAATGGTAAGAGAAAAGAACATCGTTCTTTGTATCATTCTTTCACTGGTAACATGTGGTATTTATGGAATTTACTGGTTTGTTACTCTGACAGATGATACAAACACAATCGCAGGAGAGCCAGGTACAAGCGGAATAATGGCATTTGTACTGACAATTGTCACATTCGGGATCTATGGTTTGTACTGGGCATTCAAATGTGGTGAAAAGATCGATAAAGCTCATCAGAATCGTGGCGAAGCAGCCAGCAATGGAGGAATCCTTTATCTGATTCTCTTTATCTTTGGTGGAATCATCGCATACGCACTGATTCAGAATGAGATCAATAAATTTGCCCAGTAAGAAAAAAAGCCCGGCTGAAAAATGCGGACTTCTTAAGAACGCACCTTTATTTGGGTTATTGCTTTTACTTGGCATCGTTTATGCACTTATAGTACGGTATACATCTTTTTGTATACCGTGCTTTTTTCAAACAGTGACAGGTTTCCGATGTCCAAGCTGTGGCGTGACCCACATATTTCTCCATCTGATGAACTTTGATCTTATCGGGGCTTTTCATTCAAACCGATTTCTTTTTGCCACATCACCACTGCTTCTCGCTATTATAATACTAAACATATTCTGTGGAGAGACAATAAGAAAAAAGCCCTTCACGAAATGGCTGACTATTGCATATATGATCAGCTTGATCGTATGGGCTGTGATCCGCAATATAATTCATGTATAAAAGGTGCGCCTAAAAAATGCGCACCTTTTCATAATTCTATTCTTTTGGCTCTGACATCATATTATTCTCCTGATATGCCGGTTTACGTGACAGCATATATTAACTGCAACAGGCATCCCTGCGATGTGTGTCGCATACGTTTCTACATTGACGCCAAGAGCTGTGACCCTTCCGCCAAGTCCTCCCGGACCGATTCCAAGTGCATTGATTTTCTCTAACATCTCTTCCTCTAATTCCTTTACATAAGGAATTTCAGAAGAACGATTTAAATCCCTGGTGAGAGCTTTTTTTGCAAGAATCGCACACTTCTCAAAAGTTCCACCGATGCCTACACCAACCACGATCGGTGGACAGGCATTTGGACCCGCAAGTTTTACGGTCTCAAGGATCGCATCTTTGATTCCCTCGATTCCGTCTGCCGGTTTAAGCATATAGAGCCGGCTCATATTTTCACTTCCAAAACCTTTTGGAGCTACCGTAATCTCTACCTGATCACCGGGAACAAGTTCATAATGGATGATACCCGGTGTGTTATCTCCTGTATTTACCCGTTTCACCGGATCACCGACGACAGATTTTCTGAGATAGCCCTCTTCGTAACCCTGACGGATTCCTTCATTTATGGCGTCCTCAATATAATCTCCTTCAAAATGGACATCCTGACCAACCCTAAGAAATACGACTGTCATTCCGGTATCCTGACAGATTGGTATTTTTGTCTCTGCAGCAATCTGCATATTTTCTTCAAGTTGACCGAGGATCTGTTTTCCCAAAGGAGATTCTTCCTTTTCTTTTCCATTTAAAATCGCACACTTTACATCATCAGAAAGTTTTATATTTACTTCCATACACATTTCTTTGATGTTTTTTGTGATTTCACTTGTATTAATCGTTCTCATCGGTATGTTCTGACGCCTCCCCGTTATCCGTCTCATCCGAATCCATAGAATCATCCACTTCTTTTCTTACCTTTGCAATACTTGCTACTACAATATCTTTTGTATTGTCAAGATTCATTAGTTTTACACCGGAAGTGATACGGCCAAGCACGGAAATTCCACTTACTTCAATGCGAATGATAATACCTTCATTTGTAATAAGCATAATTTCCTGATCTTCATGAACAGCTTTCGCTCCTACTACATAACCTGTTTTTTCTGTGATCTTATAACATTTTACACCTTTGCCGCCACGGTGCTGGATTCCAAACTCACCGATACTTGTCCGTTTACCCATTCCGTATTCGGATACGAGAAGAAGTTCCTCACCTTGCGTATCAAGCTGCATCCCCACAATCTCATCATCAAAAGAAAGATTCATACCGCGGATACCCATCGATGTTCGTCCTGTCGGTCTGACATCGGTTTCTTTGAACATGATACACTGTCCATGCTTCGTTACAAGAAGGATACTCTTTTCATTATCTGTCACTTTCACTTCGATCAGATCATCATCCTCACGGAGATTGATCGCCTGTAATCCGGTTTTTCGGATATTCATGTATTCTGTAATGGACGTTTTTTTCACAAGTCCATGTTTTGTAGCCATAAATAAATATGTATTTTCTTCATATTCTCTCAGAGAAATAACTGCTGTTATTTTTTCTTCCGGCAAAAGCTGCAAAAGATTTACGATCGCTGTTCCCCGGCTCGTCCGTCCGGATTCCGGAATTTCATAAGCCTTGATCCGGTACACACGTCCCTTATTTGTAAAGAACATAAGATAATGATGGGTAGTAGCCATAAAGAGATCTTCGATATAATCCTCGTCGATCGTCTGCATTCCCTTAATTCCTTTACCGCCGCGATGCTGACTTTTGAAATTATCAATCGTCATACGTTTGATATATCCCATATGTGTCATGGCGATCACTGTATTTTCTACCGGAATAAGATCTTCCATCGAAATATCAAATTCATCATAACCGATACTTGTTCTTCTCTCATCTCCGTATTTATTTGAAATCAAAGAAATTTCTTCTTTGATGACGCCGAGAAGAAGCTTTCGGTCTGCAAGGATTGCCTTATACTCACCGATTTTTTTCATCAGCTCATCGTATTCATTTTCAAGTTTCTCCCTTTCCAGACCTGTCAGTGCACGAAGACGCATATCTACGATTGCCTGAGCCTGAACATCATCCAACTCAAATCGCTCGATCAGTCTTTCTTTTGCGATCGGAGTACTCTGGGAACCCCGTATTATTTTTATGACTTCATCAATATGATCCAAAGCAATCAGCAGGCCTTTTAAAATATGTGCCCGTTCTTCTGCTTTATTCAGATCATATTTTGTACGCCTTGTAACAACCTCTTCCTGATGCTTCAGATAATGATTCAGCATCTGGAGAAGATTCATAACAACCGGCTGCTTGTCAACCAAAGCAAGCATATTTACACCAAAAGTATCCTGCATCTGGGTATGTTTATACAACTGGTTCAAAACCACATTTGCATTTACATCTTTTCGCAGTTCGATGCAAATACGCATTCCTTCACGGTTTGATTCATCACGAAGTTCTGTAATCCCATCTACTTTTTTATCTTTGTGAAGTTCTGCGATTTTTTCGATCAGGCGCGCTTTATTTACCATAAAAGGAAGTTCTGTTACGATGATCCGGTTCTTACCATTTGGCATCGGTTCGATATTTGTCACGGCACGTACTCTTATTTTTCCACGACCGGTACGATAGGCCTCATCGATACCAGATCGTCCTAAGATCGTAGCACCTGTCGGAAAATCCGGTCCTTTGATAATCTTCATTACTTCATCGATACTGGTTTCCCTGTCTTCTTCTATAATATTGTCGATGATCTTTACAACTCCACCGATCACTTCACTTAAGTTATGAGGTGGAATATTTGTCGCCATACCGACTGCAATTCCCGAAGTTCCATTGACAAGAAGATTCGGATATCTGGAAGGAAGTACAACCGGTTCCTTCTCTGTCTCATCAAAGTTCGGGTCAAAATCAACCGTATTTTTATTGATGTCAGAAAGCATTTCCATGGATATTTTACTAAGACGTGCTTCTGTATAACGCATGGCAGCTGCTCCGTCTCCATCCACAGATCCAAAGTTTCCATGGCCATCCACGAGAGGATATCTCGTAGACCATTCCTGTGCCATATTGACAAGGGCTCCATAGATCGAACTGTCTCCATGAGGATGATATTTACCCATTGTATCACCGACGATACGCGCACACTTACGATGTGGCTTATCCGGTCCGTTATTCAGTTCGATCATCGCATAGAGAATACGACGCTGAACCGGTTTTAATCCATCCCTTACATCAGGCAGCGCCCTGGATGCAATAACTGACATGGCATAATCTATGTAGGATGTTTCCATGGTCTTTCTGAGGTCGATCGGTTTTATTACGTCCACAGAACCATTGTCCTTATCAAAAATATTTTCATCCATGTTTTATACTTTCCTTTCTACTAGATATCCAGATTTTTTACAAATCTGGCATTTGCTTCTATGAATTCCCGCCTCGGTTCCACTTTGTCACCCATAAGAGTCGTAAACGTCAGATCGATTTCTGAAGTTTCATCTTCATTCATCGTTACTTTAAGTAAAATCCTCTTTGCCGGATCCATAGTCGTATCCCAGAGCTGCTCTGCATCCATTTCTCCAAGTCCTTTATATCGCTGAATGCTGTTATTTCCATCTCTTCCCAGTTCTTCAAGTTTTTCATTTAATTCTTCATCTGAATACACATAATAAGATTTTTTATTTTTATCAATCTTATATAATGGTGGTTGTGCAAGATAAACATAACCTTCTTTAATCAGATCAGGCATAAACCGATAAAGAAATGTAAGCAAAAGTGTAGCAATATGTGCTCCATCCACATCGGCATCCGTCATAATGATAATCTTATGATAACGTAACTTATCAATATCAAAGTCATCTGAAATACCGGTACCAAATGCTGTGATCATTGCCTTGATCTCATTATTGATCAGTATTTTGTCAAGTCTCGCTTTTTCTACATTCAAAATCTTACCACGAAGTGGAAGGATTGCCTGAGTAGCACGGTCTCTTGCCGTTTTTGCACTTCCTCCCGCAGAATCTCCCTCGACGATATAAATTTCGCAGTTTTCCGGATTTTTATCACTACAATCCGCCAGTTTTCCTGGAAGGGAAGTTCCTTCAAGAGCTGTCTTTCTTCTTGTAAGATCCCTTGCATTTCTGGCAGCCTCTCTTGCTCTCTGTGCAAGAAGTGCTTTGTCACAGATCAGCTTGGCCACAGTCGGATTTAGTTCGAGGAAAATAGTTAACTGTTCACTGACGATACTATCCACTGCTCCTCTTGCTTCACTGTTACCGAGCTTTTGCTTCGTCTGACCTTCAAACTGTGGTTCCGGTATCTTAATGCTGATGATCGCTGTCAATCCTTCGCGGATATCATCACCACTCAAATTTACATCATTTTCTTTTAAAAGTTTTTGATTTCTCGCATAGTCATTAAATGTTTTTGTCAATGCATTTTTAAATCCAGCGAGATGTGTACCTCCCTCCGGAGTTGTGATATTATTTACAAAACTATAGCAGTTGTCCGAATAAGAATCATTGTGCTGGAACGCAACTTCTACATAAACATCTCCTTTTTGTCCTTCACAATAAATAATATCTTCATAAAGAGGATCCTTGTGCCGGTTGAGATATTCCACATACTCTTTAATACCGCCTTCATAATAAAAAGCTTCTACTTTTGGCTCTTCCTGTCTGTCATCATGCAGAACAATTTTGATGCCTTTTGTTAAGAATGCCATTTCACGGAGACGGTGTTTTAATGTATCATAATCATACTCTGTGGTCTCTGTAAAAATCGTTTTATCCGGAAGAAACGTTATTTTAGAACCTCTCATATCAGTAGTTCCAACTTTTTCCAGATCATACATAACTTTTCCGCGCTCATATCTCTGTTTATAAATAGAACCATCCTGATAAATTTCTACTTCCAGCCAATCCGATAATGCATTTACAACAGAAGCGCCTACACCATGAAGACCACCGGATACTTTATATCCGCCGCCGCCAAATTTTCCTCCCGCATGGAGCACCGTAAATACAACCTCTACTGCAGGTCTTCCTGATTTATGGTTGATCCCTACCGGAATACCACGTCCATTATCAAATACAGTAATTGAATTATCTTTATTGATATGTACATCAACGACATCACAAAAACCCGCCAGAGCTTCATCAATCGCATTGTCCACAATTTCATAAACAAGGTGATGAAGACCACGTTCTGACGTGCTTCCTATGTACATTCCAGGTCTTTTCCGGACAGCTTCCAGTCCTTCCAATATCTGAATCTGATCAGCACCATATTCAATCTTTTCCTGATTATCCATTTTTTAATTCTGCCTCCATTCGCAAATGCTTATTTTACTGTACCAGATTCAATTTCAAAAGTTTTCTGGATATTAATACCATTTTTTACAAACTCTTCCAGACCTGTACAAGTAATAATTGTCTGTATTCCTTTTATATGTTCCAATAAATAATTTTGCCGGTTCCGGTCTAACTCAGATAGTACATCATCCAATAATAAAATTGGTTTCTCTCCTGTTTTTTCCTCTACAATTCTTATTTCTGTTAATTTCAGAGATAATGCACCGGTTCTCTGCTGCCCTCTGGATCCGTATTTTCGCAGATCTTTTTTTTCAGAAATAAAAGAAAGATCATCTCTGTGAGGCCCTGCATTTGTCGTCTTTGTAAATAAATCTTTTTGTTCTGATAAAATCAGTTTTTGACTAAACTCTTCTGCCTGCACATCTGGTTCATAAGTCAAACAGATTGTTTCTTTCCCTCCGGTAAGATTTTTGTGGATATCTTTCATATATCCGTTTAGTTTTTCTACAAAATCTTTTCTCGCACTTATGACATATGTACCATATTCAATTAATTTACTATTCCATATATCAAGTGTGTCCATTAATTCAGAATTTATACTGATTTGTTTGAGAAGTTCGTTTCGCTGCTTTAGTACATGTTTATATTTTGTCAGATAAAACAGATACATTTTATCAAGCTGACATAATTCCATATCGATAAATCTTCGTCTGGCATCCGGTCCATTTTGGATAATCGCCAGATCTTCCGGAGAAAAAAAAACGATATTAGAAATTCCGAGAAGTTCTCCACTGCGTTTTACCGGTATTCCATCCACTGCGATTCCTTTTGATTTATTTTTTTTCAAATGGACATCAATTTTATGGTCAATTCCTTTTTTCTTGACGATCATTCTCAGATGAGACTCATCCATACCAAGCCGGATCATTTCCCTGTCTTTACTACCTTTATGAGATCTGGTCGTTGAACAGAGATAAATTCCTTCTAGTACATTTGTCTTTCCTTGGGCATTATCTCCAAAAAGTACGTTAGTTTCCGGATCAAAATGAAATATTTCTCTCTCATAATTACGAAAATCCAACAATTCCACAGAATGAATGATCATATACCGACTACCTTTACTTGTTTCTCTTCCAGACCTATCACATCACCATGACGTATCTTTCTTCCGCGCCGCAGTTCTACTTCACCATTCACCGTGACAATTCCATCCTCGATCATAAACTTGGCGTCAACTCCTGAACCCGCAAATCCCGCAAGTTTTAAAACCTGTCCAAGTTTAATATATTCATCCTTTATTATGATTTCTTCCATTTTTGTCTCCATTCTATTTTTAATCATTCATCTTTAATTATCGATGAGATTAACCGGAAGGATCAGATAAATATAAGAATTATCATCTCGGATAAAACATGGCGCTTTTGCATTAAATAAATACAGATTAACCTCTTCCTCATCAATAACCCTGAGAACATCGATCAAAAACTTTGGATCAAAAGCGATCCGGAGATCTTTTCCTTCTTTTTGAATACTAATATTTTCATCCATGGAACCAATCTTCGTATTCATCTCCATTTTGATCTCATCACTTTTTACATTCATAATGACCGGCTTATTTTCTGCTTCCCTGAGAAGAAGGGTAGCACGATCAATACAATCCAGGAGTTCTCTTTTATTTATTGTTATTTTTGTCTCATAATCATTTGTAAGCATCTGGTTGATATTATAAAAATTTCCCTCGATCAGTCTGGATATGATGATCGTCTTATCCAGTTCAAACAAAACATGGTTTTTTGTAAAGAAAATTTCTACTTCATCATCAATACCACCCGTAAGTATTTTACTTACTTCACTGAGAGTTTTTCCGGGAATGACTGCTTTTATATCATCGAAACTTTCTTTTAACTGTATTTTCCGGATTGAAACACGATGTAAGTCAAGGGAAGCGATTTTAAATTCATCCCCGTTGATTTCAAAAAGTTCACCGGTAAGGATCTTATTATTTTCATTATTTGAAATTGAAAAAATCGTCTGACGTATCATTTCTTTTAATGTAAATTGCGAAATGATGATCTTCTTTTCTTTTTCAATATTAGGAAGCATCGGAAATTCTTCATAATTTTTTCCTGAAAGATTAAATTTTGCTTTTCCGCAGAATAAGAGGATGTTATCATTGCTATCTGCTTCAAAGTAGACATCATTATCCGGAAGTTTTCGGATGATTTCTGAAATCATCTTAGCATTTACGAGTATAACTCCTTCTTCTTCTATATTTGCATTGAATCTTGTTTCGATACCAAGTGACATATCATTAGTAGTCAGCTTTAGTTCATCTCCTGCTGCTTCGATCACAACGCATTCAAGAATTGGCATCGTTGTTTTTCCAGGTACTGCTTTCAATACAATATTGACCGCTTCATTGATATCTGATTTATTACATGTGAATTTCATATTGTGCATAACCCCCTTCAGGTTTAAGTCATATTAATAAATAATTATATTTTAGTATTATATAGTATTAATAGCTGTGAGTTTGTTTAAAATCCATAGTAAGCTTATTTTATGATGGTTTTTATCCCATGATAACTTCTGGATTCATGTATGGATAAAATGTGTGAGATGTGGAATTAGTAAAAGTAAATTTTTTACATTTTTTTTATATCCACATAAATGATCATAAAATAAACAATTTATATTGAAGTTATCAACATCATATTAAGGGTTGATTTTTTTCATGAGCACATCAATCGTATTTTGAAGGCTGTTATCAACTTTAAGCATTTCCTCAATTTTTGTGCATCCGTGGATAACTGTGGAATGATCCCTGTTTCCAAGCTTTTCTCCAATATCTGTTGTGGATAAGCCTGTTAATTCTTTGCATAAATACATGCATATCTGTCTTGGAAATGCGATGCTCTTTTGTTTTCTTTTGGAAATGATAGCATCTTCTGCAAGGTTATAGTGATCGGTGACGATCTTATTTATGTAATCTACCGTGATTTCTTTTGAGTCATTCGGTTTAATGATATCTTTTAAAGCATCTTCTGCAAGGGCAAGTGTTATTTCCTGATGTGTCAGTTTGGATAGAAAAATGACTTTTTTATATGCTCCTTCCAGATCTCTTATGTTTGATTTTATGTTCGTGGCAATGTAGCTAAGGATTTTGTCTTCTAACTTAATTGATTCATTTTCCTGATAATTTTTCAGGATCGCCATGCTTGTTTCGTAGTCTGGTGGCTGGATGTCGATGGGAAGACCTGAGTTAAAACGGGAACGGTATCTCTCATCGAGCTGATCCATGTCACGGGGAGGTTTATCACTGGAGATAACGATTTGTTTATCTGCTTGGAAAAGTGCTTCAAACGTGTTAAAAAATTCAATCTGTGTAGATTCTTTTCCGATGATGAATTGAATATCATCAATCAAAAGTACATCTACATACCGATATTTTTTTCTCAGATTTGTAGTAGCAGCAGTGTCTCCTTTTTTCTTATTTGTACGGATCGCCTCGACTACCTGATTAGTAAAATCTTCGCTGGTTGTGTAAAGCACGTTAAGTTCAGGGTGGTTTTCGATGATATGTCTTGCAATGGAATGCATCAGGTGAGTTTTACCGAGTCCGGAACCACTGTATAAAAAAAGTGGATTGTATACCTGTGAAGTAGGTGCTTCAGCAACAGCAACAGCAGCTGCATATGCCATGGAGTTACTCCGGCTGATAACAAAAGTATCAAAAGAATGCCCTGATTTCAGATAGGGATATTTATCTGTCAAAGTTTCTTCTTTTATATAGGAAGAAACTGATTCGGTTTTGTAGATATAATCAACCTCAACTTCTTGTCCAGTGACCACTTCGATCGCCACTTTAATATGAACATTGTACTTTGATTTCAGTATGTCGATACAATCTCCCTGGGTTTCTTTATTGATTTCAAACGTAACAATATCATCTTCACATGAAAAAATTTCTAATGGCTCAATAAAAGTACGGATTGCGGGTCCGGTAATAGCACTTTCTTCCTTCAGATAAGCGATAATATTGTTCCATTTGGTTTTTATCTCGTTTTTCATAAAAAAACCTACCTAACTAATAAAAAATTGAAATAAGGGTATAAACATACATTTACATTTTACCTCAAAATGAATGTTTTTTCAATGGGCTATTTGCAAATTTATAATTTTCTTGGAATATTTGCTTGACTAATTGGCAATTCAATACTATAATTAGGCTTGATACGGATTTTAAATAGTTTTAAATTTGTATAAGAGATGAAGGAGGTGTAGCGATATGAAAATGACATTTCAGCCGAAAAAGAAATCCAGAGCCAGAGTACATGGTTTTCGTAAAAGAATGAGAACTTCAAACGGAAGGAAAGTTCTTTCCAGAAGAAGAGCAAAAGGAAGAAAGAAATTATCTGCCTAGGGCAGTATTGTGCAAAGTCACATAAAATGTGTGGCTTTTTCTTCTCTTTATGAGGACTGAAACAGTGTTTGAAAGATTAGGAAAAAATTCAGAGTTTCAAAAGGTTTACAAATTTGGTAAGTCAAAAGCAAATAAGTATCTGGTGATGGTAATGTCGGAGAGGGAAAGTGGTCCCAATCATTATGGATTTTCTGTAAGTAAGAAGGTTGGTAATAGCGTTGTGCGTCATAGAGTCACCAGATTGTTGAGAGAATCGGTTCGTAAAAATGATGCACATTTAATGAAGAGTTATAATATAGTCATAGTTGCCAGAAATACAGCAAAAGATAAAAGCTTTGACGAAATTGACAGTGCTGTATGCCACTTATGTAAATTGCATGGAATATTAAAATGAAAAGATTTTTTTTGTTTTTACTGAAAATATATCAAAAATTTGTTTCACCGTTAAAAAGAACACCAACCTGCATTTATACGCCATGTTGTTCTGAATATGCGATTCAGGCGATTACAAAATATGGTGCAGCGAAAGGTGGTTTTTTGGCTGTGAAAAGAATTTTGAGATGTCATCCGTTTCACAAGGGTGGTTATGATCCAGTACCTTGATGCTTTCCTGTTCTTTTGTCTGACAGTTATGTGCTGATGTAAAAATGTGGAGGTAAATGGAATTGAGTTATATTTATGAACTGTTAGGATCGATTTTAACCGGTATCGACTGGTTTGTGTTCCATGTATTTGGAATTCATAATATTGGTTTATGTATTATACTCTTTACGATCATTGTGTATACGATCATGATTCCGTTAAATGCAAAACAGCAGAAATCATCCCGCCTTATGAATCGGTTAAATCCGGAGCTTCAGGCAATCCGTAATAAGTATAAGGATAAAAAAGATAATGATTCTGTTATGAAAATGAATGCGGAGACACAGGCCATATATACAAAATATGGTATAAGTCCTTTTGGTGGATGTCTGCCTCTTCTTATCAGTATGCCGATTTTATTTGCTTTGTATGGAATCATCAGAGAAATTACAAAATATGTTCCATCTTTGGAAGGAGCTACCGGTTTTTTAGGTCTTGATGTATCACAAACGCCAAATCAGTATGCAAAAGTCACAAAGTTTGCTTATTTGATTCCGATTCTTGCTGTTGTTTTTCAGTTTATTAATTCGAAAATGCTTCAGGTCAAAAATGATAACAAAGATCAGCAGCAGGATTCTATGGCACAAAGTATGAAAACAATGACTTACTTTGCACCTGTTATGTCTGGTATTTTCTGTTTAACATTGAATATAGGTGTGGGTCTTTACTGGATCACAGGTTCGATTTTCCGTATTATACAAGCATATTTTATCAATCGCCATGTAGATAATATTTCCATGGAAGATTTGGCTGAAAAGAACAAAGAGAAGGCGGAGAAGAAGAATAAAAAGCGTGAAGAAATGAACCGGCAAATGGAAATGTATTCCAAGCAGAGGACAAGTTCTATCAAGACTGCAACAAGTTATCAGAATAAAGCGTCTTCAAATGTTTCTGATAAGGGAAAGAATGATGTAAAAGTGAATAAGGATATTAAACCGGGGAGCATTGCGGGATATGCTCATATGTTATCGGGAAATAAGAAAGAGAAGTAATGAATAAGAAAATAGCGTTTTGACGGATTGGAGGAATTAATATGTCAAATTGGCTTGAATTTACTGCAAAGACTGTGGATGAAGCTTTAACAGAAGCTTTGATCAAACTTGAAACGACAAGTGATCAGATTGAATATGAAGTAATTGACAAAGAAAGTAGTGGCATACTCGGTCTATTTAGTAAACCTGCAAAAATCCGGGTTTGTAAAAAAGAAAGTGTTGATGATGTTGTTAAAAATTTCCTTTCTACTTTATTTGAACATATGAATCTTGAAGTAGAAACTGTCATTGATTATGATGAGGAGAACAGTTATATCAATATTGAATTGAAAGGTCCTGAGATGGGAGTTCTGATCGGAAAAAGAGGACAAACTCTCGATTCCATTCAATATTTGACATCTTTGGTAGCAAATAAAAATAGAGAAAAATATGTAAAGATTAAAATTGATACGGAAAATTATCGGGAACGCCGTAAGCAGACGATTGAAAATCTTGCAAAGAATATTGCAAGCAAAGTTAAGAAGACACGTAAGCCAGCATATCTTGAACCGATGAATCCTTATGAGAGAAGAATTATCCATGCTGCTCTTCAAAATGATAAGTACATCGAAACTTATAGCGAAGGGGAGGAACCATTCCGTAAGGTAGTTGTAAATATTTCAAAGGAATATGCCAGCATGCCTCCTCGCAGAAATAATTATCGTAGAAAAAATAATTATAATGGGCGAGGTAATAACAGACGCAGACCTTATGACAAAAACAATAGAAGAAATAATGATGAAAAGTCTGTAGCTGAAAAAGAGGACTAAAAAAGAACTCAGTCGGGTATCCCAAAAGTCGTGATTTAAGATCCGGTCAGGGATACCCGTTTTTATTAATAGAAAAATATTCAGGTGATTTTATGTTTTATGATGATACGATTGCCGCAATTGTTACTTCTTCTATAAATGGTGGGGTAAGTATACTGAGGATCAGTGGCAGTCATGCGATTGAAAGTGCAGATAAAATATTACAATTCAAAAATAAAACGTTAGTGGAATGTAAAAGCCATACTGTAAATTATGGTTTTGTAATAAATGAAAAATCTGAGATTATTGATGAGGTTATTGTTCTTTTAATGAAATCTCCGAACAGCTATACAAAAGAAGATGTAGTGGAAATCCAATGCCATGGAGGAGCTTTTCTTTGTCAAGAAATATTGGATCTGATCTTATCGCAGGGAGTACGCATTGCAGAACCTGGAGAATTTACAAAACGTGCATTTTTGAATGGACGGATTGATCTGTCCCAGGCAGAAGCTGTGATGGATCTTATCGAATCAAAGAGCAGATATGCAATGGAAAATTCTGTAAATCAATTAAAGGGAGTTATAAAAGAAAAAATCATTTATATTCGAAATAACATTTTAAATGATGTAGCTTATATTGAAGCAGCACTGGATGATCCGGAACATATTTCTCTGGATGATTTTTTAGATGATTTTGAGGCAGGAATATTAAATTCTTTATCTGAATTAAAAAAGATAAGAGATAATTATAATAATGGAAGAATGATCCGGGAGGGAGTGCAAACTGTCATCATAGGGCGGCCAAATGTAGGAAAGTCTTCTTTTTTAAATTCAATCCTTGGAACTGAGAGGGCGATTGTGACAGATGTTCCCGGTACGACGAGAGATACTTTGGAAGAGGATGTAAGAATGGGGGATCTTTTTCTTCATCTGATTGATACGGCAGGAATCCATAATACGGAAGATAAAGTAGAAAAAATAGGAATTGAAAAAGCGAAAAAAAATATCGAATTAGCAGATTTTTGTATTCTTATTATCGATGGAAGCGAAAAACTTACAGAGGATGATATTTTTTTAATCAAAGAAATTTCAGATCGGAATGCTGTAATTTTATTGAATAAAAATGATCTGGATTTGGTTGTTAATGAATCTGAAATTAGAAAATATACAGATAAAGAGATTATTTCTTTTTCTGCAAAAACTAGTGATGGTCTGGAACAGTTGGAACAATATATTAAAAAACAATTTTATCTTGAAAAAGTATCATTTAATGATGAAATATATATTTCAAATGAGAGACAAAAACAGGCTGTGGCAGAAAGTGTCGATAGTCTGGAACATGTAATAGATAGTATACAGATGGATATGGGTGAGGATTTTTATACGATCGATCTGATGAATGCATATGAAAGTCTTGGAAAAATAATCGGTGAAAGTGTCGATGATGATCTGGTCGATACGATATTCCGGAAGTTTTGTATGGGCAAGTGAGGTGTGGTGTTTTGAAAAAATATTTGCATGAGACATATGATGCCGTAGTAGTAGGTGCTGGTCATGCCGGATGCGAAGCAGCCCTTGCTTTGGCCAGGCTTGGATTTCATACTGTTCTTTTTACAGTTAGTGTAGACAGTATTGCATTGATGCCCTGTAATCCGAATATTGGTGGTTCTTCCAAAGGACATCTGGTAAAAGAAATTGACGCCCTTGGTGGGGAAATGGGAAAAAATATCGACTCCACTTTTATCCAGAGCAAGATGTTAAATAAGTCAAAGGGACCTGCCGTACATTCTCTTCGGGCTCAGGCAGATAAGAGTATGTACACGAAATGCATGAGAGAAAAGCTCGAAAGTAATGATAAGATTTCTGTGAAGCAGGCTGAGGTGACAGAACTGATCATAGAAGACGGAGCGATAGTCGGAGTGAAGACATTTACAGGGGCTGTGTATGACTGCAAAGTGTGTATTCTTTGTACAGGAACTTATTTAAAGTCAAGATGTATAACAGGAGAAGTTTCTACTCACACTGGCCCAAACGGTTTATCAGCAGCAAATTATTTATCAGAGTCATTGGAAAAAAATGGAATTCAAATAAGAAGATTTAAGACGGGGACTCCAGCGAGGATTGATGGAAATACAGTAGATTATTCCAAGATGGAACCTCAGTTTGGCGATGAAAAATTAGTGCCGTTTTCATTTACAAATCGTCCGGAAGATATAGAAAGAGAACAGGTTAAATGCTGGCTTACTTATACGAATGAAGAAACTCATGAAATCATCCGGAATAATATCGACCGCTCTCCTCTTTATTCCGGAGTGATCAAGGGAACCGGCCCCAGGTATTGTCCTTCGATCGAAGATAAGGTTGTCAGGTTTTCCGATAAAAACAGGCATCAGGTATTTATCGAACCGGAGGGGTTATATACTTCAGAAGTTTATATCGGAGGAATGTCCAGCTCTTTGCCAGAGGATGTCCAGTATGAAATGTATCGCACGGTACCCGGATTGGAAAATGCTAAAATTGTTCGGAATGCATATGCGATTGAATATGATTGTATTGATTCTCTGGAGTTAAAAGCTTCATTGGAATTTAAAAAGATAGAGGGACTTTTTAGTGCGGGGCAGGCAAATGGAAGTTCCGGTTATGAAGAAGCTGCTGCACAGGGACTTATGGCAGGAATTAATGCAGCGAGAAAACTGCAGCAAAAGAATCCTGTAATCCTCGACCGGTCACAGGCATATATTGGTGTATTGATTGATGATCTTGTGACAAAGGGTACAAATGAACCTTATCGTATGATGACATCAAGAGCAGAGTATCGTCTACTCTTGAGACAGGATAATGCTGACTTGAGACTTACTCCGATTGGATATGAAGTAGGTCTGATCAGCAAAGAACGATATGAAAAATTATTGGAAAAGGATAAACTTATCGAACAGGAAATCAAACGTGTGACAAATACATCCGTTGGCGGAACAGAAAAAGTTCAGGAGTTGTTACAAGAACATAATAGTACTCATTTGCAAAGTGGAATTACTTTGGCAGAATTGATTCGTCGTCCAGAACTTAATTATGAAATTGTTTCTGCAATCGATTCGAATCGTCCGGAACTTCCGGATGATGTTTGCGAGCAAGTGAATATAAATATAAAATATGAGGGATATATCACCAGGCAATTAAAGCAGGTCAAACAATTTAAAAAGTTGGAACGAAAGAAAATCCCAAAAGAAATTGATTATACTTTGATCAATAGCTTGCGAAAAGAAGCTGTTCAGAAATTGTCAGATATAAGACCAGAGTCAGTGGGACAAGCTGCCAGAATATCAGGAGTTTCTCCGGCAGATATTTCTGTATTGCTTGTATATCTCGAAAATTTTAATACTAAATAATACAGCACATGTAAAAAATGATAGAATGTTTCACGTGAAACATTTAGATTTTGTGAACAGATATATATGACAAATTAGATATGTGATATTTATTAATATAAGGTGGATTTTTTGATGCAAGATTTATTTAGAAATTATGGAATTGAGTTGGATCAAACTCAGGCAGATAAATTTGAGAAATATTATAAGTTGTTGATTCAAGAAAATCAGAAAATAAATTTAACTACAATTACAGAGTATGAGGATGTAGTGAAAAAACATTTTCTGGATAGCTGTCTCATTTTAAAGGATATTCCATTTTCTTATTTTGAAAACAAACTAGTTCTTGATCTCGGAACCGGGGCAGGTTTTCCGGGAATTCCTTTGGCTATTATGCTCCCGGATACTTCTTTTACTTTAGTTGATTCATTAAATAAACGAATCGAGTTTTTAGAATTAATAGTAGATACACTGGGATTAACAAATAATGTGGAATTGATTCATGGCAGGGCAGAAGACTTGGGAAGAAATGATAAATACCGGGAACAATTTGATATTTGTGTTTCAAGAGCGGTAGCCGCACTTCCATTATTATTAGAATATTGTTCTCCTTTTATAAAGGTGGAAGGAAATTTATTTTTGTATAAGAGTAAGAAAATTACTCAGGAGATGGAAGAGGCGAAAAATGCTTTTCATATATTGAATTGTAATATTGAAAAAATCTTGAATCTTGCAGATGAAAAAGATTATGAAAGATATATTTTGAAGATTAACAAAAATAATTTTACTCCGAATAAATATCCAAGAAAAGCAGGAAAACCTAAAAAAAATCCTTTATAATGTTTCACGTGAAACATTGAAAAACAGAGCAATTGGTGTTATAATAATATCACATGTGCGATTTTGCGATATCGGTATGTGCAGAAAAACATGCACAAAAAATGTGTAAGAACGGAGAAAAAAATGAATAGTAATAAAATAATTGCAATAGCAAATCAAAAGGGCGGTGTTGGAAAAACAACAACGACGATAAATCTTGCTGCCGCTCTGGCTGAAAAACAGAAGAAAGTTCTTATGATAGATCTTGATCCACAGGGAAATGCATCGAGTGGACTGGGAGTAAATAAGGATGCACTTGATGTTACGGTTTATCAGTTAATGATTGGAAATAATACATTTGATGAATGTGTACAAAAAAATGTTTTGGAAAATCTGGACATACTTCCTGCAAATGTAAATCTTGCGGGAGTAGAAATTGAAACACTTGATATGGAAGACCGAAATTATATTTTATCAAAGGAAATTGATAAGGTAAAAGATAATTATGATTACATTTTAATTGACTGTCCTCCATCCCTTAATAGTCTTACGATCAATTCAATGACGACAGCGGATTCGGTTCTTGTTCCAATCCAGTGTGAGTATTATGCGTTGGAGGGACTTAGCCAGCTAATCTATACAATAAATCTGGTAAAGGATCGACTGAATCCACGTCTTGAAATCGATGGAGTTGTATTTACGATGTATGACGGAAGAACAAATTTATCTCTTCAGGTTATCGAAAATGTCAGGGAAAACCTGAATCAGAAGATTTACAATACGATAATACCGAGAAGTGTCCGTTTGGCAGAGGCTCCGAGTTATGGTTTGCCAATCAGTATTTATGATAGTAAGTCAACCGGGGCAAAGGCATACAGGGCGCTGGCAGAAGAAATTATTGAAAGAGGAGATGAATAGAATAATGGCAGTGAAGAAGACAGGGCTTGGAAAGGGACTGGATACACTTATTCCCAATAAAAATGCCGGAGTAAAAACGGAAAAGCTTATTAAGTCGGAAGAATTAATGGATATCAATCAAATTGAACCAAATAAAGAGCAGCCGAGAAAGACCTTTAACGAGGATTCATTGATCGAGTTGTCAGAATCGATTAAACAGCATGGAATCGTACAACCGATCGTTGTCACAAAAAAAGATGATTATTTTGAAATCATAGCTGGAGAGAGAAGATGGCGAGCGGCAAAACTGGCCGGATTAAAAAAAGTGCCAGTTGTCATAAAAGATTATTCTCCACAGGAAATCATGGAAATTGCATTGATCGAAAATATTCAGAGAGAGGATCTGAATCCTGTTGAGGAAGCGATGGCATATCAGAGACTCATACAGGAATATAATCTAAAACAAGATGAAGTGGCGGACCGGGTATCGAAAAGCAGAACTGCGATCACGAATGCAATCCGTCTCTTAAAGCTGGATGAGCGCGTACAAAGTATGTTGGTAGAAGAGAATATTTCCAGCGGACATGCCAGGGCGCTCCTTGCGATAAAAGATAATGATATCCAGTATAATATGGCAATGAAAATCTTTGATGAGAAACTAAGTGTAAGGGAAACAGAGAAGCTTATTAAATCTCTTGGAAAAACACAGAGTCCAAAGAAGAAAAAAGAAGAACTCAAAAATGATTTTGTTTACAGGGATCTGGAAGAAAAACTAAAAATGATTACCGGTACAAAAGTAACGATCAACCGAAAATCAGAAAAGGCGGGAAAAATCGAAATTGAATATTATACGCCAGAGGATTTAGAAAAAATCGTTGCATTACTCAATCAGTAGAACATACATTCGAAAGGAGAAAGACAAATGTTTCGTTTAAGAGATTATGGTTTGGAAACCGATATGACGATCGCAGTACTTGCTGGAGTATGTGTGATATTTGCTATATTGATCATCGTTCTTTTGGCGATGGTAAGTGGAATGAAAAGAAGATATCTGATTTTTATGGATGGGCAAAACGGAAGAAGTCTCGAAGAATCTTTTCAAAAGAAATTTGAAAATATGGATTATGTAAATGAGGAACTGAAAAAAATCAGTACCCGGTTGAACCGCATTGATGCAAATCTATTGAGAACATACCAGAAGATCGGTATTGTCAAATATGACGCTTTTAAGGAAATCGGCGGAACACTTAGTTTTGTTCTTGTCCTTCTTACAAAGGATAATAATGGATTTATTTTAAATTCTATGCATTCAAATAGTGAAGGGTGCTATACTTATATTAAGGAAGTAAAGAATGGGGAAGTGTTTGTGACTTTGTCCGAAGAGGAGAGACAAGCTCTGGAAGATGCAAAGGTCAACTGATTTTTGGGAGTTAGCCTGATTTCACATTTTTATTATCAGGCTTTCTCACAAATTTGGGCAAAAAAAAGCCCTTACCCAGCAGTTGCAGGTCTGCCAAACAAGGACTCGGGAGTACGCCTTTGGGGGCTCGAACCCCAGACACCCTGATTAAGAGTCAGGTGCTCTACCAACTGAGCTAAAAGCGCATATCTAAATCTGCAAAAAATATTATATACTAGAATATGAAAAAAAGCAAGTAAAAATTTAGAAAAATTATGTAAACCATAAATAAAATATAAATAAAAACTAATAACCTGTAGATGGAGAAAGGATATTTTCATGAGCAAAAATTTAAAAACAGACCGTAAAATAAAAGATACCCTGAAAGCACTACTGGCCAATACAGGTACACTTGTGTTAATTATTGCAGCATGCACAATCGTTATTACGATTATCATGAACTGGAATGCAGTCATGTATGAAATAAGTAGATTGATAAAAATACTGATGTCATTTATTCTTGGAGTTGTTCTCGCATTTCTCATCAATCCAATGGTTGTAAGTGTGAACAATTTTTTGAACCGTATTTTTTTTAAGGACAAACATAAGACGGCATGCAAATACACAAGTGTAGCTTTTTCCTATGTTGTTCTGATCGGGTTGCTCACGATCACGATCGTCTATATTGTGCCCGAAATCTCACAAAGTATCCGGGAATTGACCAAATCACTCAGAAGTGGTTATAGTTATATTGTAAATAATACGGCAGAGATTCAAAAAAGATACCCATTTCTTCCAATGGATGATATCAGTAGAGTGATAAAAGAAGTTCTGCCAGAGAATATTTTTGGATATGGAACGGATCTGGCAAAAGTAGTCTTTCCTTATATTTATAACATATCAGCTTCATTTATAGCAGGTCTAATCAATGTTATTTTTGCAATCGTTATTTCATGTTATATTATACTTGATAAAAATAAGATCGTAAAACAAATGAGGAGGATCGTTTTTGTATTTTCAAAGAAAAAAAACGCACCGGTTATCTGGAATACGATCCGTGAATGTAATCATATATTTAATGGTTTCTTATTTGGAAAAACGATTGATTCGCTGATCATAGGAATCCTTTCGCTGATTGTTATGACGATCATTCAACTGCCATATGCATTATTGCTCAGTGTAATCGTCGGAGTAACAAATATGATTCCATATTTTGGTCCGTTTATAGGCGCCATTCCCGGAGTGATCATTTACCTTGTCATAGAACCCAAGTATGCTATTATTTATGTTATCATGATTCTGGTCCTCCAACAGTTTGACGGATTATATCTGGGACCGAAGATACTGGGTGATCTCACCGGTATCAAACCGCTGTGGGTTATTTTTGGTATTACAGTAGGAGGGGCGTATTTCGGAGTTCTTGGAATGTTCCTTGGTGTGCCGGCAGTTGCCGTTCTTATGCATATCATCGATGTTATTATGGAGAGAAAAATAAAAAATCGGATGTTAAAAGAGATGAAGCGTAAAAAAGAATAAAAGAATAGTAGAGGTCCGACTAACCGGACCTCTATTTAATGTTCAAAAGTTTCATAATATAATGTGTTGAATTTACAATTTGATTTATTTTTTTACAGAGCCCTGGTTTTCCCAGAAAGAAATTCCGGATGACCCGGTCAAAATTTTTCATAGATAAATTCTCTTTTTGTTTATTATATGAAATGAAATTAAAAATGTGTCTGATCCATCAGCGGTAAGCGACCAGACGATGGATCGGCATACCTTTTGCAGAAAATTTTTCTTCATATTCTGTCATGACATTTCCCTCTGCATAGGGACTATGGTGCAGATCATAGGTGACATCTTTTAATTTCCAAGGCTCTGTAGCTTCTATTGTTTCTACCGAATAGTCAAAAAGCAGCCGATTATCTGTTTTGAAACATAGCATCCCATCTTTTGAGAGAACCTTATCATAGGAATCAAGAAAAAGCGGAGAGGTCAGTCTTCGTTTTGCGTGGCGTTCTTTTGGCCATGGATCTGAAAAATTCAGATAGATTCTTTCAATTTCTCCATCATCAAATACATCTCTTATATTTTTGGCGTCCATCCGGATGAAATAAAGATTTTCCAGATCCGTCTCCTGTCTCTTTTCAATCGCCCGGTATAAAACACTGGAATACATTTCAATTCCGATAAAATTCGTATCTGGCATAGACTGCGCAAGGGAGTGTATGAATTTTCCTTTTCCCATGCCGATCTCGATGTGAAGCGGCGCTTCCTTTTCAAAAAAAGTGTTCCATTTTCCTTTATATTCTTCTGGGTTTTGTATAACATAAACGCTATTTGCAATAAAATCTTCTGCACCTTTGATATTTCTTAATCTCATTTTTATCCGAAATCCCTTCTGATGATTTGATTTTGTCTATCAGGGTCTATTGTATCATAATTATTTTGAATAAAAAAGAAAAAAATCACTTTTACCATTCACGTCGTATATTTACCATTCGCGCTAAATCCGGGTGGAAAAGAAAAAAAGGTGTTATAATAAGCAAAAATATATTGTAGTAGAATGGAGGATTGGCATGAAGAAAATGAAATCAACAATAGCGGCATTCTTGAGCATTGTTCTTGTGGTGTCTGCCGTGCTTGGGCAGACCTCTGTGACAGTGTGTGCGGAAGCCGCCGGTTATGGGATCAGTAATCCGAGGACAGACAGCAGCGGTGTCACGACATGGGATTGTATCTACTTTGGAAACTACTGGCAGAGAGATACAAATGGAGATGAAATCGTAAATGAGAGCGACGCAAAAGAACCGATTAAGTGGCGCGTACTGTCAGTAGAAGGTGATGATGCTTTTCTGATAGCAGATCAGTGTCTGGATTACAAGAAGTATAATGGAGATGAGGAGGAGTTTTTAATAGATACTCCGGATATCACATGGGAAGGCTGTACACTTCGCGCATGGTTGAATGAGATATTTTACCAGAATGCTTTCAGTCAGGAAGAGGGAGAGGCGATTCAGAGCACTACAGTAAAGAATGAAAGCAATCTCATCACGGATGTCAATGGCGGAGAGGATACCACAGATAAGGTGTATCTGCTGTCCCTCTCCGAAGCGACCAAGGAAGCGTATGGTTTTCCGATGAACAGCGAAGAGAGTGAGTCCAGAGTAGCAGAAGATACTCAATATGCGATGAGAAATGGGGATGTTCCGATGACATGGTGGCTGCGTTCACCCGGGTATTCGCAGAAATATGCAGTCATGGTTGAAAAATCGGGAGAGATAGATAGTGATTTTGGTTATATGACAGATCTTTTGTTCGGTGTCCGCCCTGTGCTGCATATTGACCTGAGTGCATCTTCAGTATGGGAAAATGCAGGTACAGTGACAGCGACACAGCCAGCGAAGCCGACCCAGAAGCCGAAGCCGACTGCCAGCGTGACGGCAATGCCGATCCAGACTTCATCAGCCAGACCGACCCAGATTCCGTCAGTCAGGCCAATCCGGACTCCGTCCACCCAGCAGACACAAAAACCAGTGGTGACGAAAAAGCCGACTGCCACTTCGGCACCAAAAGTAACGCCTGTACCAAGAAAGCCGGCACCGGCTACGAAAATGAAGCCGGGCGAGAAAAAGGCGATTTCAAGTTTTCAGGATTTACAGGCGATGGAAGATATTCCGAGTGGAAGTTATTATCTGACGAAGGATATTACAGTTCCCGCTAATACACAGTTATTTTGGGACTATCCGTTTACCGGTACACTGGATGGAAGAGGACACAAGATCAAGGGTTTTCAGGTACAGAAGAAATTTGTAATTGGACAGGAGCTCAACCATGATGCGGAAGCAGGAGGAGGCCATGACCTGATCGTTGAGGAACCGTGTGCCGGAATCTTTTATCAGGCGTCGGGAGCCACTTTTAAGAACCTGTCGCTGACAAAGGTAAATATCAATGTACAGACAGAGGATTATGCGACCGTAGGAGCATTGGTATCTCAGGCGACGAAGTGTACATTTAACAATGTTCATGTCTCGGGGAAAATTTCTGTCAAAAGTATTAGGGAAAATCCTCTTCGTTATACCGGATTTGATGTCGGTGGGATCGTTGGCAAGGCAATGAAGGACCCAAAAGGGAAATGTGGGACGCTGACGAACTGCTCGAACAGTGCCAACATTACAGTAAATTGCAAGAATTCCGAGTACGCAGACGGAGCACAGGTCGGTGGACTCAGCGGCTATGGCGAATATAGTAAAATGACGAAATGTACGAATTCCGGCAATATTTCACTAAGCGGATATTGTGGTGGAAGTAATGATGATAATATGAGTGTGACAGGTCTTGTAAATACCTGTACCAGCATAAGTTCTTGTACCAATTCTGGAAAAGTTACGTTAAAAGTGCAGTCAGCAGGTAATAAGTATGAAACACCAGTTAAATTGTATCCATATGAGGATCCTGATCCCCCTGAAGAGATACAATGTCTTGGCGGAGCTTTTGCAGCAGGAATTGCAAAAAGTGCAGATAATATCACATCCAGCGGAAATACCGGAAAGATTCAGATGAGTTATAATCTCAAAAACATAGACGGTGTACAATTGGCCGGTGTGGTAAATATAGTTACTAATGGTAAGAAGTGCTATAATAAAGGTGCTGTCAGTTATTCAGGCAAGCCAATGAGAGAAGAAACGAAATCGGGTACAGGCGGAGTATTTAGCCAATTTAACAGAACAGTGACCCAGTGTTATAATAAGGGAAAAGTTAGTGACAAGTCGGATAATCGGATGAATTCCGGACATCAAATGGGAGGTGTGGCAGCCTTTTCGGGCAGCCCATATGCGGAAGTCACAAACTGTTATAATGCAGGAACTATTTCTTCCAGAAAAGGAGGAAGAGTTGGCGGTGTTGTCGGTTACTATGATGGCGGCTGGAAAGCAAAAGGCCAGAAGGTAGAACCCAGAATGAAATATAATTACAATGTGGGAAAGATAGCAGGTTACAAAAAATCGTATATATGGGGTTCTGTTACGGGTTATTGTGGAAGCCTTCTCATAATGCAGAATAAACATGCAGTTTTTGATAACTACAGTACGGGTTCCTATAATCTGTATGGTACGGGTCCATCATCAAAGAAACTGAAACCACTGGGCAAAAAGGTGTCCCGGATTACGAAGGCAAACTGCCCGAAACTTTCATCCAAATACTGGGTTTACTCACCGAAGGTAAAGAGAATGGTCCTGAAAAATAATAATGAAACCAAATCTGTAAAAAAAGTAACGGGTAAAAAGAAGAAAACAAGTAAGAAAAAGTAAGTAACGGAAAGGAAAACTGGTTCGACGGTGCTGTCGAGCCAGTTTTTTTAATAAAAAAGAAGAAAATTATATAAAAATCACAAGTTGGTGTTGGAAAATATGTAGAAATCGTGTATTATAATAGATGTGAAAGAAGAATATATCTTCAGCATGAAGAAATAGATATTACGGTAGTTCACTAAAGGAAGGAAATGAAACTTAAAATGAAAAAGAAGGTTAAAATACTGTTGGCAGGTTTGTGCCTGCTGGCAGCAGTAAATATAAATACGGAAGAATTGCATGCGGTGAGAAAATCAGAACCAAGTATCATTGCTGAGGCAGGATGCGTCATTGATGTGCAGTCGGGTGCTGTTTTATATGATAAGAATATGAACAAGAAAGAATACCCGGCGAGTATCACAAAAATCATGACAACGCTCGTGGCATTGGAAAATTCTTCTATGTCTGAGGAGGTCGTATATACAGATAATGCATTTGCAAATTGGGAATCCGGTGCCTCGAATGCAGAGATTGAAGTGGGAGAAGAAATAAGCATGGAGGAGAGCCTCTATGCGATCATGTTGCGGTCTGCCAATGAGGCATGCAATGGAGTGGCAGAGCATGTGGCAGGTGATATCGACTCCTTTGTCAATAAAATGAATGAAAAGGCAAAAGAGCTCGGATGTAAAAACACCCACTTTGCCAATACAAATGGTCTCTGGAAGAAGGATCATTACACTTCGGCATATGATATGGCATTGATCGGAAGAGCGGCTATCCGCAATGCAGATTTTAAGACGATCGTCGGAACAAAGCGGTTTCTTATGTCAAAAACAAATAAAAGAAAAGCCGGGTATATTCTTGACAATCACCATAAGATGATCAATCCGGCGAACTATCCACAATATGGTTATGAATATTGTGAGGGGGGAAAGACCGGTTATACAATAAAATGTAGAAATACTCTTGTTACCTTTGCAAAAAAGGATAACATGGAGCTGGTGTGTGCGATCCTGAAATGTGACAACTCTGTCTGGCAACAGCCCAACGCATATACGGACACGACCAAACTTTTTAATTATTGCTTTGAAAATTATGATAAAGTTCCGATCGAGGATAACACGGCCAGCAGTATCAATGAACAGTATCTGTTTACTGATTTTAGTCCGTTTTATAGCAAAAATACGAGTTCACTCCATTTGGACGAGGATGCGGGACTTATCCTCCCGAAAGGGGTAACAGCGGATCAAGCAGAAAAAAAAGTAGAATATTACGATGAGGCAGTGGAGCAGAATGGAAAGAAAGTGATCGGCCGTCTCTCTTATACGTATGACGGTCAGGAGGTAGGTGCATCCAATATTTACTACGATGAAAACGATTCACCAACACTCAGGGACAGCATCGATATGAGCAAATGGTTTGATGAGGCGGTTGAGACAGCAAATAAAGAACCATTTCCATGGAAAAAAGTAATTCTTGTCGCTATTCTTATAATTTGTATTGTAATCGTGGTTGTCGTTTGTTTTATAAAGATCAGGGCATATCAGATCAAGACAGAGAATCGACGCAGATATAAGAAAACCCGCCGGGATGTACGGAAAAGAGACAGAGATTTTTATACGGGAAGATTGAAATAGAAAAAGGAATTCATAGTCACGGCTATGAATTCCTTTCTTAGTATTTTTGCAAAGAATCACTTTCTTTTGATATTTGCGACATCTTCGCGCAGTTTTTCAGCGATCTTTTTAGCCTCTGTTATTTTTTGGATCTGTTCGAGATATATATCCTCTGTTGCATTTACATGAGCTTCATAATAACTTTTTCCAATTTCACGGTATGTATTTTCAATGAGTTTTTCCTGACTTCGGATCTGTCCGTTTAAGGAAGATACCTCAGAAAATTCTTTTGCTTTATCTGAAATATCATTTGCTGTGTTGTTGATAACATCTGAAACTTTATCAAAAAAACCTGCCATAAAAAATCATCTCCTATTTATTAATAAAATGATCTGCTAAACGCCGAATAAAATATCGTTTGTACCAAATCAGCAGCGACAGAGCGGAATATGATCGCAAATACAATTATGTAAACGATGGATACGATGATAGAAATATAAGCGGTAGTTCCTTCCTCGAGATTAAATGCTGCCCGGAATCCAAAGTACTCATAAAACAATCCAATGATCTCACATATAAATATCATTGCCAGAGAGAACGAGGGAAGTAAAAATGTCAATGGAATACCAAGAACTGTAAATGGAATGACGGCAATACATCTGAGAGAAAGAGCATTCAGTGTCTTTTTAAAGTCGTTGTCTCCCTTCATACAGGTAGCAGCAAGCATGGAAACGCCCAGTGTGACGCCTGTGAGAAGCACAGAAAAGAAAATAGAAAGAACGAAGTATTTCATACAGTCGCCAAAATCCATTTCCAAATGAAATGCGGTGTATTCAAGTGCGATGATACCGGCCAGAACTGCCTGAACTGCCATAAGAATGAGTGAAATGATAGGATTTGTATTATCCACCATTTTCTTTGCGCCCTTTGCGGGTGAAAGGATGAGGTCTTTCAGATTTGCCAGAAACCCATTTATCACTTCTGTTGTTTGATCTGCCATAAAAATATGTCCTCCTTAAAAAATTATCCTCTACATTATAGCATATCATGGTCAGAATCAGCAAGTAAAATGCAAGAAAGAGTTGTAAGTTCATATAAAAATCAATTATAATAAATAGGAAAAGATTATTAAAAAAGAAAGCAGGGAGACAATGCTGAATATATTTTTGACAGGTGATAACCATATCGGGCTTATGTTTGACAGATATGATGAGATTAAAGATGAGTTGAAACAGAGCCGTCTTGACAGTCTGAAAAAAATGGTTTCATATGCAAATGAAAATAACTGTGAGTTTTTTGTGGTGGCTGGAGATCTTTTTCATCGGTTTTCGGGTATACCTAAAAAGACGATCCGGACAGTAACAGAAATCCTTGGTGAATTTGAGGGAAAGGTACTTGTACTTCCGGGAAACCATGATTATTATTCCGGAGATGTGAGGCTATGGGAAGATTTTCAGGATAGTATCCAGGACAAGCTTCATATTCATGTTTTAAATGAATTTCGTACCTATGAATTTGACACAGAGGATGGAAACCGGGCGGTGATCTATCCGGCTATGTGCCAGACCAAACATTCCACCACAAATAATCTGGGATGGATCCGGGAGGAGAAGATGGATCCTGCTGTCTATAAGATTGGGATCGCCCACGGCGCAATCGAGGGAATCACCCCGGATATGAACAATGAATATTTTCTTATGGAAGAACAGGAATTAAATGAGATTCCGGTGGATGTGTGGCTGATCGGGCATACCCATATAACCTGGCCGGAAAATATATCCTGTGAAGAATACACGGAAGGATATCACATTTTTAATGCGGGGACACATGAGCAGACGGATCTGAGCTGCCGGACGGAGGGGAACGGATTTCTGATCCGGTTAGATGAGCAAAAAAAAGTGCGGGCAAAACGGTTTGTGAGTGGGCGGATCCGGTATTATGATAAGAAACTAAAGGTAAACGAGGGCCTACTACGGGAACAGATCGCTGAAAGCCTGAAAGGGATCGTCCGAAAAGATTCTATCGTCAGGATGACTCTTAGCGGAAGTTGCAGCAAAGAAGATTATGAGGGAAGAGGAGAACTTTATCGTGAAATGGAGGAAGAGTTTCTCAATTTTGAAATACGGGATGATGAACTTAGCGAGCGTATTACGATAGAGAAGATAGAAAATGAATTTGCGGAGATTTCTTTTCCGGCAAAATTTTTACTTGGACTTACAGAAGATAGTACCGAACTGCAGATGGCCTACGATCTGGTGCGGGAGATAAGAGAAGAAGAACCGGCAAAATAGCGGAAATGGAGTGAATGATTTGATACTAAAAAAATTTGGTTGTGAACAGTTTGCCGGAATAACAGACCGGGAATATGAACTGGGTGAACACATGAATGTCATTGTCGGTGCCAATGAGAGCGGAAAAACGACGATGATCGATCTCATCTATCACATGCTGAATACAGGTGTGGACTTAAAGAGAAATGAGAAGAAGGAATTTTTTGATACATATATGCCAGCCCGGCGTGTGGATGGTTTTTTAAGTGACAGCATTGATGGGCAAGTTGTATTTGAGTCAGAGTCTGGTGAATATACGATAACAAAAGAGTGGTCTCTGGAGGATGAGGGGAGCTGCCGCTTGAAGACAGCAGATGGCGCTGTCATGAAGTCAAAGAAAAATGTGCAATCGAGCATGCGAAAGGAATTGGAATTTGGACAGGCCGTTTACCGGAATCTCATCTTTTCGAGTCAGAGAGAGAAGGAGCGGATTTTAAGGGGAATCCTCCAGTCCGTGGAAGATAGTGGCCTGAAAGAGGCGAAGGGAGAGTTGGCTTCGAGAGTAACGCAGGCAGTCATGGAGCTGGACGGTGTATCGATTGAAAAACTTGGGGAGAAGATCGAAGAGCGGATTGCAGAATACGAGAGTAACTGGGACAGTGAGACGAATCGCCCAAAAAGAAAATCAAAAGCTGGTGGCGGGAGATGGGAAAAAAACGTAGGAAAGATTTTACAGAGTTATTATGATATGAAGGATAGGGAGGGAGAAAAAGAGCAGGCAAAAGAGGCAGAATATGCATATGAACAGGCAGAGAAAGAGTTTGAAGAGGCAAAAGAACAACTTTTCATAGCAGAACAGGAACTGAAAGAATACCAGAAATACCAGCAGGATATCGATGGCAGGAAGACGAAAGAGGAATTGTCCGGCACATATGAAAATGAACTGAAAGAATGTGTGGACGCAGAAAAGAAATGGCCGGAGATTTCTGAAAAGTATGGGACGATCACGCGCCTGAAAAGTGAACTTGAAGTGGCAAGGACTTCTTCTTCGGCAAAAGAAAGATATGAGAAGTTAAGGGAATATAAGGAGAAGATAGAAGATCTGCAGATGAAGTTAAAAAAGGCGCATGATATACCAAAGGAGGAATATGACAGGGCATTGCTCTGCGCCAATGAGCTCAAGAAAATGAAAGCATCTATGAGAGGGTTTGCTGAGTTAAAGGGGAAGATCGAAACGAGACCGGATCTACTTATAAAGATCCGTCAGGGGGCAGATGGCCGTCTGGTAAATGTGAATGATGGGGAATTTGAAGTAGATGAGCCGTTTCAGATTATAATACCAGAGGTGATGCGTCTGGAACTTTCTCCGAAGGATGTTGACATGGATATAGTATGCGTTGAGTATCAAAGACGTGCGGAAGAACAAAAGGCAATACTGGCTTCTTATGGAATTCTGGAAATGGAGATGCTGAAACAAAAGTATGAACTCTGCGAGGAGATACGTTCCGATTTACGGAGTATGGAAGCTGCTCTCAAAGAATTTCTCGGGGAACAGACAGAGGAAGAGATCGAGCAGGCTTATACGGAAACTTGTGACAGCATAAGCCGGAGTGTCTCTGAAATTGAACAGGATATTTGCGGAATAGGCGGAGAAGACTTTGTGGCAGGACATGAAGATGAGATGATAGGAAGCCTGAGAGCAGAGTTAAAGGCACTAAAGGAAAAATACAGTTCTCCGGAAGACCTGAAAAAGAGAAAGTGCACACTTCAGGAAAAGTTGCAGACGATTCGGTCTGAAATCGAGCAACTGCGTCAGATTCCTGAAAAATATATGCAGATCAAAGACGCTGCGCAGGCGGAAAGAGATTATAGAAAAAATCAGGAAGAGGCAGAACTCTTTAAGAGACAAAAGGAAACAGAGTTTGTCCAGTGCGAGAAGACTCTTCCGGACCGGACATTTGAGGAGATTGAACCGGAATATGAATATGCCAGAGAAGAATTTGAGAAAAATAAAGAACTCTGTGTACATTGGAAACATATCCAGTCCGTATTTGAAAAGACGAGAGAGAAAATGGAGAAAAGTCCGTCGGCGGATATTCTGGAAAATACAGGGAAATATCTGGAAACACTGACCGAAGGGAGGGTTAAGGTGAGGACTGATGAAAACAACCTTGATCTGGGTGTGATCAGCAATGGGAATTTTATGAATTACCGGCTTTTGTCAGAAGGGACGAAAGAGACCGTTTCACTTGCGTTCCGTCTCGCTGTGTTAGAAAATCTGTATGGGGACAGAAGTGGTTTTGCCGTTTTTGACGATACGCTGATCGACATGGATCCGGTGCGCCGGAAAGCGGCGGCGGAACTTTTGAAAAAATTTTCAGAGAAGTATCAGGTAATTTATGTGACGTGTGATCCTCTGTTTGGGGACATGCTTGGGGGGAATGTGATCCAGGTGGTATAAAAAATTTGGGGTTGAAATCCAGTTCAAAATATTATATGCTTAATGTAACAAACCATATGACTGGCGGAAAAGTAGGAGAACCTACGGGGAGTATGGTAGTCTGTAGTATCAGACAAATAAGTAACGATCGTATATAGCAGCCGACCGCCTGGGCAGCAGAATGACGGATAAAATGTGTCATTCTGCGTTCAGGCAGCCGGCTGTAACTGTCTCTGCCTTGTTATATACCGGATGACGCGGCTGGGCCGCCTGACTGCTCTGTCATCCAGATGCGAAAACGATGCAGGTAAACAAAAAGAAAAGGAGAGAGCTTATGCAGAAATTATCACTGGAAAAGGAACTGAAGGAAAATGCGTATCCGGGACGAGGAATCGTCATTGGAAAATCCCCAAATGGAAAATATGCGGTCACAGCTTATTTTATCATGGGGCGAAGTGAGAACAGCCGAAACCGTATTTTTGTAGAGGATGGAGAGGGGATCCGTACTCAGGCGTTTGATCCATCGAAACTGAGTGATCCAAGCTTGATCATTTATGCACCGGTTCGTGTCCTCGGGAATAAAACGATCGTGACAAATGGCGACCAGACTGATACGATCTATGAGCTGATGGACAAACAGCAGACCTTTGAACAGGCACTCCGCACGAGAGAATTTGAGCCGGATGGTCCGAATTATACACCGCGTATTTCTGGTATCATGCATGTAGAAGATGGCAAATATAATTATGCGATGTCTATTTTGAAAAGCAACAATGGAAATCCGGATAGCTGCAACCGTTATACATTTGCTTACAGCAATCCTGCTGCCGGTGAGGGACATTTTTTACATACCTACATGTGCGATGGGAACCCGCTTCCGAGTTTTGAGGGTGAACCAAAGCTTGTGGAACTGTCAGATGATATGGAGGCTTTTACGGATCAGCTCTGGAACAGCCTGAACGAAGAAAATAAGGTATCTCTTTTTGTGCGTTACGTTGATATCGCGACAGGAGAGTATCGCTCAAAGATCGTGAATAAAAATAAATAAAAATTTTGGAAAGGAAAGAATATGCCATGAACGAATTAGAATTAAAATATGGATGTAACCCGAATCAGAAACCATCCCGCATTTTTATGGAAGAGGGAGAACTGCCGATCAAAGTATTAAACGGAAAACCAGGATACATTAACTTTTTGGATGCCTTCAATGGATGGCAGTTAGTCAGGGAGCTGAAAAAAGCGACAGGCCATCCGGCCGCTACTTCCTTTAAACATGTTTCCCCGGCTGGTGCTGCGGTTGGTCTTCCGCTCAGTGAGGTAGAGGCAAAGATTTACTGGGTAGATGATCTGGGAGAACTCTCGCCGCTTGCTTGTGCCTATGCGAGGGCAAGAGGTGCTGACCGTATGTCTTCTTACGGCGATTTTATCTCCCTGTCGGATGTGTGTGATGTATCGACAGCAAAGATCATCAAACGGGAATTTTCTGATGGGATCATCGCTCCGGGGTATGAGCCGGAGGCGCTGGAACTTTTGAAAGAGAAGAAAAGGGGAAGCTATGCGATCATCGAAATCGATCCGGATTATGAGCCGAAGGAACTTGAGCGCAAAGAAGTTTTTGGCATTACCTTTGAGCAGGGACGCAATGAGCTGGTGATCGATGATGAATTTTTCAGTAATGTTGTGACAGAAAACAAAGAGATTCCTGAACTGGCAAAGATCGATATGGCGATTTCTATGATCACTTTGAAATACACCCAGTCAAATTCTGTATGTTTTGTAAAGGGAGGACAGGCGATCGGGATCGGAGCAGGGCAGCAGTCCCGCATCCATTGTACGAGGCTCGCCGGAACGAAAGCAGACAACTGGTTCCTGCGTCAATCACCTCAGGTGCTGAATCTTCCATTTAAAGAGGATATGAAACGTGCAGACCGTGATAATGCCATCGATAATTATATTGGTGAGGATTATATGGATGTGCTGGCAGACGGTTGCTGGGAGAAATATTTCACCGAAAAACCGCCGGTATTCACGAAGGAAGAAAAGGCAGCATGGCTGAAAGAGTACGCCAAGGATGTTACCCTCGGTTCGGATGCGTTCTTCCCATTTGATGATAATATTGAGCGTGCATTCCGAAGCGGCGTGAAGTACATCGCGCAGCCGGGTGGATCGATCCGTGATCAGGATGTGATCGATGCCTGCAACCGACACGGGATCGCAATGAGCTTTACTGGTCTGAGGTTGTTCCATCATTAATTAAAAATAAATAAAGATTTCTCTATTTGCGGAGTCAAAGAGGTGCGCGTTTTTCAGTCGCACCTCTTTTTATTTGATTAGAGAAATTCTGTGTGTGCGGGGCAATATTATTTGCAAAGAATGGAATGAAGGTATAAAAGTTTTTGCATTCCAATACAAAAAGTCTTGATAAAATAAAAGTTTTTGCATATAATAATGTTATAATCTTTGTTCCATAGGAAAATGTAAGGAATAGGAGGGCATTATGATCGAAAGGCAGGAATATTTAGAAAAGTTGGTGGGATACAGGGATAAGAACATCATAAAAGTAGTGACAGGTGTGAGACGTTGTGGAAAGTCTACACTGCTAAGACTTTTTCAGGATTATCTGCGCGAAGAAGGTGTTTCTGGTGAGCAGATCATAGCGATTAATTTTGAGGATTATGAGTTTGAAGAGTTGAAGGAACCAAAGGTATTATATCAATATATAAAAAGGCGTTTGGTAGCTGGAAAAAAGACGTATGTTTTTTTAGATGAGATCCAGAATGTAAAAGAATTTCAAAAAGTTGTGGACAGCCTGTTTATAAAAGAGGATGTAGATCTGTATATGACAGGTTCAAACGCACATTTGTTGTCGGGTGAACTGGCGACGCTTTTATCCGGGCGGTATGTCAAAATAGAAATGCTGCCACTTTCTTTTTATGAATTTTTTTCAGTGGCAGAAACAGAAAATGTGGAAGAATGTTACAGAAAATATATTGAGAGTTCTTCTTTTCCATATGCATTGAATTTGGAACAGGAGCAGATTAAAGAGTATATTGCCAGTATTTATGATACAATCGTTGTAAAAGACATTATTTCCAGAAAAAAGGTGGAAGACGTGATGATGCTTGAGAGCGTTATACGTTTTTTAGTTGACAATATTGGGAATCCCTTATCAACAAAAAAAATTAGTGATACGATGACATCAAGTGGCAGGAAAATAAATGTGAGGACGGTGGAATCTTATATTACATCTTTTATGGAATCCTATGTCATGTATCAGGTAAAGAGGTATGATATAAAAGGAAAACAATATTTGAAGACACTGGAGAAGTATTATGTAGTAGATATTGGGTTGCGAAATAGTATGTTAGGAAATGCGGGAAGGGACACCGGGCATATTCTGGAGAATGTTGTATATCTGGAGCTGATTCGGCGGGGATATGATGTTTATATTGGGAAAATAGATGATGTGGAAGTTGATTTTGTAGCTAAAAATCAAGATGGAATTAAATATATCCAGGTGGCTGCCACTGTCAGGGATGAAAGTACACTAGAACGGGAATTGCGTCCATTGCAAAGGATTTCCGATAATTATCCAAAATGTATCATGAGTCTGGATATAGATCCACCGGCGGATTATGAAGGAATACGGCGGATCAATGCATTGGAATACTTACTTCACCGGACGCACATTTGAATTTCTATATAAAAGAAGTTTAATACCTCTCCCCATTCCCATCGCGGTAAACCTCAAACAATTTTAGGCATTCTTCCCGATCCATTTCCTGCATGTCCAAAAGTTCTGCTTCCCCTTTTATATGCTCGTAAAAGGCATCATCCCGGAAACCGATCATGTCGGTGTCCATGCGGTTGCAGCCGTAATAGATTGTCTTGATATTTGCCCAAAGGATCGCTCCGAGGCACATGGGGCAGGGTTCTGCGGTCGTATACAATTCGCAGCCGGACAGGTCGTGGGTGTCCAACGTTTGGCAGGCGTCCCGGATCGCCTCCATCTCACCGTGACAGGTGGGATCTTTCTTATAGAGGACACGGTTGTGCCCGCGGCCGACGATTTTATTATTTTTAACAACGACGGAACCAAAAGGGCCGCCGTGATTATTTTCAATCCCTGTATAGGCTTCTTTTAATGCTTCTTTCATGTAATCCATAGTGTATTCCCCCTATTTTTGATGTTATCAGGTTGTCTTGTTTTTAGTATACTCTAAAATCAATAAATGATAAAGGCTAAAAATTAATTTCCGTAGCATACAAAACCACTTCTTGTGTTTTTGACATAAAACGACTAAAATATAATATGTACCAGAGTATGAATCGTAAAGCACGTTTGGATGGAGGCGTATTTGTTATCATGGGAAATATATTTTTAGTGATTGTTCTTGTGTGCATCTGTTTATTGATGTACATACTGCCACATAGATTCCGGAAATATATGCTATTGGTGGCAAGCATCGCATTTTTTATCTGTGTGTCGCCGGCGGCATTGATTTATCTATCGGCTGTTACAATTGTATCATGGGTTACGGCACAGATACTGGAGCAAAAGAAAGAATCAGCTGGACGAAAGATTGTGCTTGGACTGGTGATAGCAGGGATCGTTTTTTTGCTGGCAGGGATCAAGTACTCGGGGATTTGGTACAGTACATCGATTGCGATTCCCATCGGGTTGTCATATTACTCGCTTATGGTGATCGGTCATCTTGTGGAGGTGTACCGGGGAAATGAAAAGGCGGAGCGGAATTTTTGGAAGTATAGTTTGTTTGTGTGTTTTTTTCCACAGGTGGCAGCGGGACCGATCGGGAGAAGCCGTGACCTGTTCAGACAATATGAGGAGGGGCTGCATTTCGATCTGGACGGAATCCGCACGGGATTTATCATGGTTTTGACAGGTTTATTTGAGAAGGTGGTTCTGGCAGACAACATCAACCGGTTTGTGATGGGGATCCTCGAGGGAGAATTTAGGGGAATTGCGGTAGTTCTGGCAGTATTTTTATATTCTCTTGTTATTTACTTTGATTTTGGGGGATACTCGCTGATTGCGATCGGTGGGGCGAAAATGCTCGGGGTGAAACTGATGGACAATTTCCAGGCTCCCTACAGGGCGGCTTCTGTGCAGGAGTTTTGGCGCAGATGGCATATTTCTCTGAGTTCATGGTTTCGGGATTATGTATATATCCCTCTCGGAGGCAGCAGGAAAGGAAATTTACGGAGAGATCTGAATACGGTTATCGTATTTGTCCTGAGCGGGATGTGGCACGGTGCAGCGGTTGGATATCTGGTCTGGGGCGGAATCCATGGCCTGTATCTGGTGGCAGGGAAGAGGACACAGATGCTTAGGCAGAAGATATTTGGGAAAATGAAAGAACGGGAGCGTTTTGACGGATTCTGGGACAGAGTCTGGCTCCAGCGAGGAGTGGTATACATACTCGTTTCCTTTGCCTGGATTCCTTTTGTGGCAGGAAGTTTTTGGAAAATGAAAGAGATCTGGATGCGTATGTTTGCTTTTCAGCCGTGGGTGCTGACGGATGGCAGCCTGATGAAACTTGGGCTGGATGGGCCCGGAATGGTTGTGTGCATACTGGGGACACTGCTTATTTTTGCAATCGACAGATATCAGGAAAAGAAAAATTTTTATGAGTCGATAGCGAAGGACCATGTGCTGATCCGTTTTGCTTATTATATTCTTATCCTTGTTACAGTTATATTGGCAGGGGCATATGGAACAGCATATCAGGAGACGGATTTTATATATGGTCAGTTTTAAATCACAGATTAGGAATGGCAGGATAGGAAGATGCGGGGAAAGAAGAAAATGAAACAGGGGCTACGGCTCTTATCAGGTGGAATTGTTTTTATTTTGCTGGCGATTTTTATATATTTAGCGGCAGATCATGTCACGAAACCTTATAATAAAAAGACAGATAAGATAGAAAAGACACTTTATTCAGAAGACGCTGATATGGATCAGGTGGAAGTGGCGATAATCGGGGGGAGCCATGCGCTGAATGGCTTTAATCCGTCAGTGATATGGCGTGAGAACCGGATCAAGGCATACAATTTTTCCTTTTCCGGCGAGCCTGTATATATGACGCATTATTATTTAAAAGAATTATTTAAAAAACGGAAATATAAGCTGGTCGTTTTTGATCTGTATTATATTGGATTAAAGAATCAATATTTTTCCCATGACTCATATGTATTTGATGTGTTAGGGAAGATGCGCTGGAGTACGGATAAACTGGATTTTATACGGGAGTGTGTATCTCCCGAAAAGAGGGATAAATACTACGTTCCGCTCCTTACTTATCACACCAGATGGTCGCAGTTGACTAAAGAAGACATTCTGCGGCTGCCGGATGTGACAGATGATTTCTGGCTTGGTTCGGAGTATTATTTTGAACATTGTGGCGGCGATACGGTTTCTTTTGAGCCATGGGAAACCTCTGCAGGATTTGCACCAATGCCGGAGTATTCGGAGGAGTATTTGAGGAAGATCATAGAACTTGTCCAGAGTCAGGGCAGTGAGATCCTTCTTGTCGATCTGCCGCATCGGTACAATGACGCCAACGCACCAGATACCTGGGTGGAAGATGAGTATCCGGTCTATGAGTATGCCAGACAGATCGCAGCGGAGTATGGCGCTCGGTTCATACAGTTTGACGATAGTCTGTTAGAGGAAATTGGCTTTGCGCCGGAAGAGGACATGTATAATAAGGGGCATATGAATATTTACGGATCGGAGAAGGTATCGCAGTATCTGGGAAACTACATCTGCGAGAATTATGAGATATCTCCAGTTCCGGAACAGGTACATGATCTGTGGGATGATTATCTTGAAAAATATGAAAAGACATATGAAGACAATAGGCAAAGGTAAAATAAGCGCCACCAGAATTCATATCCGGTGGCGCTTTTATACTTTACGGAAAAGTTCCTACTTGAGAGGAACTTCAGTTCCTTGGTTGCGTTTTTCAGTCAGTTCCTTTCATCAGGTCATGTATGCTGACAAATGCTGGTTTTACACCAAGGTTTTCATTGAATAATCCGCAGAGCGGGCCATTCATTCGGTAACTGTAATCGGTAGGATCGAGATCAGGAATGTCTACGATTCCCCAGATCGATACCGCTTTCAGAGGTTTTTCCTTACCTGAGTTTACATCGATGTAAGCCTGGAACAGTTTTTTATAGAAGTCAGCATGTTTTGCAAAAGTCGCCTCGTCACCTTCGTAATTTCTTACAGCAAGCTCTGTAACTTGAACTTCTACACCGAGGGAGGCGAAATTCTGAATCGCTGTTTTCACGAGGCTGATGTCGTTCTCATTCATACAGCCGGATTGTGTTCCAAATCCACCGATATAACTCTGCATTCCCACACCGTCGCAAAGTTTGACATAGCCGCCGTTTCCGTCAGACTGATAAGAGTTGATCGATTTTACCAGTTCGCAGATGGCGCTGTGTTTTGGTTCATAGAATGTATTGTAATCATTGTAATACAACTTAATGTCAAGATTTGGTTTTGTGTTTTTCAAATCTTCGATGATCTCATGGGCATACTGGAAGGAAAGTTCCACGTAATCTTCGCCCATTCTGTCGTAAAACAGATTTGTCTTTCCGCCTCTTAATGTCCGGACATGGCGCTTATCGCCACTTTTGTACTCTGTGTCACTGTCGCCGACTGCCTCATTTACCACATCCCAGCAGTAAATCACGCCCGGATATTTTTCTTCAAAATGAGTGATGACCTGCTCCATATAACCCTTCACCCTTGCTTTGATGACGTCAGCAGACGCATAGCCTTTTGATGTATCATAGCCAATCCGGAAAAACCAGTCGCACATATCAGCATCCCACACCAGAACGTGGCCACGGAGTTTCATTCCATTTTCCTTTGCATAGTCCATGATGAGGTCTGCGTGTGTAAAGTTGATACTTGGCATAGAGGTTTCATCTTTATAATTATTTTTTGAAGCATTCTGATCAAGCATGGAGTAAGCTTTCATCTCGTTTGCTGCTGTAATGCTGTTAAAGTGATATTTCATGAGATCCCGGTATTTAGGATTCTTGACACTTGTTTCGCTCATTACCGTTCCCATCTTGAAACCATAGGAAGTAGCCAGTTCTGATAATTTTGAATAGTTTGTGGTGGCATCCGTAATGTCTCTGGAGTCCTTGACAAGTGAAATGGAATGTATTGTGATCGTCAGTTTCTCTGGAAAAGTGGAAGCGTCATGGCCATATAAGTTGTACTTGACACCAAAGCCACAAAAATCTGTCCCAGATGGAATAGTACAGATAATCTCCTTTTCGTCTAGAGAGGTCATGGAGGAGGCCATATCGGTATAGTCACCCCAGAAATTAGTGGATGTGAAAGCACGGAGGACAATCGGAGCTTCTGCGTCCGCAGATACCTTAAAGATAACCTTTGAATAGTTACTTAAATCCTGAGCTGTTTTTGAAGCATCCAGAGCAAAGGCCAATCCACCGCCACCGGCACCCTGGGTTACGGTATAGGTCACACTGCCATCGGAATTATAAGTGGGGTCGCCTTCAATAGCACCTGTGAGCCTAAAATCCGAGGATAACGTCAGATCTGATATGATCAAAGGTGTTGATGATGGAGCAGGTGAAGCAGATGTCGCCGGAGTCTCTACATAAGTAAATGTCAGAGACTCTAATGTGGCTGTTGCAGTCTGCGTAGTATCCTTAATATCGCTATTTGTCATGATGGCATATCCGCCTACCGATTTGTTTTTCAAAGCATCTTTGATATCTGTAATTAAATATTCACCGCTCTTTTTATTGTATTGTGTGAGATCCAGTTCAGCACCGGAGCTATCAAGGAGCTTAAAGCTGACAGAGTCCGGACTTCCGGTCACATTGAGTTTATACTGGATACGTATTACATTATTTAATGGAACGGCTTGCGCCAGAGTGAAGTCTGCCTGACTATATTGAGTAGCAGCAGAAAATGAAACTGTTGCGGTTCCCTCGTTTACCTCTGCAGTTACTTTATCGTTTGACGTACCTTTTACAGTCGAACCATCTACTGCATTTTTAGAAGTGATGGGTGCCGGTGTAGGTGAGTTCGTAGCTGCAGAAGCCGTAGTGGATGGACTGGCAGACGGGCTCTGCGATGGCGTTGCTGAGGATCCGGAAGGATCTGTGGACGGGTTCTGCGATGGTGTCGAAGTCCCGGAAGGATCCGTGGACGGGTTCTGTGATGGCATCGCCGAAGTCCCGGAAGGATCCGTAGACGGATTTTGCGATGGCGCCGCTGATGATCCGGATGGATCGTCTGTCGATGACGCACCAGAACCTCCATTTGGTGTCTCAGAAGAAGACTGTACGGGGGCAGATGTCCCATTATTTACCGGAGCAGATGGTGTATCTACTGCCGGTACAACAGATGGATCCCCTGTATTTGTATTACCTGGTTTTTGCACCGTGATCTTACAGGAAAGGGTATAATTCTTTTTCCCCTTTTTGATTTTTGCTGTAAGAGTTGATGTTCCCTGTTTTTTGGCTTTGACCGTTACCGCATATTTTCCTGATTTTTTTATGCTGGCGATCGTTTTCTTTTTGAGCTTCCATGTAATTTTTGAGCCCTTTGCATTTTTAACTTTAACTTTTGAAGATTTGCCGACTGTAAGAGTCAGCTTTTTTTTGTTAAGTGCCGGCTTTTTAACTTTGCCTTGCACGCTGTATTCAGCTGGTGCGAGGATGCTTCCCGCGAAGATCGCTGTAACACAAAGCAAGGCTGTTAACTTTCTTTGATTTCGATTTTTAAATCGCATGAAAATACCTCCCATAAATAATTTGTCTTTTGTTCTTATATACTAGCACACTCATAAAATCCAAAACAATCTTACTTATTTGATATTTCTTATACTTTTCTGATGTTGTTATTTCCTAAAACGATTTCGATAATCAGAGGGTGATATACTCATCTGTTGTTTGAATACCCGCGTAAAATAACTGCTGGTGCCAAAGCCGCACTGTGAGGCGATCGTGGCAATGGATTTATCTGTGTGAGAGAGGAAGTAAAGGGCATTTTTCATACGGATTTTTGTCAGATACTTGATGGGTGACGTACCTGTTTCTTTTGTAAAGCTTCTGGTAAGATGTTCGGCAGAGAGATGAAAGATTTCTGCCAGTTCCTGGATCCCGGACAATTTTCCATAACGTTCTTTCATGATTTCGATCATGTTTTGTACCAGGGTAGAGTATTCCGGATCTTTTACTGTTGTGTCATAATATAGCTTACAAAGAAAATCATATCCGGCTGCACTGGCCAGTTTGGGGTGATTGATCAGTCCGTTACGGCGCAGGGTGATCAGTTCAACAGCACTTGTGACGGAGATATCCTGAGGAGACAGCGAAAAGGTATATCCTGCTGTTTTATGTATTTCATTGCAGTAGGGTTTTGTCATTTTGTCCACAATGAACATAATAAAAAAATAGCGCCATCGCTCTGTAGAGCCGGGCTCGGTATAATAGCGTGAATCACTTGGCATAAAAAGAAGAGCAGCATCATTTTTGTGTAATTTATGGTAATTCCCATCTTCCGTTTCTACGATGCAGCTACCGTTCAAGGTATATAAAAAAATGTATGTGTAAATATCTCTTTCCGAATTTTCGTGTACAGTTTCGGGATTCCAGTCTGTTTCAACTCCGACGGCAGTCAGGCGCAGAGGAGCGGGTTCATCTGCTTCAACAAACCCGAATCCAAAATGAAAATCATGGTCAAACATAATCCATCTCCTTGGCAAAATAATTTAGAAAATAAAAATTAGTCAACAGGTGGATAAGGCTTTTTTACATCGGTTCGCTCCGTGAGGTAATCAAGGCTGGTCTTATAATAAGAAGCGAGTTGGATCAATAAATCCAAAGGAATGCTGCGGTCACCATTCTCATAATGGGAATATGTGCGCTGTGAAATATTCAGATATCGGGCAAGATCTTTTTGGTGAAGATCATTGTCTTCTCTCAGATCACGGATGCGATGTAATTTCATGATTTCCTCCATTCGTGCACGTTCTTGCGTTTTTTACACTTCCACCTTAAATTTCATTATAAGGAGAACAAATTGGACTATGAAAATATAGAACAAACTGGGCTACAACAACTTTAGTATTTACTTTTTAGGGCGTCCTATGATTAACTTAAGATGGAGTAAAGATTTAGACAGTTAATAAAAAAATTAAAAGAGTATTGGTT
>CAZOIF010000023.1:0-45716 GCA_964579975.1 uncultured Eubacterium sp. | reverse complement strand
GCTAATTTTAACACAATAAGAGGCTGTGTGCAATTTTTATATTTACAAAATATTACATAAGTTGGGTTGATGGTCATGTTGATTGTCACAGATTTGTACTGTCTATCACATTTTGTAGACAGATAACATGTTTTCCTATATTATGTAAGAAGGAGATGGTGTGAATGATAAATAAGTTGGAGGGCGGATTATGACAAAAAAGAAACGAATCATAATTGCGTTGTGTGTCGTGGTTGTAATAGGAGGCGCAATCGTGACAGCAGTGTGGGGTGGTTATGGAAATAATGAAGTAAAGTACTCGCTGGCAGAAGAGGTCGATGATGTACTCAGCAGTTTTGATGAAGAAGCCAGTTTAGAGGGAGCTAAGATGTATAGTTCGAATCCATATGATTATAAAGAAAGCAAGTACTATAAGCAATTAGTCCGGCTTGGGTTAGATGCCGTTCCGATACTGAGCGAAAAATTGTGCAAAAATGAAGTGACGGGATTAAACCAGTATTTAGTAGGCCTGGCGATTCAGGATATTACCGGAACAGATATTGCAGAGGCAACGGGCGATACGTGGGCTTCCGGAGAAGAGCTGGCGGTCGTATGGAAGGAGTTTATCAAAGGGGCACCGGAGCAAATAGAAGAAATCTTAAATGCCGAGGAGACTGTAGATGTGAAGATTGAAAAATTGGAATGTTATGGGGTGTTTGGGAAAACTGCGGTGAAAAAGATGGAGATGGACAACTCAAACGATATGTTGGCAGTGAATTCGGAGTATGAATTTTCAGAAAAAGAAAAAAAGGAATTGGAACAATATACAAACGAAGATGATATAGATTTGCAACAGGTGGAGAAATGTTTTAAGAGTGTGTATGAGAGGAGCCAATAAATGGTAATAGCGAAGGAGGAAATAAATTTATTGAGGGAAAAGAGTTCTCGGCTCACCACAGGATATCAGAGAAGTAAAAAATGCTTATGAGGCATATGTAAATAATGACATGTTTAAAGAATGTTTGAGGATATGATTGTAGCGATAAAGGAATAGTGGGAAAGAAGTGCGAAAACAAAATATCAGAAATGAGATTATAGGAAAATAAAGCAGAGTACATTTTGGCAGCAGCGATAGGATTCAATCGTTTGTCAAGGTGTGGTCTGTTTTTCTTGCTTACAACCTTAAAATAAGATATAATAATAGCGGAATATATAATTAACAGATGCGTTAGTATAAAAGTGATGAAAAAAGTAGCAACGGGGTCTTCGAGTGATATAAATGTGCAACAGGTGGAGAAATATATCGGGGATGGTATAATTTGTTATGGGGGGATTACAAAAGATAGGAGGGAATATAGTGAATAGTGTTAAGATACAGGTCAATGTAAATGCACATATCAACAATCTAAAATGCGATATTATTAAACAAAATGAAGAGGCTTATGCGATATTGCAGTTTGATAATTTGGGATATGGGAGTATATCGGCTATTAAATTTGATGCATGTGGTTTTAATTCATTTGGAGATGTTGTCTTAGTGAATGAACAGGAAAATTTCTTTTTGATTGTTCAGGATATTGAAATAGAAAAAAATGAGCAGGTTACGTCGCTGAAGGCGAAATTACCGAATTCTGATATGAAACGATTGGAATTGCAGGAATGTCAAATATGTTATACGGATGGGAGGGTTGTGAGTTATGAAGGAGAAAAAAATTGTGAATTTGAAGTAGAGGAATTTGATGATTTAGAAGAGAAGGCAGCTATAAAGGGGATATATGGTGAAAATGCAAAATATAAAGTGAAGGAATTTGAGGAAGGTTGGATATGTACATGCGGAAGATACAATTCTCATGAAAATGTAAAATGTTCGCTATGTGATAACTCAAAAACGTCGCTTTTGGATATGTGTTCTGATGATGGGATGACCCGAATTAAAGAACGATATCATTCTATATGCCAGGAAGAGAAAAGAATAGCAGAACAAGAAGAAAAACAAAGACAGAAGAAAGCAAGAAAAAAGAATATAGGAATTATCGTGGGGATTATTAGTGCAATAGTTGTTATTATTTTGATTTCATATGCAAACATGATGTCAAAGAGGCAGACTTATAGCTCCGTAGAAGAGATGCGGGAGGCCATGCAGGGTAACTGGTCACATAGAAGTGAATTCGATAATGATATTATGTGGCAGTTACAAATTGAAGGTGATAAATGTACAAGAGTATTTAGCCATACTGAAGATACGTATGAGCAGGATATTACATGGAATCCGTCAAAAGGAACGTTTGAGATAGGACACGATACATATATTGTGGAAAGGGGTGGACAAACAATAACAGAAAATAAGGATTCGTACGATAAGGGAGGAATGACCCTGACGCCTGGGGAGTATTCCGATAGTGATCGTGGTAGTTATAGCAGTTATGAGAGTGTATATTCTGCGTTGAAATTCTCTGAGATATATGTATCAAGCAATTCCAGTTATACTGTGTGCACGGGAAAAGTGACGAATAATGGAAAGAAAACTTACAGGTTTGTTACGATAAAAGGTTCTTTTGAAAATTCATATGGAACAGTTGTAGATACAGATTCTACATATGCCGTTGGTTCGGAAGGATTAGCACCTGGTGAATCAAAATCATTTAGGATGTCAGTGAGCAAGGATACAACGATAGAAGATTGTTCAATTTCAATTACTGATTATGATAATTAAAGGAGGAGAAAAAATATGTTTTGTTTAAAGTGTGGAGAGGCAATGCCAGATAACGTATCTTTCTGTCCGTTTTGCGGGACTAAAATTGCCGAAAATAAAGATATGGAAAAAGCAATTGTTTATGTTGAAAAAGTAAATGAAAGTTCTGCTGAAACTCGCGCGGAAACGTCATCTAAGATGTTGGATAAGATGAAAAATAAAAGATGGGGTAGAGGTGTTGCTATTGTAATGTGTGTGCTTGCAGTTATCCTTATTGTTTTTGGTTATAAATCTATCACAGATTCGTCCTATAAATATGCGGTTGATAATTACAAATACTACGAACAGCAAATGAAAGAGACAAAGAGCATGGCAAATATCTATGGTAGAACAGGAATATTAGGAAGGGGATATGCTAATATTTCATCTTCCTGGGAAGATATGCTTGAAGAAGCTCAAAAAACAATTTTGACAGGTCGAGTGAAGGCGGGAGTAGGATTTGGATTAGGTTTCGTATTGTTGCTTTTGGCTATCTTTTTGTTTGTTAAGGGGAAAAGAGGTTCTGGCTATGATGAAAAAGCCAGTATCCCCTCTCTTAGTGTAAGAAAAACAGGTAACACATCTCTTAATATAAATGACAGGAAATGTGCTATCATAGCAGCAATTTGTCTAGGTATATATAGCGCTCTTCGGATTTATAATGTAGTTTCTTCTATGTTAAAATATGATTATTATTCGATATCGGTCATAACAGTTATAAATCATATAGCACCTATTTTGTTAGCAATCATGCTTTTTATCGGAAAAAAGCATATAGGTTTTCTGATTGCATCTGGTAGTATTATAGCAGTGTACATATATAATATTATCGAAGTGACACCTGCTGGCTTTAGCTTTGAAGTAATGAAAGCATATTTCTTGGAATGTACTTCACATATCATTCTTTTTGTCCTATTATTGTTCGCTGTGATAGAAAAAGATAAAGTGATTAGATTTTTATGGTTTGTTCCAGCTGTGGTATATTTGGTTTCTTTTGTGATTACTTGTATACGTTGGGAATATTTTTCTGATTTATCATCAACATGGATATATATAATTTGGAATTTCATTTATGTAGCAGCATTATTTTTTGTTGGATTATGGACTAGAAATATTACTAAGAATGCAAAAAATCGTGAAGTTAACTTGGCTGATTCGGTGGAAACGGGAGATAATAAAATATAGTAAATTAAGGATTTCGGATTTATCAAGAGAGGTTGGGGAAAAACATGGCAGAGTACAAGATAAAAGAGTATACATATGATCCTGAGAAACAAAGGGAATATTGGGATGCTGCCATCGGATTACAGGATGTTGATGGGCTAAGACCATCAAAATATCTGTATGAACTTTCTAATCAGAATATTAATGGAGAAATACCGATACAAATTGTTAAGGAAAAGCTTAACGAATATTATAAAGACGCTTCGGATCAAGAACGGACAGAAACAATGGAATGTGATATCGATTTATAGGTATCTGTTCGATGGGACCTATGATTTTGCCGGGCAATATTATAGGAATGCACTGGTTTGTTCGAATTATATTGATTATACAAAAGGAATTGATGCAGATTTTTCGTTTCTGGAGAGATTTTATTGGAATCTGCTGTTTGAAGGAAAATATGAATTGCGTAATGAGGATATGATTGTAGTGATAAAGGAATAGTGGGAAGGGAGTGCAGAAATAAAATATCAGAAATAAGATTATAGGAAAATAAAACAGAGTGCATTTTGGCAGCAATGATAGGATTCAATTGTTTGTCAGGGTGTAGTCTGTTTTTGGGTTATATTTTTTTGCTGAGAGAAGGCCGGAAACAAGCGAAAAATGGGCGTTTTGTCGAAATGCGTCGAACGATAGTTGTAGAAATATGGGGGAAGATGATGTAGAATAAAAATAAGTTGCTATAGATGGAGAGAATTAAAATTTTATAGTATCTAAATGTGGTGATTTATAATACATAATAAATTAGAGAGAATTAGAGAAATAGAATGAACAGACTCAGGAGGATTATTTTATTATGAATACTGCATTTCCTAAAGACATAATGGATTGTATGAAAGAGTACATTTTGTCCATTTTTTGGCCTAAAAAAGATATAGTTGATTTTATGAAAAATATTGGTTGTACGTCAAAAGACTTGATTCCAGAAAGTGAATATAGGGAATTACATAGGGCTGAGATAGTGGATAGGATTTTTCATAATTTGGAGCGGCGAAGTGATTCTGGAATAGGTCAATTTCGGAGTATGTTAAAAAGTTTAACAGAATGGGATTATTTCAATCCATACTATTTTGAAACACTAAATAAGTTGGATGAGAATGTGGCAAAAAGAAATATCACTCACCTAAAGCAATTTCAAGAAATTAGAGATAATAAAATTAAACAAGAGAGACAACGACAAGAGGAACGCGAACGAGAGCAGAGGGATATAAGCCTTAGTATCAACGAATTAAGAGAAATTTTCTTGAATTTATATGCCGGAAAGGATAAAGACGGGAAAGAAATAAATAGCCAGCGGAGGGGATATTTATTTGAGGATTTTTTGAAAAAAATATTTATAAATGAGGGTATAGAAGTTACTGATCCGTTCAAGATTAAAGGAGAACAGATTGATGGTTCAATTAAATACGATGGTGAACATTACATAATAGAAGCTAAGTGGCATGATCAGTGGAGTTCCTCTGATAGCTTGTATCAGTTTGCTGGAAAAGTTGAGGGAAAGCTGTATGGAAGAGGAATTTTTATTTCTATAAATGGTTTTTCACCTGAATCTGTGCAGGCATTGGTAACTGGTAAAGCGTTGCGCACTATTTTAGTGGATGGAGGAGATTTGGTTCCCATAACAGAAGGGATGTATACGCTGAAAGAAATGCTTGACAATAAAATTAAAGCTGCTCAAACAATGGGAAGGATATATGTAGATTCTACCAATCTGGCTGACAAAGTTATTTGATAATAGGAATGCTATGTTTAGGGGGATGTGTAATAGCATGCCTCCTTTTTACCGATATTGATATATAAAGAGCATCAGCAAAACTGCAGAAACAAAATTTTGTTAATTTAATTTGTGATATAGTAAAATTATTTATAGTACGAAAGGAGAAATGCATTATGAATACAGAAAAAATACTTGAAAGCATATTGCCTGCCCTTATTACTGGGTTTGTATCAATAATTGCATTGATTACAAGTTATAAGGCAGCAAAGAATGCATCTATACAATCTTACAACAATAATGTAGACAGTATGAAGTTTACACAAAAAGAGAAAGTTGCAGATCAGCTTGCGGAAAAAGCAGCAATTCTTTTAACAAAGTGTGATCCTAATGTATTGAATACTGTGATTAACGAAATTATACCTCGTCCTATTTCGCATGAGGAGAATGCAAATGTTAGAAGAAGGTTTTTGGGAATGTCAGATGAGATACAGACATTGTCTAATATCATAAAGATGTTGACATATTCCATATTTGACAGTGAAGAATTTTTAGGAAAATTAGAAGATATAGGAAATAAAATGGATGTTGTAAACTACAAATGCTCTGAAATGTTTCTTAGGTTGGCAGAAATTTATACAGCAATGACACCAGAGGGGAGAATTAAAAATATCAATGTCATGGAAGAAAAACAAAGGTTAGAGAGACAATTTTCAATGGAATACAGGGAAATGTATATCCAACTTCACCTTGCATTATCAGATTTAGTCTGGTATATTCGTCAACAATCAATTCCAAAGGATATTAACAGAGCCAAGAAACATAAAGATTAGTGGTAATTTTATGAGAGGAACAAAGTAATGAAAGATTTTTTGAATGTAAAAAGAAAGATATTTATCAGTTATACTTTTTGTAATACTGAAATGTTTTCTTTTGTTAGAAATAAACTTGGAGAATGTGGTTTTGAAATTATTACTTATGTGGATGATATATCAAAAGAGGTCCTAAGTAAGTCGCTTGAAAACGAGATTAAGAAATGTGATTGTTTTATTTGTATAATTTCAAACAATAATCAATATTCAAAATATGAATACGATATTGCGCTAAAATGGAAGAAGAGTATATTTGTTTATATTAACGCAAATATTTTCTATGGAGATGTGAAATCACAATTTAAAAATAGAATTGTTCGTTTATGGGAAAATGAAGATGAGCTTGCAGCAAAGATAGTTATAGACATAACAAAATATAATTTTATGCATCCATATAAAGGGTATCAGTTTGAAGTGCTGGTAGAGGAATTATTTAGGCTTTATGGTTGTAATACAAAAAGGGAAAGCGTGCAGAGGGATCAAGAATATGATGTTTATGCACAAAAGAATAATATCAGTTTCTATATTGAAGTGAAAAATGTGCGGCAAAAGATTATTGGAAAAGCAATAATTTCAAAGGTAATGTCAATTTCAAAAAAATTAGATTTACAGAGTCATGAAAGATTTGTTTTGGTCGTGGCAAATGTGATTCCAGAGAAAACAAAGAAGCAATTAAGTGATGTCAATAATCTTTTGGTTATAGATGTTTCTAATTTATTATATATGGTTAGTAAAAACGAAAGACTGAAGACACAATTACTTTCTCTCTTAGAATTTTCTGTTGATGAAATAGAATATCAAAAACCAGATGATTTGATAACATTATTGGGTGAATCAGATAATATTCTAAATAAAAAGGAAATTATTAAGAAATTGATTTCAGAAATAGAATGCTGGAAACCTAAGGAAAAGAAAAGTCGAGAATATGAAAATTTATGCTATAGGGTATTAAATGTCCTTTTTGCAGCAGATTTAACATTATGGAGAGAACAACAAAGATCAAATGAGGATTTGTATAGATTTGATTTGATATGTAAAATTAAGGATAATATTTCAGAGGGTTTTTGGAAATTTATTGAGGAATATTTTAGGTCGAAATACATAATCTTTGAATTCAAAAATTATGATAAGGAAATTTCTCAAAAACAGATTTACACTACAGAAAAATATCTATTTGCGAAAGCATTGCGATGTGTGGCTATAGTTATATCCTGTTATGGTGAAGATAAAAATTCAAAAAAAGCAATAAAGGGAATTCTACGGGAAAATGGGAAATTGATTTTGAGTCTATCTAATAAAGATTTAATAACAATGCTGGAAGGAAAATTATCAGGGGTATCTCCGGCAGAGTATCTTTATGGTTTATTGGATACCATGTTAATTGAACTAGATAAGTAAAGTGGTATTTATAAAGAAAAGATTTTTTGATTAGGAGGAACGATGAGTATTTTAAACTTTTTTAAGAAAAAAGAAAATATGATTAATGAAAAGTGTGATAACGATGAGAAATCATTAATATATGAGAATGACAAAACTAATTCTATAAGTAAAAAAACATTAGAAGAGTTGGCAATAAAAGGGGATACATATTGGAAATTTAGTCAATCGGTTTCAGGCAGAAGTGTGGAGAATCATTTTATTGATTATGCAGAGGGAACTATTATAACAGCTGAAGATTGTAGTAAATATTTGTCATTTGTCCCTCAATCTCACATTGCATTATGCTCAATGTATGGTGACACATTAACAAAATTTAGCTTTGATTTGAACAACCCGCTCTTTAATAAAATAAAGGATGAACAGTATACTTTTTATAACTCTATTTTTATGGAATATGATGCCAAGAGATTGGTCGTTGAAAAAAACTACTCTTTAAGTAAGATAGAAACGATAGTAATGGTAATAGAGATGTCTTCGTGCTGGAATCAGATTACTAATTTTATTTATGGATTACCAAACTATGTTGATTGTTTACATAAACGATTGGAATCATACGGATATACTAAGTCAGCAGCTTTTGTAAAATATTTAGAAAATAATTATGATTTTCATTCATTTGAGGATACAGAGAATGTCAGAAAAAACATACATCAGATTTTAGAAAATTATTAATGTAAAGTTATTTAAGTAGTTTTCTTGTATACAGTTTTTATGATAACATGTGTGTATAAGAAATTTAGTGGGTTATTAAAGAATGAAGAGAAAAAGAGAAGTGAAATGAAATTTACAACAGGAGGTGACAAACTATAAACAGTCAAGAGTTTTTTGAAAAACTTTGGTTAATAAAAAAGGATAATCTTAAATAAAACAACTGAAAGCATCGTATTTCAGTTTTAAATCCTATAATCCCCAAACTCAAAAATAACTCATGACTGTACAAATCCTTGTATTTACGCTATAATAATATAAAAACTCAATAACATAATAACCAAAACACCCAAGGAGGAACCCCCAAATGCATTCAAAAATAAACGTAACCCCAACAACACATACACACAGAAGCCCCCTAGCGCTTCTCCTGATCTTCGCCCTTCTGATCGGCATCCTGCCATATGGCGGAACACCGGTCAGCAAGGCGGCAGAGACATCCCGCTCCACCTACGGCCTGAACAACCCTTCTACAACCAGTGACGGTGTCACGACATGGGACTGTGTTTGGTTCGGGAACTACCCGCAGAGTGATGCCGCTGGAGAGACGAAAGAACCCATCAAATGGCGTGTTCTCTCAGTCAACGGGGACGATGCGTTTCTGCTGGCAGACACGAACTTAGATGTGCATAGCTACGATACTACATACGGACATGTCACATGGGAGACGTGTGGCATGCGGGGATGGCTGAACAACAGCTTTTTAAACAAGGCATTCAGTGTATCTGAACAGGTAGCGATCAAAGATACAACCGTGGTCAATGAAAATAACCCATCTGGTACAGAGGGTGGAAATGATACAACAGATAAAGTATACCTTCTTTCACTCAGCGAGGTGATGACCCCATCGTATGGGTTTACTTCGACGAAAGATGCTACTAAGACAAGAGAAGCAGTAAATACAGCATATATGACGGCGGTTGGAGGCGAGGTGACTTCAACCGGTATGTGTAGCGCTGGGGATAGTTGTGTGTGGTGGTTACGATCGCCGGGCATTTATGAATATTATGCTTCTACTGTGGGCTTCTTTGGGAGTGTCTCAAGTGTTGGAAGCCCTGTTAACAGAATTACCATGCGCTATGGATCTAATGTCTACTGGTATGCTGGTGCCGTCCGTCCTGCCCTTCATCTAAACCTATCATCCACTTCCCTCTGGTCATACGCCGGTACCGTTTCCTCGGATGGGGAAAAGATTGAGACAGCGACGCCTGTGCCGGGAGAAATTGTATCACCGATTCCGACCCAGAGCGGTGGGGAAGCACCACTTCCGATCTTTTCCGTAAAACCATCCCCCACAAAGATTCCGGATACGCCGGAAAAAAAAGCAGCGAAAAACATCGCCGCCGCACTACCGGATATGGGAAACCTCGGAAGCGCCGAGCTGAGAGGACCGGAGCTTTCCATCGGCGGGAACAAATTTAATCTTTTTAAGATGGACATGGACATGTCGCTCCCGATTTTTGACGACATGACATGCAACATTGATCTGGACGGGCACACCGCAGAAGTGCTGATTGGGATCGACGGGTCGGCAGGGGCAGAAGTCAAAAATGACCCGGACGACCCGTACTGGCGGGAATCTTACCAGCAGGTCAAATCCCTTGTCAAAGCATGCGGTGGCAAAGTCGATACGACGAAACTGTGGAACCGGTTTTCAAAACTGAGGGGAAAACTGAAAAAAATAGAAGGAAGTGCGGCATTCAAAGTAAAAGGAAATGCGGCAGGATATATCAAGCTCCAGTTAGATGAAGAGTACAACCCGGTCGGGCTTATTGAGGGTGGCGTCACGGCAGGGCTCGAGGCTTCCGGGAAAGTAAAAGCGCCCCTCTGGTGGATCGTCTATTCCGAGTTTGGCGTGGGAGGTTCTGTCGATGGCAGCTTCTGCCTGAAGATGGAGAACAGTAAGACCATCTGCCCGGAGGGTGAGCTCGGGCTTGCCATCAAGCCAAGCGTCGCGCTGGGAGCGGACGCTGTTGTCGTCGATATCAAGGGCGGTGTCGAGGGAGAGATCGGCGGCAGGGTGAAGATCCCGTGGCAGTCGTTCCAGAGATCGGTCAATGCCTACCTGACCGGGAAGGCATTCATCCAGGTGGACACCGTCATTCCGGGCTTGAGCGGCGGGTATGACTACAAATTCCCGAAGCTGGAATTATACCCAAATCTCGGGCAGATCACAAAGCGTTCCCTTGATGTCCAGTACACACGGAGTGAAAAGCCGACGAAAAAGATGGTGGGGCAGATCAAAAAATACGCGTCTGGTGCGGTGGATACGGCAGAGGAGGCCTTTGTCTATGAAAATGCAAAGCCGGAGATGGTAAAACTTCCGGACGGAAGGATACTCATGACATACCTTGACGACACAGAAGAGGGTGCGGACGGGCAGGCAAAACTCATGTACCGTCTGTATGAAGAGGGAACATGGACGGAGGGAAAGCCGATCAATTCCAATGGAAATCTTGACATGGCAGGGAAACTGTGTGTTCATGACGGAACGGCCTATATCATATATGAAAACAGCAGCCGGGCTGTTACAGAACACATGACCCAGAAGGAAATACTGGACGGGATGGAATTATACGTCGCAGCATTTGACGCATCGGAGGATTCTTTCGGGACCCCGCAGAAGATTGGGGTGACTTCGGAAGATACATGGAAATACGGTTATGATTTTGCCGGGGACGGTGAAAATCTGTATGCGGTCTGGGCAGAAAACAGCGAAGGTGATGTTTTTCTGGAGAATGGAAGCACGGAGCTGTACCGGAGCCCTCTGACAGCAGAAGGCTGGGGATCCAAAGAGAAACTGTATTCTGAGCCGGGAGCAGTACAGGAATTCTGCGTACAGGTAAAAGAGGGAGACACCCGGTTCTTTTACAGTAAGGACAAAAAGCTGTACGTGGATGGACAGGCAGTAAGCCTTTCGGGAAAGAGTGTGGACAGTGTCAAAGTATTTGATGGAACTGTTTATTTCCGTCTGGATGGGCAGTTATATTCGTGGAACGAAGAAACGGAAGAAGCTGTACCGTCCGGCATCGAGTGTACGTCCTCTTACCGGATCGTGGGCGGGGCGGTCTACTGGACGGAGCAGGACAATTTTAAAAGTGAGGTCTACTGGTCGGTGCTGCCAGAGGATGGACAGTTATCTGATGCACTTCCGGTACAGCTCACAGATGAGGGCGGATACATCGGAGGCTTCTGCCTGGTCGGCGGGATGGGCTCAGGGCCTGTCATGGCCTACACACTGCAGTGGGTCGACGGGGAAGTGGAAGGAGAAAATCCATACGGTCTTACATTGTTGAAATTTTCAGACAATCTGGCACGCAGTCAGGGACAGGTGTCAAATATCGCTTATGATATCCTTGAGTTTAGTCCGGGAGAGAAAAACGATGTCACCGTCACAGTTGCAAATACCGGAACGACGGAGTTAACCCATGTCATCGTGACGATCTTTGATAAAAACGGAATTATGCTGCACGAGGAAGAGGTTTGTGTATCATTACAGCCGGGAGAGACGGTGGATGCAGTGCTTTCCGTAGAAATTCCGGAAGGGTTTGCAGAAGGGAATATCACAGCCTCGGTACGGTCAGAGGAGATGTTTGACAGTGGAATAAAGGCGCAGAGCACAGCAGAACTTCGGACATGTACAGCAGACCTGGAAGTGCGCAGTAGAGACGCCGACACGCTGATCATAAAAAATAAGGCAGGACAGAGCGCGAGGAACGTCATCCTTTTGGTCAGGGACAGAGGCGAAACTGGCTCCCTGATCATGCAGAGGGAGATCGGAACGTTGGAGGCCGGGGAGCAGAAGGAGATCCCGGTGAAAGAGGCATGGAAGGACACAACAGCAGATGCACGGACCGGGCAGAACTACCTGTACTGTGAGGTCTCACAGGAAGCGGAAGAATATGAACTCTGGGATAACAGCCTGCAGCTTGCGAAGAAAAGCGGCAGTATCTCCTCCGGTGGAAACGGAACAATCCTTCCTCCCGCTCCCGGGATGGCAGTGCTGCCTTCGAACCAGAGTCCGGGTGCAGGAGGAGTCTTGCCGGGAACGGGGACATCCCCATCTATTACGACATCGGTATCACCCCAAAACCCGAGTTCAACCAAAGCCCCGGCCAAAATAACCAAGGTAACCGCCCTGAAACTAAAAGCAAAGCCCAAGGCCCTTCAGGCGAGCTGGAAAAAGGTATCTGGTGCCTCTGGTTATGAGATCTGGTGCAGCACATCAAAGAATTTTAAGAAGAAGAGTGTGAAGACCACGAAGAATACAAAGCTCACGGTCAAGAAATTGAAATCCGGAAAGAATTATTTTGTAAAAGTCCGTGCCTATACGGTAAAGAGTGGGAAAAAGGTGTATGGGGCATGGAGTAAGACGGTGAAGAAAAGGGTAAAATAAATATAAGATACTTTATGGAGGGGATGCTAATGATGTTTCCTTTTATGACATTAGATGATGAAACGGAGATTACTCATTCGGAATTGCTGAGTGATGGAACAGTCAAAGTGTATTTGGAAAAACCAGATGAGGAAGATTGTTTCCATTATGCTACCTGTTATCTACAGATTATCGTTGGGAGGATGTTGTCGAGTTTTCAGAAGAGGAGATGGGGCGCTACAGGGAAGTGATTGAGTCAACGGCCCATTTGATCATGTCATTGAAGCAAGGAGTCAGGAAGTAATACAAAAATGGGAAGAACATTTTGGAGAAATCAGATATTATTGCTGAAAAAAGCAAACAGCTATATAACAATCTAAAATGAAAAGAGGCACTAACCGGCATATCATTATCCCGTTAGTGCCTCTCCTTTTCGCACCCCAATATCCATCACCCGTACACCTTCGCTACCAGACTCGAGTCCTCTACGCCCTGGAATGGAAGGCTGCCGTGTGATTCGTAGTATGTTTTCCATTCCTCCAGTTTTTCGCGGCGGCTGGCGATTTCAGCGTCCACATTATCCTCGTTGAGCAGTACGCCGAAATTATAATATTTACAAGGCTTTCCGGCCATCGTGTCGATCATGAGATCCCCGATCTCATAGTAGTAATGGGCGATGTCATAATAATTATAAATATTCATTGCCACATCGTTGTAGGTGTTAAAGCACCATACATCTCCGGCGACCTGTACGACCTGCTTTAAGAAATTGTAGAAGCTGTCGCCTTCGTAGCCGATCATCTGGCCGGCAAAGACAGAACCGAAAAACACCTGGAATTCGACATCGTGTTTTTCGCACATCTTCTTCATTCGCTTGAGAGAAGCGATGCACTGACTCGTAACAGCCGATTTATCTTTTGTCCCGTTGGTCAGGTTTTTGTAAAAGGCATCGACCTTTTTCTTCATCAGAAAATTGTAATATTCTTCTGTGCCCTTATTCTCGTTGAAATAATCATAGTATTTTGTCAGATTGCGTTCCCCGGTTTCCAGACAGGGGTAACGGACGGAATCGTCAGTCAGTTCCTCAAAAGACAGCTTCAGGTTTTTAAAGAGGAAGGTGACGTATTCGGCTGCTTTCGACTCGCCACTGAGCATGGCGGGTGTTTCATAGATGGCTCCCCGGGATTCACGGTCAAACTGTTTGATCTCAGAGGTTGATATCTGGAGCAGGATTTTCTTTGCGTTTGTGTTTTCCACGATGTATTTTGTATATGCTTCGTAATCCTGAAAGTTTCCGGACATCACCCAGCAGTTATAATAATTATAGCCATCCAGTTCTTTCAGCTTATCGGTGCGCAGTGCCCCGGCTTTGGAGCCTCCGATCAGATAAGCGTCGTATTTATCTGAAAAATGTTTTATGTGTTCTGCTTTCAGCTCTCTGAGATAGTCATTTTCGTCCAGCTCATAACAGTCGCCACTCTGGCTTCGGAAATAGCCATACGGATCAACAAAATAATTGATTCCCATGATGGCGATAAGAGTGGCCAGAATGATGCAAAGAAAACTGACACACCATTTTTTTGTCGTCATAGTTTACCTCATTTCTATAAAATGAACTTTGTACACGTTTTAGTTGCCTGTCAGGTTTTCCGGATCTTTGGCGATGTTGTTCGGATCGTCAAAATCAGAAAGCGGGATCGTACCGGTTTCTTTGTAATACTCCCGGATTTCATCGGTCTTCTTCTTCCTGAGTGCAATTTCATCGGCGATGTTGTCCCTTGTAAGATAAACGCCAAAATCAGGGTACCCAGTCGTCTTTCCGCTCATTCGCTCGATCATCAGGTCGCCCATCTCAAAATAGTAGTGGCGGGCATTGTAGTAGTTAAACGGGTTAAATACCAGATCATTGTAGTTGTTGAAGCACCACAAACCGCCAGTGATCTCTACCATCTGGGAAAGCCAGTTGTAGAAACTGTTTCCCTCGTAGCCGACCATTTCCCCGATAAAAAGTGTGCTGAGGAACACCTGGAGTTCCACGTCATTTTTATCACATAGGCGCTTGATCTCTTTTAAATATTCAAGATTGCTATTTACAAGATCCGCTTTATCCTTTGTGCCATTGATGAGGCGCGGAAGATAGGGATCCACCTGAGCTTTCATCAGATAGTCATAATATTGTGTCGTATCGTGATGGGCATTGTAATATTCGTAATATTTCGTGAGATTGCGCTCTCCGGTCGGAAGGACCGGGTAAGTCTTCTCCGTATTTGTAATGGTATCAAAGCTCACAGACAGATTTTTGAATAAGAATTTTACTACTTCTGCGATTTTTGACTCACCGCTCATGACAGCGGGTACTTCGTAGATATCTCCCTTTGCTTCGCGGTCAAACTGTGCGATTTCGGAAGTGGAGATATGAAGAAGGATCTTTTTGGGATGAGCGGTCTCAATGATATATTTTGAATAATTATAATAATCTTCAAAGTTTCCGGAGAGAAGCCAGCAGTTGTAGTACCGGTAGCCGTCGATCTCGGATAGCTTATCGCTGTGCAGTGCTCCGGCTTTGGAACCTCCGACAAGATAGGCATCGTAATCATCTGCGTGATATTTGATATGCTCGGCCTTTTGCTCTCTCAGATAATCCTCCTCGTCCATGGTGTAATTTTCACCTTTTCTTGCTGAGAAATATCCATATGGGTCGATGAAAAAATTTGCACCGGCGATAAATAACAGACAGAGTATTATGAGAAATACAAAGCCGAGTGTCCATTTTTTTGCATTCATTGTCGTCATACCTTTCCATATTATCTTAAACCGTTATATTAGAACTGGAAATACAGGAACTGGACTACCTTGTCCATGTTCAGGATACAGATGATCAGCAATACTGCTGCGTATAATAAATATTTCCAGTTTGGTTTGAATTTCTCGGATATTTTCAGTGTCGTCGGGCAGAACCAGCAGATGGCGAGTCCGACCAGCGTCAGAAGCCACATATCCCAGTTATTGACGAGTAATGACTTCAGCGTGGACAGGTGAAGGGTAGAGAAATTGATCAGTCCCTTCAGCACATATTTGGCGTTTGTAAAGGTATCCGATACAAACAGGATCCTCGTCAGGACAGCGAGCAGAAATGTGAGTGGAACGCCGAGCCACAGGGGAGTTTTTTTCTTGTGTTTGTTGCGGTAAGAAGCAATGCACACAAGGAAACCATTTACAAGTCCCCATACGACGAAAGTCCAGCCTGCTCCGTGCCAGAAGCCGGATACGAAAAACGTAGCCATGGTAGCTACATAATAATTTCTGTATTTTACGCCTTTCCGGTATACGTTACGGAAGACATAGGAGCCGAGGAAGCGGGAGAGTGTCATGTGCCATCTCTGCCAGTATTCCTGAAAATCCTTTGCCTTATAAGGCGAGTTGAAATTTTGTGGAATCTTGATGTTGAACATCCAGCCAAGTCCGATCGCCATATCGGCATAGCCCGACAGATCGAAATAATAGGAAACCGTGTATTCGATCGAGTGGAACCATGACTGTATCATCGGAAGGTGGTTATTTACATTGTTAAAAAAGCCCTGCGCATCCGTGGTAAGCGGGTCTGCAATCAGCATTTTCTTGGCGCATCCGATGGAAAAGATAAAGAGTCCGATCGCCACATTGTCAAAGATCAGTTTGTGGTTGTTTTTGCTTTCAAACTGAGGAACAACTTCTGCGTGATGAATGATCGGTCCTACGATCAGCTGTGGGAAAAATGTGATGAACAGCAGATAGTCAAGGACGTCATAGCTCTTTGTTTCACCGCGGAAAGAATCCACGAGAAAGGCGATGAGCTGGAACGTAAAGAAGGAAATACCGATCGGGAGGATGATGTGCTGGAGCGGAATGCTTGTCCCGGCGACAAAGTTTACATTCTTAATAAAGAAGTCTGTGTATTTGTAATAACCGAGAAGCCCGACATTTGCGAGAACGCCGACGGTCAGAAGCAGTCCCCTCTCGATCCGGTGCTCGTCTCCCTGAAGTTTGCTGAGTGTATTTCCGACTACATAGTTTCCGACTACGCTTCCGAGAAAGAACGGAAAGAAATCCGGACTTCCCGCCCCATAAAAATAAAAGGAAGCCAGAACAAGCCATAATTTTGCCAGATTGTGAAACTTAAAGTGGTGAAGGAAAAAGTAACCACAGAAAGTGATCGGCAAAAAAATCAATAGAAACTGGTATGTTGAAAAAATCATGATTTTACTCCTTAGTCTGTAATTTACTTATCAAATAAGATCCAATAGTGCGGAGCGAAAAATCACTGAAAGTGATTCTTCAGAGGTGCGCGATTCTCAGTCGCACCTTTTATAAAGGTATATTTCCGTGCTTTTTATGGACGCCGTCCGTCGAACGTTTATCAGAAAGCATCATAATATCACCATAGATCCGCTCTCTGGTGGCCTCCGGCTTGATGATCTCATCCACATAGCCGTGCATGGAAGCAATTCCCGGATTCATGAACTTTTCGTTGTACTCATCGATTTTTTCCTGACGGAATGCTGCCTTCTCGGCAGGGTTCATCGCTTTCATCTGTTTTCCGTATAAAATATCAGCGGCGCCGTCCGCACCCATGACTGCAATCTCGGCGGTCGGCCACGCATAGACAAAGTCGGAGCGCAGATGTTTACTGCTCATTGCGATATACGCACCACCATAAGCTTTTCTCAATATGATATTTATTTTTATCGTAGTTGCTTCTGAATATGCATAGAGAAGTTTCGCACCGTGACGGATGATTCCCTTGTACTCCTGATCTTTTCCGGGCAGGAAACCGGGAACGTCCGTAAGTGTGATGATCGGAATATTATAGGCATCGCAGTAGCGGATAAAGCGGGCTGCCTTATCGCTCGAATCACAGTCAAGTACACCGGCCATAAAGTTTGGCTGGTTGGATACGATACCGATTGCAACTCCCTTAATTCGCGCAAATCCAACGACTACATTTTTGGCAAATTCCTCCTGCACTTCCACAAAGGAGTTCTCATCAATGATGCCGTTGATCACGTCATGGATATCATATCCCTGATTGCTTTTCTCCGGAATGATACCAGCAAGTTCTTCACGGAATGGCATCGTTTCATTAATCCTTGGAAGGACAGTACCTTCTTTTACGTGAAGACATCCATCTTTATAGCATGGCGGGATGACAGCGATCAGATCCTTAACCTTTTTGAAGCATTCCTTTTCAGAAGGCGCATGAAAATGAGCTACACCACTCTGCTGTGCATGGACATTGGCGCCACCGAGGGCGGATGCTGTGATGTCTTCATTTGTAACGCTTTTGATTACCTTCGGGCCGGTTACGAACATCTGGCTGATGTCGTCGATCACGAAAATAAAGTCCGTGATCCCCGGGCTGTATACTGCCCCTCCGGCACAGTTACCGGCGATGATTGAGATCTGTGGAATGTATCCGGATGCCATTGTATTATAATAGAAGATTTCGCCATAGCCAGCGAGGGCGTTGACGCCTTCCTGGATTCTGGCTCCACCGGAATCATTGATGCCGATGACCGGACAGCGGTTCTCGATCGCCATCTTGATCGCATTAGCAATCTTGAAGCCGTGCTGCTTGCCAAGCGTACCGCCGATCACAGTAAAATCCTCAGAATATATCACTACTTTCTGACCGCCTATCGTGCCATAGCCGGTGATTACTCCGTCATAAGGAAACTGCCCCTTTTTTATATTGAACGCGTCTTCTAAGTTGGTGATGTTCGAGCCGATCTCGCGGAAAGAATCCTCATCCAGTAAAAGACAAATTCGTTCCAGGGCGTGTAATTTACCAAGTTTGTGTTGTTTTTCCATGTTATACATGTTTCATTCTCCATTCTTTCTTGTGGTTCCGCAGGTGCTGCCGATAAGGTGCAGTACACGGACGTGATTTCCAGAATACAGGCAATTTGCCATAATTACACAAATATAATAATATCATAAGAAGAGAATATGTCAATCCTTTGTTTGAAACGGTTTCATCTGTGATCAGGCCCGATTCGCTGGCTTTCCACCGGTCCCAGATAGGATACTGGCAGCTGGATCTCTTCCTGATAGAGAAGAATGCGTTCCAGAAGGATAGCCGGACTCATACCCCAAAACCGCAGTACATTCATTCCGGCCTTGCACTCTGCCTCGCATTCGGTAATCTTGATCTGCTCCAAAGCTTCCCGTTCCCATTGTTCACTTGTGAAAAATGGCACTTCTGTATTTTCAACCGTGTTAACGATCTGTACCTCTCCATCATTTAACGAATACCCTAAATATTGCCTGCGCTCATATACGACGGGTGTTGTCGCTGACAGATAGAATACGAGACGGTATGTTCCTGTTTTCTTCGCATGGAAATAGTATTCCGTGTATGGTCTTTGTGTATTCTCCACAAAATCAGCAGTAACCGGATATACTTTGATGGCACTTCCTGTTCTTCCGTATGGTTTCAATATCTGAAATCCACCCTGTTCCACATCACCTTTCTTTTGAAAATGACTGGCTTCCATGCAAATGTATCCATCATTTTCCAGAAATACTTCCCGGTCCGGCTTCAGCTCTGTATTCTCTGCCTCCACATATATTAACGCCTTGCCGCCTTCCTTATTTGTTATTGTAAAGCTTCCTTTGGCATGCCCCGTAAAACGTTCTCTGTCAATGTGAAGCTGGATTTTTACACTTTTTTCCACCACTCCTGACATACTGGAAAAATGAATCCATGGACAATCGCTTTTTATAACATATTCGACCGGACAACTGCTCGCGCATGCAATCTCAAAGTAAATATCATTTACATCCTGCCTCAGGCCGTCCTGCCAGATCTGGGGACGGTCGGTCCATTCATTTCCGGATGTATAGCATTCATCGTTGATTCGTGCTACTACCATACGGGAATGGTTTGCCGGATGGATGCGGATCATTTGCGGATATTTATTATCTTCATCGTTCCAGTTTGTAAAACCGATATGTTCCGACAGGCCGAACCCATAAAACATACCGTTTTCTATTGTATGATACTCCTCTACAAGGTCGGCGTCCCTTTGTATACATTCTGCCACCTTGTCAGCGAGTTCATTTGCCTCGACCCGGTTCTGGGCTGCGTATAGGGCATTCCTTCCTGCGAGGATCCACATTTTCATCAGATTTGCCGTTCCGCAGGCGGGATAATAAATCAGGGAAATATAGGCTGTCAATTTGTCGGCGGTACATTTTGCCCTATATTTATCACATACATTCAGGATACGCTCGGATGTTTCCAAAACCTTTTGTGCCTCACCAAAATGTACCGGATGATAGACCTTGTCATTCATCACTTCATGTTTTCTCTGTGCCAGCAAAGCGGTATAATCCATTATCATTTCCGACAGTTCACACAATTCCGTTTCAGTGAACAGATCACCGAACTGCTGTTGCAGCCATGCTTTGGTATATTTCTCCGTAATGGATGCATCCTGTCCGCCCCATCGCCCGATATCATAGGCCAGATCCATAAAAAAGGATAAGCCATACTCCTGTGAGGCGATATCTCCAATATTTGTAACCCAGATTTCCTGGACTCCAAACTCATATGCCATTGTCATCTGTTCCCATAATTTAGGCAGATAGGTAGAGCCGATCCATTGGAAAGAGTAGGGGCCGCCATGCATATCCATGTGGTAATACATTCCAAAACCGCCCTTATGCTGCCTCATTTTTTCGGTTGGCAGAGTTCTGGCAGCTCCCGTGTTATTATCACTGAGCATAAGTGTCACACCTTCAAGTTCCGGGTCATCCATCAGTCCCGGCGTCTGCTCATTTCCATAGAAAAATTCCTCTACCTCCGTGAAAAGAACGATCTGGCGCGGTACTTGCATGACGTCTGGATGGATCGTCTCCCGGATAAGACGATTCTGGGTTTGTATCACTTTACGCAACAGGGAAATGTTGTCCTCTAAAGTCGCTTCTTTTTCGAGGATTGCCGTATCATTCTCTCCCCGCATCCCCATTGTTATTACATTTTCGAATTTTTTGTTTCGGAGCAGACCGTCCCGCCAGAATTTTGTAATCCCCTCTTCGTTTTCATAAAAATTCCATGCGTCCCCATACGGTGAATCCGCTCCCCGGACCATACTGTATTCCCTTCCGCTGCGCATACAAGGTTCATGGTGGGAGGTGCTCATGACCACGCCATACTCGTCTGCCAGCTCCGCACTTTTTAATCCGGGCCCGTCCAGATTAAAGTCCGACGCCCACATAGCCGGCCACAGATAATTTCCCTTCAGCCGCAGGAGCAATTCGAATATTTTTTCGTAGCATTCTGCATTGATTCCGCCAAAATGCGTGTCTGCCCAGGTTCCAAAAGCGGGCCATTCGTCATTGATAAAAAATCCTCTGTATTTTACAGAAGGTTCCCGCGAGACTACGTTATGTTCCGCTGTTAAAGTAACGCTCTCTTTCCGTGCCGGCCACACATGATTCCAATTTACAAAAGGTGAGACTCCCAGAAGCTCGGATAGATGATACAGCCCATAGATCGTTCCCCGTTTATCACTTCCGGCAATAACAAGCACCTGTCCCATGGATTCTATGGGTTGGTCTAAAATCCGGAACATATATACTTCTCTTTTGCTGCGGATCTCTTCCAGCGAAATCTTTTGTTCTGCTTCCAGTTTTTTTAGAATATCACTTTGATCTACCGTTCCATAAATTATGGTCTGGGAAGGATTTTGATCTGCCTGATATGTCTCCGGATAAGATCCTGTCACCAGTTCGATATCTTTTCTGACCTTTGCCGCTGTCTTTTTTACCCCTGAAAACTCACTGCACTCTTCATAAAATACGGTTTGTTTTCCTATCTCCATATGATCTGCCTCCGTTATTTAAAAACGTAATAGCTGTAATTTCTTCCATCTGTTACCAATTTATTATAACACAGTGTGACCGTTGCTGCCATACATTCTTTGTTAAGGGAGAAGATGCGGGATTTGCAGAAATTGTTATTTCAGGCAATCTAAAAGTATTGCCCAAATAACCCAGATTTGTTATAATAGATATAAAATTTGTTGAAAATGGCTTCCGCAGTAAAAAAAGATTTACTATCCGGAATAAAGGAGAATACATATATGAAAGATGATTTAGTATGGCAGGAACGGTTTAATATTGGGGTCGATTTTCTTGATAAAGAGCATCAGAAGCTTTTTGCTACGATGAACCGACTGCTTGAACTGTGCGAAAACGAAGCAAAAAGCCAGTGGGCATGCAGAGAAGGAATTAAATACTTGAAAAGCCATGTAGAAAAACATTTCGAGGATGAAGAAGGATATATGCGATCCATCCAGTATGACGAATATGAAATACATAAGCGGCTGCATGATGATTTTGCACAGAAAACACTTCCTTTTCTTATTAATGAACTGGAAGAATCCGACTATTCCATGAAATCGATCCGGCATTTTCTGGGCGTCTGTATTGGGTGGCTGACAGGGCATACGTTGATTGAAGATCATGCGATTACGGGGAAGGTGGAAAGCAAATGGATCAATCCTCCACAGGAAGAGGAACTTCATGCCATGGAGCAGACGATCGATCACCTTGCCCACGACATGTTTCGACTGAATGCACGGGTGGTCAGCGAACATTACAGCGGACAGGATTTTGGAAAAGGAATTTGCTGCCGTCTGCGATACCGCTCACAGCAGCGCGAGAACTGGGAGGTTCTTTTGGTGTTTGAAGAGCAGATTCTGATCGAGACGGTCAGTGAGATGCTGAGCATGCGGCTTTTGAAAGTGGATGACCTGGTAATTAATGCCACCAGATATATCGCCAGACAGTTTTTAGAGCGCATCAGGGAATGTATTCCGGCAATCGATCTGTACGAAGTCACCCAGGAGAGCCTGCTGACTTACGAGCAGCTTTTACAGGAATTCGAAAAAAAACAGCCGAGATTCAGCCTGTTGTTTGATCTGGATATCGGATATTTCGCTTTTTGCGCTGATTCATCAGATATGCCCCAGGACCAGATCCGGCATGCGATCAATCACGAAAATGCGATGAACGAAATTGCGAGCTATCTTCACAGAGACGAGGATCCCTCTAAAAAGAAAGTTCTTGTGGTGGATGACTCTGACGTGGTGCGGAGTAACATCCAGAACTTGCTGGAAGAAGATTATACGATCCTGGAAGCCAATTCCGGCGTCTCTGCGATTAAAAGCATCGCATTGGATAAGCCGGACTTGATCTTGTTAGATTATGAGATGCCTGTCTGCGATGGCAGGCAGACACTGGAAATGATCCGTGACGAAAAAGATATGGCGGATATTCCGGTTATGTTCTTAACCGGCAGGAGCGATAAAGAAAGTGTAAGCAAAGTTATGTCACTGAAGCCGGAGGGCTATATGCTCAAAACGTTACCATCGGAAGAGGTTAAGAGAACGATCGATCTGTTTTTTGAAAGACAATGATTAGCGGGATAGGAGGTATACATTATGAAAACGATACATAAAAGTTCGTCCCAAAAATTATTGGCATTACTATTGGTTTGCTCCCTTGTATCAGGTATCCTGCCATGGCAGGCTGTATGTGCACAGCAGGTTACAGCACGAACAGCAGGCTATGGATTAAGCAGTCCGGTAGTGGACGATGCCGGTGTCACGACATGGGATTGTATCTACTTTGGAAACTATTGGCAAAATGATACGAATGGGGATGGCACAGCAGATGAAAAGGATAACAAGGAGCCGGTCAAGTGGCGGGTACTGTCGGTGGAAGGCGATAATGTACTTCTTTTATCGGAACGGAATCTGTGCAGGCAGGCGTACAATAAGAGTGATGAAATTGATATCACATGGGAAACGAGTACGATACGCAGCTGGCTGAACGGTTATGATGCGAAATCCAATCTGTGCGCTCAGGACTATACAGACAATAATTTTTTAGATGCTGCATTTGATGCCTCTGAACAGGCGGCGATTGCAGATACACGAGTAGCTGTTAATGACAATCCGTATGTTTACCCCGATAATGGCAATGACACAACAGATAAGGTTTATCTGCTCTCGGCCTCCGAGATATTGCAAACGTCATATGGCTTTGAATCGACATGGAATAAGGCCGTGAAGACGAGAACTGCTAAAAACACGGTTTATGCGGATACATCCGGATCAAATGGCAACTGGTGGCTGCGGACTTTGGGAATTATGGTTTCGGGTAATGAGAAAGCATGCTATGTGGACACGGAAGGTCGTCTTTGGAGAAGCGATAACGCCGCAAGTGTTTCCCGGGTAGATCTCATGGTTCGTCCGGCGCTGTATTTGAATCTGTCGGCATCGGATGGGTCACCGAATCCGGTTTGGTCGTATGCGGGAAAGATAAACTCGAATGGAGAAGAAATTGAAGCAGAGCTTCCAACGCCAGCGGTTCCAACGGAAAGCCCGGTTCCAACAGAGAGCTCAGCGCCAACGGAAAGCCCGGCTCCGACAGAGAGTCCGAAGCTGACCGAGAGTCCGGTACCGATCAAGAGTCCGGTACCAACGGAAAGCCCGGCGCCGGAGGCAACGACAGAAGCGCCAAAGCCGGCAGCTACAACAACTCCACAACAATCCCCGCAACCCTCTCCATCACAAAGTGCTCCGGCTCCGCTGAAGGTTAATCATATAACAGTCAGCGGAAAAATAACGAAACTGGCTAAGGGGAAAAAGACAACGCTTGCTCTGACTGTAGAACCAATCAATGCGTCAAACAGAGATGTAGTTTGGAGTTCGTCAAATCCGAAAGTTGCCGTTGTAGATTCCAATGGTACTGTAACAGGTAAAGCAGCAGGTAAGGCTGTCATTATCGCAACTGCGGCAGATGGTTCCGGCGTATCTGGTTCTTATACGATAGAGGTTGTGAAACATGCAGTCAAAAAGATTGTAATAAAGGCGAAGAAGAATGTGGTGGCTGGAAAGAAGGTTAAAGTAAAAGCAACGATAAAGACTTCTGGTAAGATGGCAAATAAAACTTTGGAATGGAGTACATCCAATCCCAAATATGCAACGATAACTTCCCAGGGAGTTGTAACTACAAAGAAGGCGGGGAAGGGAAAGACCATTACAATCACTGCAAAAGCAACAGATGGAAGCGGAAAAAAGCATTCCATTAAAATAAAAATCAAATAATTCACTGTCAAACGATTTGAGATGAGATGGAAAAGGGGCTGTCGTACTAAAAAAAATTAGTGGGCAGCTCCTTTTCTGTGCAGCACTCCCTGGACAAAATTTGAAATAAGTTGACGAAATACTGTCAATAATGATATAATCAAATGATTGAAAATTATGTATGACAGAAAAAAGGCAGAGAACCTAGTGGCAAGACCATGGTTCTGGTGCAAAATGGAGGTCTGCTATGTCACAGGTAATTAAAAATTTTAATCGTTATCGCTATTTATTAGGCGAATTAGCGAAGAAGAATATTAAACTTAAATACCGCAGGTCTTATTTGGGAATACTATGGACAATGATCGAACCGTTGCTTACGATGATCGTACTCAGCGTGGTTTTTGGTGAACTTCTTGGAAAAGCAGGAAGGGAAGACATCGCTTTTGCCGGGGTGCCGTTTCCGGTATATGTACTCACCGGACGACTTTTGTATTCTTTCTTTTCTTCGTCGACAAACAGCGCTATGAAATCAATCCGTGCGAATGGCGGTATGATCAAAAAGGTATATGTACCTAAATATATGTATCCGTTGTCCGGTATACTATCGAATTTTGTGATTTTTTTGATTTCTTTGGTTGTACTCGTCGGGGTTATGATATTTTTTGTGGCGACAGGCTCGTATAAGGCGCCGTTGAATGGATATATGTTCTTAGCGGTCGTGCCGCTGATCAATTTGCTGCTGCTTGCGATCGGAGCCGGACTGACGCTTGCTACTCTTTGTGTGTTTTTCAGGGACATTGAATATTTGTGGAGCGTATTACTTATGCTTATTATGTACTGCAGTGCAATTTTCTATTTTGCCAGCAGCCTGAGCCCGCAGAAGCAGACATTGATAAAAATCAATCCGCTGTATGGGATCATCCATAATTTCCGAAGAGCGCTATTTGGACAACCATTTGATATGCCTCTCCTAGGCTATACATTTGGCATAAGCATTGTGGCGATCGGCATTGGCATGTTTGTCTTTTACCGTAAGCAGGATACGTTTATATTGAATATATGATCGGGGATCATTGAATTAAGGAACATATGATGGAGGTTTGTAATGGCAAAGAAAGATGTGGCTCTGCGTGTGAATCAGGTGAGTATGAAGTTCAATCTCAGCTCGCAGAAGGTCGACAACATAAAAGAATATGTCATTAAAATGATCAAAAAAGAGCTGATGTATCAGGAATTCTGGGCATTAAAAAATGTGGATTTTGAAGTGAAACGCGGAGACCGGGTCGGGATACTTGGACTAAATGGCGCCGGAAAGAGTACGTTGCTGAAAGTGATCGCAGGCGTTCTTAAGCCAACGGAGGGCAATGTTCAGTGTTATGGGAAGATCGCTCCTCTTTTGGAACTGGGCGCCGGATTTGACAGGCAGTATACCGGGGCGGAAAATATTTATCTTTATGGTGCGGTTCTTGGTTACAGCAGAGAATTTATACAGGAAAAATATAATGATATTGTTAAATTTTCGGAGTTGGGAAAATTTATTGATGTCCCTGTCAAGAACTATTCTTCGGGAATGAAGGCAAGACTTGGATTTTCGATTGCAACTGTCGTAGAGCCGGAGATCCTCATACTGGATGAGGTGCTCAGTGTGGGAGACAAGCGTTTCCGGAAAAAATGCGAGGCGAGGATCCAGAGCATGTTTGATAAGGGAGTGACGGTGCTTTTTGTATCCCATTCGACAGATCAGGTGCTCCGCATGTGCAATAAAGGAATTTTGCTGGAGCAGGGAAAGCTGATCGCCCAGGGCGATGTAGAGGATATCGTGGATCTGTATGATGAGAAGCTTGGTATGGAACGGGACGACTGACGCATTCCTATAGACGATCAACAAAGGAAAGATAGATTACGGAGGTTAAAAATGAAAAAGGTTATTACTTATGGTACGTATGATTTGCTTCATGTAGGGCACATTAATCTACTGAGACGTGCAAAAGCGCTGGGCGATTATTTGATCGTAGTCGTTTCAAGCGATGAATTCAATGCGGGAAAGGGAAAAAAGGCGTACCATTCTTTTGAGGACCGGAAGATCATTTTGGAAGCAGTTAAGTATGTGGATGAGGTCCTTCCGGAATATACGTGGGAGCAGAAGATCGATGATGTTGTAAATAATGATGTGGATATTTTTGTCATGGGAGATGACTGGGAAGGAAAATTTGATTTTCTGAAGGATTATTGTGAGGTCGTATACCTCCCGAGGACGGAAGGAATATCTACTACGAAGATCAAGGAAGATCTGGGAATTGGCGATAAGGAAAATGATTAAGAGAACAGGATATTTGCTATTTGCTTTTTTCTTTTATATATCGAGGCTGTTTCCAAGGAACAAGAAAAAAGTGTTTCTCGTAGCGACCCATGATGATAGCCCGGAAGGAAATGTCGGCATCGTTGCTGAGGCGATCGAAAGAAAATATAGCGGCTACCGGCTTGTTTGGTTTACGAGAAAGGACAGGATCACGGATCCGATCAATTTTTTTGTGAAAAAGGCATATCATCTGGCTACCGCATCCTATGTGTTTCTCGATAATGAGTTTCTCCCGATGGCATATATAAAATTTGGCAAGGGAGTCAAGGTGGTGCAGCTCTGGCACGGAACCGGCACGATCAAAAAATTTGGACAGGATGCCAATACAGGTGAACTGAAAAAGCTGGAATACAGGGCAAACCAGAGGATCACGCATCTGATCGTAAATTCCGGGGCGGTAAAACCGGAGTATGCAAGCGCTTTTGGCATTGAAGAGGATCGGATTTATGTGCTTGGGCTTCCCAGGACGGATCTTCTTTTGAATGAATCATTTATGGAAAAAAAGCGGGAAGACTTTTGGAAGGAATACCCGTCATTGCATGATAAACGGTGTATCCTTTATGCTCCGACGTTCCGGGATGATGAAGTGGCGGAACCGAAGATCCATCTGGATCTCGACCGGCTCTCTGCTGAACTTTTGCCGGACGAGGCTGTTTTGATCCGATTGCATCCGCATGTGGCAGAACGGATCGGAGATGTTCTGGAGCAGGGAAAATGGGACAATATCGTTAATGTTTCCGGATATTCCGGAGTGACGACACTGCTTGCTGTATCGGATGTATTGGTCACAGACTATTCTTCGATCGTATTTGAGTACTGTCTGAGAGAGAAACCGATGATTTTTTATGCTTATGATCTGGAGCGTTTTGAGAAAGAAGGCAGGAGCTTTTACAGGGATTATCGTAGCCTTGTTCCGGGAAAGATCGTTATGGACCAGAGTGAGCTGATGGAGCGGATCAGAGAGCAGGATATTTCTGAAAATACACGTTTTGTAAGGGACATGTTTGATGTTCTGGATGGAAATTCCACAAATAGGCTTTTGGAATTGATTTTTTGACAGGTATGGTATATAATGATAAACGGATTTAGCCCGATGTTTCATCAGGGCAGGTTTGAACAAGAGAAAAACACCAGGGAGGTCTATCGTGAAAACATTATTGAAAAGAAAAATCAGCATTGTTTTTCTTATTATACAGATCCTTGTGAGTGCTGCCCTTGTCGGTGTCACTTTTTATGTAGGATTTATCCCATTGAAATACATTGTCGCACTGATCGCTGTGTGCTTGTTCTTTCTGGCTTATGAGGTGTTCAGCCAGATCAGTGATAAAAGCTATATTGCCGGCCGCATCATATGTGGTGTAATCTGTCTGTTTTATGTCGGCGGTGGATATTATTGTGTCAATACGTACTCAGCCATAGACGAGATGGCGGGGCAGCAGGTGAAGGTTGATCAGATTTCCTGCATCGTGTTAAAGGACGATCCGGCACAGAGCATATATGATACAAAGGAGTATAATTTTGGTATTCTGGCAGTCAATGACAGGGAGAATACGGACAAGGCGCTTGCGGAAGTAAAGGCGGCGATCGGCCAGGATCCAAAGACGACGGAATATCAGGATAATGATACGCTGATCGATGCGTTGTATGCAAAAGATGTAAATGTCGTTGTGATCAATGAGGCAAACCGGAAATTGATCGAAGATTATTATAAGACTTTTTCGGAGGATACGAGGGTACTCAATACCCACAATGTAGAGACTGTGATGCAGCAGGAAGAGAAACTGGATGATATCACGAAGACGCCGTTTAACGTCTATGTGAGTGGAATTGATGTATATGGTGACATCAAGACGACCAGCCGGAGCGATGTGAACGTCATCGTTACCGTAAACCCAAATACAAAAGAGATCCTTCTCACAACGACGCCGAGAGATTATTATGTACCCCTCACCGTTTCAAATGGTATTCCGGACAAACTGACGCATGCCGGTAACCATGGGGTAGACTGTTCGGTAGGGACACTTGAGGAGTTATACAATATTGACATTGATTACTATGTCCGAGTCAATTTCACAAGTGTGAAGAAGATCGTGGATCTGCTCGGTGGTGTCAGAGTTTATTCTGATTATGACTTCACGTCTGACTGGGGACCAAGCTTTAAAAAGGGTTATAATAACGTAAACGGAAAACAGGCGCTTGCGTTCTGCCGTGAGAGACATCATTTTGCGGCAGGGGATGCCCAGAGGGGACGCGACCACCAGCATATGATCGAGGCTATTTTGAATAAGGTTATGTCACCGGATGTCCTTCCGAATTATGCGAAACTTTTGAAGACAGCGTCAAAGAATTTCCAGACGAATATGTCTACGAAGGAGATCACGGCATTAGCTAAAATGCAGTTAGATGATATGTCGCAGTGGACGATCAAGTATGCCAATGCCGAAGGTGCTGGAGCTAAGAAGACGACATTTTCTTACCAGTCAAGATTATTATATGTCTGCATACCGGATTATGACTCCGTGGCTAAGATCACGAAGAAGATAAACCGGGTGCTGAATGCCACACCGGAGGATCACGCAGACGATGATTCTGCTACGGCTCCGGATGGAGACGTGGATTCGACTGGAAATACAGATTCGGAAGACAGTGGTTCAGAAAACTTAAGTGACAAAGATTAACGAAACAGTTGATTCAGGAGATTCCGCTGAGCTAGTCAGCAGGGGTCTCTTGTTTTAGAGGGAGTTATAAGGAGAAGACTATGAACATTCCATTTTCGCCGCCAGATATCACGGAAGAAGAGATTCAGGAGGTTGTGGATACACTGCGCTCCGGGTGGATCACGACCGGGCCGAAAACGAAAGAATTTGAGCGTCAGATCGCGGCATACTGCCGGACGAAAAAAGCGGTGTGCCTTAACTCGGCTACGGCTTGCATGGAGATGACGCTCCGGCTGTTTGGGATCGGACCGGGTGACGAGGTGATCACAACAGCCTATACATATACGGCTACGGCAAGTTCTATTTGTCATACCGGAGCAAAGCCGGTCATTGTGGATACAGGGCAGGATTCATTCGAGATGGATTATGACAGCCTTGGGAAATATATCACGCCGGCGACGAAGGCGGTCATGCCGGTGGATATCGCCGGGGTACCATGTGATTATGAAAAAATATATGAAGTGATCGAAAAAAAGAGAGAGTTGTATACACCGGGAGAGAACCGTTACCAGAAAGCTTTGGGACGTATTCTCGTTCTTTCCGACTGTGCCCATGGGTTTGGGGCGCGTCTTGGCAGCCGGCCAGCCGGGCAGTTTGCTGATTTCACGGCATTTTCATTTCATGCGGTAAAAAATCTTACGACGGCAGAAGGCGGGGCAGTCGTATGGAAAGAGTTTGGCGGCATAGATCCGGAGGAGATCTATCGTGAGTATATGCTCTTGTCGCTGCACGGGCAGTCAAAGGATGCATTAGCAAAGACAAAGGCAGGGGCGTGGGAATATGATATCCTCTCGCCTGCTTATAAATGTAACATGACAGATATCCAGGCTTCGATGGGCCTTGGACAGCTCGGACGGTATTCGGGACTTTTAGCCAGACGCCGGGAAATCATTGAAATGTATGACAGGGGACTGGAACAGATCAATAAAAAATGTGACGGGATCCGGCTTGAGAGCCTGAGACATTTTGATGGTGAACGGATCTCGAGCGGACATCTGTATCTGATGCGGATACATGATTATACAAGGGAACAGAGAGATGACCTGATCGTGAGGCTGGCAGAGCGGGGAGTGTCTTCTAACGTGCATTATAAGCCGCTTCCGATGTTGACTGCTTACAAAAAAATGGGAATGGACATCAAAGATTATCCAAATGCATATCATATGTTTGAAAATGAGATCACGCTTCCGCTACATACTCTTCTCACGGATGAGCAGGTCAGGTATGTGCTGGAGACTTTGGAGGAGTGTCTTTTATCATGAAAAACTGGGAGGAACTTCCTGACGAGATGAAAAATCAGGAGGTGTGGCATTACTATGAAACATTGCAGAAGAAAAAGGCATCACTGGCGGCAAAAAGGATATTTGATCTTGTCATGTCGGTCGTTTTGATTGTAGTTCTTTTTCCGTTTATGGTTCTGATCGGACTTGCGGTGAAGCTTACTTCGCCGGGAGAGATCGTGTTCCGGCAGACGAGGGTCACTACATATGGAAGGCGGTTCCGGATCTACAAATTCAGGACGATGACGGCGGGCGCGCCGGGAGAGGGAACCCAGGTCACAGTGAGCCATGATGCGAGAGTTACGGGGATTGGACGGTTTCTCAGAAAGGTGCGTCTCGATGAACTTCCACAGCTTTTTAATATTGTGAAAGGCGAGATGTCGTTTGTGGGAACCAGACCAGAGGTGGAGAAGTATGTGGCAGAGTACAGCGATGAGATGTATGCGACGCTTCTACTGCCAGCGGGGGTTACTTCCACAGCGAGTATCGAATATAAGGATGAGGAACGGCTTTTGTCGGAAGGAAAAGATGTGGATGAAACCTATGTGGGAGAAATCCTTCCGGAAAAGATGAAATATAATTTAAGGTATTTAGAGGACTACTCATTTTTCGGGGATATCGGTATTTTATTTCGCACAGTGGCGGCTGTTATCCGGTGAGTAGTGGGGAAGATAAGGTTTTTTGGCATGTGTGCAGACACAGGCATGGAGGATATGGGGAATGATCAACTGGCTTCAGGACTTATTTATAAGTCTGCTGTCACCATGGATTCCGTTTATGGGACGGATCCGTGTAAAAACAAAATACAGGCTTCTGACAGTGTGTTTTATGGCAGATCTTGTGCTGTTTTGTATTGTGAGGTATGTGCTTCTTAAGGAGAGTTATTTTTACAATACAGTATGCGGTATTTTTTTGATGCTCCTGATCGCGCTTTTGTCACTGGATAAAAAGCTTGAGAGAAAGCCTTGGCGCAGATCTGTGAGTGTGGCGTGGTTCGGGATGTGTGCCGTGTTTACGCTCTCGGATTTGTTTGTGCTAAAAAAAGCCTGCGGCTTAGGCATCATACTGGCATTTGTCTTTACCGGCGTGTTCTTTGTGTGGCAGAACCATAGCCGGAAAGATCTTTTGTGGAAAGCATTTAAGGACGCGGTGAAGATATCGTTTCTTCTGATGACTGCTATTTCGTTTTTGTTCCGGCCGTTTTTTGAGGGAGGAAGGTATGCGGGTATTTTTACAAACCCGAATACTTTTGGTCTGTATCTTTACGTTATCTTTGCGGTTTATATGTCAGATTTGGACTGGAATGTGGAGACGGGAAAAAATTTCAGGAAGAGCCTGCCGACTTATCTGCAGCTTGCGCTTGTCATTTTTTATTTGTCGGTATCCCAGGCGAGGACAGCGATGCTTGCGATCGGGGCGATTTTCATTTTGTGGATCGCATTGCGCATTTATATGGGAAAAAAGCAGGGGCGCTACTTGAATTTCATAAAGGGACTGGTGATACTGATACTGATCTCGGCCGTGTGTTATCCGGTTTTTTATGCGGGGGTCAGAAATCTGCCGGGAATTACAGGACACAAGATCATCTTTGATGAGGACGTGCTGTACCTTTCCAATGGAGAGAAGATCGAGGATATCGGAGATAAGGTGCTGGCGGAGTCAGATGAGATCGAGAGCGTAGAGGTTCAGGATGGGAATATTGAGGATAATAGTATCTGGGGAAGGATCGTACAGAGTTTCAACAATAATGCGACATTAAACAAGATTTCTTCCGGACGGATTACGATTTACAAGGCATATATCAAAAATCTGAATATAAAGGGGCATCGGCGGGTAACACTGAAAATAAATGATAAAAGGGTATCCCATGCACACAATAACTGGCTTCAGTTTGCTTATACGTATGGAGTGCCAAGTATGCTGTTTTACACCGTCATTACGGTTTTGAGCCTGATCCGTTCAATCCTGTTTTATATGACAAACCGAAGAAGAAATGCGACTTATGCGTTTCTCATACCGGCGATCTGCATGGGATTTGTGGTGGCGACAGTCACGGAGTGCCTCTTTCTTCCGTTTGAGGTATTTCCGGCCTTTGCCTATTGGTTTGCATTTGGGGATATGTTTGAAAAGACGCTTGAGGAGAAAGAGGTGACAGGGGTAGCATGACAGGAAAAAAAATAAGTGTGATCATTCCGGCTTACAATGTTGAAGTTTATATCAGGAGGTGTCTGGATTCTCTTGTGAACCAGACTTATGAAAATATCGAGATCATCGTGGTAAACGATGGGAGCACAGACCGTACGGAAGAAATCGTACAGGAATATGAGGAGCGAGAACCGGAAAAGGTCAGGTTGTTTTCACAGGAAAATAAGGGACAGGCGGAGGCCAGAAATTTTGGCCTCACAAAAGCCAGTGGCGAGTATATCGGTTTTGTGGATAGCGATGATTTTGTAAGTACGAAAATGTATGAGCTCATGTACCGGGAGGCAGAGGAGAATGGCTGCGATCTCGTCACATGTGGTTATTATGGCTGTGACGATGTGACTGGTGAGATAACGGTTTACCAGACCGGATACCGTGGGGAGTTTAACCAGAGCATTTATGAGAACCCGTTGATCCTCAGGGTCAATTCCCCCTACCCATGGAACAAGCTGTACCGGAAGGAATTACTTGATCGGAGCGGCTTTCGTTTTCAAAAGGGAATCATTTTCGAGGATCTGTGTGCAGTATTTCCTCTTTTTATGGATGCCAAAAAAGTGGGAAGGGTACATGAGAAATTGTATTATTATATAAAAGGGCGAAAGGGTGGAACGATCAGTACATTTAATGAAAAACACGGACAGATCATTGACGCCCTGCAGATCATGAACGACGCCTATCTGGAAAAAGGAATGTTTGAGAAATTCTATGATATTCTTTTGTTTTTTAATATCCGTCATATCTATGCCAGGTTTGACGAGATGGAGAAATACGAAAATGAGCAGTTTAAACAAGAATTTGCTGCGCGTGCCCATGGGCTTCTTGACCAGTATTTTCCGGGATGGCGGGACAGTAAGGAGTATGCGGACTACTGTGAGCATGGGCTGAGAGAGCCTGGCGAAGAGGAAGAGGCGGAGCAGGAGGATGAAGTGCCGGAGGAGAAGCCGGTTAAAAAGTCCAGACACCAGAAAAAGGCGAAGAAACGTTCTGAAATTTTTGACCAGCTCGTGGCAGATAAACAGCTTGAAAAAAATACCGTGCTGATCGAGTGTTATCACGGGAATGATGTGAGAGGAGCCGGGTATTATATCGGGAAAATGCTCTCCGGAGAGGGCGGATACCGTATTTATGTGGCAGCGGCTGACGCCGGGAAGGCAAAGAAATTCCGGAAGATGTATGATCCGGAATGGAACTATGTGGATATGAATTCCGAGGAGTATCTGGAGATACTGGCCAAGGCGGAATATGTCATCAATAACAGGGCATTTCCGGGGTTTTATCGCAAGCGGAAAGGGCAGTATTTTATTTTTACGGATTTTCTGCCATCCATCCATGCACAGGGAAAAGATGTGACGTATGGCGCAAAGGATATACAGGGAATACAGTTTAGTCTTGCCCAGGCAGATGTGATCCCATTTCCGGAGGAGTGCAAGGAACAGTTCAGACCTCTTCTGGCCCGTTATCATATGGATGAAATCTGTCGGGGAAAGGGAGTTTTAGTGCCTGTCACCGGATTTTTTGAAGAGAAGAAGGAAAAGGAGATCAAGGTGGCTTATATACCTTCTGTCCGGTCTTTTCCGGGTGTGAAGGATGCAAAAAATTATCTGTTTTTAAGTGATCTGAAGAAAAAACTGACGGAACTGGATGCACAGGTCGGGGAGGGAAGGAAGGTGTATGTCTGCTTTCCGAGGATCATCCGCCGCCGGTTTAAGGAAAATATATGGAAACATATCGAATTTTTCCCGGAGGATATGGAGCCGTATGAGTTTCTCATGGGCTGCCAGGGAGTGATTGGGGAATACGGAAGCGAGTTGTGTCTGATGGAGGCGGTATCAAAGCCGGTGTGCTGTTTTGCCGACAATATGCGGGACGTCAGTTGGAGTGGGGGAAAGCCGGAGGTACCGGATCGGATCACGGTATGCCAGACTGTCCATGAGGCAGCCGGTTGGATCAATTCCGTACCGCAGGTGGAGAAAGAAAGGATTTCGGACAAGCGTTCCTGTAGTGAGTTTCTAAAAACGATCAAACGCCGCCGGCATATGAGGACGAGAAAAAAGGTAGTATATGTGCCGGAATGCAAACACCGGGATGAATTTCTGGAATTTATGGGGCATTTTGATGTGGAAAAAAATATCTTTTTTATCGAGAAGGATCTGTTTGATGACAATATGGCGGCATGGGTGCGGGAATACAGACCGGAAATGACGTATGTTGTTATCATACGAAGTATCGTTGTGAGTAAAAAAGAGAGCCGTATGATCAAGTACAAGCTGACAAAGAAATACAGACTAAAGGAGAAGAGGGACAAAGAGAGATATCTCGGTGTGCCGACCGGTCTGTAAGAGAAAGGATCGTTGAGACAGGGCATGAGCAGAAAAAAGTGTTATTTAAAATATACCGGGTTATTTCTTGTGATCTTCTTTTTGGGATTCCTTGCCTTTTTAATACAGGGAAAAAGCCTGGTCTGGAAGAGCGACGGATACCGTCAGTATTATCCGGTGTTACAATATCTGGGAGATTATTACCGGGAGATTATTTCCAATCTGTTCCATGGGAATTTTGAACTCCCGATGCTCGACTACCACATCGGGCAGGGGGAGGATCTGATCACGACTTTTGCGAATTATGGGTTTGGGGATCCGCTGACTCTTTTTAGTGCGTTTGTCCCGGGAAGGTATACGGAATATCTGTATGGCTTTCTTGTGGTTTTGCGCCTGTATCTGTCGGGTGCAGCTTTTCTTTTCTATTGCGAGGGGATGAAACGGGAACGGCGTTTCAGTATTTATGGTGCGCTTGTGTATGTGTTCTGCGGTTTTGCCATCTGGTCGGTCAAAGATCCGTTCTTTTTAAATGCGATGATCTATCTTCCATTGGTATTGCTCGGGATAGAGTATGTATTGAAAAAAAAGGGCCCCTTGCTTTTGGTGTTCAGTGTTTTTTTCAGCATCGTGAGCGGATATTATTTCTTTTACATGATCGTGATCGGTGCGGTGTGCTATTTTGTGGCGAGAAGCAGGATGATGGGACTGGATTTAAAGCTTATGTGCCGGGCAGGATTGCGCTGTCTGGCAGTCTCTGCGGCCGGTGTTCTTTTATCCGGTGCTTTTTTGGTGCCATGGATACTTGGCTATATGGAGAGCAGCCGGACACAGGCACATACTTCGCTTTTTTCACTTTTGTTTTATGATATGGAGTATTATAAAAATATGATCGCCCGGTTTCTTATGGTGACGGAAAATGATGATGCGGCAGCAGTGGGGTATTTTTCCATGGCTGTTATCGTTCTTCCGGCACTTTTTGTCTTGTTCTCTAAGGGCAGACAGTTATGGGGCGGGGGCAGAAAAAGTACGTCCTCCGGACGTGTGCTGCAGATCTGTGTGATCATCAGTTTTGTGGCAGTTGCTTCCCCGCTTGTGGGCTATGTGCTGAATGGGTTTGGGTACGTGACAAACCGTTTTATGTTTATCCCGGTATTTTTACTTTCCGTTGTGCTTGTACTTGTTTTTCCGGATCTTTTGCGCATGCCGGAAAAAGAGCGGGGAAAGCTCATTATCCTCTGTGCCGGTTATGCCCTTGTCAGTCTCTTTTTTGCTTCCAGAGAGGGTGGGATTCCCTTTGTTTTTATGATGGTGTTACTGACGGCTACGGTGGCAGTTATTTATGGTGTGAGGGAGAGAAAATGGCGGGAACGTGCTGTCTGCGGTCTTGTTGTAATAAATCTGATCGGAAACTGCAATCTGCTCTATCATGGCGCAGGGGCTGGCATGGCAGACGCTTATATGGAGGCGGGTACGGTATATGAGGCCTATACGTCGGATTCCCCGGTAAATGAGGCGAGAAAGCGCTGTGAGGACAGTCTCGACCGGGTGGACGTCATGCTTCATGACGGGGAGAATCCAAATCAGTCGGTCGTGGCAGATTATAATGGCATATCCGTTTATTACAGTGTGATCGGTTCCGGGTATTCCGATTATATGACGTCGATGGAGAATGCGCCGGATCTGATGTTTAGCCACAGGATGCTTGGAAATGACGGACGGACGATCCTTGAAAATCTGGCAAATGTGAGATTTGTGGCCAGTAGCAAAGAAGAACTTGTGCCATATGGTTTTGAAAAGGTAGAGGGAAAGAAGAATCTGTATGAAAATACATTACGGACGTCGATCGGCTATACGTATGACCAGTATGTGGAGGAAGAAAAATTTGATGCTGCTGATGTGGCGGCCAGACAGAATATACTTGCACAGGCAGCAGTACTGGAAAAGGATTCCGGTCTTTTTGCCCGTGTCCGGGAGTCCGGGGAGATCACAGGTGCGGAGATCGGAGATGCTTGTGAATCGCTTTCTTTTGATATCACGGACTGCAAAAATTTTAAATGGTCCGGGGACAGACTGAGGGTAAATAAAAAGAGGGGAAGCTTTCAGATCGCATTTACGATGGAGCCCGGAAAGGAATATTATCTGCGGCTTGGGGGACTTGAACTTGTAAAATCAGACAAGAGCAGTGTGTGGGCGAAAGTGAGTATGGGAAAGATTTCAAAATATTTTGTTATTTCAGATCCCGGCTATGATTTCTATTTTGGCCGTTCGGATTATGTGGTGAATCTGGGAAGCCTTTCCGATAGCCGGTCAGGGACAAAGCAAATTGCTCAGCAAATTACTAACCAAAATGCTGAGCAGAAGGAGGTTACAGTCCGGCTGAACGGACCGGCCACATATAGCATAGAAGACATTGAGCTTCTGGAGGTTCCGGTCGAGGATGCCATGGAAGAGATCCGGCAGCGAAACGCGGAGAGCCTGCGGGAGGTTTCTGTTATGACAAATGGCTTGACCGGGAAACTTGAGGTATCCGGAGACCGTCTGCTCTGTATCGCTGTGCCATATAAGAAGGGATATACTCTGTATGTGGATGGGGAGAAGACGGAGATCGGCAGGGTCAATAAAATGTATATTGGTGCGTTTGTAGGAAAGGGAAAACATGATATTGTGTTGGAATATACGACTCCGGGACTTTGGAGTGGGAGTATTCTGTCAATAATTGGTGTCGTTTACATAATCTTTTTGGTGGTTTTACACAAAAAATGTTGTGGAAAATAGTTTCTCATGATATAATTTTATCATTAATGACTTTGAAAGGAGAAACAATCATTGACACATCAGGAAATTGCAAAATTAGATGAAATTTTGCAGAAGCACGATTATAACAGCACCCTTCTGATCGCTGTGATGCAGGATATCCAGAAGGAGTACCATTACCTTCCGGAAGAGGCGCTGTGCTACATTGCCAAAAAGTTGAAATTGAGCGAGGCAAAGATTTACGGAGTTGCGACATTTTATGAGAACTTCTCATTGGAACCAAAGGGAAAATATGTGATCAAGATTTGCGACGGAACAGCATGTCATGTCCGCAAGTCGGTCCCGATCCTGGAAGAATTCCGAAAGGTACTCGGTGTGAGTGAGGATAAGCCTACGACCGATGATATGATGTTTACGGTGGAGACCGTGTCTTGTCTGGGAGCGTGCGGACTGGCACCGGTATGTACGGTAAATGACCATGTTCATCCGGCGATGACACCGGAGAAGGCAAGGGAATTGATTGAAACACTAAAGGAGGAACAAGCTGGTGAGGATTAACACAAGGGAAGAGCTGATCGCAAAGCAGAAAGAGTACAAAGCCTCCTTAAACAGCCAGAAAAAGCAGATTCTGATCTGTGCCGGAACAGGCTGTGTGGCTGGAGGTTCTCTGGATATTTATGAAAAGATGAAAGAGATCATTGAGGCAAAGGGGCTGCGGTGTGCGCTGCTTCTGGAAAAGGAGCCTCATGATGAGAGTATTGGTCTTAAGAAAAGCGGATGCCATGGCTTCTGTGAGATGGGACCGCTTCTCCGGATCGATCCTATGGGATGGCTTTATCTCAAGGTCAAGGTAGAGGACTGTGAGGAGATCATTGAGAAAAGTATCATGAACGATGAGGTGGTGGATCGGCTCGTATATAAAGATAGCACATTGAAATCGTATGTGAAGCAGGAGGACATTCCGTTTTACAAGCAGCAGACAAGGATTGCGCTTGAGTATTGCGGAAGGATCAATGCGGAGAGCATCGCCGAGTACATAGCGCTGGGAGGATACAGTGCGGTGGCAAAAGCTCTTTTTGACATGACGCCACAGCAGATCGTGGATGAGGTGAGCGAGGCCTGTCTTCGTGGACGTGGGGGCGGAGGTTTCCCTGCCGGAAGGAAATGGCAGCAGGTTCTCGATCAGGACGTCGATGAAAAATATGTCGTATGTAATGGTGATGAGGGAGACCCGGGAGCTTTTATGGACCGTTCCATGATGGAGGGTGAGCCCCATCGTGTGATTGAAGGTATGCTTATCGCAGGAATCGCTACGAATGCCCATCATGGATATATTTATGTCCGTGCTGAGTACCCGCTTGCGGTAGAACGACTCCAGAAAGCAATTGATAAGGCGCTTGACAGAGGGCTTTTGGGAGAAAATATCCTCGGATCCGGATTTGACTTTGATCTCCGGATCAGCCAGGGTGCCGGTGCGTTCGTATGTGGAGAGGGAAGTGCCCTCACGACGTCGATCGAAGGAAACCGGGGTATGCCCCGTGTAAAACCGCCACGTACAGTAGAACATGGACTTTTTGACAAACCGACCGTACTCAATAACGTGGAGACGTTCTGTAATGTACCGCCGATCCTTTTGAATGGTGCTGAGTGGTATAAGGGCTACGGGCCGGAAAATAACCATGGTACGAAGGCATTTGCCCTGACAGGAAATGTAAACAATACCGGACTGATCGAAGTGCCGATGGGTACGACGCTCCGGGAAGTTATTTTTGATATTGGAGGCGGTGTTAAAGGCGGTGAGTTTAAGGCGGTACAGATCGGCGGACCTTCGGGCGGCTGTCTCTGTATCAGTGCGACAGAAGACCATCTTGACATGAAACTGGACTTCGATTCTCTGAAAAAGGTAGGGGCCATGATCGGTTCCGGCGGTCTTGTCGTTATGAACGATAAGAGCTGTATGGTCGAAGTGGCAAGGTTTTTCATGAACTTTACCCAGAATGAGTCGTGTGGTAAGTGTGTGCCGTGCCGCGAGGGAACGAAACGTATGTTGGAGCTGCTCACAGATATCACAGAGGGCCGGGGAACGCTTGCCCATATCGAGCTTTTGGAAAAACTGGCGGATACGATTTCTGCAACTGCTCTGTGCGGTCTGGGAAAAACGGCAGCATCACCCGTAGTCAGTACGCTGAAATATTTCCGTGATGAATATATGGCACATGTGGTTGATAGGAAATGTCCGGCAGGACAGTGTAAGGCACTTATGACCTTAAAGATCGATCCGGATCTGTGTAAGGGATGTACAAAATGTGCCAGAATGTGTCCGGTGGGGGCGATATCAGGAACCGTGAAAGAGCCGCATGTGATAGATACGTCAAAGTGTATTAAATGTGGTGCCTGCCGGGATGGCTGTAACTTCGAGGCCATCATGGAAGCGTAGCTTCCACTGAGGCGTAGCCTCTTCAGAAGCGTAGCTTGCACAGGGGCATAAGCTTTGATCAGATTCAGAAAGGAAAGATAATATGTCAAAAAAATACATGATTATAGATGGGATACGCACGGAATTTACGGATGAGAAGAATATCTTGCAGGTCATCCACAAAGCCGGCGTCCATGTACCTACTTTCTGCTACTACACAGACATGTCGATTTACGGGGCATGCCGTATGTGTGTGGTGGAAGATGAGAGAGGCGGTATCATCGCCTCATGTTCTACTCCTCCAAGGGATAAGATGATGATCCGGACAAATACGTCGAAACTTCACCAGCACAGGAAAATGATCCTTGAACTGCTTTTGGCATCTCATTGCCGTGACTGTACCGTCTGCGAGAAAAATGGCGCCTGTCGTCTGCAGATGCTGGCAGCGAGATTCCGGCTTACCGATGTGAGATTTCCGAATACTCATCCGGACCGCTGTATCGATGATTCCTCACTTTCGATCGTGAGGGATCCGAGTAAATGTATCCTCTGCGGAGACTGTGTGAGGATGTGTAATGAAGTCCAGCATGTGGGGGCGATCGATTTTGCACACCGCGGTGCAAATATGGTTGTGAGTCCTGCTTTCGGGCGGGATATTGTAGAGACTGACTGCGTGAACTGCGGACAGTGTGCGGCGGTTTGCCCGACGGCAGCGATCACGATCAAAAACGATCTCAGAGAGGTATGGCAGGCACTGTATGCACCGGATAAGCGGGTTGTGGTCCAGATCGCACCGGCAGTCCGTGTGGCGATCGGAGAGGAGTTCGGTCTCCCGGCTGGAAAGAATTCGGTCGGTAAAATATTTACTGCACTCAGAATGCTTGGTTTTGATACGGTGTTTGATACAAGTTTTGGTGCGGACCTCACAGTGGTGGAGGAGGCAAATGAGCTTGTGTATAAGCTCGAGAACGGCGAGAAGAAATATCCTGTTGGAAATTCGATGCCGCTCTTTACTTCCTGCTGTCCGGCATGGGTTCGTTTTGTGGAGACAAAGCATCCGGAGATCCTTCCGTATGTGTCGACCTGTAAGTCGCCGATGGAAATGTTTGGCGCTGTATTGAAAGAACATTATAAGCCGGCAGATGAAGAAGCCGGAGTGGAGACTGTCTCTGTGGCAGTCATGCCTTGTGTGGCAAAGAAATACGAGGCAGCCAGAGATGAATTTAAGAGGGAAAATGTACCGGATGTCGATTATGTCATTACGACAAAGGAACTGATCCTTATGATCAAGGAGCTGGGAATCCAGTTTAATGAGATCGAGCCAAGCGCTCCGGATATGCCGTTTTCAATCAGTTCCGGTGCCGGCGTGATCTTCGGTGTGACCGGCGGTGTGATGGAGGCAGCTCTCCGTCATGTAGCGGCAAAAAATAATGAGGCGCTCCGTGAGATCGAGTACTCGGGAATCCGTGGATTGGATGGCACGAAGGTGGCAGAAGTCGAGGTCGCAGGTCAGAAACTCAGAGTCGGTGTTGTAAACGGACTTGGAAATGCAGAGGATCTGATCGAGAAGCTGCAGCGTGGCGAGGAGAAGCTTGATTTTGTAGAAGTGATGGCCTGTCCTTACGGATGTATCGGAGGAGCCGGGCAGCCGTTTGGATACCAGAGCGTAAAAGAAGAGAGAGCAACTGGTATGTATAAGGCAGATAAGTCAGCGATCATCAAGCGCGCTGAGGAGAACCCGACTCTGCAGAATATGTATGAGAACGGAATGCTTAAGGATAAAGCTCATGAATTGCTGCATGTGCATTATGGGAAGTAATTTAAATTGGCGCTGTCGAGCTAAATAAAGGAAAGTAGTACTGTCCGTGAAAAATATTTCGCAGGCTCTGCCTGTGTTTGGTTTTCACGGACTGGTACTACTTTTTTGTATTGAACTAACGTGTCATATCGTCCACAGCATCTTCGGCGCCGTCCACAGTGTCTTTTATTCCTTTTCCGAGGCCGTCTGCCGCATCATCAACTGCGTCTCCGGCATCATCCATAAGGTTGTCGTCATCGCCGTTTCCATTGTTGTTGGTCGTTCCATCGTTTGTCTCATCGTTTGTGTCTCCGCCTGCTCCGGTTGTGTCATCATCGTTTGTAGTGCCTGTCCCGGAAGTGGAATCTGGTGAAGAGTCCGGTGTATTGTTTTCTGTGGCCGGGGATGGTGATGCATTGTTTGCATCATCTTTTTTATTGCCGCAGCCTGCCAGGAAAAACGCTGACATACATAGTAAGGTGGTCAGTAATACAATTTTTCTTTTCATGAGAAATTCCTCCTGTTTTACAGTTTGATTCGACATATGATTGTCACAAATAGTATGCGTCAAAAACAGGATTCTATTCACATCAAAAAGAAGAAATCACCAGCCGCCGTCAAATCCGATGACCTGTCCGGTCAGGTAGACAGGAGCTTTTAGAAGTAAGGTGATAAAATCAGCTGTTTCCTCTGCGGATGCCATGCGTCCGATCGGGATTTCATCGCAGATTTCCTGTATCTCATTTTTTGAAAAAACACCATTCATTTTCGTATCGATCATACCACAGGCGATGGCATTTATGGCGATGCCGCTGGGAGCGAGTTCCTTAGCAAGCGCTTTTGTGAGAGCATTTAAGCCGCCTTTGGAAGCGGAGTAGGCTGCTTCGCAGGAAGCGCCGGAATTTCCCCAGATGGAAGAGACATTGATGATCTTTCCGGATTTTTCATGAACCATATGTGGTATTACATGCCGGCACAGGAAAAAGGCGGAAGAAAGATTTGTGTTCAGGATGCGGAACCAGTCATCGTCCGATACATCTGTGATCAAACCGATGTGCGAGATACCCGCATTGTTGATCAGGACATCAATGCGGCCAAATTCCCGGATGGCGGTTTCGGTGATCTCCTGTGCTGTCTCACTGATCCCAACGTCACCGAGAATGGTGAGGCATCGGGAAGTATAGGAGAGACAGATTTCTTTTGTTTTCTCCAATTCCTTTTCTGATGAGTTGCCACATAGCAAAAGGTCGTAATGTTCTTTTGCGAGTGCAATGGCGGTTTGTGCCCCGATGCCGGTGGAGGCACCGGTGATGATAGCGGTTTTATGCATACTAGTTTCCCCTTTTTGGCTGATTTTATTTTTGGGTTGCTTTTTTGACAGTTTATCATTTTTGGGGCGGTTTGGCAAACGGGGGTTTGATTTACTGTTTACAAAACTTTGAAACTGTGCTGTACTTTTTAATATAAATAATTATCATTTGCATATTTCTATGAAATGCTCCAGAAAGCACATTCGTGCGTTTATAAAAATCCAAGATATAAAATCAAGAATAGGGCAGCTTATGTATTTGTGTGTAAAAATCATGAAAATACTTGATTTTTATACATTGTATAGTATAATAAAAGATAGGAAGTGGATATTTGGGAAAAAAGAACATCGTATGGAACGACTACATATCGCAGAATGAACGCTTTGCAGATTTTTTCAATGGTGTTTTGTTTCAGGGGGAAAAGATCGTTGTTCCAGAGGCTCTTACGGAGTTGGATTCCAAGCTGTGGCGGAGAAATCAGCAGAAGGACAGCTATCATGAGTATGTGCGTGATAGTGTGAAACTCTGGGATTGTGAAGGCATGAAATGTATCCTTGACCTGGAACCAGAGGATTCGCCACATTTTACACTGCCGGTAAAGTATATGAATTATGAATCGGTCCAGTATGACAGGCAGTGCCGACACATACGGAAAAGACATCGGCAAAAAAGAGACTTGCGGCATCCGGAGTATCTTTCGGGATTTTCAGAAAGCGATTGTCTGATACCAGTCATCACGATTGGCATTTATCTGGGAAAGGAGGAATGGGCCGGTCCTATGACTCTTGGAAGCATGGCAGGCCTGAAAAAACTTCCGTTAAAAATCAGGAAAAGGCTGGTTTCGTTCTATAATGATTTCCGTGTGAACTTATGGGATATACATAAAATGAGGACGAGCGATGTGTTCCGGACTGATCTGAGAGAGGTATTTGGATTCTTAAAACGGCAGGATGATAAGGAAGCATTAAAACGATATGTAGAGGAAAATGAGGCTTTCCGCCACTTGCGGGAAGATGCTTATGATGTGGTGGCTGTCTATAGCAGAAGCAGGGAACTGGAGATACACAAAGAACAATATGAAGCAGAGGAGGGATTTGATATGTGTCTTGCGATTCGGGAGATGATCGAGGATGGGAGAATAGAAGGAAGAATGGACGGGATCAGCGCCATGAATGAATTGATCCATTGTTTGATGGAAGAGGGCAGGGCGGAGGACCTGCTTCGCTCCTCACAGGATTTGGCCTTTCAGGAGAAGCTTATGGAGGAGTATGGGATTTGCAGGACAGGAAAGGCGGCTTCCAATTTGATCTAACATGCTTGATTTTTGCGATGGAGTAAAGATTTAGACAGTTAATAAAAAAATTAAAAGAGTATTGGTTCCT
>CAZOIF010000022.1:0-45959 GCA_964579975.1 uncultured Eubacterium sp. | reverse complement strand
TCTCGTCAAAAATTCTATAGCCAAGTTTCTTATACAATGCTATATTCTTTTCACTCCTGGTACTAGTAAACAATTCGTATCTTTGTCGTGGATATTGCTTTTCCATTTCAAGCAAAAGTTGTGTCCCTATCCCTTGTCCCTGTTTGGATGGATGAACCATCAATTTTCCAATATAAACAGTCCCGTTATCGCAGAACGCTCTTACAGAACCTATGATTGTTTTGTCTTCATCTAACGCTTTCAAAATAATACCTCTTTGATATTCGTCTTCCACATCAACCAAGGTTTGTTTTAATGGCGGAATATCTTCGTCATCAAAAAGCCTCGCCTCACTCTGATAAGCAAGATACTGCAAGTCAAGTATTTCTGATAAATCTTCTTTATCTGCCTTTATTATGTAAGTGTTTGTGTTATCGTGTTTTGATTTCACTGTTATACTCCTTTGGCAAAGTCATAGTTTGGCGTTTTCAGCCACATAAACAGTATAGCATGTTATTTTATGTAATTCTATATTTTCTGTGATCAATGGCGGGGAAAGGATAAGGGGGCGGGCGAAGTCTTGGATTAGCAGTCTGGTTTGTCCAAGAAATCGTCCACACCCCCTCATCCAAGCAGCAGATAATGTGCACCTAGATTTTTGTTTGAAACTATGAGAGAATATACGAAAAACATACAGCAGCAAAATCATCCCTGTTTTTTCATGATATTTGGCCCAAATCAGTTCAATAATACTCTTTTCTCCAGAAACCGTGATTCCTAAAAAGCGGAAACCGGCATTCCAGAGCACGGAAACTAGAATACTCATGCAATTCTTTGGAACACCGGATGACCACCGAAATAATTCTTCACAGAAACTAACATCCGTATCTTTCATATGTTTTGATATCTTGATTAAAAGGTGCTCAAAATAATCGTAAGGCCAACAACTACTTCCATGTTTCTTCCCAAATGCTTCTGCTGGCTGTTCCTCTGTCAATGCGTGATGGACTGTTAAGCCAAAAATTATTTTCCATATTTATTAATCAAATCAATAATACCACTCACTGATTCATTCAATTTTTGGTTAGTTTCTTCTATTTGGTTTGGTTCCCAATTTGGATAAGCTTGAAAGTTATAATTCATAATTTCAATTAAACATATCCTTATATAGTTAAATGATTCTTCCCACTTCCGTTTTATGTGTTTTTTTCGGCTCGGTGGTATTTGATTTGAGGAAGTCGAGAGAAAATTAAAAAAACTCAAACAAAATCTACTTATTGGCTCAATAAGTTTCTGATCATCATCAGTAATATCTTCCTCTTTATTTCCTAGAATTTTCATCCAGTCGGGTGGAAGACCAGAACCACTGTTAATATACAGTTGAAAAGCGTTTAAAAAAGTTTTCAAATTCTGATAGAATCCATATATTGCTTCCTTTTGATGAGCTCGATAGCTATACACGCAAATCACCCCAATAATTGTAATAATTAGCATACACACAGAGATGCCTAATTCAATTATTGAAATAACTTCATCAAATTGCAACTCTATATTACAGCTACATGTAATAGTATTACTATCCACTTCTAATTATTCCCCCTATGTAAAAAATTATGATAAGTTTCGTTAAAATACATCTGCCATTTTTTGTATTCATCTATTACTAATTCTAATTCGCTTATAAGTTCATTCTTTTCATCAATCGTTTTAAATCTATCTTCGCTAGGATCAAGAGACTGAATATAACTCAAAAAGATATATAAGTAATTAATTTGTTGATTAAAAATCCTCCATGGATGTGTCATAGCAGGAGATAAATTTGTTTCTTTATAGAGAGATTTTGAACTGTACATTCTGTCAAAATCAATTCCGGCATTTACGCCTAACGATGAATACTCTATTTCTGATCTTTTTATCATGGTATATATACACTTTACCGAATGATATAAAACTTTATTAATAGTACTAATACATTGAAATCTACCATTTACTTTACATAAACTCTTATCAGATAATAATTTGGGTTCCAAAGGACAAAACCTTGCTGCAAAATACTCAACGTCCGGTAGTAACATTAAAAAGGCTTGCCCGGCTGGCGTAATTCGTATCCCAACTGAATTATCATGATTATGCAATCTCACATTCGTTACTGCGTTTTTCAATACATTTTCAATTGCAGATAGTGTATATTTTTCTTCTGTACTTTTCCATTTTACTGAAGTAAGCGGGACCCAACCTGTTGAATCAGTCACCTCGTTCATAAGGAAGAGAATATTAGCAATTGCTAAAGTTGTAGTCGTGTCTATAGAAGTGATACGTTGCGTATTCCCATCTAATAATAAATTTTTTATCAAATCCTCGAAATCAAAATATCTTACCTTTATAACTGATTTGTTATCATCTGAATACAAATTTTCTATTTCTGCTCTATGTAAAATAGTTAAAATCCTACGAGCAAACGATGTTTCTATCTCGTCAACATTAGTTCTTTTCTCCATAATGTACTTTTTTACCAATTCTTCTCTTTGTCCTATATTTCTTATATCCCTATATCGCCTTTGAGCTAAATATTCAAGTAAATCCACTCCTTTCGGCGGAATGGAAATTGCCTCATAATCATCTATTTTCCCTAATTCAACCATTAATTTATTAAAATACGCTACATTTTGTTCGCCAATTTCACGGGGATATCCATTAAATGAATCTAAAACAAGTCTTATGATATACATACGAAGAAAATGCTTTATTTGTTTTTGTTTATATCCATAAGCATCACGATTTTCATTCCACAATACTTTAAATTTTTCAAGTGTATCTTTCTCATTTCCACTTTCCGAAGCCGTATTTATGATTAAAATATGCAGCAATATTCTTGCCATGCGTCGCATATTATAATTAAATAATCTAGATAAAAAAGGAACAAGTGACCATTTTGACATAGTGCAATCAGACATGATCAAATCAAAAATATCATAGGCAAGTTTATCTCTTCCCTCTGCGAATTCAGAAACAATTCCTGCCTTTTTCTCATAAATTTCTTTTGCACAAAACCAATTAGTTATCTCAACAGACTGATAGTTATTCATTTCTAGATTGCCATCAAATGCAACTGTTGCACGACGGGTTACAAAAACTATTTTCGGGCAGTTATTACATTCAAACTTTATCACTTTAGGTAGACAATTACTAACAGCAGTATGAATAGAATTTAATATTACTTCGATTGTACGATCAGTAATTAAAATTTTATCATCACTATATTCAAAGGAAACTATATACTCTATATTATCAAACACACAGATCTGCGGTTTTCCCTTTATAGACCCTTTATACAACATAATATTTAATAAAATACATGAAAGAGTGATTAGTGAGGTGTTTTTCGTCTGATCCTGGTTTAATTCAAAAGATTGAATAACATTATTAAAATATGTAACAATTTCTTCTATCCCCTCTATATATGTTTCTTGGTATATGATTTTCTCGAGACTTTCAAAAAAAGCAACCACATCTTGAAAATCATTTTCTTCATCATAAAGCTTTTTATGTTCATCCATAATCATTTTTATATTATTAACACTTTCTGAAGACTCTAACGAGTACAAGCAAAGACTCTCCATTATTTTGTCAATAATAAGAATAAAAAATCGAAATAAACTTGATTTCTTCCATAACTCATCATTTCCTATTCTGATTTTTTTTATCCTATTGCCTTCTTGATATTTTATGATACATGCCTTTTTAACTTTTTCAAAATCATAAAAAAATGTATCCATATTGTCATTATGTTGTTGTCCCAATCTATGTATATATGTACTTTTCCCACAACCGGCATTTCCATAAAGCCAAACAAGTTTAATCAACCCGGTTGTTAAGTCACTTTCAAAATTCTGTTTACTTTTCTGCAACACTTCCGCATCGTAAACATCTCTATCTTCTATAGTAATATAGTCTTCCGCTCGATTTTTTTCGCTAACTCTAGTAAATGGCTCTATATAAAATTCATCAAGAAAATGATTTTCATCCATATACATATTTATTTTTTCTTCACTAACATTATGCCTTCTCATTGCAGATACTAACTTAGATAATGCCTTTTGTCCTTTGATTGATAATGGACTAAATTCAATCATATTTTCCAATATTCTCATGCTAACATCCCCTTTGTCTAGTCATTTATAATTTATTGGACTACCTTAAGCAATAAACCATTGATTTATACTTGTTTTTATGAATATAGTACTTATATATTAAATCCATTAATCACTTGATCTATTTTCCTATGCGATGTAATTCTCATATTTCTCATTTGTCATTGCTTCAAACACAAGCTATAGAAATTCTTTCATTTCTTCAATGGTTACTAAAAACTCAAGCATTCCTATTCTGTTAATCCCAAATATAAATTTTTAAAATCTTTGACGTATTTTGGTTTATCCCAAAACAGCGCTAAGAGTGATGAATGTCCTAAAATCTTTATTCATATTCTACAGCAAAATCCAACAAATTTCAATAAACTCATAGTTCCTCTTTCTGCACCACAACACTATGCATCCCGCTATATTTCCTATGATTTCCACAATTCTCACACAATAAAAATTACACCTATTGTTCCATCATGATTTTTTTATTTTTCACCTTACTTCTCCACTCAAAAAGCGACATATTAAAATCCTCCCTACTCCCCCCTTGACATCTTACTTTATCTACAAAGTATATTTGTAATATCAGAGATCAGTTTGCTTTAATATACATTTAAAAACATCATCTGGAATAGTTTTTTTTCATTCCAAAACTGAATTATTTTTTAGAAATACAAAGACAATCTATTGGGGGTTCTATTTGATCATGCACTAGACTCCACATATATTTCGATTTTGCAATATAATCATTAACGACGAATTCGTATTTCTTTTCTAAACCCTTCATATTTACGTTTCCTTCCAAATTCAAACTTTGAAAATTCATTATTTTAGTGGCAACAATTATAACTCTTATTTTTTATAATATAAAATACTGCAGATAACCATATAGATTACCTGCAGATTAAAATAATCCATACACTCTCGTTGTCATACCAGAAACTATTTTGTCCGGATGCAGATTTTAGCTTATCCTCCTTCCCTTCTCCCTCCCCTCTCAAAATCCTCAAAAAAAAAGAAGAACCTCCCCCCCAGAAAAAAGAAGAAGATTCTCTAAGAAAAAGAAAACCATCCGAAAGAAAAAAGAAAGGAAGAATCCCCTCCACCACATCCTCTTCTCCTTCTTCTCCTCATTTCCTCTTCCCCTATAGCACCCATAAATGCCCTGTTTTCAGTGGTTGCAAAGGAATGAAAAGGGTTGGAAAGAGAGAGGAAAGAAGAGGACTGAACTGGTATGATGTCCTCATATTTTCTGTTTGTTCTCTTTACTTTTGTAGAGGGAGAGGGGGACTTGGGGATAAAAGATGGAGAGAGAGGAGAAAGAAGAGGACTCTGAAGAAAAAGCCTCAGAGTCCTCTAATCATTTTTTATTCGATTTTGCAAAAATTATTTTCTGCCAATGGAATGATCGTTTGCTGCAATCACACTGCAACTTACTCGAACTCGTCTCATCTATGCGATTTTAAGATACTTTTGTATCTATTTCATGCATTTTAATCCATCTATTTCGTATATTATTTCTATTATCCTGAGACTTCTAAAAGTTTTAGAAGCAAAATAGAAGCACTGGAAATTCAATGGATTTTAGGCCGCAAACATTATACTGGTTGCAATTCAGCAATTTCCTTTATTTTTTCAATTGACAATTCAGTTACAACAGCAATATCTTCTAATGATAATTTACCTATTTCAATCAAGCACTTTGCTATTTCAACTTTCTCATGCTGAATTCCCTGCTCATATTTTTCCTGATAATTCATCTGCAAAGTCATGTAATCCTTCTCCACTCCGTTTCGGTCGGTGCTTAACAGATATCCACCGAATGTCTAGCACCATCTATTTCTCATTTCCTCTTGAAGAAATGTTTCATTGTATCCCTTAAATCATCGCTGAACTCATCAAGATCCTCCAAAGTAATTGCGCCTTCATTCAACAGCGACATCATGATGTAGAACTGATTGGATCTGCTCATTTTACATTGTACACCACAATCCTTCTTATCCTCTCTGATCCGCTTCTCCAATGCCCAGAACTTGTCTGATGCATTACCTTCTCCACTCAGTAATCCTATGTATTCCTTGTTCAGCTTTTCCATGTAAACTTCTTGCCAGTCAGCAATCTTGCTTCGAAACAGCTTCCAGTCTTTCTCAGAAAATCTGTGTATCAATCACAGCACCTCACAATCCGTCCTTTGCACTTATCACAAAAGCCTTCGATTATCAAACCAATTTTATCTTTCCGTAGGTTGTATCCCGGTCTGAATGATGTCTTTCCACAATTGATGCAGAACGCATTATGCAACCACATCTCCTTTGTCTCATCTGAATAATTTTTCCAAAGTCTCACAGCTTCAATGTCTGTAGTACCCTCATTCTTGACAAACTCATCAGCCTCCTCCTCCTGCTGGATAAACTTTTCTATCGTATATTCGTCGCAGCCGTCCTTTTGGAGCTACTCTGTCATCTTTTTATATTTTCCTATGTATTTCAATATCCAGCTATCCCCTTACATGACCAATATAATACTTTTACTGATAATTTATCCGCAAAATCATATAATCTTCATCCACTCCATTTTTGTTTCGAAATCTATACTTGTTTTCTAATATATCGGAACATCAAGTGCGCATATCCTCATTTACCTATTCACGCTAAAATAAAACTACTAATTTTGTTGCATAATACTCTCAGCCTGCGCAAACAATATATATTACATATCTTTAAATACTGGAATCTCTATCGTTCAAGAAGCAAACATTACACTGGCTGCAATTCTCTTTCCAGTTCAAGCACCTGCTCCAGAGTAAGTCCAGAATACATCGCAATCTTTTCTAACGGTAATCCTCCATCTTGTAACATATTCATTGCAACTGTAATGGCTCTTTTTCTATCCCCCTCATCATATCCCTGTTCATATTTTTCCTGATAATTCATCTGCAATGTCATATAATCCAACCTCCATTTGTCATTTTTTCTGACAGACTGCACTGCCTCATCTAATTCTCTGGTAAAGTCATCCTCCGGCTCCTTACCATCAATAAAATCAAGCAATCTTTTCATTTCTGGTGTAACATCATCCATTGTCCCCTTGGTATTTAAAATAATCTTCGTTGTATCATCACCAAGACCTAACTCTGGATTTTGGATACAGCGATTTTCAAAGGTATAGATGTGTCTCCCTTCACCAAACAGATCAAAGGTACATATAAAAATAACAAAACTCCGTTTCAAGTCTTTGTAATTATCTCCTTTTTCCAAGATATTCAAGTCTATCATCCCTTGATAATATCTTGTTCTTTTGGGAAGATTTCTATTCTCTGTTGTCTGCATTTCAATATTATAAACGGTTTCTTTTCCATCCTCCACATAGATATCCAAGCGTACGCTTTTTGCATCTGCAGAAATATCTATTGTCTCCTGCGACTTCGGATATTCAATACGAGATATCTTGATTCCAAGTATCCGTTCTAAAAAAGGTTTGCAAAATTTCGGATTTCTCATGATAACGCTGAACATGAAATCGTCCTTTATTTGCAGTTCCTCAAAGGCTTTCTCCATAATGACACTCCTTCTTTTTCTTTATCTCAATTATAATATGTGCCTGTGTGGTTGACAAGGACTGATTTTTACCAATAAAACCATTCTAACAAGTTCCCCCTCATATATAAATATATCATTTATCAACCTCTTCATTACTCTATTTTTCAGCATCATCCCTTGTTGTTTTATAGTAGCAAAGAACTTCCTCTATATCTGCATCATCACACTGGTATTCACCATCCTTAAATTTATTAAGTGCAATAATTTGTTTCGCTTGCTCAAGTTGTTCTGGTACTAGTGCATTAAACTTATCCCACCATTCATTTGTAAGGTCGCAATCTTTATCTGAGTGATTTGTATATTTTTCTGCTAATTTTTCTCTTAAATTAGCATCATATTGACGACGATATATAATAAATGTTTCTGGCATCCACAATATTTTACGAAATTCATCAACACTGCTTCCGAACGCCTCTTCAAAAAAATCTTTTCCCCTACCAATTTTTCCTTTTGTAGAATTTAACACAGCCTGCACAGCACGTATAAACTTTCGATTCCAATGTTTCCCTATAAAATCTCTGTTTTTAAAAAATTCCGGATCATTAATAGGGTGGTATTTCATAGGAAAAGAATAAATACTTGCATCTAATTCCTCGCACAATCTCACATTCATCTCAAGTCTATAATACAAATCTTCTGGCTTATCTTCAAAATTATATAACAAATAATTAGACAAGTTCTTAATACCACTTTGTACTGCTGTTCTGACAGATTGCTCATAAATATCATGAAACTCCCAATGGTCAAAGGCGATTCTTAGAGGAAAAATATTTACCTCTGAAAGTTTCTTCATATTTGTATCTGTAATCAATCTCGAATCAATCCCCTGATTAAAATCAACGATTCTCTTTCTCCTTGATGGCTTATGTGTGTTTTCATACAAAGGACATACAACTTCATCCAATTCCAAAATTGCCTCCTTAGTGGCAGTATAATAATGCAAGCAATGTTTCTCTTCAAATTTTGTATAAAGTTGTATCTTTTCTTCATTATTTTTTAATCTGTCAATAATGTCCTTATATATTTTGACAGCCTTTCTAATATATGCCCTATCATTATAAGAATCTTTAAGATTCTTAATTGTTATTTCATATTCGTTAGGTGCAGTATATGTTGCACCTTTTTCAAATCCACATTCCTTGATTTCATCGATAATCTGGTCATAGCATTTTGAAGCCAAAACATTGTTATCTAACAATAACAAATCTTTCTGTTCTCCAAATCTCTCATTTGTTATTTTTATCTGTTCCTTTAAACCAATATAATCACAATATTGTGGCTCCAATCTTGGAACTGCACAAAATTTACATTGATTTACGCAACCTCGTGTCATATAAGCAAAATACGCATTATTGGCTGGATACACATAATCAATTTCATCAAGAATCGAGTAATCTAATGGCAAACGATCTATTATCAAATCATCATCAGGATCAATTGCCCCCGGTTCATCCAGCAAACCTTCATACGGGCGAATACCTGTTGCTTCATAAACCTCATCTGGCAATAATGTAGACATTATCCCCCCTACCATAACATCCTTTTCATCCTTACATAACTGTTTAGCAAAATTAATAGTTTTAATTGTAATATCCCAATAAAATGTAAACAAAGTAGTTATGCCAACTTTATCAAATCTAGGCTTTGTAAAATATTCTTTATCCCTATATCTTTTTCTATAATCTTTGACAATTTCCAGCACATCCTCAGAACTGAAAATATCATCTTCCTCCAAAATTGAATATCTTCCAATTTTAATAAACTGAAATAATATTGGATAATGTTCTTTCCAAAAAACTTCTGGATACACAACTTCTAGGTGTTCTATCAAGTCTTCGCATATTAAATTTGTTGCCAATGTTTTCATATCACCTTTATAAAATCTAACATCATCCCCCTGCATCCGATAGTACGTCGCAATTTTCATAAGTCCCATTGGTGGATATTTATTTTTATAATTTGGTTCTATTAATAATATTTTCCTGTTCATTTTATCTCAATTCTTCCTTTATCTTGTCTATAACTTTTTCTGCAACATCCTTTGGAGCTACATCATTAATTATAGTCAATATTTTACTGACAAGTTTTCTCTCACTTTTTGATAATTTTGACATGGATGAAGTGATATACTGCTTTTTCTTAGCTGGAACATCAGTTTTTACAACTTCCTTTTCATCCACTTCTTTTTGTAACTTTTCTGCCCCAAACTTATCCTCAATACTCTTTTGCACTTCAGCAATCGGTAAGTCTTCATCCATTTCTTTAAATCTATCAATCTGTCGTTTCGCTTCTCCTGCTTCCTTTTTAGCTTTATCAATTGCAAATTTTAACCTTTGCTTTTCTTCCTCATTTACAAATCCATTTTCATTACTCTTTTTATTATACTCATCAACTTTGGAGACATATTCTTCTTGCTTTTTGTATGCATTTTTCAGTCGATTAGCATCATAATACAGTCTGTGTAATACATTGTAAAAGTATGTTCTTAATTCGTCTTCAAACTTAACTCTGGTTTCATTCTCATTGAAATAATCACGCTGAGAATTTGGTATCAATCTATCATCTTCTGCAAATATTTCTCCAACAAAATAATAATTCCCTCTATTTTCCTTAAACAAGTCCTGAACCACATCATCATTACCAATTTGAATATTCCCACTTCTTACACGTAACCCACGCATTTGATTTACTTTTGGAATAGACTTTTCAAATCTTGAAAGACCATACCACATCCAAGCAAGTAAGTTTCCCTCATCATCATAAAAATCTTTAAATTCCAGCTTGGAAATATCGTCATAGTTTCTCAAATTTGATCCACTCTGCTCTTTGATTTTGGTTGTATATTCCTTAAAAATCTGCTGACCATTGACTTGAACACAATATTCATCTATCAAATATCCAAGTTCTATTGCATGTGAATAAATACTACTTCTCAAAATAAAAGTATTTTTATAAGGAACCGGAGCAACAAAGCTTAAATATTGCTTAATCCTCTTTTCATTCAGCAAATCTGTATTCTCTTGATTAATATCTATCATTTCTACTTCAAAATAATGTTTTTCAGTCTCTTCAGAGATAGTATCATACTTTACAATTGTTTCCCATATTTCGTCAATGGTATATTTCTTATTTTCAACCAGCATTTCTCTCATTCTTTTTGCATCGCAAGTCATTACAGATGCATTATCTTCTCCCAAATAACTAGTCTTAAATTTTAAGGTTTTACAATATGCCAATCCACATAATCGTCCAATTCCTCTAAAACCTTTATTTTGGCCAATTTGCTTATTGCTGTTCGCAATATCTCCCAAATCCTCAATAAAAGAATCTGATTTCACACCTGTTGCATTATCAAGTATACTTATGTATCTTCTTGCACTATCAATAAAGATATCTACTTGTCCTTCTTTCGGCGAAAGAATACCCTTTTCCACTGCAAGATCAATCTGATCACAAGCATTCTGTATATATTCACGATAAATCACTCGTGAATCAGAATACATACCTGTTGTTAAATTATCCAATATATTTTTTCCTATTGTCGCCATATGTTTTCACCTCATCATTTGAATTGCTTATAAATTGGTTTCGGAAACTTAATGTTTAACAACGACCTAAATATAGGATTTTGAATAATATATTCACCTTGTTTTAATCTCGTCATCATATTTTTGTATACTGCTGGAACACTCTTATAATCGCTCTTTGATACTTCAATGGAATTGGTTCTTCCATACGCATGTGTCGAACAATTTCCTGTAACTCTATCATGTATTGCACTTCTAAACTGCTCTGCTGCAAATAAAATTACACCTAAAGAACGACCTCGCTCCGCCACATCTAACACCTGCTTTAATATTGGTGAATTTTTTGGCACTTCCTTAGAAGCATATTTATTTAACTCGTCAATAAACACCACAATCCTTGACGGTGGGTTAACCCCCTCATCTCCACTATATTGTCCCAACTGCAAGTCATATAAAGTCCTTATTGCATCCCCAAAAACGAATGCCTGTTTGTCTTCGGATAATTTTGCAATATCTATCACATGAACCTCATTTCTTTTAATATATTTCATTGCATCACCAATTCTGGTTTCACCATCTTCCTCAACAACATCACGAGCAAATATTTTATTATCTGTGATTCCTTTATTTATAATTCTATAAAACTTTCTCCAGCTCGCAACCGGAATTTCCTTATCATTTCCACTTGCACCAGCTTCGCATTTTTTCTTTACTGCCTCCAAAAACTCTTGCCAATCATTTATTCTACCAAAATCTCCTTGTCCTGACATGATATATGTAATTATAGAATCCATTGTTTGGTTAGAATCATCAATATTTGCAAACATCAAATCTAAATTTTCTTTATCATATTTATATATATATTTGAATTTTTTTGCCTTTTTCTTTCTAATATTATCGTATACCTCTTCTTCAGTTAAATAAGTATTCCAATGTCGTGTTTTCGCTACAGAATATGGATAATAATAATGAACATTCTGAAAAGGTTCTGTTGATAATCCCAACTTTTCATACTGCTCCAGCGTTTCCTTTTTCACTCTCTCAGGATTCTTTTCATCCATAAAATCATTAGGCTGATCTATAGCGAGCAAATCCTTTCCTTTTACATTGAACATAACGAATGCAACACTATCCTCGTCTGCTTCTTCTACTGTTTTCCTTAAATAACTATCCTGAATTGCTTTCATCAAAAACATTGCATACGAAGTTTTTGAAGCCAACCCCGATATACCTGATATATTTAAATGTGCACCCTCTGGTCCAACAATAAATTTAGAGTTTAAATTTACAGGCAATGTTACCTTTTCACATCCCTTTGTTCCCTCATACATCTCTAAATACCCACATACAAGCGGATTTTGAATATCTTTCAATCCTAATGCATAGTTTATCTCTTCTGCTGTTGCTAACATTACTTTTGCATTATTTTGCAATGGTATATAAATATTTTTTTCATTGCAAACAACTTTCGCCTTTACATAATTCATTCCGACACGTAATGTGGGTTCCTCGACATCAACATTACCAAAATCACTAGAAATAAAATTTGTCAAAAAACTACTTGCATCGGTTATATGTGCTATATCTTCAATTACACCATATGAATACGAATCATTTACATGAGCTACTTTTACAATATCAAAAGGATTTAATATTAATTCTGGATTCGTCCAAAATGTAAAATCATCAATAGTCGTAGGATTTTTTTCTGTTGCTAAAACTCTTCCAATCAAGTTATTTGCCATTGTATATTGCCTCCTTAAAATAAATGTAAAAATAACTCTGCACTAATATATTTGCTCTTAACAAATGACTCTGTTAAAAATACCGGATATAAATGATTAGCCCATCTTTTGTCTGTTCCATAACAGGTAGGATTACGTTCATTAATGATATTAGCAGATATTAAATCTACCATATCGCTGTCAATACCATTCTCTAATTCTTCGTCCATCATAATCTTTTCTATCTTTACAACACCATCAAAAGGTGTCTGTGTTCTTGATTTATCCCTTATTCGTATATACCAAACACCAAACTGCACATCTCCTAAAAATTCCCTATTTTCAAAACGAGCAACGGGAGTTCTATGAAACACTGGCAATTCAGTTATATACTTTGAATTTGGTTTACCAGTGTGATCCAAACAACTCTCTGGATTAAAAGACTTAGAAACACCTATAACCCAATTATAATTATGTTTTATTTTTTGTAATGTTCTTAAATCCTCTCGTCCAGATTTCATAATTTTATATTCTAGAGAACCATCTTTCAACAAATAACTATCTTGTCCTAAAAGTTTCTTTTTTACCAACTCTGCTACCATACGCTTCTCTGCTTCAATCATATAATTCTGGATTACTCCTATAGCCCTATCCTCAAATTTTGTTTCTGGTGCTCCAGCTTTAGATGTCGCATATGGAATTATTTCTGAAAATTTCAAATTCAATCTTTGTAATTCTTCACTTTCATTTAATTTCTTTACCTTTGACGCAAAATACGCCACATCATCCCAACCATCTGCATTACTTTTATCTGGTAAAGCTAAAACTAATTCTCTATAAAATGCTTCTGGATGCATCTTTTTGTCCACTCGCTCACAACAGCCAACTCCTATTTGACCAGCAACCACAGGAAATACTTGTTTGTTATATGCTATATCATCTACTTTAAATACATGTCGTGAACCATCTAAAAAGTAATGAATCAACGGCGAATCCCCAGCTATTCTATCTGCAAGTGATTTTAAATCTACCGATTTTGTATGCTTTACCGTTTCTGCACAGTCCTGCCATTTCATTATCTTATTTGAATCATCATCATAAACAATTGAAGGCAACCCGATAGAGTCAAAGCTATACTTGTATGTATTATAACTAGTTCCTCTTGTCTCCTTTGCTATTATCTCCATAATCTTGGGCATACATTAACACCTCCAATTTATCAGTTTATTCAAGTAAATATACAAGTGTGTTCTAATTTTATCTAATATCCCAAAGCCAAACATGATTTTCTCAACATTTCCAATATTCCAAATAAAATGTCTATAGTTTTGTATCTGGTTCATTACAAACATATTTATATATGAAAATTATACCATTTCGTCTTCTCTGACTCAACTAAAATTTCTTATTTCCTATAAATAAAGATTATTTACAATCCCTTCCTCCACCCTCACTTTTATCTCATTCACCCTCCGCGTCCATTCTATCGGATTCTCTTTCTTCAACTGATTATCTGATGTCCTCCTCTTCTCTGTTTTTTCTCATTATCTTCCCTTTTCCAAAAGCCTCCTCAATCCTCTATTTCCAGTAACTTGCAAAGGGTAGCAGATGCGAGAAAAATAAAAAGAAGAAGAGAACAGAATAGCTTATAAATACATCTCCGTAACCTCTTCCTCTCTATTGCCTCTCATCATATTTCTAAAGAAAAAATACTGGAAAGCCAGTGGTTATAGGAATTGAGAAGGGTTGGAAAGAAAAAAAGGATAAAGATTGCATGTACCTTCGCAACTTTAATACCGGCAGCAGAACTGAGTTCTTTTTTTACTTTTCTGTATTGGGAGTAGCAAGAAACGGCTAGCTTTAGAGGGATTGAAGGAGAGAGAAAGAAGAGAATCCTGAAAACGAATCCTCAGAGTCCTATAATTGTTTTTTATTAGATTTTAGCAAAAATTATTTTCTGCTGCCAAAACAATATTTAGCCGCAATCACACGTTTACTACTCGAACTCGTCTCATCTATATGCTTTTAAGATACTTTTGTATCTATTTTGTGCATTTTAATCCATCTATTTCGCATATTATTTCTATTATCCTGTTACCTCTAAAAATTTTAGAAGCAAAATAGAATCGCTAAAAATTCGATGGAGTTTAGGCAACAGACATTATACTGGCTGCAATTCTTTTTCTAGCTCAAGTACCTGTCCCAGAGTAAGATCAGAATACAATGCAATCTCCTCTAGAGACAATTTCCCAGCTTCTATCATTCTTAAAGCAGACTTCTTATTTCCTTGCTCTATACCCTGCTCATATTTTTCCTAATGATTCATCTACAAAGTCATATGATCCAGCCTCCATTTCTCATTTTTTTGACAGACTGCACCGCCTCATCTAGTTCTCTGGTAAAGTCGTCCTACCTGGTCACGTTTACTTTCCTGCTTCGCATTAAACAATATACAATACTCCGAAAACTATTTAAAAACATTTCCCACTGCATAACTAATTTCATTAGATTATGCTTACATTTTTTTCTACTGAAACCATTTTATTTCTTAGCAACCTGCTTAAAAGTGATTGTTTGTTTTCCTTTAGTTCCATCCTTTTTGTTATACTGCCTATGAGTGATATTTATTTCCTTAGTGTCTACTTTTGTTATCACATCTCCCATGGGGGCCATATATTGTTCTAACTTATCTCCAGGATCCTTTATTAATGAATTTTAGGGTATTACGTCTTCAACGTTTGCTATCACATTTCCCCCGAAAATTTCATTTTGTTCTACCTGATCCTCAGACGCCTTTATTACTGAACTTTGGAGTATTTCGTCCTCAGTTTTTTTTACTAATTCATTTTGCATTTTACACCTCACATATATTCTTTTAATCAAATGTTTTATTAAATATCCTGATTTTGTATAAAATAAAGATAATTATTAAACTCATACATCCTCTGCTATAGAAAATAATCTATACAAAACTTCCTATCTACTCGAACTCTATCGTCCCCGGCGGCTTACTCGTCAGATCATACATTACCCGGTTGACTCCCTTCACCTCATTAATGATCCGGTTCATCACCTTCTGCAACACCTCAAATGGGATCTCAGAGCACTCGGCTGTCATAAAATCCGTTGTATTCACAGCACGGAGCGCCACTGCGTAATCATATGTTCTGCCATCGCCCATCACTCCGACCGAGCGCATATTCGTGAGCGCTGCAAAATACTGGCCGAGCCCTTCGATGCCTGCGTTCGCGATTTCCTCGCGGTAGATCGCGTCGGCATCCTGTACGATGCGTACTTTCTCTGCGGTCACTTCACCGACGATACGGATTCCGAGGCCTGGTCCCGGGAATGGCTGGCGGCTCACAAGATACTCGGGGATTCCAAGTTCCCTGCCCGCCTTTCGCACCTCATCCTTAAAGAGAAGACGGAGCGGCTCGATGATCTCCTTAAACTCCACGCAGTCCGGAAGACCACCTACATTGTGGTGGGACTTGATGACCGCTGATTTGCCGAGGCCTGACTCAATGACATCCGGATAAATCGTTCCCTGCACGAGGAAGTCCACAGCGCCGAGTTTCTTTGCCTCCTCCTCAAATACACGGATAAACTCCTCACCGATGATCTTACGCTTTTGTTCCGGCTCCGTCACGCCAGACAGTTTTTCATAAAAACGCTCCTGACAGTTCACCCGGATAAAATTCAGGTCATACGGACCATCCGGCCCGAATACATTTTCAACCTCATCTCCCTCATTTTTCCGCAGGAGACCTTGATCTACAAAGACACAAGTCAGTTGTTTGCCAATAGCCTTTGAGAGAAGAACAGCAGCCACAGAAGAATCCACGCCACCGGAGAGGGCACACAGCACCTTCCCGTCGCCGACTTTTTCACGCACGGATTTTATCGTATCCTCCACAAAAGAGGACATCTTCCAGTCACCACTGCAGTTACATACTTTATATACGAAATTGAAGAGCATTTTCATTCCCTCTTTGGTATGCATTACCTCGGGATGGAACTGGGTCGCATAGAGCTTCTTTTCTGGCATCTCCATCGCCGCCACCGGACAGACCGGGGTCGTCGCACATACCCGGAAACCAGCCGGAGCCTCAGCGATATAATCCGTATGGCTCATCCAGCAGAGTGTTTTGTCACTGACATCACCAAAAAGGAGTGAGGAACGATCGACCGCCACCTCTGTCTTTCCATATTCACTGACCGGCGCCGACTCCACTCTGCCTCCCAGCATATATGCCATCACCTGGGAACCATAACAGATTCCAAGAATCGGAATCCCAAGGTCAAAGATCTCCTTCTGATACCTCGGTGAATCCTCGCCATATACACTATTGGGGCCTCCTGTAAAAATGATTCCCTTCGGGTTCATTTCCCGGATCTGATCCAGACTCAGGGTGTAGGGATGTACTTCACAATACACATTACACTCTCTGACACGTCTGGCGATCAACTGATTATACTGACCACCAAAATCCAACACGATGACAAGTTCCTTTTCCAATGCAGTCTCCTCCTTCTGGTTGTGTGAGCCGGACGGTGATACCCGGCTGATATAAATATATTCGTTGTACTAGTATAAATATTTTTTAGTATATCAAGAAATCTGCATTTTGGCAAGCAGGCACAAATGGAGATTAATTTTTAGAATCGTAGCTTTATGAAACCAGTAAAATTTGTATAGAAGCGGGGATATTTCCTGATTCGGCCCCGCTCTCGCTTAAAATAAACATGTAGCGGTACAAAGGCTGCAAGGTGCAAAAAACGCACCTTATACGCAGCCTAAGGACCGACACGTTTATAAAGCCCTCATCAGGAAATATCCCCGCTTCTATACGAAGTTTCGTCAGCTTTCTATAAACTATAATTAAGTACTAACTAAAAATTGATTTCCGCAAGCCCACTGATAAAGACCCGCTCCCACTTAATAAACATGTAGCGGTACAAAGGCTGCAAGGTACAAAAACTGCACTTGGTGCAGAAAACCCACCTTATACGCAGCCTACTAAAAACCGACATACTAAAAGAAGTCCACCCGCCTGCAATCCGGGTGAACCTCTTTTTCACGAATTTATAAAATTGAGAAGAAATAAATTGGTTACTTCAGTGTCTTTGCCTTCACCGCAGAGTATGCGCCCCATACCCGCTTTCCGTTGACTGTTGTGTAGGAACGAACTTTGTAATAGTATTTTACGTTCCTTGAAGTTTTCTTTGTGTACGTCAGTTTCGAACCAGACGTAAGTGTCTTGATACTTGAAAATCCACTGGTTTTTGACTTGGAACGATAAATCCGGTATCCGGAAGCTCCCGTTACTTTATTCCACGAAACCTTGACTTTGGTTCTTGAAGCCTTTGCCACGCTGACAGAGGTCGGTTTCGCCGGTACCGGCTTTCCGGACACGATCGGTGAATACTCACCAAAATAATAATTTCCATCGATCAGACGGTAAGCACGGACTTTATAATAATACGTCGTGCCACATGAAATTCCCGAGTTTGTATAGGTAACTTTTGAGTTTGATGTGATGGATTTAATCTTTGTAAATCCACTTGTTGCAGACGTCGAACGGTAAACTCGGTATCCGGTTGCACCATCTACTCCGCTCCATGTCAGCTTCACCTTATTGTAGGCAGAGCTTGCTGTTGTAAGCGTCTCAACTTTTCCAAGGGAGACTGATTTTTCCACAAAATCCGTCTTGTCAACATTTACTGTAACTGTCACATTCTGTAGTGTACCAGGGATCGCATAGGTATAGGTGAAAGAAGCCGGTACACCTGTGATCTTATCCCATACGATCGCGTTATTCGTCGCATTGTAGGCACCATTGTTCGAAATATTGGTCGGCTTTTCAGCGCCTGCCGGAAGTACGACACCGCAGTCCGTACCGACTGCCTGTACCTTCAACGTGATCACACTTTTCCTGTTCTCAAGGATCTTAAGCTTCTTAAGTGTAGTAACATTGAGATTGAGAAGAGCATTTCCATCACAATAAAGCTGTTCCAATCCCACGAGACCATCCACTGCCAGCGAAGTCAATGCATTATCGCTGCAGTCCAGCGAAGTCATATTATAAAGTCCCGCCACATTAAGCATCGTAAGTTTATTATTACTACAGTTCAGTTTTTCCACACTGGTGATGCCTGCCAGAGTCAGTATCGTCAGATCGTTGTTACTGAGATCGATCTCCGTCAGAGAAGCATCATTCGCATAAGTGAACTGTGTCAGATCGTTATAGGAAGCATTGATCTTTTTTAGGTTTTTCAGTCCCGAAACATCCAGGCTCTGAAGGTTATTATAAGAAACATTCAGCTCCGTAATCCCGGTAAAATACTCAATTCCTTTTAAATTTACGATCTTTTCACCGCTCACATCCAGCATTTCAGAATATCCCTGGATATCTGCCAGCATCTCTTTTGTAAAACTGTCGTCATCCTTAAGCGCCTCTGCAAAAATCGTTTTGTTGATGAACTTACGGAAATTCTCATCCGGTATCGCCGATTTAAAAGTGGTCCCGGCCGGTATCGTAATCTCCGGTGTCTCTGAAGTTGCAGTTACCGTTGTCAAAGGGGTTACTGCCGCATTTACAGGTGCCGTAGCGATCATCGGAACAATCATAAGTCCACATGCTCCGACACACATCTTCTTAAAAAATTTCCTCATATCGTTATTTCCTCCATTCGCGCACATCTTTCTGCGCCTGTTAAAAATTACTAATTATCATTTACAAGTCAAAGTATACAAAATGAGTTTGACAGTTTCTTGACCAAACATTGACAAAAATAAGTCATTTTATCAAATATCATCCCCACACATAATCAATCGCTTTATGACAGCATTCGATCTCTGTTCTTTCAAAACTGCCGCCATTTTCCCCATCAAGTGTATACGGAATCTCCTCATCCGAAGAAATGATAAATTTCTTACTGTGAAAGCCAAGGATCTGCTCATTCGGCGTCAGTGTCACAAATGAATTCAGCACCGCCTGCAGGTCCATCGGATTCGTGGGTTTGCGGATAAAGACTCCCTCGAAAAGACCATCATTTAATGAAACTTTACCTTTTTTAAAAAAAGAAAATCCACCGATACTCTTTGCATTGCTGACCATCCCAAATATAAAATCACCCTCCATGCTCTCCTGATCCGTCTCGATCTTTGCATGATATGCCTTGATATTTCCAAGCTGCGCCATACCCTGCAAAATATATGCCGTTCTCCCCAAAAGGTTTTTAAATGCCTGCGGCGTCTCATAGGATACGGACGTAAATGCTCCGAAAGCTGCCACATACGTAAAACACCGCCCGTTCATCAGACCGATATCCACCGGTTTGATCTTATCCTTTGCCGACACTCCCGCAGCAAGTTTAACACGCATCGGCAGTTTCAATCCCCTTGCAAAATCATTCACCGTCCCAGCCGGGATATAACCACATACAGGCCGGTCCTCCGGTGGCATCTGCATCATGCCCTGTGTCACCTCATGCAATGTTCCATCCCCGCCGGAGCACACGATGCGGTCATAATTTTTTCCCGTCTCGGTCACGATCTCTGTCGCCTCTTCCTCACGCTGTGTGGCATAGACCGTCACCTCATACTCCGCTTTCATAAATATCTCGACCACATCTGAAAGTTTATTTTTCATCGTTCCCTTCCCGGCACAGGGATTATAAATAAATAATAATTTCTTGTCACGCATGCATTCATTCCTCCTCATTCAGTCAGTGATAAACATGGCGTCTCCAAAACTAAAAAACCGGTATCCTTCCCGCACAGCCTCCTCATAAGCACGCAATATAAATTCTTTCCCGGCCAGCGCAGATACGAGCATCAAAAGCGTAGATTCCGGGAGATGGAAATTCGTGATCAGTTCATCCATGATCTTAAATTGATATCCCGGATAGATGAAAATTTCCGTATTTTCTTCCACTGGCGCCAGCATGCCGTCTGACCCGGCCGCAGACTCGATCGTGCGGCAGCTCGTCGTTCCCACACATATGATCCGACCGCCGTTTTTTTTCACCTGGTTTATCTTCTCTGCCTCCGCAGGCTCGATAAAATAATGTTCCGAGTGCATATGATGCTGGCTCACATCCTCTACCTTTACCGGACGGAATGTACCAAGTCCCACATGAAGAGTTACGTTGGCTACGATAACCCCCTTCGTCTCCAGTTTCTCAAACAGTTCCTCTGTAAAATGAAGCCCTGCTGTCGGTGCTGCCGCGGAACCGTCATATCTGGCATACACGGTCTGATACCGGTTCTTATCCTCAAGCTTGTGCGTGATGTACGGCGGCAGGGGCATCTGTCCAAGTTCATCCAGTATTTCCTCAAATATCCCCTCATAAGAAAACCGGATCAAACGGTTTCCATCATCCAGAACATCCGTAATCTCCCCCTTTAATACTCCGTCCCCAAAGGAAATCCTCGCTCCGGTTCTCGCTTTCTTCCCCGGTTTCACAAGCGTCTCCCATGTATCGTCACTGTGTCGTTTCAAGAGAAGGAGTTCGATGACAGCACCAGTGTCCTCTCTCGTGCCAAACAACCTCGCCGGAATCACCTTCGTATTATTTCTGACGAGGCAATCCCCTTCCCCCAGATACTCCACAATATCTGTAAATTTTCTGTGTTCGATCTCACCGGTCTTTTTGTGAAGGACCATGAGTCTCGACGAACTCCGGTCTGAAAGCGGATCCTGTGCGATCTGCTCTTTCGGAAGTTCAAAATAAAAATCACTTGTCTTCATCCTGCTGCTCCAATTCCATTCAAATACCCCACCTGACCTTCCTGTATATTCTATAATAATATTGAAATCTTTGCAATAAATACTAGAGTTTTTCATAAAATAATAGTACAATATAAGTAATATATACCAATCGAAAAAATGGGGCCGCAGTTCCCAGAAAGGAGAAAATACAGATCAGCTATGGCAATCACTACGTATGCCGCCGTTGACGTTGGTTCACACGAACTCGCGATGAAGATATTTGAAGTTTCAAAATCGCATGGCATCATTGAACTGACACATCTGAGGCACAAATTATCGCTTGGCACAGAAATATATACAAAAGGAGTTATCTCCTATAAGACGATATCTGAAATGTGCCGGGTATTAAAAGATTTTAAAAAAATAATGGGAGAATATCAGGTCTCTTCTTACCATGCCTACGGAACAGACGCCCTGCGCGAAGCATCGAACAGGCTTGTCGTTCTGGATCAGGTTAAACTACAGGCCGACATAAAAATCCGCATACTGGGCAACAGCGAAGAGCGTTTTTTGTATTACAAGGCGATTTCCCACAAGGAAACAAAATTTCATGAAATGATCGAGGAGGGTTCCCTGATCGTAGATATGGGGGCAGGAAATGTACAATTATCCCTGTTTAACCACGGAACTCTCGAACTCACACAAAATCTGAAACTTGGTCCGGCCCGGATCCACGAGTTACTCCACACGATGGAGACAGAGATTTTTCATTTCGACGACCTTGTCTCTGAGTACATGGACAAAGACCTCACCGAATTCTGCCGGATGTACCTTCAGGATACAAAGATAAGGCATATTATCGCCGTCGGAACAAAAATTCCTGAGATCAAACACCGCCTGATGCAGGAGCATGAAAACTTTACCGGCCTTATCTCACGGAAAGATTTTTCAAAGATCAAGCCGACGGACAAGCTTTTGTCCGGTCATGGCGAACTTATCATCCCCATTCTTCTCCTCTTTCGGAAGATCGCTTCCCTCACAAAGTGTGATGACCTTTATATGTCAGCGATCGACCTGTGCGATAGTATGGTGGCTGAATATGCAGAGAAAAAAGTACGCCTTTTATCCGGACATGATTTCACCCAGGATATCCTCACATCGGCAAAAAATATCGCTATAAAATACCATGTAAATATGGATCACATCAAAAATGTGGGATATCTGGCCACTGAAATTTTTGACAGCATCCGAAAACTCCATGGTCTTGGGAAAAGAGAGCGCCTCCTGTTACAAATTGGCGTCATCCTGCACAGTTGCGGTGCCTATGTCAACATGGCACAGGCGCGGGAAAATTCCTATAAAATCATTATGAGCACAGAAATCATCGGTATTTCCCATCGGGAACGGGTTATCGTGGCAAATATCGTCCGCTACAACAGTTCCTATTTCCCACCTTATGAGGAAATTAATGATGAAATATCCGAAGACGAGTACATTACCATTGTCAAACTGTGTGCCATCCTAAAACTGGCAAATGTTCTCGATAAGAGCAACACCCAGAAGATCAAGCAGGTCGGTGTGTCCCTCCACGAAAATTCGCTTCACATCGTGGCACACACAGTGGCCGATATTACATTGGAAAAAGGACTGTTCCGAAGAAAGGCCGATGTCTTTGAAGAGGTCTTCGGAATCCGACCCGTCCTGAAAAAGAAAAAGTAAAACGCAAGGAAATGAGGAATGAATATATGAATAAATTTTACAACAGGGAACTGAGCTGGCTCGGGTTCAATTACCGCGTTCTCTCTGAGGCCAGGGATAAAACCATCCCTCTCATGGAACGACTTAAGTTTCTGAGCATCACAGCTTCCAATCTCGACGAATTTTTTATGATCCGCGTAGCCTCACTAAAAGATATGGTTCACGCAAAATACACAAAAAAAGATATCGCAGGACTTACCCCGAAAGAACAGCTTGAAGCCATCTCGCAGGGAACCCACGAACTGGTAGAAGACCAGTACAACACATATAACCGGTCCTTTCTTCCCTCTCTCAAACGAAGGGGACTGAGGATCATCACCCAATACGAAAATCTGACAAAAGAGCAGGCTTCCTTTGTAGACAATTATTTTTTGAAGGAAGTTTATCCGGTACTTACCCCGATGGCAGTGGATTCTTCCCGACCATTTCCGCTTATCCGGAACAAGTCGCTGAATATCGCAGCGCTTCTTATGGATAAGAAAAACAAGGATTCGATCGACTTTGCGACGGTACAGGTTCCATCCGTACTCCCGAGGATCGTCGTTATTCCTTCCGAAAAGGAGGAAGAGACCTCGATCATCCTTCTGGAGCAGATCATTGAAAAGAACATACAAAGACTCTTTTTAAATTATAAGGTACTTGCAGCTACCCCTTACCGTGTTATGCGAAATGCAGATCTTTCCATCGACGAAGATGAAGCAGCGGACCTGCTTATCGAAATTGAAAAGCAGCTGAAAAAAAGACAATGGGGAGAGGCCATCCGTCTGGAAGTGGAACAGGGCATCGACAAACGGCTTCTTAAAATCCTGAAAAAAGAGCTTATCGTCTCCGAGGGAGATATTTTCAGGATAAACGGACCACTTGATCTCACGTTCCTCATGAAAGTATATGGTATGGAGGGCTATGAACACCTGAAAGATACTCCGTTTCAGCCACAGCCTCCCAAAAATCTCGATATGAACCGGGATCTGTTTGAGCAGATCCGGGAGGGAGACATCCTCCTCCATCATCCCTATGAGACATTTAACCCCGTCGTGAATTTTATCCGGCAGGCAGCCAAAGATCCGGATGTCCTTGCCATCAAGCAGACACTCTACCGTGTCAGCAGTAACTCACCAATCATCGCCTCGCTTGCCCTTGCAGCGGAAAATGGCAAGCAGGTCACGGTACTTGTCGAACTGAAAGCACGATTTGACGAAGAAAATAATATCGTCTGGGCACGTAAACTGGAAAAAGCAGGCTGCCATGTCATCTATGGTCTGCTCGGTCTGAAAACCCATAGTAAGATCACACTCGTCGTGCGCAGAGAGGAGGATGGCATCCGGCGGTATGTGCATCTTGGAACCGGAAACTATAACGATTCGACTGCCAAACTCTATACTGATATGGGAATGTTTACCTGTAAACGTCCTTATGGCGAAGATGCCACTGCCGTATTTAACATGCTGTCCGGATACTCCGAGCCGCTTGCCTGGAACAAACTCGCTCTCGCGCCTACCTGGCTGAGGAATAAATTCGTCTCCCTGATCGACCGGGAGCGCGACAATGCCCAAAATGGAAAACCGGCAAAGATTATCGCCAAAATGAATTCTCTTTGCGATGCCGGAATTATTGAGGCACTATACGAAGCATCCGCAGCAGGTGTCGAAATCGAACTGATCGTGCGCGGGATCTGCTGCCTCAAACAGGGCGTCAAGGGAATGAGCGAGACGATCCACGTCCGTTCGATCGTCGGTACTTTCCTTGAGCACTCACGGATCTTCTATTTTGAAAATGACGGAACCCCGGAAATTTATATGGGAAGTGCTGACTGGATGCCGAGAAATCTGGATAAACGTGTGGAGATCCTCTTCCCCGTCGAAGACGAAAAACTGAAAGCCGAGATTATGCATGTCCTCGACGTCCAGCTCTCTGACAACCTGAAAGCCCATATCCTCCAGCCGGATCATCTCATTGATAAAGAAAAAGACAGCCCTGTCAAACGCTACGGTGGTATTTATACGAAAGCAGAGCACCGTGGAAAGGCTGGCATCAGTTCGCAGATGACGTTTTGCAAGGAAGTGAGCCTGCGGTAAAATGATACAATAGGGCGAATGGGGAAAGATAAAATACAACTCCCTCAAAACAAACACAAGCAGAGCTTGCGAAAAGTTTTGAGGGAGTTGTATTTTATCCTTCCCCATTTTTTGCCTTGTATTTATTTTGCCGGAGGCTCGATAAAAGTTCCACAAGATAGAACTTTTCTGGATATGACGCAGCTACTGTACACTCAGATTTTCCGCAAGCCGCTGCATCTTCCGATCCGCCCGGGCCATCAGGTCTGCACACCGTTTGAGCTGCTTATGCATGTCAGGGGTAAACTCCTTTTGTTTTTTATAGCGGAGCTGATGTTCCGTACTCGCCCAGAAATTCATCGCGATCGTGCGGAGCTGGAGCTCGATCGGTACCTTTCTCTTCTGATCGGAGAAAAAGACATCCACCATCAGGATCAGATGAAGGCTGCGGTATCCGTTATCTTTCGGCGTCTCTATGTAATCCTTTACACGCAGCACTTCCACATCGGTCTGGTTCATAAGCATCCTTGCCACATGGTATACATCTGTGATAAACGGACACACCACACGCACGCCGGCGATATCATGAATATTGTTCATCATGCAGCTGATCGTAAGGGGAAGCCCTTTCTTCCTCATCTTCTCGATGATGCTCTCCGAAGATTTCACCCTGCTCTTTATATTCTCGATCGGATTCCGGTCATTGCAGTACTGAAATTCCTTATTCAGTATTTCCAATTTTGCCGTCACCTGTTGGATCCCTGCCTCATAAAAAAACATGATCTGCCGGTACTGCTGTGCCATGTCCAGATGATCGCTCGTCTGGGGAAGCAGCGTCTCCGCCTCGCTGACGCTGAAAACATCTACAACCTCACCGTCCACATCCTTTTTCGTCGTCAAACTACTTAGTAAATTTTTCATTTATATCCACATCCTTTTTGCGCCTTTTTAGAAGATCACACTCTTTGCCAGTTCGTCCGCCAGATCATTATACACATCCCCGGAATGCCCCTTTACCTTTACAAATTGAATTTCAATCCGGTCCTTAATGGAATCAAAATAGGCTTGATATGCTCTCGTCCCCTCTTTATTTGTCTTCCATCTTCCGAGGCACCACGCAGCGATGCCCTCATAATCATGGTAAATCTTAAGCTTCTTTAATCCCATTTCTACTGCCCTTTTCATCGCAAGCTCTGCCCCCATAATCTCACCTGCCACGTTTCGCATAGAAGCAAGTTCCTCACTCTGTCCCCGCTCTGCAATATGGGTCTCATCGTCTTTTGTCATAAATACGACGCCACAGCTGTACTCTCCGGTCGCCACATTGTAACTGCCATCCACATACGCCACAGCATCACCTTCTTTTATAGAAGGCCGCTCATTCTCTCTGGCGTCTTCTGTACACGGCTTTTCGATCTCCGCATATGCAAACGCCTCTTCTTCCGTTGGAAATCCTTTATATTCTGCCCCTGAAAATCCATCTACCTGAGCCTTACAATCCTCCCACGTCAAATAGACTCCCGGCGTCTTTCCTTTTTTTACTGCATAATATTTCTTCTTCGCCATATTGATCAAAACCTCTCCCCAAAACTTTGCATCATATCGCCTGACGAAGGACACGAATCTCCTCCTCCGTCAAAAACCGCCAGTCCCCCACCATAAGCGTGTCATCCAGTTCCAATTCTCCCATCCGGACACGCTTCAGATAAACCACCTTTTTCCCAAGTTTCGCAAACATCCGCTTCACCTGATGAAATTTACCCTCCGTGATTGTCAGATAAGCCTCCCTCTCCGACAGGATTTCAAGTTCAGCCGGGCAGGTATCCTTTTTTTCTCCAATATCAAGCCCCTCCTGCATCCGTATACAATCCGTTTCATCGATCCGGGTGTCCAGCCGGACAAAATACGTTTTATCCACATGCCGCTTCGGAGACAGCAGACGGTGTGCCATGTCCCCGTCATTGGTCAGAATAAGAAGGCCCTCTGTATCCTTGTCAAGCCGTCCTACCGGGAACAGGTCTTTTGCCAGAGAAATCTCTTCAAAATCCGTCGCCACTTGTCCCACAGGCGCTTTTTCCTTTATGTATTCTACAACTGTCTTATTTATGTCATCTGTGGTGGCAGAAACGAGACCTGCCGGTTTATTCAGCATGATATACTGATATTTTTCCGCTCTGATCTGTTTTCCATCAAAAAGAACCGCATCGGAAAGCTCCACCCGTTCCTCTCCCTTTTCGGGCACTATGCCATTTACGGTCACACGTCCCTGTCGGATCGCTTTTTTTGCCTGGGAACGGGTCAGTTGCGTATAGTCCGACAAATATTTATCCAGTCTCATACTCATTCTAACAAATTTCCTTTTTCTACATTAGGACGAATCAGATTCTCATACGCATATTTCCAAAGCTCGGAAGATCCGTCTGCCGTCTTCTCATTGCGCCCGAGTACCTGGGAAAGATGGATGCCATGCTCCCGCCACACCTTTCCATCGGTAGCGTCATTTAACATGAGCGGCTGGATGTTGTCCATCGTGCGGGCAAACTTTGCCTCCGGCGTCTCCTGCGCCTCAAATTCCTCCCAGATTTCCCGGAATTTCTGTGCCTGATCTTCCGGCAAAATGCCAAACAACCGCTCCGCCGCCTTTTCTTCCCGCTCTCTCTGTGTTTCCTTTCCCTCTTCGTCATATGCAAACGTATCTCCCGCATCGACCTCAACGATGTCGTGGATCAGGATCATCGTCACCGTCCGCAGCACATCGATCGTCTCATTCGCATATTCACTGAGAAGGACTGCCATGACTGCCATGTGCCAGGCGTGCTCCGCATCATTTTCCCTGCGTTTCCCGCTACTTAACCAGGTGCGCCTTTCAATTTCCTTTTCTTTATCAATTTCCCGGAAAAAATCAAACTGCCGGTTCAGCCGACAGTCTGGTTTGTCTTCAAATCCCATCACACATCATCCCTCTTATTTTTCGTCTGTTTCTCTCAGACGTTCCACAATAGCCATCGGGTTCTTTTCCACCTCTCCGGTCATAAACCAGCGATACAAAATCAATCCCCCCGCCGCTGCAATGACCGTAAATACGATCATAAATACAACATCAAAGGCTTCACCTGTCACATATCGCAAAATAACATTTAAAAGCATAATGATCTCATAGCTGACCAGAACCGAAAGCCACGTCATCTTTTTATTCTTTTCAATGTAATAGTTCCCCATGACAAGAGTGATCGCAAATATGATCACAAACATAAGGATACATTTGTACGTACCTGAAATCAGTTCTCCGTTTGTGGTACTTAGGATTGAGTTTTTTATCTCTTCATCTGCCTGAAATATTCCACGATTGATCTGAATGGAAAAATACACACTGTAAATATAAGGATAGATCAAATCCATACCCATCTTACCGAGCGAATATCCGATCCCTATAGTAGCGCTCCGGTAAATCGAAATCTGCTTCTGGTTCGTCAGATACAACCCCCAGTACAAACTAGCTGCCGTACATCCTGTCGTGACCAGCGTCAGGAGAATATTTACGAGAACTTCTGCGAGCGTTTTATTGATGCTTTGCAAAAAGGGCATCCGCATCAAAAACAGCCCCAGAAACATATATATGATATATTGCCATATATATCCCAAAAATCCATATCCAATTGCACCGGGAAGTCCCGTCTCCAACTTACTGGAACGCCTGCTTATCATAATATAAGGGATTGCCAGTACCGCAATCCCTACAAGTACACAGGCTATCATAATTATCATCGTCATTGTCGAAACCATACATTTACCAAACCTTTCCTACCGGCACCGCCGGGCTTATCCAATATCCTAAGTATAAGCGATTATTCCTAAAAAAGCAATGTATAATCTCCCTTTTCGCCGAAAATCAATTTTCAATGACGGTAGTTCAACAAGAAAACGAATCAAACCTCTTGATTTTTTATGATCACCGGAATGATCTGGAACAATTCCTCCTTTAACTCCTGCAACCCTACCGGTTCATTATATAAAATAACATTGTAACAAGTCGAATTCACTAACTCCACGATCATATATATCATCAGTTCATGGTTCCGGAAATTACGTCCGGATGCTTTGATCAGTGCGGAATACCAGTCGAAGAAACTGTCAGAGACCTCGTTTTTCGCCTCGAGGAGAACCTGATGGAAAATACCCCACCGGAGGTTTTTGGCGATAAACTCCAAAAGCGTCTTATCGGCATTCAACTCATCGATAATGATATCCACAAGATGGATCACCGTGTCTTCCAGACTGTCGCAATGCTCATTCTGCATTTTTTCCCGCACCACGGAAAACAGTTCTGCGGCCTTCTGTGTGATCAGCTCTGTCCTTATCTCATATTTATCCTTAAAATAAAGATAAAAGGTTCCTTTTGCCATCTCTGCCTTATTCACGATATCAGAAATCGAAGTGTCAAATATACCTTGAGAAGTAAATAATTCATAAGCGGCATTCAACAGATCTGTTCTCTTTTTTCGTTTCTTTTCATCCAATCTTCCCAAATGTACTCACTCCTTACCGTGCTCTGCAATCTTACCATTTAATCCTCTTTACTAACTTCGGCTGTCTCGATGATAAACTTAACATCTCCATCCATTCCATCACCGATTCCTGAGAAGTTTGTATACTCTTTTGAAATATCTAAGAGAGCAGACAATCTGTCTTTCAGATCCGCAAAATCCTCCTCGTACATTTTATTGATCTCCCGGATGCCTTCTCTATCAAACTGATCCATTCCATCTGAGAGCTCTTTTGCGCCATCACCCAGCTGATCAATTCCATCTGCCACTTTACCAGTCGCTTTGTTTAACCGACTGCTTCCCTTTTTCAGTCTGTCAGCCCCTTTTATAAGCTTTTTACTTCCCGAATTCAGAGTTTTTCCCGCCTTCTGCAGCTTCTTTGCTCCTGCAAGAAGAGCCTGGTCGTTCTTACTGAGTTTTTCCCCGCCCTCTTTCAATTTCTCGATACTGGCTACAAGTGTGTTGATGCTCTCCGTCATCTTTCCATCTGCCGAGCGAAGGGACTCTGAATTTGCGGCGATGTTTCCTGCTCCTGCTACCATCTTTCCTATGCCCTCGGAAACCTGGTCTGCCCCTGTCTTTAAGGTGCTCTGGGCTCCGGTAGCGCTCACAAGAGCTGACACACTGGCTTTTTGACCATCCGCTAACTGCTTTAAGCTGTCTGCATAAGCAAGAAGTGTCGCTTTCTGTGTCTCATCCTGGATCTGGGACGCCTGTGCCTTGATCGCCGTGATCAGGGTATCATAGTTCTCATAGGAGGTTTCAAGGGTAACCAGATTGGTATTAAGTGTATCAATGCCGGCTGCGACACTGGCTGCACCAGACTTCAGGGCATCTCCTGTCTCCTTATTTGCCAGCTGGTCTACCCCTGCTGTATATGCCTTGATCCCATCGGAAAATTCCTTATAGCTCTTTGGCATCTCCTTCACCGCATTATAAAGAGCTGTATTTCCGGATGTGATCTGCTTTGCTCCATTTACATAATCCTTTGCACCGCCGGCAAGGTCATTCGCACCCTTTGTATAGTCTTTTACTCCTTTACTAAGCTTCTTTCCGCTTTTTGCCAATGTTTGAATCCCGGTATTGAGTTCTTTCTCCCCATCGGAATATTCGTCAAATTTATCCTTCAATTCCTGCATCTTATCGGATAATTTACTGGATCCCTCCACCAACTCTCCAGAGGAATCTACGAGTTTTTCGATGTCATCTTCGAGATCTGAAAAGGTATCGTCATCTTCGATCTTCAGGTCAGAAAGAATACCTGCACTTGCATACGTGATCGTATTTCCCATGGAAAAGTCTGTCACGTCTGCCGTTACCGTAAATTCCTCCGGCATTTTTTCGGCGATCTCTTTACTCACATCAAGGCTCTCTGCCATACCCGGAACGCCAAATCCTACCACAATATTATTGGAACCCTCATTAATGATCCTTCCGTGATCGATCTCCACATTTGAAAATTTCTCTGTTGGAAGAATAAGACCAGTCGCCATCAAAAATGGAGTATACAACTCCTTCTTCTCGCCGTTAATCTCCTTTTTCACTTTCAGATGGTTTGCGTAAGATACCGTTATCGTAATCTTTCCGCTTTTTCCAACGATCTCCTCCGCAGGCATCTCTGTCCCATCCAGTTTATATGAAATTTTTACACTGACCGGAAGCTCTTGATCTGTCGTGCCCTGATAATAAATGTCATCTGCACCGGCACTCCAGTTCAGACCGTCTCCCTCCTGCTCAAAGGTTTCATCTCCCTTTACATTCGTGATATCTTTCAGCGTAGACTTGTCATTCAGCGTTCCGTTGACCCCTGCATTTTTCAGCCAGTCAGAAACGGTAATCTTTGTCGTCGTTCCGTCTGCTTCCGCACTGACATATACGGATTCTTCTTTTGTTACCTGCTCGGCCTGTATGAATGCACCGTTTCCAAGGACAAGCCCTGTGATCACCAGACCGGATACAATTGTTTTCCCCATTCGATTTAATTTTTTATTCATGATAATCCTTCCTTTCCCAGATATGCTGTTTTATTCTATTTTCTATATCAATAATCAATCTTTCTCATATCCCACGTGGTCTTGCAGATCACCTTATCAAATACGGTGAGCAGCGCCGGAAGGATACATACAACAGAAACCGTACTTATGACAGCCCCTCTCGCAAGCAGCGTACAGATCGAACTGATCATGTCAATATTGGAGTAAAGAGATACCCCGACCGTCACCGCAAAGAAACTCAGGCCACTTATGATGATGGACTTGATCGAAGTCCTGTGTGCGATCGTCACAGCTTCCTTTTTCGTCTTATGGTTAACAACCCTCTCCTTATGATACCGGTTCGTCATAAGAATGGCGTAATCTACCGTAGCTCCAAGCTGTATCGTTCCGATGACGATACTTGCCACAAACGGAAGTGACACCCCGGTATAATACGGAATCGACATATTAAGGAATATCGCAAATTCAATCACGCTTACGAGGATGACAGGCATGGATATCGACTTAAAGGTAAGCATGATGATAATAAAAATAGCTGCTACCGATAAATAGTTTACGGTTGCAAGATCCACATCTGTCACATCCTCAAGATCTTTCATAAGCGGCGCTTCACCGATCACCATTGATTCGCTGCTATATTTTTTTACGATGTCATTTATTTGGGCAACCTGTGCATTTACTTCCTGTGTCGCCGATTTATAATCGGAACAGATAAACTGTAACTCGTAATCATCACTCATAAGCATTTTTTTGTATTTGTCCGGTATCATATCATCCGGTACACTGGCGCCGACAAAAGAATTGATTCCCAGAACCCACTGCACGCCGTCTACCTTCTCGATTTCTTCCTTCATCTCATTTTTTTCCTTCACCGACATCCCATTTTTCAGGAGAAGAACATGCATGTTGTTCATATTAAATGTCTCATCGAGTTTTTTATTTGCCACCGCAGACTCCAGTGTGTCCGGAAGTGAACTATCTATATTATAGTAAACGTCTACATTATGATTTCCATAATATGCCGGCACAAACAGTGCAACAAATAACAGGATCGCCACCGGATAATATTTCGTGATAACTTTACTCGTCTTCGCAAATTTCGGGAAAAGATTCCGATGTGTCGTCTTTTCGATCCATTTATCAAAAATAAGTATCATCGCCGGAAGCAGAGTGATGCAAGTAATAACTCCGATGATCACTCCTTTTGCCATAACGATTCCAAGGTCTCTTCCCAGTGTAAATGTCATAAAACACAAGGCGGCAAATCCTGCAACCGTTGTGATCGAACTGCTGACCACAGACTTAAACGTATTTCCAACGGCATGTGCCATCGCTCTCTCTTTGTCCCCTTCAAAGCGGCTCTTATTTGCCTGATAACTCTCCAGAAGGAAAATCGAGTAATCCATCGTGACGCCGAGCTGTAGCACCGCTGTCAGCGCCTGGGTAATATAGGAAATCTCTCCGAGGAAAATGTTACTTCCCAGATTGTATAAAATGGAAACGCCGATTCCGGTCAGAAATATGACCGGTGTGACGAGTGAATCCATCGTAAAGAACAAAACAAGCAATGCCAGCACCGCCGCTATCGTCACATAGATCGGCATCTCTGCGAGCGCCAGATTTTTGATATCAGTTACGATACCAGACATCCCGCTTATAAATGCCTGTTCTTTCACCGTCTCCCTCATCTGTGTAACGGCTTCCATCGTATCATCAGAAGAAGTTGTATTGTCAAACAGGGCGATCATCATTGTAGCCTCTCCCTTAAACAACGCTTCCTTCAGATCATTTGGCAGCATATCCGTCGGCAGGGAAATATCCGCCACCGAATCATACCAGATGATTTTTTCAACATGCTCCACATCCAGCAGCTTCTCCTTTAACTCTACGACATCCTTGTTTTCCATATTCTCCACGACTACCATGGAAAACGCTCCCATGCCAAATTCATCCACCATGATATCCTGCCCTTCCACAGTCTCGAGCGTATCTGGCAGATAACTCAGCACGTCATAGTTGATCCTTGTCAAACTCATTCCGATCACGGATGGAATGAGAAGCAGAATACCAATGATAAGTATGATATATTTGTGCTTCGTGACAAATTTTCCAAACTTATTCATGTGTATTGCCCCCTTTGCTCATAACTTTTCTCAAAAATGACCAATAGTCATTTCTGCTATAATATGCAATATATCACAAAAATGACCATTGGTCAATACTTTTTTCAAAAAATTTCCACTGCACCACAAAAAAGCCGATACTCTGTCCCGGCAGACTTAATTGCGCTTCGTAGATCAATTCGTCTGCTGGGACAGAGTATCGGCTTTCCCTCATTTTTATGACTGCAACAAATATTCCGTCGTCACCATATCTATATTAAAATCTCTCACAAGTTCATATGCCCGCTGTGCATTATTCACTGTCCATACATTCACCTTTCGCCCGCTGTCATGCATCCGGGACACCTCATCCGCTGAAATCAGCGTATGTCTCGCATCCAGGTCGATCGCATTGGCGATACACCAGCTGATCACACTGTCATCCACCGGCACGAGCTTATTCGAGCTCTCCGCACCATATACATATTGAAGAAACTCCTGATTCACACCTGAAATCGTTTTTAACGTAAGAAGATTCGATTTATGGATACTGATAAAATACGTGCGCTCAAGCAGTCCATGCTTATTTACCAATTCCACAATATCTTTTAATTCCTTCTCCGTCAACTCTTCTTTTAATTCAATAAACGGATGGACCGTATTGCTCCTTTCCAATATCTCCAGATATTCCTCTAACGTCGGCACTGTCAGGTCCGGATAGGAGGCGATATTATTTCCGGCAGTGATGTTATATTGTTTCAACTGATCCAGATCCAGATTCGCAATGTTTAGATTGTACCCGCACATACGGTTCAGATCGGCATCATGCATAATGACAAACTCACCGTCATATGTCTTCCTCACATCACACTCAACACCATAAAATCCATTTTGCACGGCCAGCTCAAACGCCGCTGTCGTATTTTCCGGTGCCGCCGAGCTAAAACCCCTGTGTGCGATCAATTTCTCGTTTTGCAGTTCCACTTTGTACACCTCCACATCTACTGTGGCAGAGGATCTGCCATCTGCTGCATCTACCCGGATCGTAGTCTGTCCCGGGCTGACTCCCGTCACCACACCAAGTTGGGAAACCTTTGCTGCCCCCGGATTCGTACTCGTATAATGAATCTTTTTACTGGATGCATTATCCGGCTTCACCGTAGCGTTCACCGTAACCGATGTACCAACCTCCAATCTGATCTGCCCGTTCTGCGCATCCAGCTGGATCGAACTGGTCGGTATCTTTACGGCCACCTTACAGAGCGCTTTTTTCCCGGAACCATCTGTGCTGGACGCCGTGATGACTGCCGTCCCTTTTGCTTTTCCCCTGACGATACCGGACGAAGATACGGTCGCCACATTTTTATTCGATGACTGATATTTTATTTTTCTTTTTGTCGCATTTGCCGGAGAGACCTGTGCCTGGATACCAGCCGTCTTTCCGACATCCAGATCCATACTCTTTGATGGCAGTGATACTTTGGATACCTTCTTTCCGACACGCACGCGGATTCTCGCCGATTTACCGGAACCATCCTCTGCCCGCACGGAAATATAAGCTCTGCCGTATTTTTTCCCCCGGATCGCTCCCTTCTGCGTCACGGAAACGACTGATTTTTTTGAACTCTTCCATGTTAAATTTTTGTCGATTCCCTTTGATGGCTTAAACTTTACTTTAAGTTTTTTTGTCTCACGTTTATTAATAAGAAGTTCTCCACCAGAAACATTTATTTTTAAAGATTTTATTTTCTCCTGTGGCTTTGCCTGAGGCTTCGCCTTTACCTCGGCCTGTCCTGCTGTTACGGTAAGCATCCCGAAAACAGCTGCCATTACCACTGCTCTGAAAAAATATTTTAATCGAAATTTCATATCTATAACCGCCCCTGACAATATGATCGTTTACCGAACCAGTTCCAAAACTGCATTCAGTCATTTTACATGAACAGAATATACAATAAATTTGTAGCAATTTATTGTCAGTATGGATCTCATCTGAATTTGCACTAATATTTATTCTCGCACTTTATCCACAGATTGTCAAGCACCCAAAAAGGAGACCACCCCACAGAGCAGTCTCCTTCATTCATCTTATTTGATCTGATAACCAGATGTTATATTAGTAATTGTAATTGATCAACTGTGTATCATTCTTGATCGTCTTCTTGCCATCTTTTACCTTTGCCACGACCTTGATATAATACGTCTTGCTCTTATTCAATTTGCTCTTACCATATTTGGACAATGTAACACTCTTGGCATTTTTTCCTAAAGACTTAACCTTTTTATATTTTCCATTTCTTGACGTGGACATATAAACGGTATAACCGGAAGCACCTGTTACCTTACCCCAGTTCAGTTTGATCGTAGCCCATTTACTGCTCAGTCTGTAATGTTTCTTTCCAGTAATCTTCTGGATGCAGAAATAACGGTATCCTGACCATCCACTATAAAGCTTCGTACCATTTGAAACCGCATATAATCTGACACGGTACTTGTATGGTGTGTTTTTGCTTACTTTAATGCTGCTGGAATACGTAGAAGTAGCGTCGATCGTGCTTACAACTTTGTTTCCCTTGATCTTACGAACTTCTACCTCGTAACCGTTTGATTTGCGGTTCGGATCCTGAGCCCAGAAACCAAGTGTGAATGAACTGCTCGATGCATTATGTGTTCCAAAGTTTGCAGTAGACGGTGTCGCAGGCGCTGTCACAGTTCCTGTGTTTGTTGTAGAAAGAGACTGACCTGATGTCAGCAGATAATTATGTACATACCCGCTGTATGCCTTATATCCACTCGCTGATGTACGAACCGGATAAATATCAATTCCGTACCATGTTCCCGGTGCAAGTCCTGTAACCGTTGCAGAAGGCACTGCCGTCGTCAGAAAAAGTGCATCGTTGGCATATCCATTTTTCAATTCATAGGAAGTAGCACCATATGCAGCATTCCATGACAGGGAAATGGAAGTATCCAATGTCGATATTACCTGCACTGGTTTCATCGTAGCTGCATCCGGGGCAGTAACTACCTCAAGCACTGCAGATTCCTGGCCATAGATATCCGGATCACTCCATGTAGCGCCATCTTCCACTGCACGAACCTTTACATAATAGGTGCTTCCTGCTGTTAAAGAACTGATTCTTTCCTCTGCGCTCCAGTATGTATTATCCCAGTCACTCCAGTTCATACCATCCGTACTCCATGATGTCTGATAATCATCCGCATTCGGAACAGCATCCCACGTAAACTTAACGCTATTGGTATCTGCACCGGTCTGTCTCAGATTTCCCGGCACACCTACTGCCGCATCTGCCACATTCGGTACAAACGCCACAGCGGCCATTAAAAACACGAAAGTTACAATCGCTTTTACATAGTTTCTCATTTTAACTATTAACTCCTTTCTTTTTTCGCATTCTATTGTTATTTTAGTATAAAATGCTTACATCTTTCCAAAGTGTGATACAACCTAATTCTACTTCGACACAGGGTGATTTGTCAATCATTTTTATAAATAATTATTTACCAAATACATCCTCCAGAAATACGACATAACCCTTCATCGTCTCGTAGACATCCGCCTTACTGACGATTTCCCACGGTGCATGCATATTGAGAACCGCCACTCCGCAGTCGATGACCTCCATTCCGTAAAGGGCCAGAATATATGCGATCGTTCCGCCTCCACCGACATCTACTTTCCCGAGTTCCGCCGTCTGGTAAGCCACCTTCCGCTCATCCAGGATCTTCCGGATCCCGGCCATATACTCCGCATTCGCATCATTGCTGCCGGATTTCCCCCTGGCACCTGTATATTTATTAAAGACCATTCCCTTTCCAAAATAAGCGGCATTCTTTGGCTCATAGGCCGCTTTAAACGTCGGGTCGTAGGCAGCACTCACATCTGAAGAAAGCATTTTGGAATTGGAGAGGCATCTCCTGAGTGTAATATCACTGTAATCCCCCATACAGTTCAATATCTCTGCCACTGTATTTTCAAACGTCTTTGACTGCATACCGGTCGCACCCACACTTCCGATCTCCTCTTTGTCTACAAGAAGACAGCATGTCGTATACTCCGTTCCCTCCACATCAAGCATCGCTTTCAGGGAAGTGAAAGCACATACGCGGTCATCCTGCCCATATCCCATGATCATGCTCGCATCGATACCAGCCTCTCTCGCCTTTCCGGCAGGCACTACCTCGATTTCAGCGGAGAGGAAGTCCTCTTCTTCCACGTCATATTTTTCCTTTAAAATCTGCAGCACACCGCGCTTTACGGCATCCTTCTCATCATCCTTCAATGGAATGCTTCCAAAAAGAATATCCAGTTCCTCTCCCTCGATGACCTTATTGGCCTTCTTTTCCATCCGCTCACCAGCCAGATGGATCAGAAGATCTGTCACGCAAAAGACCGGATCCGACTCATCCTCCCCGATCTTTACCTCAACTAAGCTTCCATCCTTTTTGGCGATAACACCATGGAGCGCCAGCGGCAGAGTCACCCACTGGTATTTTTTGATGCCGCCATAGTAATGTGTATCCAGATAAGCAAACCCACCCTCCTCATAGAGAGGGTTCTGTTTGAGATCCAGTCTCGGGGAATCGATATGGGCCCCGAGGATCGCCATCCCATCTTCCAGCGGCTTTTTTCCAATCTGAAAAAGCGAAACCATCTTTTTCATTCCTACGGAATATACCTTGTCCCCGGCTTTTAGTTTCTTCCCCTGGGCCACGATATCGGCAAGATCTTTATAACCGGCTTCTTCTGCCATGGCAACTGCTTTTTTCACACATTCCCGCTCCGTCTTTCCCTCATCGAGAAAATTCCGGTACTCTTTATTTAATTTATTCAGTTCCCGCAGTTCTTTTTTGGTGTAATCCTTCCATGCAATCTTTCTTTCCATTTCTGTTCATCCTCCTGATCTAATTCCATATTTTTATTCATCAAAATCCACAATGACATAAAACCCTTTTTCATTCTGGACAATATCTCTTACAACTCCCTCACGCTTGGTAAGCCGTTCCGAAAACGGAAAATTTCCCGACATCGCCACCGCTGGGACGATCGTATAATAATAGGCACGGGGAAGCACACCTTCCACGACGCTCACGCTCTGCCCCGGCTCGACAAGCCCTTCCCGTTCCATCTTAAATTCCATTTCACGCATGTCCGTTCCGCCTTTCTCCATTCAGACAACAGCTGGTACATTAATCATAATATATTTCCACGAGAAACAATCCCCTGGCAGGGGCCGTTTCCCCGGCATATTTACGTTCTTTTTTCTCAAGAATGGAAAGCATCTCTTCCGGTTTCCTTTTTCCCTCGCCCACTTCCACAAGTGTTCCGGTGAGAATGCGCACCATATGATGAAGGAAGCCATTTCCCCGGAACGTAAGCTTTATCTGCGTATCTGTCTCTTCGATCTGTATCGATTCCAACGTCCTCACAGTAGACTTTTTCTTGGAAGGCCTTGCACAAAAACTCCGAAAATCTTTTTTTCCTTCCAAATAGGAAGCCGCCTTTCTCATAGCCTCTGTATCAAGAGTCTGGTTTAGCTTCCATGCATAATTTCTCAAAAAAACATCATCGCTGTCATTTTTTATCATATGATAACGATACATCTTCCCGGTGGCATTCAGGCGGCTGTGAAACCTCTCCCCCGCCCTCCTGACACGTAGTATCCGTATATCCCCGGGAAGATATTCATTCAGATATTGCTTTAATTTTTCTTCTTCCGGCGCCTTCTCATCAGGTATATGTACATTTGCCACCTGGGCGATGGCATGTACCCCCGCATCCGTGCGCCCGGCGCCATCAATGCAGATCTCCTCTCCGGTCATTTTTGACAGCACATTTTCAATCTTGCCCTGGATCGTCCTGTCTGTACCGGACTGTCTCTGCCATCCTTTGTATTTTGTTCCATCATACTGGATTTCCAAACGATAGTTCATAATCTGCTGCGTTTCCCCTCAAATCTGCTGCGTATTCTCAGTTCGGACATCAAAAATGAATATCCATCCACACCATCCTCAATACACAGATCAAGGCTGACTGCCATATTATTCAGGATATGTTCATTCAATTCATCTTTCATCCTCTCAAGTATTTTGATTTTTTCCCCGTAAGTATCTGCATCCAGAAAACGGATCAATCCAGATACCTCACTGTCGTCATTCTCCCGGCTGTCATTTCTCTCGCCGTGTACTTCATCCTCTGCATCCCGAACAGCCGCCTTTACCGTCCGCTCATCTGTTGTCAAAGGCTGTCTTTCACAAAATGTCTCGTAAAACATTTCCTTTTCCAGTACATATACCTGAAATTTTCCGGTCATCTCCTGATAACAAACGGCTTCTTGACCAGCCGGAAGTATCTTGCACTGTGTAATGACCTGGACTGCCTTATTCGACTTTCGTGAATAAAAAATTTTCTGCAGCATTTACATACACCTCGATTTTTTGCCACCGCTCATCTTTCAATCAGACAGCAGCAATGATTCAATTCCTACTACATTTTACTCTAATTATGTGAAAAACACAACGAATTTATTTTGAGTTTTGTTTGACTTATACACAAAAAAGGGTATAATATAATTGGATTATTCGTGTAGCTGTCATTTGCTGGCAGATCATACGCTGACTCATAAATGAATATATTTCAGGAAAGAAGGATTTTTAAAATGAATGATACTCTTATTAAATTATCACAGATCGGCATCGTACCTGTCGTGGCACTCAATCACATTGAAGACGCTGTTCCACTGGCGAAAGCACTTTGCGATGGCGGCCTTCCCTGTGCCGAGGTGACATTCCGGACAGAGTGTGCCGAAGAAGCGATCCGCATTATGACGACGCAATTTCCTCAGATGTTCGTAGGAGCCGGCACTGTCCTCACGACGGATCAGGTAGACCGGGCAGTAAATGCAGGCGCTAAATTTATCGTAAGTCCGGGACTCAATCCCGAAGTCGTAAAATACTGCATCGACAAAAACATCCCGGTGACACCCGGCTGTGCAAATCCGAGCGATATCGAGCAAGCGATTGCCCTCGGCCTTGACGTGGTGAAAATATTCCCGGCCGAGGCGATCGGTGGACTGAACCTGATCAAGTCCATCGCAGCTCCGTATGTAAACATGAAATTTATGCCAACCGGCGGTATCAATGCCAAAAACCTGAACGACTATCTTGCCTTCGACCGCATCATTGCCTGTGGCGGGAGCTGGATGGTAAAAGGCTCTCTTGTTGACGCCGGGAAATTCGACGAGATCACAGAACTCACAAAAGAAGCTGTCCGCAATATGCTTGGTTTCAGGATCAAACATATCGGGATCAATTCAGCCGATGACGCAGCCGCTTCCCAGACTGCCGATGCTTTTTCTTCGCTGTTTGGTTTCGGGAAAAGAGACGCTGATGTTTCTTATTTCTGCGGTGATGGCATTGAGGTCATGAAGTCAAACGGAAAAGGAACGATGGGACACATTGCCGTCGGATGCAATTCCGTAGACCGCGCCGTATATCATCTCAGTGCACAGGGTGTGGAATTTGATATGGACACCGCACAGTATACCGAAAAAGGCGCCATGAAATTCATTTATCTGAAAGGTGATTTCGGCGGATTCGCTGTACATCTGACGATGAATTAATTCATTTGAAATATGCAAAACCCCTGAATCTGGCTAAATGAAGTAACTTGCCCGGTTCAGGGGTTTTTTGCGATTATTATATTCTAGTTATTCTGCGTATCGGGTCAGGATGACGTCGCCCGGTCCCCAGTTGCCTTTTTCATCCTGAATATGTTCAATAATTTCTACATAAAATTCTAAATCAGAATTCCCCTCTGAACACATCATATCCGTCAAATTATAATTGTGATCATTCCTTATGTAAAAATCAGACGATATGACCAGCTCCAGTTCTTCTTCCCCATCATAAGTTTCTTTTACCGGAAAACGGTAGATTCCAAAATCCGTGTACCAGTATCCGTAATCTCCTCCCCGATAGCTCACAAAATTCTGCTGGCTCACACCGCCATATTTTTCCAAGCGCATCGTGTCATGACTTATAACTGCCTGAGTTCCGCCACCATCCATGTGGTACACTTTGATTCCCATATACTCGCCCTCCGGTACTGAAGAAAAAATATATTCTCCTGCCACGCATGTCCATTCCTTTCGTCCCACATATTTCCTACTTGTAATGACTGCCTTCTTAAACCGGTCATATACGATCACACGGGAAAAATCAGCGATTGATTTAAACGCATCCCCGGACAGTTCATATTCCTGATTGGCAAAATAAGTAGCTATTACAACCTGATTCTTTTCATTTACCTTAATCCAATCTATTTTTTCATATTTATCCGTCTCCCATGCCAGAGTTCCTTTGGGCAATTTCCACTCTAAAACTTCCCCATTTTCCTTTAATTCATAAAAGACCGGAAGGTCGTCCACAGGCTGCACAACCCCGATATAACTTCCGTCCGGACAGACTGCCAGATCCGTCAATACCTCTTTTGTTTTTTCCCACAATTTTTCTTCCCACGCTACCGGGCTCATCTCCCATTCATTCTGTTCCGTAAGATTTGCAAGTATATATTTTTGTTTTTTACTTTCCTGATATCCATATAAATAAGTATATTGCTTGTCTTCCGTCACATTGCATGAGAAATTGGTTCCATCTTCAAGCATCTTCTGTTCCCACCATGGACACTCAGGGATATTTTCAACCACAGGAGACGGTTCTTCCTTCTGAATATCGTCATTGTTTATCTTCACTGTTTCTTTATCTGTGGTGGAACATCCTATAAAAAATACGCCCATAATAATAAACAGTACCAAAAACTTTTTCACTGGATTTCCTCCTTCATCTTATTGAAATACATATTTATTATATAAACAAAACAGACACATATCAACAAAATTCGCTCAACAAAATTCGACAAAACCGCCATTTTTCGATCTTTATCATAAATTTACCAAGATAATTCCGCCCTCATATCACAAAATTTCCCAACAAAAAACGCCCCTTCCTACAGACCTCTGACACAACCAATCACATCTGTAATAAAGGGTGTTTTTTTATCTTCCCAAACTTTTTACGATGAACAATTACAGCAACTACTACGCACCGCTAAAACCGGAAATCCCGTTTCCCGGCATGAATATTTTCGATATATTCCGCCGCTTTTTCTTTGACGGTCGGATTCGTAATGACCTCAAGCTCTCTGCGGATGACTTCCTCACCCTTCTTCTTTGTATCCTCGGAAGCGTAATCTTCAAGATACTCTTTTAACGTCATCAAAGCATTTGGCTGACAGCAGTTTACGATCTGTCCCGATTTTAAGAGTTTCATAAAACGGTCTCCCGTCCTTCCCTCCCGGTAGCAGGCCGTACAGAAACTTGGAATATACCCGAGTCCCAACAACCAGTTCACGACCTCGTCTAACGTCCTCCGGTCGCTCACATCAAACTGTGCCGAATTTTCCTCGATCTTTTCCTCTTCGACATAACCTCCCACACTGGTTCTGGAACCTCCGCTGATCTGGGATATTCCGAGATCCAGTACTTTCCTCCTCGTCTCTTTGGATTCCCTTGTTGAGACGATCATTCCTGTATAAGGAACAGCAATCCGTATCACAGCCACGATCTTTTCAAAAATCTCATCCGAGATCGCATTGGAAAAATTATCGGGATCAATGTCGTCGGCAGGACAAATTCTCGGCACACTGATCGTATGCGGGCCAACCCCATACTTTGCCTCCAGATGCTCCGCATGCATGATAATACCGACCAACTCATAGCGGTACATATTGAGCCCGAACAATACGCCAAGACCCACATCATCAATTCCTCCATCCATCGCCCGATCCATTGCCTCGGTGTGGTACGCATAATTATGCTTCGGCCCGGTCGGATGAAGCTCCTCATAGCTCTCCTTATGATAAGTCTCCTGAAAAAGGATATAGGTACCGATTCCGGCATCGTGCAGTTTACGATAGTTTTCTACAGTTGTAGCAGCAATATTCACATTGACACGGCGGATGGCTCCATTTTTATGTTTGATCCCATAAATCGTCTCGATACTCTCTAAAATGTATTCGATCGGGTTATTAACCGGATCCTCTCCGGATTCGATCGCAAGACGTTTGTGTCCCATATCCTGAAGTGCGATAACCTCCTGACGGATCTCCTCCTGGCTCAATTTTTTACGCCGGATATGCTCATTACAGTGATGATACGGGCAATAGGTACATCCATTTACACAATAATTAGACAGGTAAAGCGGCGCAAACATCACGATACGGTTTCCATAAAACCGCTGCTTGATCTCTCTTGCAAGCTTCTCAATCTCCTTATTTTCTTCCTCCAGTTCACACTCCAGAAGAACTGCTGCCTCCCTGTGGGAGATTCCTTTCATCTCTCTTGCTTTTTTCAAAATAGAATCAATGAGTTCCTTATTCGTCTTATTCTTTTTTGCAAATTCAAGCGATTCCTTGATTTCAGAATCATCAATAAATTCTGTCGCTTTACTTGATTTCGGATCGTACATATTACTATTTCACTCCATTCGTATTATTGTTCTATTATTTCGTAGCATAAACTGCCTTACTTGTCACTCCCTCTACCATGCCGAGTTTTCCCGACATGGAACTGATTGCATCGTTCGGTCCGTCCACGATCACACTGATCACAGACATATCCCGCTCTTTATAAGGAATCCCCATACGCCCAACGATATACTCCCGGTATGCATGGAGGATGTCATTGATCTTTTCAGACGCATCTGGTTTTTCCACAATGATACCGATTACAGCAAGTCTCTTATTCACCTTACCTTCACCTCTCCTCTATTTCTTATTAACATTAAAAAGGGGTCTTGATCCAATAAAAAAATCCCGGATCACTGATTCCGGGACAGCAAAAAAACAGTATAAACGATCACACTATACTGCCGCCTTCCCACTCAGGATCTCCTTTGCATGTCAGTACGACTTTGAATCTATTATAGCACCTGAATTGCTTTTTTTCAATATAAAAAAGGCTGCCACTTTTCACTGGCAGCCTCATCATTTATCTCTGTAAAATCTATCTATATTCACACTGGTCAGACAGAAAACACAAAATTAAAAATCAATTTCACCTGTAATGCAATCTTTTTCTTCATTGATTACATAATATGCTTTAGAATCTTCCGGCTTAACATAAATATTAAGCGTCTTGAGGGAAGTCTCTCTTTTTCCCTGATCCTTCCACATATCTTTGATGCGGTTTACGAGATCGGTATAAGCAACTTCTTTTCCACCATACTGAACATACAGCTCTACGGTTCTTTCAGAAGCAGGCTTCGGTCCTCTCTTTGCACCCCTCTTAGCCGCTGTTTTTCTTGTAGTCTTTTTCGCTGCTGCTGTCTTTGCCGGTGCTTTCTTTGGAGCATCTTCTTTTTTTACTTCCGGTTTTTTAACCTCTGCACCCTGCTTTGCCGGTGCAGCCTTTACTTCTTCTTTTTTCACTTCTGGTTTTGCGGAAACAGGTGTTGTCGTCGTCTCAGCTTTTTTTATGTCTGACTTCGGTGTATTATTTTTAGCTGTAACTGTCTGATCTGCTTTTTTCGTTGCGTTTGTTTTACCCACTGCCATAATCATTATCCTCCATCTATCATAATAACTTTACATTTCACAAATATATTACACCTTTTATAAAAATTTTACAATTATAATTTTCAACAAATTTTATCTGTAATTAATCTATTAAATTATCGGATTTGTAGATGGAGTAAAGATTTAGACAGTTAATAAAAAAATTAAAAGAGTATTGGTTCCT
>CAZOIF010000021.1:0-46043 GCA_964579975.1 uncultured Eubacterium sp. | reverse complement strand
GAGCAGCTGATTTGTAATCAGCAGGTTATCGGTTCGAGTCCGATCATCGGCTTTATGGATGGATTCCCGAGTGGCCAAAGGGGGCAGACTGTAAATCTGTTAGCTACGCTTTCGAAGGTTCGAATCCTTCTCCGCCCATTACGGAATGAAAGTTCCGCCGGTTAAACCGGGTGTGATTTGTATCATCATACGATGGATAAAGGTTTTGTACAAATCTTAATTTTGTCGCGGGGTAGAGCAGTCAGGCAGCTCGTCGGGCTCATAACCCGAAGGTCGTAGGTTCAAATCCTGCCCCCGCAATTTATCCGAAAAGCCCAGATAGCTCAGTTGGTAGAGCAAGGGACTGAAAATCCCTGTGTCGCTGGTTCGATTCCGGCTCTGGGCATTATCATGTTTTTTATATTAAAAGACATGATTTATTTTAACTGGGGCATTAGCTCAGGTGGTAGAGCACTTGACTTTTAATCAAGTTGTCCGGGGTTCGAGTCCCCGATGCCTCATGAAACGAAAAACCGTGCAATCGGCGAAAATACGTTGATTGTACGGTTTCTTTTTATGTGTCTGTTTGTTACTGTCATGCCCGATCCGACAACGGAAAGGTTAGGGGTCTATAAATGAAATAAAGACTATGTAGCAGTGGTGATGGGAGCAGCTGCAAAACACGGGAAAAATGTTGCAAATAAGGAAAAAACTGCTATACTGAAAGGAGAATATACGAAAGAGGTTATTGATGTGCATTTCATTTGCAAGATTGATTTGGATTTATACAAGAGTATAGCGAGTGATATCATAACAGATGAAGTTATCATTACGGACGAGAGGATACAACATATTATTGACCGGAGAGGACAGGAATTTTATAACCGATATGGTGATAAGTTTATGGAAATCCTGCAGGATCCAGACTATATTTTTGAGGATAAACAAAACACCGCTCTTGTTTGTAAGCAATTTTTGGTCGATGATAAATATGTAAATTTAGCGCTTAGATTAGTGGTATCAACCGACAACCCAAATTATAAGAACTCAATCATTACAGCAGTGGGAGAAAACAGCAAACGTTTTCAACAAAGGTTAAGGAATAACAAACCGCTTTACAAAAAAGAATGATTTGTGTATAATAATCATACAATAATAAGGCTTTAGCCAGATAGCTGTTTGAGGTGGTAAATTTCGTAGCGACCACACGCCGATGGTATAGACAGGGGAAACCCGAGGGATGCAGGAGAATGCTACGCCTGCCAAATATCTATCTGGTTTAGCATAAATACATTCCATAAAATAACAGAAAAAAGTGTTTGACATCCAAATGTAAAAGTCAAAGTTTAATAAATCGAGAGTCCGAGCCAATTAGTAAAATTCTGAGAGATCAGGAATTTTACTGATCGGCTCTTTTTTATCTTATGTATTTAAGTATCATAATAATAACCTTTACGACACGGTGTCGGTATAATATAGACTTTTAATGATAAATCAGATATAATGTCTTTATACAAATAAAGTGACAAATTTCAAAGGATGGATTTTATGAAGAAATGGAAGAAATATAGTTTCTGGTTCCTGCTCGTGGTGAATGTGAGCGCAGGTTTCTTTTATACATGGGGAATGCTTACAACAATTGTTCTGATTTGGTTAAATTACCAGTTTACATCCAGTATGAAAAAAATGATGATGCTTGACAGTATTTTTGTAATCATTGCACAGGTGATGGGCTGGATATCATACGCTTCCTATGCGAAAGAATTACAGCGAACCAATCCGTCAGATGTGGGTGCTGCAATTATAGGATTGATCAATATTGTGCATTTGATCGTCAGTCTTTTTTTGATCCTGGTGATGATGACATGGTCTTTTTACATAAGGGGAAAGAAAAAGCAGGCCGGGATAACCGGGGGGATTCTGGCGGTGGGAATCTTCTGTGCAGGAGTATTTGTTTACCTTTTACTTGGTTCATTTCCTTATGAAAATAGCACTACCTACATATATAAAGATGCAGAGTGTGTCTGTAGTGATAAATATGAAGGGATGATAGATTTCGATACAGGCTCTGTCGTGATACGTACGCATGATGGTAAAAAAGCAGCCGTTGTTACGCGCATGGAGTTGGGAATTTATCCAAATCAGATTGCTCTTGGAGATGATTTTTTCTATGTGTGGGGTAGGGATGACGACGATGAGAGCGGTACGATCGTGAAAGTAGATTATAATTCCAGAGTTATTGGAAAAAGAGAAGTTGGCTGGACAGATTTGTTGACTTGTCAGGATGGAACGATATTTTTGGGAAATCAAAATGAAGAAGAGGAACCAGAGGCCATAAATGGATATTATGCAAGTCGGTATATAGCTGAGAGCGATTTTGAAGATGGTGAGATAAAAGAATGCAAGGCAGATGGAAATGGAATCTGCCGGGTGGGAAATGAAGTGCTGTATGAGCATGAAGGATATTTTTCTACAAACCCTGTCATTCCATCTTATAAAGAGTCAAATTACTATAAATTGGAGGCGGGAAAAGAACTGGATAAAAAAGAACAGACTGAGTGGACGAAGATCGTGGAAAAACTGTTGGAGCAGAAAGGTCTGAGAAAGATGAGCTGTTTTGTCGATGAGCATCAGGAAGGAAATGTGATATATGGTGTGGTGAATGTCAGGGACTCTGTTTTGGGATTTTCCGAAAAGAAATTAAAATGTGCACTGGCATACCGTATTTTATGTAAAAGTAAAAGAATTCAGGTACTCCGGGAAATGGATGGGGTCTTTATGATTCTTGCAGCAGAAGATTGTATTGTCTATCAGGATGGCACGGGATTGTGGCGGGAGAGTTATTCCGGAAAGGAGAAAAGAAAACTGACAGAAATTTCAGATACTGCTTATTTGGATGTTCAGATAAACGGAGAGTATCTGGTGATCGATGGGGATGAAGAGGATGAAGAGGTAATAGTAAATTGGAGGAAGGAGAGGGCAAAATGAGACTGGATGAAATATTGTTTTGTCTGTTTATTACGATGGGGACACCGCTCATGGCTGTCTTATGGTTTTTGGGAAGTATTTTCTTATATATAAAATGTCCCAAAGAATCTGTAGAGAAAAAGAAGAAGTGGCGGAAACATATAATCGCATCTGGTGTCGTGGCTGTGCTTTTGGTGTCAGCATTTATCTGGCTTGTTATTCAGTTCAGTCAGGCGATCGAGCATATGTGAGTCTGTCAGTGTTGGTCCGACAAGGAGGAAAAGAAAATGAATGATAAACTATTTAAAAGGATTGTAGTGATATTGCTTGCGGCGGGCATGATCAGTTCTATGGCTCTGATTGGTTATACGGCGCATCTGCATAGCCAGTGTTCGATTTTGAATTATATTGCGAATGAAAGGGATTAAGGTAAGATATGAAGAAAATATATCGACAACTTCTGCTTATAGGAGTTATCATTATGTTATTTGCCCTATTTGATATCGGAATTTATCAGATATTTACCAGGCGTTGTATTAGCGATTATAGTGAGGGGATGCAGGCAAAATCCGTTGAATTGGATGAATATCTTCCCTTTGAAGAAGATTCCAAGATTATTAAAATGCGTTCGGATCTGCAGTTATCCGGAGATTTGCCTGTACTTGACGGAGCGGCAGCATTATATCCGGTTTTTTCTGCTTTTGTAAATGCAGTGTATCCAGAGGGAAGTAGTGTGTTTGACGGAGAAAATTTTTCTCAGGACAGCTGTCTTCAGATGAACAATACGAGAGGAGCATATCAGGCAGTTGTGGATGGGACTTCCGATATTATCGTCTGTGCAGGACCTTCGAAAGAACAGCTTGCCTATGCAGAGGAAAAAGGAGTGGAACTGGAAATGGTTCCGATCGGAAGTGAGGCTTTTGTTTTTGTAGTAAATGCAAAGAACCCTGTAGAGGATCTGACTGTGGAACAGGTGAAAGGGATTTACACAGGGAAGTACACAAACTGGTCCCAGCTTGGAGGAGAAAATAAGAGAATCGGCGCCCTGCAGAGAAATGAAGGGAGTGGAAGCCAGACGGCGATGCTCCAGTTCATGGAAGGCGAGGAAATGAAAACAGATTATGATAGTTTTCTGGGAAGTGCGATTGGGTATTCGTTTCGGTTTTATGTAAAGGGTGTTGTTGCAGACGGGGGTGTAAAACTTCTTTCTCTAAACGGCATTTATCCGAATAAGGATAATATCCAAAACGGTACTTATCCAATCGTAAATCATTTTTATGCGATATACCGTAAAGATAATAAAAACGAAAACATTCCGGTTTTGATCGACTGGATGCTCTCGGAAGAGGGTCAGAAGATCGTTGAAGAAACAGGATATGTAAGAATTTTATAAAGTGCTTTCGTGTCTTTTTTGATAAATCTGTACGGCTTTTTCAATGGTTTCAAGAAGCTGTGGAAGGTTGAGTGGTTTTGTGAGATGTGCATCCATACCGCTCTCGATTGACATCCGTTTATCATTTTCAAGGGCATTTGCGGACAGGGCGATGATTGGTATACTGGATAATTCTGGATTTTCCAGCTGCCGGATCTTCTTTGTAGCTTCCCATCCATTCATGACAGGCATCTGGATATCCATCAGAATAAGAGCATATTCACCGGGGGTGCAATGCTCTATTTTATCAACGGCAATAGCGCCGTCGATAGCGGTATCAACATGAAATCCCAACTCATGAAATATTTCTGTTTCGATTTCCAGATTGATTTCGTTGTCCTCTACGAGCAGGATCTTTTTTTCTCCCAAAAGAGAGGCGAGATCGCCTGTGGTTGTAGGAGAAGACAGGGATTGGTCTTGTACACGGAAGCGGAGCGTGATCGTGAAGGTACTGCCCTCGCCCACAGTGCTTTCTGCCTCGATATCTCCGCCCATCATTTCTACGATATTTTTAGTAATAGTGAGACCAAGTCCTGTACCATAAATGCCGCTGAAAGTAGTGTTTTTCTCCCTCTCAAACGGTTCGAAGATATGGGGCAGAAAATCTTTTCCGATTCCAATTCCCGTATCTTTGATTTTAAATTGAGAGACAATATAATTATTAGGCAGTTTTTCCAGTTCGGAAATGCTAAGAGTAATCTTGCCATCGTTTTTGGTATATGTCACAGCATTGCTCGCTACATTCAAAAGAATCTGTTTCAGCTTATCCTCATCGCTATAAACATTCGGATGTTTTAGTTTGTTCGTATTAAGAGAGATATTAATGTTCTTTCTAGAGGCTTGCGGAAGCAGAAATTTGTATACTTCTTCTAAAATAGAAGATAAATTACACTCGTTTTCCTCAATCTGGATATCATCCGATTCTGTCCAGGATATTTCCAGCACCTTATCGATCAGATCCAGTAGCTGACCGCTGGCCGTCTCAATTTTATCCAGATAATTTGTAACAGCAGAATCGTCATCAATATGTTTTTTGGCAAGCGAGGTATAGCCAAAAATTGCATTCAGGGGCGTCCTTATGTCATGGGACATGTTGGAGAGAAATGTATTTTTTGCGACGATTGCCAGATTTGCAGTATTCAGAGCTTCTTTTAATATTTGTTTTTGTTCGATTTCTGCCTGTATTTCTGCGTCAATTCTCTGATATCCCATAACAATCTGGGAGACGTGATCTTTATTTCCAACATTTACAATGCGAAGCTGCAAATGTTGGAGTTCTTCGTAGTAAATAACCCGGTAGTTAACATAATATGTTTTTGAGTCGGATAATTTTTCACGGATATATTCCGGGTTAGTAACTTTAGATATGTTCTCACGATCCTCCGGATGAACCCATGTGTTAACATAATCAGAAACATACCAGGTGAAGTCGCATATCTGATATTTCTTTTCAAACTGTTTCTCAGTCCGGCTGCTCAATCGGTAAGGAAGGATCTTATCAGTGTCAAGGTCAGCATAGAGGATAGATTCATAATTGACACTGAGTCCTTCGATTACTTCAAGACGCCGTAAATGCTCCTGATTGATGGATTTTCTTTCCTTGTTATATTCTTCAGTGAGAATTTGCAGCTGTTGATCTTTTTTCTCATTTGCATTGATCAGAAATGCCCGTTCAGATAGTTGCCGTTCTTTTTTTTCGGTTGCGTCTCCTATAAATACATAAAAAATATCACCAATCGAGCCGCCCCTTACAAAATGGCCATAGTCTTCTGCCCATCGTATACTTCCATCTTTTCGGATGATCCGGTATTCCACGTAGTCCAGATCATACTTACTATGGGTAATTTGTTCCTGAATACTCTTTTCTACTTCTTCCAGGTCTTCCGGATGTACGATCCCTTTAAAAGAATTTCCAGTTAATTCTTGAAAGTCCTTTCGATTCTCGCATTTAAAAATCCGAAGAAGCGCTTTATTTGCATAAATAATTTCTTCATTACCATCTGCCCGGTATATAAAAAAACCACCAGGCATTTCGTTCATAAAATTGATTATTTCATATGCAGAATGAATATTTTGTGGATTGGTAGACAAAGTTGCTATGCTCTGCAAGTCATTGTCGGTCAGATGGTCAATATCTATTTGATTTTTTTCAAGAAGATCCAATAAGAGTAAAATATTTTTGATTAAAACGTGATCGTCCCCTTTTGTGCTCATAATAAAATACCCCCTAAAATAATTCAGTTAAATTTTAACATAAATTGGCGAATTTGTCATTAGCGATCCTTTCTTTTAAGCGAAAAAATCGGTTTGACAAATGTCTACTTCTTATATATAATTTAGGTACACGGAATTAAGTAATATGTACAGAATATGTAAGATATACAATTGAACAAGGAAGGATGTAATTGACATGAGAAAATGTGTAGCAGGAATGCTGGCAATGGCAATGTGTGTGACGGTCATGGGAGGAAGTGCGGACGCATCCGCAGTAGCGAAGCCGAAGCTTTCGAACAAAAAGTTGTCACTGACCGTCGGGGGAACGAAAACGCTGAAGGTAACAAAGGCCAAAGGAGCGAAAATTACCTGGAAGAGCAGCAAGAAAAAAGTGGCAGCCGTGAAAAAGAGCGGGAAATACGGGGGAAAAGTTACAGCGAAAGCAAAAGGCAGCGCCGTGATCACATGTAAAGTGAAGGGGAAGAAAACTTATTCGCTGAAATGTAAGGTTACAGTGAAAAAGAAGACAGGTCCGCTGGAGAAGACACCGGCACCGACATCACCAGCACAGACGCAGACACCGATACCACCGGCACAGACGCAGGCACCGGGAAATACGGCTACGGCAGTTCCGGGGGGAGATAGTCCGGCACCGTCGGCATCGGTTACGGATGCTCCAGATCTGAAGCCGGATCTGACTTCGAATAGTATACGGAAAAGATATCAGGGGATTTTTCAGTATATGGGAAGCAGTCTGAACTACGCAGGCTGGAGAGGTAATAATGATCTGCAGGATGAGGACACGCTGGCATTTGTCAAAGAAAACTTTAACAGTTTTACATTAGAAGATGAAATGAAGCCGAATGATATCCTTGGAACCTGGAATCATGAGACGATTACCATAGAAGAAGCGTTGGAGCTCGGCTATGTTATACCGGACAATTATACGGAAAGCAAGGTGCCGAAGCTGAATCTGGACAAACTGGATCAGGTACTTGAAGTGGCTTATAACAATGGTCTGAAGATGAGGGCGCATGTGCTGACGTGGCATCAGCAGACACCGGATTGGTTCTTTACGACGTCTTATTCGGGCGGCAAGGCTGTTAAACCAGAGGTTATGGATGCTCGACTTGAGTTTTATATCCGTACGGTGATGAAACATATGATGGAGAAAGAGAAGAAAATATGTGGTGAAGCGGGAAAAATCATTTATGTGTGGGATGTAACGAATGAGTACCTCCACCGCGACAATCAGCCGGGATCAAAGACGTGGGTTACTGTCTATGGTGATCTTGGGCTGGAGCCGACTTATGTGAAAAAGGCATTTGAATTTGCCTATGACATGCTGAAACAGTACAATGTACAGGATAAAGTTACGTTGTTCTACAATGATTATGATACGTATTTCTGTTCCGATGATCTTGTATCGCTCGTGAATTATATCAATGAGGGAGAAGAGGCGAAGATATGCGGCGGTATCGGTATGCAGACACATGTTGATGTAGATCGTCCGACGCTGGATGAATACGGCGCTGCGATGGATAAGTTCCTTGCAACCGGCCTCGAGGTCCAGGTAACGGAGATGGATGTCACGACCAACTTTGATCCGGATAATTCGAATGTTGTTCAAAATAAAGGCCAGACGAATGAAGATCAGGCGGAGTATGTTGGAGATTTGATGAAACTGATCGTGATGAAGCAGAAACAGCGTGATAAGATAGTTAGCCCGAAAGGTATTACAGGAATTACCATTTGGGGATTGTGCGATGCGTATTCGTGGCGTAAAGATTTCAAGCCGCTTTTGTTTGGAAAAGATGTGAATGATCCGAAACCGTCGTTCCAGGCGTTTATCGATGCGGCGAAGCTTTGGGTAGAGTAGAGAAAAAACAGAAAGGAAGAGGATATAACATGAGAAAATGGATGGCAGGAATGCTTGTGGCAGCGATGTGCGTAACGCTTTTTGCAGGGGTTGGAGAAGCGGATGCAAAGACGGCAAAACCCAAGCTTTCCAAAAAGAAATTAGAACTGACAGCCGGTTCGAGTAAGTCATTAAAGGTAACAAAGGCGAAAGGTGCCAAGATTACATGGAAGAGCAGCAGTAAGAAAACGGCGGCGGTCAAAAAGAGTGGCAAATATGCCTGTAAAGTAACGGGAAAGAAAAAAGGAAAAGCAGTTATTACGTGCACAGTCAAAGGAAAGAAGACATATTCCTTGAAATGCAATGTAAACGTGAAGGCAAAGAAAAACATAATTGACACAAAGACAGCGGCTCCTTCGGTTGCTCCATCAGTTGCTCCTTCAGCATCTCCGACTGCACCGGTGGTGAATACATCGGTTCCGTCTGCTTCAGCGACAGCACCGGGAACCCAGACAGACGCACCGGTTACACCTGCTCCGGTAGAGGATGGCAGCATCCGGAAGGCGTATGAAGGTATTTTCCCGTATATGGGGTCGTGCGTGAACTATAATGCAGGACAGCAGTTGCAGGATGAGAAAACGCTTTCGTTCGTGAAGAAGCATTTTAGCAGTATTACGCTGGAAAATGAGATGAAACCGGAGGCAATTCTCGGTAATGCGGTAGATCCTCTCACGAAAGAAGAGGCACTGGAGCTGGGGTATGTCGTTCCTGACAATTATACGGAAGAAGTTATTCCGCGGTTAAAATTTGAGACGATCGACCAGGTGTTAAAGATAGCGCACGACAATGGATTGAAAGTGCGCGCGCATACGCTCGTATGGCACAGTCAGACGCCAGGATGGTTTTTCACTAAGGAATATGCAAACAAAAAGGATACGACGCCGGAAATCATGGACGCCAGACTGGAGTTCTATGTGCGCTCGGTGATGAAGCATGTGATGGAAAAAGAAAAGGAACTGACCGGGGAAGCGGGAAGTATCGTTTATACGTGGGATGTCGTAAACGAGTACTTGCACCGTATGTCATGGGGTCATATTTGGGACAGTGTGTATGGAAATAACGGTATGGAGCCATCGTATGTAAAGAAAGCGTTCCAACTGGCCTATGATATGGTGAAACAGTACGAGGTTCAGGATAAGGTGACACTGTGCTATAACGATTATGACACGTACTTTAACATCGATGATGTCGTAGCGCTCGTAGACTTCATCAATGCCGGAGAGGATGCAAAGATCTGTAATGGAATCGGTATGCAGAGTCATGTGGATATAACCCGCCCAACGCTAGATCAATATGAAGAGGCACTTGACCGTTTTATGGCAACCGGTCTGGAAGTTCAGATCACGGAGCTGGATATTACGATCAATTACGACCACGAAAACGAGACATGGCAGTACAAGAATAAACATGAAACGGATGAAGATCAGGCGGCATTCGTAAGAGACTTTATGAGGCTTGTCGTGAGAAAGCAGAAGGAACGTGACGTAAAAATCAGTCCGAAGGGCATCACAGGTGTTACAATCTGGGGGCTGTATGATACGATTTCATGGCGGGCGAAGTGTTCACCGTTGCTGTTTAAAGACAGTATTGACAATCCGAAACCATCATTCCAGGAATTTCTGGATGCGGCGAAAGGATAACGAGTTTGGATGAAAAAACGCTTCTTGACGCGGCATTAGGAAATATAAGGATATAAATATTAAGAAAAATAGAGTAGTGAAAAACATGCAAGGTTGCTAAAGTTTTTCACTGCTTTATTTTTTTATTAAATTTATTTTATAGAATGGATTGTTAAAAAAATTGGTTGACAAATGTCTACTTTTCATATATAATTTAGGTACACAATTGTTTACCGTACATAGATTGATGGCATATTGACAAAGCAAATACAGAAATGGAGTTATGTGATGAGAAAAATTCAGTTATCCGATGCAGAGTGGAAGATCATGAACCGGTTGTGGGAAACGTCAGATCTCACCATCCGGCAGCTCACGGAAGAGCTAGATGAGGAGACCGGATGGGATAAACACACCATCATTACTCTTCTCGGGCGAATAGAAAAAAAGGGAGCAGTTTCTTACCGGCAGAATGGGCGGGCAAAGGAATTTTATCCAATCGTATCACGTCAGGCAGTTTCACGGGAAGAGACGAAAAGCTTTCTTGAAAAGGTATACAAGGGGAGTTTGAGCCTCATGGTACACTCGATGGTGGAGGATCAGTCTTTGTCACAAGAGGAGATTGGAAAATTGTATCAGATTTTAAAAGAATCTGAGCGGAAGGGGAAGTGATAAAATGAGCTTGTTTTTTACCGCTTTGTTTGGCATAGTAATTTTTCTAGGAGTATACTGGCCGTTTAGTATCATGAGCAATATGACGAGCACGATCATTGATACGAGTATTCTTGTTATCCTGATTTGTTTTGTCCGGTGGGTTTTCAGGGGCAGGATGAGTGCCAGTGCAACCTATTCATTATGGGGGCTTGTCGTACTTCGCTATTTTGCGACACCGATTTTGTCAGGGCTTGGACAAGGGACTTATTTTCACGGGCTTTTTAGAACCAGTGCGGTGAACACGATCAATGCCGGAGTAAATGAAGTACGGAAATGGGTTGCCCCGGAGCAACTTCAGAGTTTGGATGGCAGCAGTCCGGTGCGGGTCGATTTATTTGCATTGTCTTTGCCGGTTTGGTTTTTTGCTCTGTGGATCGCAGGGGTGATCGCTGTGTATCTGTGGTCGGTATATGTAAATGAGAAGTTCCGGCGGTGGCTTTTTGATAACCGGATCACAGTCAGGGTACCGGAATGCAAATGTCCGGTTTATAAAGTTCCGGGTATCATTTCTCCGTGTGTGATGCGCGTGAGAGGAAAGGCCGGCATTTATCTGACGGAGGATGCTGCCGAAGATGGGGAAAAGCGGGAATATGTTCTCGTGCATGAACTGTGCCATTTGATGCACTGGGATTTATTCTGGGGAAATATCCGGTGCATCGTCCTTGCATTGAATTGGTTCAATCCTTTGATCTGGCTGGCAGCAGTGCTTTCGAAGCAGGATGCAGAGATGGCATGTGATGAACGGGCTGTCCGCATATTAGGAGAGGCAAAAAGGCTTCGTTATGGAAAGATACTGGTTGATCTTGTCGCGGGTACTGCAGTGAGAAAGAATCTTTTTTTTACGGCGACTACGATGAGTTGTAGTAAAAAAGAATTAGAGAACCGGGTATGGCGGATCGCAGATGGAAAGAGAAGGTTGTTAGTCAGCAGCGTAGCTGTTGTATTAACGGTTATCGTGGCATGTATGACGAGTTTTGTAACCCGGGCAGATTTGAAGGGATTATCCCCAGAAGAAACGGTGCAGCAATATATTTATTATCGAAATCAGAATTATGAGGAGGGGATGGCAGAACTACGATTTGATGAGAGGCCAGATTATTATACAAGAAGGCATGCTCCGGTTTCAATTTTGAAGTGTGGAAATACTACGGATGAGGACGGTTATTATATTTCTCTGGATGAAGCAGAGAGTGTGTTGGGGGAAGAATATTATGATGTGTGCCGGCTCCGGTTACAGATTCAGAAATTAGTGGCTAAGACGGATGGCGAGACGAAAAAAAGCAAATCCCGGAAAGTGAATTCGGAGGAGGAGTTTTTGCTTGTCCGGGAGACAGAAAATTCTGACTGGAAAATTGTAAAGAGTACAATGGATGATGAGGATTTGAGGTGGTTTTTTTATTGAGGATAAGACATATGAGCTGGTGCATCTAAGATGTACCAGCTCACATTTGTTTTATGGTTCTCTGATCTCCTATTCCTGAGATATGTATTTTATGAAAACAGGATCAGATGAATCGATTTTGTAACTTTTTTCTTCTTTGTTCTCCTGCAGATTATAAGGAATCCCCTTTACATAAATGGTCGTTTCTTTACCGTCTTCATCGCCGATTATTTCCGTTACACCGAAAGATCCTTCTGATGCAGACGAATGATAATTTTTAGGGTCAATGACTTTTTCTACGGTGTTTTCCGCATTCTCTGTAAGGGATGTATCAATACGGTAAATTCCTGCTTCTGTATACCAGTATGCATACTTTCCACCAGAGTAACTGCATAAGCCGCCAGCAGATGGTATTTGGCTGGATTTTTTTTGTTGAAATTCCGTAAGTTCCTTATTTGAATATGTACTTTGGACATCACCGCCTTTCAACAGATAAACGTAAATCTCATTTCTCGACATAGTAAATACATAGTCTCCTACGGTAAAAAGATCTTCTGCTCTGCCGATATAATCACGTTTTGAAACAAGCTTTTTCGTATAAGGGTTATATACGATCAGGTGGCTGGGTTCGTAGCCACCAACTTCATCAGCTGATTCTTCTTGATTGTCGGAAGACATTGTATATGTAGTCAAAATGATCTCATCCTTTTCTGTTAGCGTCATTCCCTCTACTTGCTCGGGGCTGTCTTTTGTTTCCTCTAAAATTCCATCGGGAAGGCTTTCTTTAATTATTGTTCCATCCAGCAAGATATGATAGAAAGATGGGGTGCTATTCTCATCTTCAGGGACAATCATACCATAGTAACTGCCGTCCGAACATACATTAAGTGCGCTCAGAGGTTTTTTTCCGGTTTCTTTTAATAGAGCATCCGCCCATTCAGGTGTGTTTATCTCCCATGTATTATCCGGCTGTAACCGTGCCAGTTGGAATTGTAATTTTCCATCTTCCTGATATTCATACAAGAATGTAATTTCATTATCCCATGTTACGTTTGCCTCCAGGAAAAAATTTTTACTATTTTCCTGTGAATGTAGTTTCTGCTCAAGTGGTGGAAGAGCAATATCCATGACAGTGGGACCGTCTTCCGCCTTAATCTGCGTAGTCTCTACGGATGTATTGTCTTGCCCGCAACCTGTCAACAGAATGAGGAATAAAAATCCAAGTAAAAATAATTTTCTCATAATGTACCTCTCATTCTTATTTTGTTGCATATCCATTTGCGCTAAATGAATCGTAAAATGAAAGCGTGTGGCTGTTTAAGTTATAATTATGTTTGCCACTGCAAGACTTTTGTACACGGTCATATAAACTATTATTTATGTATACACGGAAGTCTGCATGAAATGTTTCCAGTGTACCGGAAGAAAAATTTCCTTCGAGATAAATAGTTGAACCAGATGGCTTGATAAAACGAATTTGATATCCGTCATATCGGTAGCTTGCTGCTTTTGCCTGTTTAGAGGGTAAAATTTGACTTGTCATAGCTACTAGAATAATTAGTGTTGTTATTAGCTTTTTTCGCATGATAACTCCTTTATAAATATTAAAAATTATTTGTTACTTCTCTATTATCTCATAAATGAGTTGTTTTTTAAACCATAAAGTAGAAAATTTATAAAGAAAATATCGCAAATTTCAACAAAATCCGACAAAAGTTAACATAATTCCGCTTAAAATTACAGTCTAACAGAGCCATTTGGTAAATTTGCATCAATTTATTTATGAGTATACCCCCGCTTTTGTTCATCGTGTGTATGGATTTATCATCAGGAACAGGATAATCTGGAATTGTGATAAGTCCCAAATTAGTACCACAGAGAACAGAAAAAGACTGAAAACATCGTATTTTCATGCTTTCAGTCTTTCAAAAAGCAGATAACGGGAATCGAACCCGCCTCTCCAGCTTGGGAAGCTAGCATTCTACCAATGAACTATATCTGCATATATCTTATTGTAGCATATTTATTAAAAAAATCAAGATTTTTAATAAATATGCTACAAATTTGTTGCTAATATCATGTCAGGGAGTGATTAATGTCTGCAATCATACTGCTCTTTTATCTTTTTCTTAGTTTTCTTATTAAAAGTTCCCGTTACAGTAAGATTATGTTTTTTCTGAAATTTCCGTACCGCTTGTTTGCTCTTAGAGTCCACGAGCCCATCGGGAGTGCCACATGTGTAACCGAGTTCATTTAACATTCTCTGACAGTTCTTAACATCCTGCTGTGACTTATTTAGCTTGGGAGTTTTTGTGCTGCTATATGGACAGGTATCGTAGGGGCAGGTGTCATATGGACAGGAGCCATTTGAATCAAAGTGGGGGTCGTGTCCATGATGGTAATAGGAATTGCCTGATCCGTTTGTATTTTTATAACCGTGATGTCTGCCGAAAGAGTGTCCTTCTCCAGAATGGGCACTGATAAAAGTGCCTTGTAAGATAACAGAAAACATCATTGTGAAAAGTATAATTTTTCTCCGTAAGTTTTTCATAAGCTTTTCCTCCTGATAGAATTCTTTGCAATATTGTAACATAAAAGATAGCGACAGGCAAGTAGAATGTGTCGAAGTGGATAAAAATGCCAGAATAAAAAATGATCAAAAATTCATAAAAATTTTACTATTACCGTATCGCAAAATATGCTAATATCTTAGGTAGAATATTCATAAAGAGAATAGAGGTATCAGAAAGTTACCAACAAAGGAGGCTCGCAGCATGGGTGCAAATATGCGATTGGATTGGAAGGAATATACGGATACGGCAAGACAGGTGGCGGCAGAAGGCTGTGTCCTGCTAAAAAATGAGGGAAATGTCCTGCCGCTTGCCCCCCAAAGTAAGGTAGCGGTGTTTGGTCGGATCCAGCGTCATTATTATAAGAGTGGAACAGGGTCCGGCGGCATGGTAAATGTGTCAAAAGTCACGGGAATCTTAGATGCCCTTTTAGAGGAAACCGATGTGATCGTTGATCAGGAACTTTTGGCGGTTTATGATAAATGGGAGGAAGAAAATCCGTTTGATGAAGGGCTTGGTTGGGCAGCAGAGCCGTGGTCGCAGGTCGAGATGCCAGTGACAAAAGAAATGGTTCGGGAATATAACGATAAGAATGATGTAGCGCTTGTTATCATAGGAAGAACAGCTGGTGAGGACAGGGACAATGTGGATGAAAAGGGTGCTTATCGGTTGTCAGATACAGAAGCGGAGCTGATCGAACAGGTGGCTTCATGTTTTGAACGGGCGGTCGTGTTATTTAATACAGGGAGTATTATGGATATGTCACATCCCTGTCTGTCAAAATGCCAGGCTTTACTTTACTGCTGGCAGGGCGGGATGATCGGTGGTTACGGTGTGGCAGATGTGCTGACTGGAAAGGTAAACCCATCAGGCCGGCTCGCAGATACGATTGCAGCCGATATCAAGGATTATCCATCCACGGAAAATTTCGGCGATGAGGTCAGAAATTTTTACAAAGAGGACATTTATGTTGGGTATCGTTATTTTGAAACGGTGGCAAAGGAAAAAGTACTCTTCCCGTTTGGGTATGGGTTGTCTTACACCGAGTTTATGGAGCAGCCAGTGGAGTTTCACGAAGAGAATGGGGAGATCACACTGTCGGTAATGGTAGAAAATACGGGAAGCAGGACCGGGAAACAGGTGGTGCAGATTTATGTTGAGGCTCCACAGGGAAAACTTGGAAAGGCATTGAGAGTATTGACCGGATTTGCCAAGACGGGACTGCTAAAGCCCGGGGAAAAGGAGACCCTGGAATTCAAAATCTCTCCTTGTCAATATGCCTCTTATGATGATTCCGGGGTGACGGGCAAACCATACTGCTATGTGCTTGAATCAGGTAAATACACAGTTTATGCAGGAAAAAATGTGCGTGATTCCGTGGCTGTTGGTTCGTATGAACGGAATGAACTTATCGTTGTGGAGGAGTGTTCACAAAATATGGCTCCGGTTCTTTCCTTTGACAGAATGAAGCCAAGCACGAAAGCGGATGGTTCTGTGTTCATGGATCATGACCCTGTGCCGACCGGACAGGAAGTCGATGCTGAGAAAAGGTGTAAAGATCTTCCGAAGGAGCTCTCTTATACAGGGGATCAGGGATATAAATTAAAAGATGTGGTCGATAAGAAAATAACGATGGAGCAGTTTGTAGCGCAGTTTGATGAGGATGACCTCTCCTGTATCATCCGTGGGGAGGGGATGGGAAGTCCGAAAGTCACACCGGGGACAGCAGCAGCTTATGGTGGTGTATCGGAGCATTTGAGAGAGATGGGGATTCCGTGCGGATGCTGTTCGGACGGTCCGTCAGGAATGCGGATCGATTGTGGGATAAAGGCGTTTAGTCTGCCAAACGGAACGCTGATGGCATGTACATTTAATCTGCCACTGATCGAGAAGTTATACTCTTTTACCGGACGTGAAATGATAAGTAATAAAATTGATAATATTCTCGGGCCTGGGATGAACATTCACAGGAATCCGTTAAATGGAAGAAATTTTGAATATTTTTCGGAAGATCCGTATTTGACGGGGAAAATGGCGGTTGCCCAGATACGGGGATTAAAAAGTGCAGGAGTGACCGGGACGATCAAACATTTTGCAGGAAATAATCAGGAGACAAAACGGACGGAATCCGACTCTGTGATATCAGAACGGGCGTTGCGGGAAATTTATCTTAAAGGGTTTGAAATGGCAGTCAGAGAGGGCGGCGCTGATTCGGTCATGACGACCTATGGTGCTCTGAATGGAGTGTGGACTGCTGGGAGATATGAGTTGAACACATCGATTTTGCGCGAAGAATGGGGATTTGACGGAATTGTCATGACAGACTGGTGGGCAAAGATAAGCAGGCAGGGACACAGTGAAGAGGCCAGAGGGAATGATTTTGCATCGATGGCCAGAGCTCAGAATGATCTGTATATGGTCTGCCCGGACGGAGGTAAGAACTGTACATCCGATAATACTCTTCAGGAACTGGCAGACGGAAATCTTACAAGGGGAGAATTGCAGCGAAATGCAATGAATATCTGCAGGCAGCTGATCGGCTCACCTGCATACTTACGGAGTATTGGTGAGGAAATAAAGGTTGATGTGGTGAACCGGCCGGAGGAGGTAGACGACTTTAGTCTGGATGATATCGTGTATTTTGATGTCAGCGAAAATACGACGATACCACTCGCAGATGTTGATACTTCCAAAGATTCCAGTTATATATTTGCTATGTCGATCAAAAATCAGGGAATCTACGAGATGGAAATGGTGTTCCGATCTGATCTCGGGGCGATGGCACAGATTCCGGTGACGGTGTTTACCCAGGGTGTGCCAATAGGTGTTATCACATTTAATGGAACCGGAGGCCAGTGGAGTCAGATTACAAAGAGGGTGTGCATGGCGACGAGATATGCCGTGGTCAGGTTGTGTTTTGCCCAGAGCGGTGTGCAGCTTAAGGAGATGACCTTCCGTCTGGTGGAAAAAGTAAAAGATGAGGGTGCACCTCTTGATGTGGAAGGGGAGTATGATATGGGATTTCGTTAGAAGCAGATTATAAGTAGTTCAGTGCGCCGTCGAAAACGAACAGCCACGATCCATGAAAACATTTGGCAGGGATGCCTGCGTCTGTTTTGATGGATCGTGGCTGTTTTCTGTTTGAAAAGTTCCGGCTTGCGGAGCAAGTTTGCCGTAGGCAAACTTAAGAGGTGCGCGATTTTCAGTCGCACCTTTTTATTTTAATACGGCTTTTTTCGTATTAGAAGCTTTGCTGTAAGTCGTTACGGTCTTGCCGCCTGCCTGCGTTTTTACAAATGCTTTTACATAAAAATACGTTGTAGATTTCTTTGCCAGTTTAAGCGTTAGCTTCAAAGTCTTTTTGTTTACGTTTTTCACTTTCACAAATTTGATCTTTTTTGCTTTTTTGGCCTTTGTTCCTTTTTTCACTACCTTTTTGTAAATCGTATAGCCGCTGGCTTTTTGATTTTTGCTCCATGTCAGCGTCACCTTTTTTTTCGTTTTATTTACTTTGGCTTTTTTCAGCTTAACGGATGAAACAGTAACCTTGCTTACCGGAGGTGTCGTAGGAGCGATAATAGGTACCTCTGCGACAACCGGTGTGGTAACAACTGGTGTAGGAGTTGGTGCAACGCCTGCGAGAGCCTTTGCACTTGCATTGTTTGTGTTGGCGAGGGCATTTAGTGTGGAGCCGCTGGCGCCGGCAAATGCATTGGAGGCAATAACCACGTTTTCATTGATGGTGATTTCCTTAAGGTTAGGAAGATTTTTAAAAGCATCCTCCTCGATGTTCTTTAGGGAATCCGGAAGGTATACGAATTCCATGTTGGCACAGTTTTCAAAAGTTCCCTTTTCGATGGTTTCAATTCCATTGGAGAGTGTTACGTTGTGAAGATTGGTATTGTTCTGGAACGCATATTCACCAATGGTGTATGGCGTGGTCGATTCGATGACCAGATTGTTCATATTCCCACACTGGCAAAAAGCATTATTTCCAATAGAAGAAAGCGCTCCCCGTAAAGTCACAGTATGGAGATTGGCACAGTTTTGGAAGGCATATTCTTCAATAATGGAAATACTTCCGGTTTCTGACACAATGAGATCGTTCATGTTTCCGGCTCCCTCAAAGGCGTATCTTCCGATTTTAGTGATGGTGCCATTTACCAGAAAATGATGGAGGTTGCCGCTGTTCTGGAAAGCATATTCGCCGATTTCTATGATAGATGCACCGGCATTTACTGTAATACTGTCCAGAGTCGCCGTTTGAGCAAAGGCATACTGGCCGATGATAAGATTCTGGCTGTTGATAATGATATTTTTTATCGGGGAACAGAAAAAGGCTTTTTCGCCGATCTCTGTCAGACTGGACGGAAGCTGATCCGGAATCGAAACGATGGAGCCGACTTCTACCGTTGGGGTTTCTACGAAAACCTGCTCGTTCGGAGCGGTGTCGACAACGGCAAACTCACCGGTTGACTGATACGTGTAACTTCCAATCTGGTCAAGTTTATAGGATGAAAATGCTTCCGGGGCAATGAACTCCAGAGTATCTGGCAGATACAGCATATGAATGTCCATGGCGTCTTTGAAAGCGAAAGGACCGACTGCGCGCACTTTCTGGCCGCGGATGCTGGCAGGGACAACGATCTGGGTCAGGTTGTTCCCGCTTTGCGGCTGATGGAAACCTGTAATGGTCAGCATGCCATCAATGTACGCTGTCTCAAAAAGAGATTCATCTGTGATGGCGATTGGGTCGCTTGTTTCAGCAGCGGCAGCTTGCCTGTTTTCGGTCAGGATTCCCATCGCGGAAAATAGAACAAGTGTCATAGTTATAAGTAACAATTTCTTTGCGTTTTTAAAAATCATAGTATCCTCCTTTTTGTGTTTGATATCTTTTACCTATATAAATCTGTAACAAAGACAAAACAACGGTAAGGTAACTTCCGGCAGACCTCTTTCGCCTTTTTTGCCTTGTTCAGATCGTCAAAAATACCAAAAACCGTCGGGCCGCTTCCGCTCATCAGTGAGCCGATGGCGCCTTGATCGAGCATCGTTTTTTTAATGTCTTTGATTTCCGGGTGTTCCGGAATCGTTACGGTTTCGAGTATGTTTGCCATATTATCACAAAGACCATACAGATCTTTTCGTTTGATGCAGTCGATCATAAGATCGACATCGGGATGTGTGGTCTCCTCATCAAGTTTCAGATTTGAATAGACAAATTTAGTCGATATGTGAAAGCCCGGCTTTGCAATCAGAACATAGCAGTCAGGAGCTTGTGGGAGTGGCGAGAGGATTTCTCCGATGCCTTCCGACAGGGCAGTTCCCTTCATGATACAATACGGAATGTCAGCACCCAAGGTGACACTGCGCTTCATTAGTTCCTGATCTGACAATTTTAAATGAAACAGCTGATTCAGGGCGAGCATGCATGAGGCGGCATCTGTACTTCCACCTGCCATACCAGCTGCGACCGGAATCCGCTTGTCTAAACGGATGTCGAGCCCGTCATCGATACCAAATTCATCCATCAGTAGTTTTGCGCTTTTGTACACAAGGTTGTCCTCATTTACAGGGAGAAATTTTAAATTGGTATGAAGGTGTATACCGGGTTTTCTTGTTTTTGTCAGAGTCAGGCGGTCAAAAAGCCGGATACTCTGCATGATCATTTTTACCTCATGGTAGCCGTCTTCCCGTCTTCGGAGAACGTCCAGACCGAGATTGATCTTCGCCGGAGCATTGATCCATAATGAGTCCATACTTTGCACATCCTTTCGCATGGCAGATTCTGTCTGATCTTGCCCCATGCTTTTCGTACATTATATCAAAGATTTTGTGAATAAAAAAGACATATTTGGAAAAAATGTAAGAAAAGCATTTGAGGAGGTAATAACGTGGAACAACAGAGGTGGAAAACGCTCATGAAAAAGGTTGCATTTGTGACAGCGGTCGTATCCGTATGCGTGCTGATGCATTTTTATGGAAAAGAAATGGACAAGCAGGAGATGCAGAAGGACATTGCCGATCAGGTGATCCGTCTTCATGTCGTAGCAAATAGTGACAGTCAGGATGACCAGGAGTTAAAACTGGAAGTAAAGGAAGAAATCTTGGATCTTCTGAGGGAGGAACTCAGAGGAGATACTTCTGTGGTAATGGCACAGCAGACACTGCGAAATCACTTGAGGGAAATCGAGGAGATGGCGGACCGTTACATAAAAGAACGGGGTTATGATTATGAAGTGAATGCAGAACTGGGAACATGTTATTTCCCGGTGAAGGAATACGGGGATATGACATTTCCGGCGGGGGAATACAAGGCATTAAAAGTAAATATAGGAAAATCAGAAGGGAAAAACTGGTGGTGTATCATGTATCCGACCTTGTGTCTTGTTGACAGTACTTATCAGGTAGTTCCGGAGGATTCCAAAGAAAAACTCAGGGAAAATCTGACAGAGGAAGAGTACGAATCACTACTTACCGGCGGGGAAGATGTTCAGCATGGATTTTGGATCATGGATTTTTTATCGAATCTGTGGGACTAAAGGTTTTTACGAATCATCCGAAATATATAGTAGCTAATTTTTTCGGAGAGTGAGTGAGAAATCTATGATTATTAATGCAAACAAGATTTCCATTGACTTTAAAGACACGGACTATGCAAAGGGCTTAGGGGTGTCAGTACAGAATGCCAGGGAAGGCAGTGTCTCCCATGTGGGGATTGAGTATACAAAGGATTGTACGGTACAAAAGGAAATGGAGAACCGTATCGTATATACCGGTGCAGACAGGGACAACAAAGACATACTGGAAGAGGTAAAGAAAAACCTCCCGGCAGAAGAATTTGATCCGGCAGATTTTATCAGTAAGAGCATGACAGGAAAAGATGCTCATGATATCGAAGAGGATGGGTCGCTTTTAGAAGAGTATGTTGCTTCCTCGTTGGAGCGTGCGGTGGAGAGAGTGAAAAGCCAGCGTCACGAGAGGGAGGAGTCTGTACAGCGACAGGTCGAAAAGGGCAAAGAGGAAAGAGAATATTTTGATGAGATTGAAGATCGCATCATGGCGGCGGCACAGATGGCCTCTCAGGTGGCGGGAATGTCGGATGCCTCGATCCGGTATTTTCTTGAAAATGATCTTTCCTTTACACCTGCAGATATAAGTAATAGCAGCGCGGTGACAGCTACGGGTACATATAAAGAGAACCGTGCTTCTTTTGATGCAGTGGAGAAGCAGGCGGAAGCGATCCTGGAAGACAGTGGGCTCGAAGCGGATGAGAAGAATCTTGAAACGGCACAGTGGCTTTATGAAAATGATGTGCCGGTGACAGGGGAAAACATCCGGACTTACCAGACGTTGGAGGAGTTAAAGGATGTACCTCCCGAGGCTCTTGCAGAGCGGATCGCAGACGAGGTGATGGACGGTATTCTTCCAGAGGAGGCAGATCTCGAAAAAATATCCCGAGAGGAAGCCGGGCGCAGACTGGAGGCATTGAAGCAGACAGACGATTCTGTCCTGCGCAAAACATTTGTCACAGAAGCTGATTTTATAACGGCGAAAAGACAGCTTGAAGAAATACGGCTTACGATGACGATTGACGCTGCCCGCACGATGGAAAATAAGGGCATTCATCTGGATGTGCAGAACCTCGTAGAAATTGTTGATGAACTGAAAAAGATGGAGCAGGAGGCATGCCAGAAGCTTCTTATTGAAAATGGAGTAGAAGCTGGCATTGAAAATACGGACATTGCTGCCCAGACACTTCGGGCGGGAGCAGATATTCTGGCGGCGCCGGTTTCGGTGTATGGAAGAACGATCGATACGGCAGATACGGACACGATACAGGATATTGCGGTAGCGGGAAATAACCTTCGGAGCCAGATGGAGGCTGCATCCGAGTCGTATGAGACTGTCGGGACAGAGGTGAGAAAAGACCTCGGAGATTCGATCACGAAAGCATTTTCCAATGTAGATGATATTTTACTTGATTTAAAACTGGATACGACAGCGGCCAATGAGCGGGCGGTACGGATTCTGGCATATAACCGGATGCCGCTCACAAAGGAAAACATTTTATCCATGAAGGAATATGATGATAAGGTGACTACGCTTGTGAAGAACCTCACACCGAAAGTGGTTTCGGAGCTTATACGGCGGCAGGAAAATCCGTTGGAAATGAATCTGGACGAACTGGGAGATAAGGTGGCCGGAATCAGTGAGGAAATCGAGCAGGAAGACATTTCTTTCCGGAAATATTTGTGGAAGCTGGATCACAGTGGCCAGATTACAAGTGAAGAGAGAAAAAGTATGATCGGTATTTACCGCCTTCTGGATAAGGTGGAAAAAAGCGATGGTGCTGTGATCGGTCAGTTGGTAAAAGAAGGAAGAGAGTTATCATTTTCATCCCTTCTCTCAGCGGTGCGGACCCGGAGAGCAAAGGGAGTTGACCAGACGGTAGATGACGAGTTTGGAGGACTAAAAGAAGTCATTTCTTCCGGTGAGAGTATTAGTGATCAAATTAGTGCCGCATTTGGCAGCAGTATAGTGACAAAACTCCAAAAGGAGCTTTCGCCGGCAGTGCTGAAAGAACGATCGGATACATATATGGAAGAATCTCTGGAGGTCATTCTTGATGAGTGTATGAACAGCGCGGAAGCGGCGGACGAGACAGCGGCTTATTACGAGGAGCTTGCACAGGAGATCCGTGGGATGGCAGCCGAGAGCAGTGATCAGATCATGGAGCTTCTGAAGGAACTGGATATACCAGACAGCATGATAAATATACATCTTATGAAGTCATATCTGGAACAGGGCAGCAGAAATTTCCTGAAACTCTATTCCAGAGAGGAGAGCGAGAGGCTCATTGACAGCATGGATGATCCGGAACAGCTTGATCAGGTGTACGATGAACTGGATGAGGTTCACGCCGAGGAACTCAATGAGCAGAAAGCAGCAGAGGATGTACACTATGAGAATATCCGGGATATCGCAGTTATGGCGGGCAGTATTTCATTTTACCACCAGATGCGGCGTTTCCAGAGATATGAGGTTCCGATCATTACAGAACATGGTGTCACGGCCTGCAGCGTTACCGTGAGACAGGGGAAAGAGTCCGAGAAGGGGACGGTGGAGATTTCGATCGATTCGCCCCGGTTCGGAAATGTGCAGGCGACCTTCAAGGTGAGCGGTGAGCGGGTTTCCGGCTTCATGACGAGTGATGAAGAGGATGCCAGAACGGTATCGGAGGAAATTTTTACAGAGTTTGAAAAGGATTTGGAAATGAATGGCTTTACGATGGAGCGTGGAGATTTTGCAAAAGGCAGAAGAAATTCATTTCATTTAGGAGACAAAATAGATGAGACGGCCACAAATGACAGATTATATCTGGTGGCAAAACTATTTATTCAAAATGTGCAGAGAAGGGAAGATGAGAGATGAAGATAAACACAAACATTGCAGCGATTACAGCGAGTGGTCATTTAAATCGGACACAGGACAGGATTACGGCAAGCCTTGAGAAACTTTCTTCGGGATATCGTATCAATAAAGCAGCAGACGATGCGGCTGGTATGGCGATTTCATCCAAGATGAAAGCGCAGATCCGCGGACTCCAGAGAGCGTCCAGAAATGGAGCAGATGGAATATCGTTTATCCAGACGGCAGAGGGTGCACTTTCCGAAGTGGAGAACATGCTCCAGAGATGTCGTGAGTTATCCGTACAGGCAGCTAATACAGGTGTTTATGCGATGGAGGACAGAGAAGCGATCCAGAAGGAGATCAATGCTCTGAGAGAGGAGATTGACCGGCTTTCGACGGATACGGAGTTCAATACAAAGAGTATTCTTGACGGCTCCTGCTGTCGTCAGACTTCGTCTAATAATATCGGTGTAAAAGTCATATCTATGACAGACTATGTGCCGCTTACGACATACAGCATGACCGTTGATCAGATTGCGACACAGACTACTTTTACGACAGGCGCACTCGGAATGGCTGCTTCCGATACGTTTGATGAGCCGGGGCAGGTGCAGATCAATGGTGAGATCATTGATGTAAAAGAGGGAGACACGCTGGAGGATGTATATGCGAAGATCCGTGATTACTGTGAGAGCATGAACATCGATGTGATGCCGGTAAGTGGTGCGGGAGATGAAGTGGAGCTTTCAAATGCGACGTCTCTCTATTTCGAATCAAAATTGTATGGAACACAGTATAATATACAGGTAACAACAGACAATCCGGTACTGGCCGCTAAACTTGGAGTGGATGGTGGAACCGTAGTGCAGGGGCAGGATGCAAAAGTTACGATTGATACCGATTCCGGATTTTCCAAGACAGCGACAACATTTATCGAGGGTGGTCGTGTGACGGTGTCTGACCGCGATGCATTCTGCATGATTTTTGATGTATCGGGCGCTACAGCGGGATCGGATGCGGATGTAACCGTGCTGGATGCCGGATTTGTAGCGATCCAGATCGGATCCAATGAAGGTCAGACGATCGATATTTCAATTCCTCCGGTAACGTGTAAATCGCTTAATATCCAATATTGTAATGTTTGTACACAGGAAGGAGCAGCTGACTCCATCAGCAAATTTAATGCGGCGATCGAAGAAGTTTCCGCAGTCCGTGCAAAACTCGGTGCATATGAGAACCGTCTGGATTCGGCGACGGCCAGTCTTGATGTCACGTCCCAGAATCTTACCGAGGCATGTTCGAGGATTGAAGATGTGGATATGTCAGAGGAAATGACAGAATTTACACAGCTCAGTGTGCTCAGTCAGGCAGGGACATCTATGTTAGCACAGGCAAATAACAGACCACAGACGATTTTACAGCTGCTTCAGGGCTGATGATGACAGCGTTCATCCGGATCGCGAAAGAAAGGTGTGTTAATATTGGATAAGGAAAGATTAAATGCCTATGCGGCAAGAGTGGCGCAGGCAAACAGAAGTGAACTCGTTGTGATCATTTATGAGGCATTTTTGGATAGCGTTTCTGAGGGGACAAAGTTCCTCTCAGAAGGCAATATGACAGAATGCAGGCGGGAGATTGAACGTGCGAGAGGATTTCTCACAGAGCTTATGGGAAGCCTTGATTTCAGTTATGAGATTTCTCATTATTTGCGAAGGCTTTATGTATATTCTTATCATGAGCTCTGTCAGGGTGTGGCTTTTCGTGACAGTGAACGCTTTGAACATGCTGTTGATATTATAAATAAGTTGCTTCCTGCCTTTAAGGAAGTGGCAGCTCAGGATGATTCCGATGCGGTGATGCAGAATGCACAGCCGATCTATGCAGGACTTACTTATGGAAGGGATCACCTGAATGAAAGTATTGGTGTAGATGTAAGTGCAAACCGTGGTTTTCAGGCATGAGGAATCTCATGCCTGTTTTAACTACTGAGACTTTCCATTTTGCGCATTTGTTTTAGTAGATACTTATACTTGTACTGGATAGCGTTCATTTCGTAAATACAGCTGTCAACAAGGTCAGGATCGCTGGCATTGTCAAAATTTGAGTGGGCGATCTCTAAAAGAAGTTTAATCTCTTCGATTTCGCTCATAAGTTCCTCTCTGGCTAAGAGAAGGTTGTCCGTTTTCTTTTTCATAGCTACCCCCATTTCTGTATGATAAATCTTGTTTCTAATTGTATTATTTTTGTATTAATTCTTAAAAAATGTCGAAAAAACGCAATTATTATAAATCTTATTTTTCTATTTATCATATATTTCCACTAAAAGTATTGCCATGGTATATAAAAATATTCCATTTTTTACAAAATTGTAGTTGACAAGAACGAAGGTGACGTGCTAGTATATGAATCACAACAAAATTAGGAGGTGGCAGCATAGGAGGTCAAGAAATGATTTTTCTTGTTCTGATTCCTGCATCTGTCTGTGATCTGTGGCGCTACCGCATACCAAATGCTATCGTGTGCATTGGACTTGTACTGAGTCTCTATAAAAATCTGTGGACTTATGGTATAACGGGTCTTTGGTACTTTGCACTCAATAGTCTGATTCCGTTTGTTGTCTGTTTTTTCTTTTATCTGTTCCATATGTGTGGGGCAGGAGATATCAAATTATTTTCCATTATCAGTAGTTATTATAATTTTAGATTTTGCTTTCGTGTAATGCTTGTGTCATTACTGTTCGGGGCTGTATTTTCTGTGATCAAAATGATCCGGAGAAAAAATTTTATCTGCCGTTTCCGGTATTTTTCCAAGTATATAAAAAATCTGGCGGCCGGCAAAAGACCGGTGCCGTATTACGATTTGAAGACGAGTGGTGATGAGGGTGTGATCCCCTTTACTATATGTATTTCAATGGCGTTCATAATATGCATGTGAGATAGCTTTTGAAGAGAAAGGGTGATTGATTGGACAAGATAAAATTATATATTCACATAAAAGAAGATGGATATGGGGAGAAACTGATGCGGTTTATCGCCGGGCAGCAAAATCCGTATATCGAAGTGGAATTATTAACAAAAATGGAAGAAAAAACAGAATTTAGACATAGTGACTTTGTGGTATCGGATGACTACGAGAGTATGAGAGGCCTCAGGTGCAATACGGTGCAGATTGTAAAGAGACCGGATGTAGAGACGGACGGAACGCTTTTTATGTATCAGAGCAGGGAAGCGATGTATCAGAAATTACTTGAACGAATGGGGGCAGGGGAGTGGAAAAAGGAGAAGCGGGAAGATGCGGACTCCAGGATTATATGTGTCTTTTCGCCGGGAGGAGGAGATGAAAGAACATCCCTGGCTCTTCATAAAGCGCTGGAATTTGCACAACATGGGAAGGTACTTTATATCAGTTTATGCGAATTCCCTGTATCTGCAGGAGGAAAGGTGGATGAGACAGCAGGAGTGGAAGAACCGGGCTTATCGAAGCTGATCTTATGTGCAAAAAGTAATGGATTTCATGAGAAGCTGGAGGAATTGGCCTTTTCGGCAGGAGCACTCTGGATGCTTGCACCGGCGGGACATTACAAGGATTTACTGGATTATCCGTTGCCGGAGATGATGCAGTTTGCAAAAAGGATGAGGGAACAAAAACAGTTTGATGTGGTAATTTTTGAGGTCGGGGAGTTGTTTGAGTATACACTCGAGTTTCTTGCTGATGCAGATGAGATTATTGTTCCGGAAAAGACAGGGATCTTTGCCGGGATCCGGAAAGACAGATTTCAGAAATATTGTATTCAGGAGGGACATAAAGAACTCTGGGAGCGTCTTCAGTTTGTAAGTGAGACACAATATGAAAAAGAAAATGAGGAGATAAAGCAGTTGTTATACGGAGAAGAGGGAGGTGGAGCGCATGAGCGCAAAAGAGGATAGAGAGCGAAAAGAACGGATACGGCATATGGTACTGGAACAGGTGCCGCTGGATTCGGAAATCGATGAAGACCGACTGTTAGGAATCATCGACGAGAGTATCGAAAAGGCCGGAGGCGATAATTATATCCGCTTTGGGGAGAGGAAGAGGCTTCGCCGGGAAATTTATAACTCGATGAGAAAGCTGGATGTTTTGCAGGAGCTCATCGAGGATGAAGAGATCACAGAGATCATGGTAAATGGACCAGAGCATATTTTCATTGAGAAAGGGGGGAAGCTTATGGAAACCGGTCTGGAGTTTGACTCGGCCGAGCGTCTGAATGACATTGCGCAGCAGATCGCATCCGGGGGAAACCGCATTGTAAACGAGACAAATCCGATTCTTGATGTAAGGCTTGCAGACGGTTCCCGGGTCAATATTGTCATGCATCCCGTGGCGATCGTGGGGCCGGTCATCACGATCCGGAAATTTCCCAAGGAGCCATTGACTATGGAAAAGCTGATCAACATGGGAGCGATAACGAGAGAGGCAGATATTGTTTTGCGCAAATTGGTAGAGGCCCGGTATAACATTTTTATATCCGGGGGAACTGGTGCCGGGAAGACCACCTTTCTAAATATCCTTTCAAATTATATTCCACCGGATGAACGGATCATAACGGTAGAGGATTCTGCAGAGCTTCAAATACAGGGAATCGAAAATCTGGTGAGACTGGAAGCTCGTAATGCCAATGTCGAGGGCAAAAACCAGATTACGATCCGGGATCTGATCAAGAGTGCGCTCCGTATGAGGCCGGACAGGATCGTGGTAGGAGAGATCCGGGACGCGACTGCGATTGATATGCTCACTGCCATGAATACCGGACACGATGGAAGCCTTTCTACCGGACATGCCAATAGCCCGGAGGATATGCTGAACCGTTTGGAAACTCTTGTGCTTATGGGGATGGATATCCCATTGGAAGCGATCCGGCAACAGATTGCTTCGGCGATCGATATCGTGGTACATCTTGGAAGGCTTCGTGATAAAAGCAGGAAAGTATTGAAAATCTGCGAGGTAGGCCAGGTAGAAAATGGGAAAATCCGGCTGTATCCATTGTTTCAGTTTGTTGAAGAGAAAGAAGAGGAAGGGCGGGTCATCGGGAACTTAATGGATATGGGACACCGGCTCATAAATTCGGATAAATGTATAAGGGCGGGGATATCATTATGATTGATTATAACAGGTATGTGTATACGAAAAGCGAGCTTGTAAAATATGGAGCTGGTGGGGGGATCCTGGGTTTTATCATACTGATGCTGTTCTATGACCACGTCTTATTTTGTGTATTTCTGGCAGTTCCTGCCGCAATTCTCTTTCTAAAAATTTTCAGACATTCACTCATAGAAAAACAAAAATGGGAGCTGACGGTACAGTTTAAGGATGCGATGGAAAGTCTGGTCTCAGCGCTGGTTGCCGGATATTCTCTCGAAAACGCTATGGGGCAGGCGAAAAAGGATCTGGCGCTTATGTACTCGGAGCAGGATATTATCTTAAGAGAATTTGAGTATATGACGCGGAAACTGGAATTGAAAGTACCAGTAGAAAAACTGATCGGGGATTTGGGAGAGAGAAGCGGCGTAGAGGATATCATCACGTTTGGTGAGATATTGATGACGGCAAAGAAGACAGGCGGAAATCTTGTTCAGGTGATGAGACGGACATCAGCAAATATCGCAGAGAAGATTGAAATGAAAAGAGAGATTGATGCACTCGTATCCGGAAAGAAGATGGAGTCAAGATGTATGACGGCGATTCCTCTTCTGATGATCGTGTATCTCAGAATCTTTTCTCCGGGGTTTCTGGATCCGTTGTATAGGAATGTGATGGGAGCAGGAATCATGACAGGAGCGTTGATCGTCTACGCAGGAGCTTTTCTATGGGGGCAGAGGATCATGAAAATTGATTTTTAGGGGGCAAATAGATGGAAAAATATTATCCATATATAAAAAGGCTGATCCGGATTTTTCGCTTGGAAAAATTCATCGAAAAGGATTCGCAGACAAAAGAGGCCATAAAAGTTCTTTATCGGCGTGAAGACAGGAAAAAAATCTTTGAGGAGATTTGGTGCAAGAGGATTTTCATGCTGCTCGCTGCGGTATGTGCCTCAGGACTGATGTTTATTGCCTGCTTTTTGGAAGAGCAGCCGGAGAAGGTCATCATAGAAGGCAGGTACATCCAGAATGGAGAAGAGACCAATCAGGTTACGTTTGAGGTAAGCGCTGAGACAGAGGAGGGCACCGTCGAGGATGAACTGAAACTACAGATCAGGCCAAACGAAGAAGAGGCAGAGGATGCGGTGCAGGAGGAAGAGGAGCCGGATCAAAGGAAAATTCTCTTATCTGAGATCAGGGAGGCTGTGGAAAATGCAGTTTCTGCCCAGAATGAGGAAGAACGGATCGAATTGCCGCGTACGGTATCCGGGAAAAAGATAACGTATAGCGACCCGGAACACCATAAAGATTTTTCAGCTTTTTATCTTTCGCTTTCCCTATTAGTTCTCTTACCTTTTTTATGGAATAGAAAACAGAAAGAAAAGTTGTGTGAAAGGGAGAATCAGCTTCTTCTCGATTACCCGGAACTGGTAAATAAGATCATGCTTCTTCTGAGTGCCGGTCTTACGATCCGGGGATGTTTTGAACGTCTTTGTGAAGAATATAAAGATCGGATCAGGAAAGGGGGTGAGTGCAGATATGCCTATGAAGAGATTCGTGTTTCGTTTCAGGAAATGAAACACGGGGTATCTGAGCCGGAGGCAGTAGAGGCTTTTGGCAAAAGATGCCGACAGCTTCCATACCTTAGATTTTCTTCCATCATTAATCAGAATATCCGGAAAGGATCGGAGGATCTGACAAGGTTGCTCGAAGTTGAGGCAATGGAGGCATTTGAGAAAAGAAAGGAAGCAGTAAAGGTTATGGGAGAGACAGCGGGAACAAAGCTGCTTCTTCCAATGGTGCTGATGCTTGGGGTCGTAATGGCGATCATTATCGTCCCGGCATTTATGACAATGTAAAAAGGAGGAAAAGAGTATGAAGTATTTTGTTGAATTCTGGCAGGAAGAAGAAGGCATCGGAGTCGTTGAGATCATATTGATCCTTGTTGTTTTAATCGCGCTCGTATTATTGTTTAAGGATAAGATCACGGGCGTGGTGGAGAAGGCATTTCAGACATTTGATCAGGACTCGGGGAGCATAATCGGAAATGATAAGAATAAATGATCAGCCGGCAGGTATTACCGTGTTTTTATCGTTGACGCTGCTTATCATCATGGCGCTCTTGGGGACAATGGTCGAGGTGACGAGAGGTAAGGTGTGCCGGGTTTATGGCAGACGTATTTTGAGGTCTGCCACAGACAGTCTTTTGACCGAATACAGCAGGCCGCTTTATGAGGAGTATCATCTGTTTTTTATCGAGGATGCCGGCAAATCATTTGAGCAGAGCATCGCAGAATATGCAGCGGATACATTAGAGGTGAAAGGGGTGCTGGCAGAGAGGACGGATCTATATGACGGAACACTCACGGATGTTACGACAGAGCAGAAAAAGTATATAGGTGATGATGGTGGAGCGGAATTAAAGCGACAGATCACGGACTATATGAAGAGGAGCATTGCTTCAGATGCTCTTGATCAGTTCCGGGGAGAAATGGAGTCAGTAGAAGGAATCGAAGAATCCGCCAGTGAAATTGATAAGAAAGCGAAAGAAGAAAAAGAGGCAGCCGAGCTGGATGAGAAGCTGTTGGAACTTATGAAACGAATTGATGGAGTAGAATATTCGGATGGGGCGATTTCCGGAAATACGTATTTTGTAAAAATGTTCTATCACGGAGAATGCCAGGCAGAGGATTTTGGGATAACAGAAGATTCTGTTTGGAAGACGGTGAAAAAATATGTGGTAAATGTAGATGAAATGATCAAACAGGCCGCAGAAGACACGACACAAAAAAACGAATTTCTAAAACAGGTGGAGCAGGCTGCCAAGAAAGCAGAACAGGCATTAAAGACCGTAAAAGATCTCGGCGGGGATATTTCAAAATTGAATCTGGGCGGTGATGCCGTATCCTTTCTGGCATCGGATCTGCGGATCCTAAGAGAGACAAAGAATAGATTGGAGAAGTCTTTTACGAAAGAGCAGGTGTCGGAATTAAAACAACTTTGGAAAGAATATGATACGTCAGGCGTCATATTTGACTATTCGGGAATTGGAGAAGAGGGTGGTGCAGAGAACCCGATGGATTCGTTTAAGAATGCAATATCCGGAGGATTATCCAAGCTTGTCATAAAGGACACTGAGAAAATATCGAAAAAGAAAACGGAGCATGCAGATAACTATAAAAAAATGTATGGCAATAAAGACGAAGAGGAGGATTATGCAAAAGATGTGCAGGACTTTGCGGGGGAAGAAGAGGTAAATCTTCAGGCAGCAGTAAAAGACATCGCAGGGATTTCCATGACGGATTATCTGCTTTTTGAATACCTCAAAAAATTTTTTTCCACCGTCTCCCATCCAGTGGGAAAAATGGAAAAGCGTCTGGATTATGAATGGGAATATATTGTATGCGGGGAAGGAAGCGACAAGGAAAATCTGGAGCAGGTCATAAACCGGCTGGTATTGGTAAGAACAGTCGTAAATACAACTTTGATACTTACGTCTTCTTCCAAAAGGGAGACGGCATATGCAGCGGCATTGGCAGTAGTTGGGTTTACCGGGCTGGAACCCCTTGTCCGTTTCACACAGACGCTGTTTATCGTGCTGTGGGGAATGTCAGAATCTCTGGTGGATGTGGCAGCTCTTCTTCAGAATAAAAAAGTGCCATTGTTAAAGACAGAAAAAGATATAGTTGTGGAGTTTTCAGATCTTTATCAGATCAATCACCCATTTATTATGGACAAGGTGAAAAAAATTCCGGAGTCTGATGGAAAGGGGTTTGGTTATGAGCAGTATTTAATGTTGTTTATGCTCGTAAACGGAAGCTCGGACACGTGCTGCCGGATTATGGATCTTATGGAATGGAACATAAAGGACAATTACTTCAAGGGATTTAATCTGGGAATCTGCGTAAGTTCATTCTGTGTCAAAGGGGCATTCTCTTTTTCCACAAAATTTTTTCAGCTTCCTTTTATTCAAAATGTCCTGAACAGGGAGCAGGACTGGTTCGGGCAGGAGGTAGTCCTGCAGGCCGGCTATGTCACAGAATGATCCAGGACAGCAACTGGCCTGACGGCGCAAGTTGAACCCATCGAGCTATATCAAGGCGGGAAAGGGTATTCTATGCAAAAAAATAACTACCATAATAAGGAGGAAACCGCCAATCATACATATTAAATAGAGTACCCTTTCCCGCCTTGAGTCCCTCTCTGAAAGAAATCGTCTAAATCGGTTCATAAAAACTGGGAAAGAAGGGATTGTTTGAATAAAAAGTGCAGTACAGCGTCTCTTACCGTAGAAGCAGCGCTTGTTCTTCCATTGTTTCTCTTTGCAGCACTTTGTATTATTTACATTAATAGGCTGCTTTTATATGAAGAAAAAGTAGAACAGGCTCTTGTGAGAACAGGGCGGGAACTGTCCGTGGAATATGCGGCGTCCCGGACAGAGGCAGTGGTGAACAAAGCATATATGACTGGAAAGATGGTGCAGTATGCCGGGGAGTGCGGGGAAGGAATCAGTATGCTGCGTTCGCGGTTCGTTTCAGAGACAGATGAAATTGATCTCGTAGCGGATCATAGTATCCAGATTCCCTTTCCAGTTATTTCGCATAAGAGATTCTATTTCAGCCATAGATACCGGACAAGGGCGTTTACCGGAGTAGATACCAGAATGGAAGCGGATGCTGTGGATGGAGATGAAGTCGTTTACATTACCAAAACAGGAAAAGTATATCATAAGAGTCTGGAGTGTTCGTATCTGAGACTTAGTATATCGCGGGTGAAGTACGGTGATCTGGAGCATTTGAGGAGTGAAGGAGGAGCGAAATATTATGCGTGTGAGGGTTGTTGCCGCGAAGCTTCTTTGTCCGATACGCAGGATGTGTTTATATGTAATTACGGAGATCGTTTTCACATCAGCAGAACATGTAAGAAAATAAAAAGAAGCATACAGGAAATTACTTTATCAGAGGCGGGCGGCAGACTGCCCTGCTCAAAATGCGGAAGGGATCAGGGATGACGATAAAAATAGCGTGTCATATTATATTATTTATTTATCTTTTTTTGATGTCTATTTATGACATCCGGAAAAAAGAAATACAGATTGAGATTTCAGTAGTGACGATAGTAGTGCTAGCGGCGGGCCAGATTTGCCGGATCGCATGCGGAGAGCAGGTTTGGTATCTGGCGTTTACCGGTGTGATCGAAGGCGGCCTGCTGATCGGGCTCAGCAAGATCGCACACGGGCAGGTGGGTATCGGTGATGGAATCGTATTTATTACAAGTGGAGTGATGTTTGGTTTTTTTGAAAATGGCATCCTTCTGTTTTTGTCTCTTGTTTTTGCGGCGGTGGCAGGTGGCTTTTTGTTACTGCTCCGGCGTGTGGGAAGAAAGGATACGATACCGTTTGTTCCATTTATTTTTGTCGGATATGGAGTGATGTGTCTATGGAAAATACTCGGTTGAAAAAGCGGACGGCATCTTTTACGGTAGAAGCAGTGTTTATCATGAGCATTACCATATGGATTCTTCTCAGCATTTGTTATCTGTCGATGTATGCTCATGACCAGACGGCGATTTATTCGCTTGGGGAGAGTTTTTTGGAGAGGACTGTGGAAAACGGAAAAGAGTGGAAAGAGGGAGAAACGGCTTCGGCACTCAGAGAATATCTGCAGGAGCACCTGATGATCTCACAGATCAAAGAGGTGTCTGTGAAGAAAAAGGTGTTGTCGGTCGAGGCAGATGTTTTGTTCTGTGTGGACATCCATGTTCCATTTCTCAAAAGAATGTTGACAGGGGAGAATGGTAAACAGGTTTATTTATCACATGAAAAAATTTTTCCGCCATACTACATGTGGGACAGTGAAGTGGTCAAAGATTTATTTAAATAATGGAGGAAGGGCATGAGGATTGATATTGTTCAGGAACTTACAGGAAGGTTTGTCAGAATACGGATGGAAGAAGACGGTGGGTGTTTTGGGACAGAGATGCTTAAATATAACGATGTGGAAGGGATAATCGGTGCAGAAATACATAATGTGGACAGGGAACACCGGTTTATGTATCCGGTGGGCGATATGATTTCGGTTTCTGAATTATTTCAAAAAAGAGTCTTTACAGCACCGGAGCTTTTGTGTCTGATCCGGCAGGTTATGGATATTTTAAACCGGTCGGCAGATTATTTTCTGGAAGGAAGAAATCTGCTTCTTCGAAGTGATTATATGTTTTATGACGAGGAAAAGAAGCAGCTTAAGATGATATATCTGGATGGTTTTGATTCGGATGTGGCAGACGGTATTTCTAAATTATTGGAAAATTTTATGAATACGATGAACCACCGTGACAGGGATCTGGTTTTTCTTGTGTACGGAATGCACGGGATTAGCAGGGATAGTCATTTTAATCTAAAAAAATTATCCGATTTTATCACAGAGAGCGGCCAAGAGGAGATAGCACAGAAGCGGGTGCCGCAAAAGCACGTGGTGCAAAGGCAGGCAGAGAGGAAGCAGATTGCAGAAAAAGAAAAATCAGATAATGAGGAAGCTATTTCGGAGGTCGGGGAAAACAGCCGGGAGGAGTGGATAAAAAATCGGGGGAAACGTATTCTTTTTTTGGTAGCCGGAATCTTTGTGGCTGCTGTTGTCATAAAATCTGGTTTGCTTGTGAAGCCTGTGACAGGTGAGATTGACACAAAAAAGGTAGTCGTACTTGTACTTGCCCTTGTTATGGCAGAAGGATATCTGCTTGGAAAGGAGAGGGCAGGAGACAAGGAAAAAGAGAAGAATCTGGGAAAAAACAGGGGAATAACAGGGACTACAGATGTAGACAAAACAGTAGTGCTTGCTGCTGCGGATTCGGATGAAACGGTTGTGCTGGAAAAGCAAAATCATGCCATGTGGTATCTGAATCTTGTGCCGGATGACTGGCAGCGGGAGGAAATAAAAGTTAGAAATAGTCCATTTTTTATCGGAAAGAACCCGGCAAAAGCAGATGGAATCATTGGAGATGGAGAAATAAGCCGGATTCATGCAAAGATTGTAATGGAAGAAGACGGTGTGTTTTTGATCGATCAGGATTCTACAAATGGAACTTTTCTCAATGAAAAACAACTGATTCCATGGGAGCGGTGCAGGATCGAAAATGGGGATATGATCGGAATTTCTTCCATATACTATAGAGCAGAGTTATATCAGTAAGTCATATGACGGATAAACTGGCTTTGAAAAAAATCATCATTGGCAAGAACGATTTCGTTTGAAATAAGCCGGATGTGGTGTGTGCGTTCCCAGAGGAGGTGAGGGGTGTCACTCAGAGAGGCAAGTCCGTGAAGACAGCTATTTCCAACTGCGGTGATGTTTGAGAGGCGGACATTAGAGAGCAATCCCGTCATAGCGGCCTTTTGGATATTGATATGGTAACCGAGTCCACCGGCCAGATACAGATGGTCGATCTGGCTGGTATTGATACCGGCTCTGTGGCAGAGGGTATCGATACCAGCGCCGATCGCGGCGATAGCAAGCTGCATCTGCCGCACATCATCTGCAGTAAAAAGGATGTTCCCGGCTTCTTTATTTTTGCAGATTACAAGCCCTTCTTCTGGAAATTTAGAGGTAAGGATACCAGAGGGATCCATATAACCGCAGGATAACAGTTCGGAAAGAATGCTGATGGCACCACTTCCACAGATTCCTGTGGGCAGTTTGTTTCCGATCGTCTGGAGACGGGGCATGACCTTGCCAAGTGTGATGTCACAAATGGCGCCCGGCACTGCCGGTATACCATGTTTCAGGCCGCCGCCTTCAAAAGCTGGTCCGGCCGCTGTCCCAGTCATGTAGATTTGTTTTTTGTACAAAAGAGCCAGCTCACCATTTGTTCCGAGATCGGCAAGCAGACAAGTGTCGGAGCGTTTGTCAAAATCCAGATGGAGCATTCCGGAAAGGATATCACCACCGATAAAGGCAGACAGCCATGGAAGAAGAATAACCGTTATATCGCCGGATTTTTGTTCAAATTTTATAGAAGAGTCAGGACATGGGGAAAATGGCGCAGCCATCATACCTTTTAGGGAAAGACCGGAAAGCAAATGGATCATAGTCGTATTTCCACCGATCAGGCATGTCCGGATATGCATATTTTTGTGTCTGGCGACAACCGCATCATACCGTTTGGAGAGTTCATCGCAGATGCAGTTTTTTAATGCGTGTTCATTGTGAAACTCTACGTCATATTTGATGCGGCTTATGACATCTGGGCCAAAAGGAAGCTGTGGGTTTGGAAATACTTCCGAGCAAAAGACCGTTTGGTGCAATGTGTTATAATAGACCATAGCTACAGTCGTCGTTCCAAGATCGATCAGGAGCGTGTCCGGCATATATTCTAAGCATTGGGATGCATCCAGAGACAGACCGCGAAAGCCCTTTCGTTCGGGAATGGATACCGTGATATCTTTTTCCGGAATCAGGGAACATGGAAAATCATACTGCATGCCGCCGCAGGAATTTGCACCGTGGCAGTTGCAGGGGAGAGAGAGATTATGCTGTTCCTCGATCAGATCAAGTATATTCTTTTTATTTCCGGGCATTGCGTGAACGGTTATTTCCATGAGAGTTCCTTTCTGAACACAGGCAGATATTCTGTGGACTATTTTTATAAAATATGGTACAATACTATCATATTTTGCAGCTGGAGACAAGTCTGGAGGTGTCCGTGAGGTTGAGGGAAACGAGCAAAAATGGAAATGTTCCGTTTATTACGGTGCTTTTGGTCGTGATAAATGTACTCACATTTTTTCGCATGGAAATGAACGGGTCGAGTCAGGACGTTTACTATATGATAAGCGCCGGAGCGATGTACGGCCCGGCTTTTCTGGACGGGCACGAATATTACCGGATCTTTACCCATTTTTTTCTACATTCCGGGTTCGAGCATCTTGCAAGCAATATGGTTTGTCTTGCCATATTTGGTTATGCCCTTGAGAACCGGATCGGACGGGGCTGGTTTTGCTTTATTTATATGTTTTCAGGTGTTTTTGCAGGACTTGTGTCAGTTTTTTATAATTTCAGCGCTTATTATGAGAGAGTGTCGTGTGGTGCTTCGGGTGCGATATATGGTCTGTTGGGGGCACTTCTGGTCGTACTCATTGTAAATAGAAGACACAATCTGCAAAAGGAAGCTTTCCGGTTTTTATTGTACGTTGTGTTGATTTTATTACAAAATAGTGGGCTGCACAGTTCCGGAATTGATACTACCGCCCATATGGGAGGTTTTTTGGGAGGCTTTCTGGTTTGTGTGATCATGTGTATTAGAAAAAAGATGTTTACGGATAGAAAGGAACAGGTGATATGATGAGAGTAAATATTTATTACGGAGGACGGGGACTGATTGATGATCCGACATTATTTACGATAGATAAAATCGCACAGGTTCTGGATGAACTCCGTGTAAATGTGGAACGATATAACCTGTATGAGGATAAAGCCAGTATTTCGATTCTTCCCAAAACACTGAAAGAGGCAGACGGGGTTATTCTTGCCGCTTCCGTGGAATGGCTTGGCATCGGAGGATATCTTCAGCAATTTCTGGATGCCTGCTGGCTGTATGGGGACAAAGAAAATATACAGCATATTTATATGCTCCCTGTCGTCATGGCCACGACATATGGGGAGAGAGAGGCACAGCATGCGCTTATAAAAGCGTGGGAAATGCTGGGGGGAGTGCCTTGTGAAGGGGTTTGTGCATATGTGGATAACCATGTAGAATTCGAGACAAATCCGGACTATAATCTCATGATTGAAAAATGTGCCGAAAATTTTTACCGTACGATTTCTAAGAAAATGATCGCATTTCCAAATAGTAGTTCCCAGGTGAAAAAGACTGTGTTGAGGAGCAGTACGCTTTCGCTCACTCCTCAGGAAAGTGAACAGTTGTCAGCTTATGTATCCGATGACAATTATGTCAAAAAGCAGAAAGAAGATATCGAGGAACTGGCAAACTTATTTAAGGGAATGCTTGGCGGAGAAGAGGATTCGGATAAATATATTATTGCCTTAAAAGATCATTTTGTGCCGAGTGATGATATGAGAATGGTATTTCAGATCGATATCACAGATGAGAACCGAAGTCTGGTGATCAGTATCAATAATGATAAACTAAACTGCTATTTTGGCAGTGTGGAAAAACCGGATGTAACGGCGAAGACAAAAAGCGGAATTTTTAATGAAATACTATCCGGAGAGAAACCGTTCCAGAATGCGTTTATGTCAGGGGAGTTGTCAGCACAGGGTAACTTTAAGGTGCTTAGAAACTTTGATACGGTATTCCGGTTTTAAAAAATTATTTTAAGAAAAGAGGTTTTTGAGATGGCAGATGAAAATTGTATATTTTGTAAAATCATAGCAGGGGAGATTCCGTCTACAGCGGTATATGAGGATGATGATTTCCGTGCGATCCTTGATGTAAACCCAGCGGTCAGAGGGCATGTGATCATACTTCCGAAAAAGCATGCGGCAAACATTTTTGAACTGGAGGAAGAGGATGCAGCAAAGATTTTTCCGGTGGCCAAAAAGATAGCATCTGCGCTTATGAAGACGTACGATTGTGACGGTGTCAATGTTCTTCAGAATAATGGAGAGGCGGCAGGACAGACCGTATTTCATCTTCATGTGCATGTCATACCGAGATATTATGGGGATGGCGTAAATATTATGTGGAAACCCGGTGAGACACCGGATCTGGAAAAGGTAGCAGAGGAAATCAAAAAGAATTTATAACTGGGGGTTTTACAAAATTGAAAAAAATCATTCTTACCGGTGGGGGAACGGCAGGACATGTCACACCGAATATTGCACTTATACCAGAGCTTCAGAAGAGGGATTACGAAATTCACTATATCGGTTCGAAGGATGGAATCGAAACAAAGCTCATGTCTGAGTTTGAAATACCATATTATGGAATATCATCGGGAAAACTCCGTAGATACTTTGATATTAAGAATTTTACGGATCCAGCCAGGATCATAAAAGGATACACGGAGGCGGCGAAGATCATCAAAAGAGTGAAACCGGATGTCATATTTTCCAAGGGAGGGTTTGTGACGGTGCCAGTCGTGCTTGCGGCAAAGAGAAAAAAAGTGCCGTGCGTGCTTCATGAATCAGATATTTCACCGGGACTTGCCAACCGTTTATGTATACCATCGGCCACGGCGGTCTGTGCAAATTTTCCGGAGACACTGTCTCATCTTCCGGAAGACAAGGCACATCTTACAGGGTCTCCGATCCGCAAGGAATTGTTTTCGGGAAATCGTCTGAACGGATTGGATTTTTGCGGATTTTCGACGGATAAACCAGTTATCCTCGTCATAGGAGGAAGTCTTGGATCAGTTCGTGTGAATGAGGCGGTACGAGACATATTACCGGAATTGCTTGAAACATATCAGGTGATTCATCTTTGTGGTAAAGACAAAGTGGATGAGAGTCTCGCAGATGTAGAAGGTTATGCCCAGTTTGAGTACATCCAGAAGGAATTGTGCGATCTGCTGGGAGCGGCGGATCTTGTTATATCCAGAGCAGGTGCCAATGCGATCTGCGAGCTTCTGGCACTTCATAAGCCCAATATCCTCATTCCGCTCTCGCTGGAAGCCAGCAGAGGGGATCAGATACTCAATGCGGAATCTTTTGAAAAGCAGGGATTCAGTTATGTGATCCGTGAGGAGGAACTCACAAGTGAGAAACTTCTCGGAGCGGTGAAAGAGGTTTATGATAAGAGAACTACGTACATCAGTATGATGGAAGCCAGCAATCAGCACAATGCGGTGCTAAAGGTTGCAGATATTATTGATGGGATAGTAAAATAATACGATCGAAACGGCATGGGAAACACCTGTGCCGTTTCGATTTTTGTTTTTTTCTGGAGTTATTGCTCGAGAAAGATAAAAGTATGTCGAAGTCCGTCGCACGAAAATGTCAGATTTTATCGTTCCCATCTGTACAGGGGGTTTGAATCTCTGTTATACTATACTGGTACAATAAATTGGCGCAGGTAAGCCAGTAGGAAGTGAGGGATCTCGTTTGATGGGTATGCTATATGTCATAATAGGACTTGGAGTTTTCTGTTTTTTGGGGAAACTGATCGTGAGAGGGATTTACAAGAGCCTCATCCGGTCTGCCGGGCAGATGGGAAAATCGGAGCATCCATTGATGAAAATGCTCGTAAGGAAATTTGAAACCTGTTATCAGCTGAAAATGGGCGTTGAGAATGTGGAAATTTTTGTGGACAAGTATCTGAATTCCTATAAGGTAGCAGGATTTCACCTGAACACATGGGAGGCAATGAGTGATATGGTTTTTGGCATCACACTGATCACAAGCCTTCTTTGTAATCTGTATATAGCAGTGATGGGGGGCAGCCGGCTTATCATGACAGAATTTCTGTTTACCGGTATTGCCGTGTGTGGAGTCATTATTCTTGAAGATATCATTTTAAACCTGAGATTTTGCAGGAGACAGCTCATGGTAGAGATTCGTGATTATCTGGAGAATATCTGTAAACCGAGACTGGAAAATCAGACATTCCGAAAGGAAGAAATGGAGGAATACCACCATGAGTATTTTGAGGAGGAACGGGCGCAGCTAGATGAACTTTTGGCCAAGCGGCAGGAGGAACCCCAGATTAATCTGCAGTTCACGCAAGAAGAGGAAGCGGTCATTGAAGAGGTGCTGAAAGAATACATGGCGTAGTCTTGTCTTTTAAAGGTTGATTTGGTATAATAAGGATAAGTAATATACAATATTGAGGCGAAAGGAAAGGATAAGAAAATGAGCAAGCATGTTACATTTGATTATTCACTGGCGAAGAAATTTATCAGTGATGACGAAGTAAAGTCTATGACAAGCATTGTGGAAACGGCAAAGGATACGCTTCTGGGCAGAAATGGTGCCGGAAATGATTTTCTTGGATGGATCGATCTTCCGGAAGATTATGATAAGGACGAATTTGCAAGGATCAAAAAAGCAGCAGAAAAGATACAGTCGGATTCCGAAGTTCTGATTGTGATCGGTATCGGTGGTTCTTATCTGGGAGCAAGGGCAGCGATCGAGTTTCTGAGACATAGTTTTTATAACTGCGTAGATAAGTCCGTTCGGAAAACACCAGAAATCTATTATGCCGGAAACAGCATAAGTGGGACATATCTTTCCCAGCTTATTGAGACGATCGGTGACCGGGATTTTTCCGTGAATGTGATCAGTAAATCGGGAACTACGACAGAACCGGCGATCGCATTCAGAGTCTTTAAGGAGATGCTCGAGAATAAGTACGGAAAAGAAGGAGCATCCAAGAGGATTTATGCGACGACAGATAAGGCAAAGGGTGCATTAAAAAGCCTTGCTACCGAAGAGGGCTATGAGAGTTTTGTCGTTCCGGATGATGTGGGCGGAAGGTTTTCTGTTCTCACAGCAGTTGGTCTTCTTCCAATCGCAGTCAGTGGCGCAGATTTAGACAAGCTGATGGAGGGCGCCCAGAGTATGAGAAAACTCTGTATCGAGAGTCCGGTTTCGGATAATGCGGCACTCATGTATGCGGCAGTGCGCAATATTCTGCACAGGAAGGGAAAAGCCGTAGAGGTCCTTGCGAATTATGAACCGTTTTTCCATTATGTGAGTGAGTGGTGGAAACAGCTTTACGGAGAGAGTGAAGGAAAGGATCAGAAAGGTATTTTCCCGGCGAGCGTGGATCTTACGACAGATCTTCATTCTATGGGTCAGTTCATACAGGATGGTTCCCGTATCATGTTTGAGACCGTTATGGAGCTTGAGAGTCCGGCGGCCGACATTACATTAAAAGAAGAGCCTGTGGATCTTGACGGACTGAATTATCTGGCAGGCAAGACGCTTGATTTTGTAAATAAAAATGCAATGAAGGGAACACAGCTTGCACATACGGACGGGAATGTTCCGAACCTTGTTGTGAAGGTGCCGGAGCAGAACGAGTTTTATCTTGGTGAGTTGTTCTACTTTTTCGAGTTTGCGTGCGGCGTAAGTGGATACATCCTCGGGGTAAATCCGTTTAACCAGCCGGGGGTTGAGAGTTACAAGAAAAATATGTTTGCCCTGCTTGGCAAACCAGGATTTGAAGCACAGCGTGAGGAGCTTCTTAGCCGATTATAAAGATTTTACAGTGAGATAAAAACAGACAGGAATGTTACCGTAAGCGGCAGGATTCCTGTCTGTTTTGTTTCACCGAAACTGCGTTCGATGATTTGAACGTTAAGTGTTAGTATAGAATTCACTACAGAATTATGTAAAACTTCTATACTAGTTTTCAATAGCGCCTGTAGGACATGTAGAAGCACAAGCTCCACAATCCAAACATGCATCAGCATCGATCTCGAAATGTGCTGAGCCTTCTGAAATAGCGCCAGCCGGACAATCAGCTGCACATGAACCACAACTGATGCAAGCATCTGTAATAGTGTATGCCATGATAATATCCTCCTTTTTCTAGTAGATATCCTCATTCTAATACAAATTGCGGAAAAATACAAGTATAACAATGAAAATTTTGTATATCCTAACAAGGAATCCGTTTAATTGCTTGACATTTGTGTGCCCAATGAATATAATCGAAGTTGGTACTGTTTTTGAAAGGAGGATTTGGGACTATGGAAGTTACAAAGGACATGCTGATCGGGGAAATCCTTACAAAGGATCAGACGATAGCGGCGATTCTTATGGCATCAGGGATGCATTGTGTGGGTTGTCCCGCTTCCCAGAATGAGAGTCTGGAAGAAGCAGCTATGGTTCACGGTTTGGACTGCGATGAATTAGTATCTAAAATAAATGAGTATTTAACAACGAAGGCAAACGCATAGTTCACTGTTGCTGGGTCAACAGCATCAAAAAACCAGTTCTTCCTGAAAACGGAATGAACTGGTTTCTGTTTTTTTAACCATCTTCTCAGAGCAAGGATAATTTGGTGATCGCATCATCCTTAATGATTAGTTTATAGTGTTCATTAAAGAAATCCTGTGTAGCGTAAGTCAGAGTTTCTTTCCTTCCAAACTCATTGATAATTGAACAAATCTTGTTAAACGAGGATTTGTTTTCATTTCTGGTGAGAAGCAGATAGTAGCGGCTGCTTCCCTCATCTTTCCAAACACTGTTTTTTCCTGAGTATATCTGGTATACAGCTTTTGAAGCATCAACAACAAAGTTCAATGAAGGAAAAGAGTAAAGCCTTGCAAAGTCGCTCAAAGGAGATTTTTTTCCTGGTTGAAGCTTTTCTTTTGATTTTTTTCTTTTTTTCAGAATTTCATGTAAGGGGACAAATTCTGAATTTGCATGATCTGTTTCTGAAGCACTTTCAATGATTTCATTTAATTGTTCAAAGCAGTTGATCAGATCTCCCTCATAATCTTCTTCCAGAGTTTCCTCAGGGGTATCTTCTTCATAATAATCTTCGATTTCTTCGGAGACATCATCATATTTATTCGAAATGTTTCCAAATTTGGAAAATTTTTCTTCAAATTCTTCAGGATCCTCCACCTTTGTAATGACGAGGACAATCGATTCTTTTGAGGTTGGGATCGCCTCGATCATAAGAGGAATATCATCTGCTTCAAATCCGAAATCTATGTTTGCCTGTTCCATCATATCACGAAAAAGCTCTTTCGCCTTGTCAGAGCCATATGCCAACTCGCTGATTCTTAAATGACGCTCAATTAAATCACGTTTGCTGAGGGTACAGCGGATCTGATTGTCATTAATGCGTTCAATTTTCACAAGCCCACTTCCTTTCCGAATTATTTGCTAGTGTATGAAAAGTATAAATTATTACACAAATAAAGTCAACACATTAGAGCGAAAAAATACTGGAAAATTATGAAGGATTTTCAAAAGACAAGTTGATTTTGGTGATTCAATCATATTTTTTGCGTTCAAACGACAGTTTTTGCGTATAAACGACACTTGATTTTTATGGTGTGCCGATATTATAATATATATTAAGATAGAAAATATTCATGAAAGGGGGAATGAGGTAAATCGCTAAATTTGGGGCAGAGAAGGTTTCATCTGACATCTTTCCACAATAATGATCTATTTTTCTAAGCAGCAAAGTCGCGCAATTTTCAACAATGAATACTACAAAGTAACAAATATTATACAAGTGAATATTTTTTATCTAAAGGATGCAAGGGAATGGGATTTTACGTCACGGTGCACACTTCCTTTTTAATGCAGTATGGACACAGGAGGGATACAATGAGAGAAACTTCATGGCTCCAGGATGAGCTTACGAGAGCTATGAAACAGGGGCTCAAGGTACAGATTGAGGGCAGGGAATGTAATTACATCAATCCTGAAAAATTTTTTTATGTACTTGAAGAACCGGTTTATATGCTTGACTATGTAAGTGATGATAATGGAAAGATCACGGGTATTTGCTTTGATAAAGTAAATGAGAAAGATTTTTCCTGAGGCGTATGATCGTCCATGCATAACTAAGGTGCAAATTTACGGTGGAATAAAGTTGCATGGGTAACGGCGGGGTGGATACGGGAATAATTGAATATCACGAAAGGGGCTGTTCCGGCAGGAGTCAGCTCCTTTGTCGTGTACAGCATGGTGGTTCAAGTTGGCATCACCTGGCTAGCCGGGCGGCGCCAACTTTACGAAGGGCGGGATGGAGTAAAGATTTAGACAGTTAATAAAAAAATTAAAAGAGTATTGGTTCCT
>CAZOIF010000020.1:0-49742 GCA_964579975.1 uncultured Eubacterium sp. | reverse complement strand
AATTTCTCAGGACCAGTCTTTTTTATTTTAACTGACAATTCGTTTACTTCATCCATATGAACGAAAAATCTTTTCTTTTTCTTCCTTTTGTCGTATAATGAAAACAAGTAGGGAGGAAATGGATTATGGGAAAAGAAAATAAGAAAGATGATTTTGCCAAGAGAAGTGAGAAATAACAGAAAATCACATACCAAGAATTAAAGTTAAAACTAGATAAGTTTCAGAATGGAAGGAAATGGAAGTATGCTATAACTAAAGCAATAGTTGTTGGAAGTGTAGTTTTAATAGGTATTCTTGAAATGTTCGCATTGATAAAAAAATATAGTACTTATAAAATAATTGGTTCGTCTGTTATAATAATTATAGGTATGATACTGACATTTATATATTTCTACTTATATTATGATAAGCAAGAAGCCAGAATTCGTAGAAAAATGCTGGAATATGAAGTGGAGAATATACAAGATGAGGTGCAAGATAACATATTCGAAAATTCTATAAAAATGAGTTATAAATACCTTGATCAATATTATTTGCAGATCAGGAATCAGGCACAAAAAGGGTTTTTTGTTACGGTTTGTGTATCAGTTTTTGGAGCAATATTAATTGGTGTAGGGATTGTATTGATGTTTATGGATATTACAAATCCATCCTACATAATCTGTGCATCAGGGGTAATAACTGAGTTTATTGCCACGATATTTTTTTATATGTATAACAAAACGGTTACAAGTATGAGCAAGTATCACAACAAATTAGTATTATCACATAATGTTTCGATTGCACTGAAAGTAGCTGACACACTTCCGGAGGAGGACAAAGTTAAGAGTAAGAATTTAATAATTTCGGAATTGTTAAAAGATATGAACTCTCATCTGATAAGAAGCGATTCAGAAGATACAAAGAAATAGTTTTCACTATTTGAAATAGCGCCAGGTGCTTGTATAAAAGGAGGGCATGAAGTATGGGAAAGGATGCGAAAAGAAAATGCTTTATAATCACACCTATAGGAAGTGATAATTCTGATACTTTTAGAAAGGCAAAAGGTGTGATAGAGAGTGTTCTTAAACCGATCTTATCAGATTATGGTTTTGGCGATATTAAGCCTGCATATGAGATCAATATTTCTGGTATGATAAACACACAAATAATTAATAGGATAGTGGAAGATGATCTGGTAATAGCTAATCTAACTGGAAATAATCCGAACGTTATGTATGAGTTATGCTTACGTCATGTGGCAGCAAAACCGATAATACATATATGTGAGAAAGGTACAGCTTTACCATTTGACATAAAAGATAGTAGAACGATTTTTTACACAGACGATATGCTTGGTGTAGGAGAATTGAAAGAAAAAATGAAACTATTTATGGATGAAATCTCATATGATAATGATTATATGGATAATCCTGTTTATAATGCTCAAAGGTATGGAAAGTTATTAAAAGAGACACAAGGGACTAATGATAATCAAGTTTTACAACTTCTGATGGATATATCAAATAAACTTTCCGAGGGAAGTAACAAAAAATACTATGGTTTAAGTGGAACCCCAACAAGTTACAGATTTATAGATTCGGAGGAAGTCCTATTCCCCGACACTGTGGATTTGACAAATTGAACGTAAAACCAGATCCGGATAGAGGGGCTGAATAAAATAAGGAGTGGGAAAAACGTTGGCTTCAATGCAAAACTATTATTTTTGAAGATTATGAAATAAGCAAGTGGTTAAAAATGCTAATACAAATTATAGGAATTAGTATTTTAGTGGGCATTAGTGTTTTTGGGGGCGTTAGTCTTTTTTGGGTGTAACGCAGTTTCCTGATTTAAACTATCAAGGTCCCGCTTCGACAATTACGATAGATGATGATTTGATCGAAGAATATAAATCAAAATTAGCTGAAGAAGAGAAAAAAGAGGATATAAGATAGTATGTGTTATATGAGTAGTTTATTTCCCAATCATAGTATGAGTAGTACAATATTAAAACATAAACAACTGCCTGTTTATATAACAGATGAATTTGTTTTTTATAGGTGTGTTTGTTTTGATGATAATTTTTATGGCAAAACAGTAAGCAAATTACATAAAGGAAATTTAAGGAAGGCTACTCCTGAAAATAGATATTCAAAATTATTTTTTAATGAAAAAATATCATATTGGGCTGATAGTCTACAAACTGCAAGAGCAGAGGTAAAATATCATAATCATACTAATAATTTACTGACATTTTGGGCATACGATGATGCAACAAGTACCTTTCTTACAATTGATCATGATAAGCCATTGATTATTATGATGGGAGGGAAACTGGATTTCATTATATACTTGAAAAAATTGAAGAAGAAAAAATTCTTACTAACGATGAAGAAAAATTAATTGAACAAATAAAGAAAGAAAATCCAGATTGTTTAGCATATACTTCTTTAAAGAATAAAGATGGTGTGAATTTCTTGTTTTTTGAAAAAGGATTTAGAAAACTATCTATTAGGGAAGTTGGATTACGATTAGGAGATATTAAAGGCAAAAATTCAAATAGGATAGTATGCGCAAATACTTGTGATTATAGTCCACTTCTTGAAGGATATGGTAAATTTTTTTATCCATTAGCAAAAGTTAATATGGACAATCAGTATATGGAAAGTCAAGAGTATAAGAATAGATTGAAAGTATACGAAAAATCTTTAAAGAAGATTTAGAGCGTTTTATAATGAAATAATTGATTGAAATTCTAGTTTTAATACATATATGTTATATTTTTTTGGAGGACAGTATGGAAAAAATAGTATCTAAGATAGCAGCATTAGGTGTACCAGGATTAGTATTGTTAATTGCGATTTCAGCAACAGGATTATCTGGTGCAGCAGCAGTTACAACTGCATTGGCTGCATTAGGGCCATTTGGGATGCTTGGAGGGATTGCGACTTTAGGAGTTATAGGTTTAGTGTCACAGGGAATTGTTGAATTTGGAGTTGATGCTATTTTTGTAGCGGTTGTTAAAGAACTCTATAAAAATGGAGAGTGTAAAGATTCGATATTGAATAAGGTTAATAAGTATCCAATGTCAAAATCACTTAAAAGAAAATTAAAAGAAGAATTAGATAAAATTTCTTAAGTCTATTAATTATAAAAAATAAAATGTATCAATGAATGTTCAGTTTTGTTGAGGAGTGACATTATGTTAAACTTAATAAATGATATAGAGAATGCTCTAAAACATAACTGTTTGCGAGTGGCATTAGGTATGGCTCTTACTATACCTGATATATGTGGACAAGTCGAATTTCCTGAATTGAATGTTGGAGAACGTTATTCAAAATGGTGTGATAAGTATTTAAAGAATCAAGGATTTATAACAACTGGAGATTCTGGAGATAAAGTGATTTCTGGGGATATGTGCTATAAATTAAGATGCGCCTATTTGCATTCAGGAAATCTGGAACTGAATCAAAGAGAAAAAGATGATTTTCCAGAGTTCCGTTTGTTGATGTGCAATAAAGATGATAAAGGCATATATTGTGAGCCGTCACATAAGGATTTACAAGGTAAAGACTTGATGATTAGTATTGATGTACGGCATTTGACTCTTGTATTATGTAATGCAGCTAAAGAATATTATGAAAAGCATGAAGATAAAACAGACTTTAAGAATCATCATATAAAAATTAATGATGTAGAAAAGATGGCTGAAAAAAATGTGAAAATAAAACAGAAGCTTAAAGATATCCTTTCTTCTAAGAAGAGTGTTAGCGATCCAAGGGAATTATCTAAAAATGCGATGAATTTGTTAAACATATTAAATGAAGATCGTGAAAAAGTGATACAGATGTTATTTTCTAATGATGAAGAGGAAGAGATAAGTACAATATTAGCTATGTATGAATTAATGTATGGTGGTTTTTTGCAATTCAAAGAATGAAAGTGAAATTTCATGAAGATAATTAAAAAGTGCGTATTTTTTGTTTATATAATGACTTTATACGTATAGAGAGGAGAGATGTCATGAAAAGTATTATATGGGGAAATTATAAAGGTGGGACGGCTAAGACAACTAGCGTTTTTCAAGTTGCAACATATTTTGCAAAAGCAGGTAAAAAAGTTTTGCTAATTGATTTAGACCCACAATGCTCCTTGAGTAATATCTGTTGTAATAGTAATAGCGATACACTTAGTAGATATAAAGCAGATGAAGTTTTCAATTATATTGTAGAATTATATCTTCGATATATAAATTCTAAGTCGGATATAGATTTTTCTCTTTTAATGGGATATGTGGATAGCCCATTAAAAGAAATACTAAAAAATAAATTTGTCAAACTCAGAAGAGTAAATTTTAAAAATAATTTATTTTTTATTCCTTCCAGTATAAGTTTTGAAAATTGCAGATTAAATGAACTGGCACAAAAAATGGAAAAGAATATTTATAATATCTTTTTGTTATATTTATTTACTAAGGATATTGAGGATATGGGATTTGATTACTTATTTATTGACTGCCCACCAACAAGTAATATTCTTATTCAAAGCGCTTTCTTAGTGTCTAATTATTATATTGTGCCTACTATTGTTGATGGAATAAGTACAAAAGGAGTTGCAGATTACATATCAGAAATAGAAAAGACACATATGAAATATATTATGAATGAAAAAATTGGTGGCATTCTACTTAATAAAGTATTTGGAGATAAGGCAGAGTTAATAGGTGTATTTGAAACTATATATAAAGAAAGAAGGGGCGATGCGGATAATAGAGATGAAATAATTACATTGGACAAAAATATAGAAAGTATTTCAGGAGTAAAATCGGTTATTTCTGATGATTGGTATAGTGATTTAAGATACAGTGAAAAAGATAATGGATTTTCTACTATGAATATCTTCAAATATTATATTGGACATAGAGATGATAGAAGTAATGGAGAAAGCATTCCTGTGAACACAACAAGAGGAATACAAACATCTTCTTATGAAGATATCTCACAAGCTATATTAAAAGTATTGGAGGATGAAGATGAGCAATAATAGTGAAAATATAAAAAAGGACTTAATTGGTTTATATACTTCCTTGTATTGTATGAGTCAATGTGAAGCAGCTATCAATTTTTTTAATAAAGATATATTAAAAAAATTAAAATATGAGCCTGAAGAGATCGTGAAGGTTCTTGAATCTTGTAATACTGGTATAAAAAAACAGAAACCGAAGATTAGAACTGAATTTTTTGAAATTCAAACTAAAGAGCAAGTATTAGAATATTTTAGAGAGTATTTATTACCGATATGTCAGCCTGATATTTCAGAGGAAGAAAGAAGTACTAGTTTAAAGAAAGTTACTTTAGAAGAGATACGGTATTTGTATAAAATTATTTTCGGTATTTCTTTGGCTGATAAATGCAAAAAGGTTGATGCAATTTATAAAATCAAAGAATTTTTTGATAACGAAGAGAGAACCGCGGATTTGACTAAAAACTTTTAGGATTACGTATATATGGCAATGAAAGAACTATTTCAAGGCGATACTATTCAGAAGTATCGCCTTTACGGAATCTGCCCTTATGTGAATTTGGGACGGCCTCTCGGTTTAGTGGAAAACCCTCAGCTTTTAAGCATTATCTGGATACGATCAATGCTTGTGCCAAAACTGCCTGCATAACCATCTTGTCCTTTTGTTGTTTCATTGTCGTCCTGGAAAGGGTAGTAGTTGCGGTTAACAGGGCTCACACGGTAATGTGCTTTAAGTTTGCCATCGTAAACAATCTGAATTGCATCAATTGCTTTTTTGTTTCCGGCGTAGCCATTATTGTCATCATTTATATTATATCCTGTAACCCATGGCAACCATTTGCCACCTTTCACATGAACCCTGTATTTGTAAGTTCCTTTACTAAACTTTACAGCGACATCTGTAATTGGGATACCGGTAACACCTGCGTGATCATCAGTGCTTTTTACAGCAGAATACCATTTGCCCCCGGCTCGTACACGATAGGTAGTGTCCGGAACTGAATTCGGAACTGATTCCGAAACTGAATCCCCACCCGACTTCACATCCGTAGTCCAATTAGGACGGAAATAGCCATTGATCAATCCTGAATATAGTTTGTATTTATGCTCACCAACTTCCGATTTATCGTCATTATTATTATTTGTGTTTCCTTCAACGGTATAAACATAGTTGGTATCAACTTTATATACAATTCCTATGTGGTCGCTGAAATAGATATCCTGGTTAGAATATCTGCCTTTGCCGTTATGGGTAAAAAGAATGATATCGCCTACTTGTGGTTTTGTATTGTGACCTTCGTACCATTTCCCCAGACCGGCTTTAACACTTGATCGTGCAGTATCACCGGCACTAGCACTTTTTTTGACTAGTGTTCCTAGTATTCCTGTTACATTTGCTACATATGCAACAAATATTGCACACCAGGGGATCCCTTTTTTTTCGGAACCATAAAACCATTTCCGAAATGTGGTTGGTCCTTGTTTTACATATTTTCTTGCATTATCTGCAAATTTTTGATTTAAAGTTGCCATTGTGAATTCCTCCTTATATTTTGTTTTATAACCGGTTATATAATTATCATATCAAAGGCATAAGCATTTAAAATGCTTATAATGCGCTTTGGCGCATTATAAGCATTTGTCAACTTGAATATATGATTTAATCTTTTTTAAAGAAAATGACTTATTTAAAATTATATACTAATATCTCCCGGTGGTGTTGTTTTAGTAATTCAATGTAATGTGTATGGTAACAATATCAAATGAAAGAACTGTTTCGCACAGAAATTAGTAACAAGGATAAAGTTGTCGCAAATCCACCCCTTATCCCGCTTGACAAACATCTTAAGATACTGTAAAATACTGAATAACTCAAGTAGTTGAGAAAATCGAAAAGAATATTTAGTCTGGGGTGTATCGTACATAATGTTTTATCGCATTGGCGGACCGATCAGTCCAGGCTGGAAAAAAAGGAGAAATAATCATGTTAGAAAAAATGCAGGAACTTATCGCAGATCAGTTGAGTGTAGATGCAGACAGCATCACAGAAGCTTCTTCTTTCAAAGATGATTTGGGAGCAGACTCTTTGGACCTTTACGAATTGATCATGGCTCTTGAGGAAGAGTATGATGTAGAGATCCCTACAGATGATTTGGAGAGTATTAATACTGTAGGTGATGTAATCAACTTCTTAAAGGAGAAAGGTGTAGAGTAAGTTTACATCTTTGCTTACATCAGAATGGTTACAGTCCTGCGTATTTGGTCTGTAACTTATAATGTGATTTATGAAACGAGTGAAATGGTGTGGCTGTAGACATTCGGATCAAAGCGTGTGTCGGCAGCCACCATTTCAAAATATGGATTTTTTATGACACCATCAGCAGGCCCGTTCTGCTCCTGGTGTTGAAGTTATGTGTAAGAAATAAATAGTTTGAAAGAATCAGATGGAGGAAGAGTATGGGTAAGATTGCATTTGTATTCCCTGGACAGGGTGCACAAAAGGTTGGAATGGGAAAAGAATTTTATGAGAATTCTCCGATTGCAAAAGAAATTTTTGACAAAGCGAGTGAAGCAGTGGGGCTTGATCTGAAGGCGCTCTGTTTCGAGGAAAATGAAGATATAAATATTACGGAATTTACGCAGGTGGCGCTTTTGACGACCAGTGTGGCGATCATGGAAGTACTCCGCGACAAAGGAATCCATCCGGATGTGGCGGCGGGACTCAGCCTCGGTGAGTACTGTGCGCTTGTGGCAGCGGATTCCATGAATTATATCGATGCGGCAAAGGCAGTCCGCAAACGTGGTATTTTCATGCAGGAGGAAGTGCCGACGGGAGTCGGTGGCATGGCGGCTGTTATGGGATTAGATGCTGCCCAGATCGAAGAGGCGATCCGCGGAATCGATGAGGTGCAGGTGGCAAATTACAACTGTCCGGGCCAGATTGTTATATCCGGAAAGAAAGAGGCAGTAGAAGAGGGTGCTGAAAAATGTAAGGAAGCCGGAGCAAAGCGTACCGTCATGCTCAATGTGAGTGGTCCGTTCCACTCAGATCTGTTAAAAGGTGCAGGAACGAAGCTGCAGGCGGTTCTGGATGAAATCGAGATAAAGAAGCCGGAGATCCCATATGTGGCAAATGCGACAGCAGAATATGTGACAGAGCAGGCAGACATCCTCCCGCTTCTTGTAAAACAGGTGTCGACCTCTGTGCGCTGGCAGCAGTCCGTAGAGCGGATGGTAGCGGATGGCGTAGACACATTTATTGAACTTGGACCTGGCCGTACACTGGCTGGTTTCAATAAAAAAATCGGTAAGGCGATCGGAAAAGAGCTGACGACTTACAGCGTGGGAACGATCGAACAGATGGAAGCAGTCATCGAAGCACTGAAGTAAACTAGTTATCCAAAACTTAATTTACGTTGTACCAGACAGAAATGGAGGATCAAAGTGATGTTGAAAGATAAGATTGCAGTCGTAACAGGAGCCGGGCGTGGTATCGGCAGGGGGATTGCCCTTGCACTGGCAAGAGAAGGAGCTATGGTGATCGTAAATTACAACGGCTCCGCAGAACGGGCGGCAGGCGTCGTAAAGGAAATTGAGGCGGCCGGAGGAAAAGCGGCAGCTATTCAGTGTAATGTCAGTGATTTCGAGGCGGCCAAAGATTTTTATGCCGGTGTTGTAAAAGAATATGGAAGAATCGATATCCTTGTCAATAATGCGGGAATCACAAAAGATAACCTGATCATGAAAATGTCAGAAGAGGAGTTCCAGAGTGTGATCCAGACGAATCTCGCCGGAACATTCCACGGCGTTAAGTTTGTGACCCGCCCGATGATGAAGCAGAGAAGCGGCCGGATCATCAATATTGCATCTGTGTCCGGAGTGACCGGAAACATGGGGCAGGCAAATTATTCTGCGTCTAAAGCGGGTGTGATCGGCCTTACGAAGGCGACAGCAAAAGAACTTGCATCCAGAAACATCACGGTAAATGCGATCGCTCCTGGATTTATCGAGACTGAGATGACCGATGTTTTGTCCGATTCTGTAAAAGAGACGGCAACGGCTACGATTCCTCTCGGACGCTTCGGACAGGTGGAAGATATCGCAGAGGCAGTTGTATTTCTTGCTTCGGATAAGGCGAAATACATTACGGGGCAGGTACTTTGTGTCGATGGTGGTATCGCTATGTAGGAGACCATGGTGTCTGAGGTGGCTTAAGATTTTTTGTTCGAATGGAACTTATACATATAAAAAGCAGATTTAATTTTTAGGAGGATTTGTTCAATGAGCAGACGTGTAGTCGTAACCGGGATGGGAGCTATTACTCCTATCGGAAATACGGTAGATGAATTTTGGAGCAATGTAAAAAAGGGTGTCGTGGGAATCGGGCCGATGACGCAGATCGATACGACAGAGTACAAGGCGAAACTTGCCGCAGAGGTAAAGGATTTTGATCCAACAGAGTATATGGATCCGAAGTCAGCCAGACGGATGGAGCGTTTTGCGCAGTTTGCAGTGGCAGCGGCCAAACAGGCTCTCGATGACAGTGGCATCGATCTGGAAAAGGAAGATCCGTTCATGGTGGGCACCTCTGTGGGGTGCGGAATCGGAAGTCTTCAGTGTATGCAGAGGGAGTATAAAAAACTTCTCGATAAGGGACCAAAGCGTGTGGCGCCTCTTATGATCCCATCCCTGATCTCGAATATGGCGGCCGGCAATATTGCGATCCAGCTCGGCTTAAAAGGAAAGAACATCAATATCGTGACAGCCTGTGCGACAGGAAACCATAATATCGGCGAGGCATTCCGCTCTGTGCAGTATGGTGAAGCAGATGTGATGGTAGCCGGTGGAGCAGAGGCGGCGATCACAGAACTCGGGGTATCCGGTTTTACGAATATGACGGCGTTGTCTTTAGCTACAGATCCTAAGAAAGCTTCGATTCCATTTGATGTAAACCGCAGTGGTTTTGTTATGGGTGAAGGAGCTGGAATCCTTGTATTAGAGGAGTTGGAGCACGCGAAAAAACGTGGTGCAAAGATTTATGCGGAGATTACAGGATATGGCGCAACAAATGATGCGTTCCATATCACATCCCCAGCAGAGGATGGAAGCGGCGCCGCAAAGGCGATGGAGTTTGCGATGAAGGATGCGGGTGTTACGCCGGATGACATTGATTATGTCAATGCACATGGTACCAGCACCCATATGAATGATCTCTTTGAGACGAGAGCAATGAAGCTTGCCATGGGCGATGCCGCTTATAAATGCAAAATAAGCTCGACGAAATCAATGGTAGGCCATCTTCTTGGTGCTGCCGGAGGAGTGGAGTCGATTGCATGTATCAAGTCCATCAATGAAAATTATGTGCATGTAAATGCAGGACTTACAGACAAAGACCCGGAGTGTGACCTTGACTGTGTCATGGGAGAGGGAATCGATATGGAAGTAAATATCGCACTTTCAAACTCTCTTGGCTTTGGAGGCCACAATGCGACGCTTATCTTTAAAGCATATGAGGCGTAAATAGCAGACGATCATAGTAGCGCAGAGGCACAGTTTGTGCCTTTTGCCATTTTAGTATAAAAATGTAAGGAGACAGATATGTTATTAGATGTAAATGGTATTAAAGAAATTATTCCACACCGCTATCCGTTTTTGCTGGTGGACTGTATTGAGGAGATGGAGCCGGGTGTAAAGGCGGTCGGGTACAAAAATGTTACGGTAAATGAGCCATTCTTTCAGGGGCACTTTCCAGTGCAGCCGGTGATGCCGGGAGTTCTGATCGTGGAGGCGCTTGCCCAGGTTGGTGCAGTTGCCGTGCTGAGTTTAGAAGAAAACCAAGGAAAACTTGCCTTTTTTGGCGGCATTGACAAGGCGAAGTTTCGCAAGCAGGTAGTGCCGGGCGACCGGCTGCGCCTTGAGACGGAGATCATTAAATGCAAAGGGCCCATGGGGATCGGAAAAGCAGTGGCGACTGTGGATGGGAAAGTGGCATGTGAGGCTGAGATCAAGTTTATGATTGGATAAGAGTAACATATGTATTGAAATAATGTTCAAATAATAGTAAAATGTTTTACATGCATAAAATTATCGAGAAAGGTGAGAAGATTATGGAAAAGACAATGGAGAAAATTGTGGCACTTGCAAAAGGACGTGGTTTTATCTATCCGGGTTCTGAGATTTACGGAGGGCTTGCCAATACATGGGATTATGGAAATCTTGGTGTAGAGCTTAAGAACAACGTAAAAAAGGCGTGGTGGCAGAAATTTATCCAGGAGAATAAATATAATACCGGTGTGGACTGTGCGATCCTCATGAATCCGCAGACATGGGTGGCATCCGGTCATCTCGGTGGTTTTTCCGATCCTCTGATGGACTGTAAAGAGTGCCATGAGAGATTCCGTGCGGACCAGCTCATTGAAAATTTTGCCGAAGAAAAGGGAATGGAACTGGATGGTTCCGTCGATGGCTGGGACAATGAAAAAATGGAGACATTTATCAAGGACAACAACATCGCATGCCCGACCTGTGGGAAGCATAATTTTACGGAGATCCGTCAGTTTAACCTGATGTTCAAGACCTTTCAGGGAGTGACAGAGGATGCGAAAAATACGGTTTATCTGCGTCCGGAGACGGCACAGGGTATTTTTGTGAATTTTAAAAATGTGCAGAGGACTTCCCGTAAAAAGGTACCGTTTGGTATCGGCCAGATCGGAAAGTCGTTCCGAAATGAGATCACACCGGGCAATTTTACGTTCCGTACCCGTGAATTTGAACAGATGGAGCTTGAGTTTTTCTGCGTGCCGGATACGGATCTTGAGTGGTTTTCCTACTGGAAGGAATTCTGCATCAAGTGGCTTCAGGATCTTGGGATCAAAGAAGAAGAGATGCGGGTCCGTGACCATGATAAGGAAGAACTTTCTTTTTACAGTAAGGCGACAAGCGATATCGAGTTCTTATTCCCGTTTGGATGGGGAGAACTGTGGGGGATCGCTGACCGTACCGATTATGACCTGACGCAGCATCAGAATACATCCGGTGAGGACATGAGTTATTTTGATGATGAGCGCAAGGAAAAATACATACCGTATGTGATCGAGCCATCGCTCGGCGCAGACCGTGTGACACTGGCATTTTTGTGCAGCGCCTATGATGAGGAAGAATTGGAGGGCGGAGACATGCGTACGGTGATGCATTTCCATCCGGCTCTGGCTCCGGTAAAGATCGGTGTGCTTCCGTTGTCTAAAAAGCTGAATGAAGGTGCGGAGAAGGTGTTTGCTGAGTTGAGCAAATACTATAACTGCGAATATGATGACCGTGGAAATATCGGAAAGCGTTACCGCCGTCAGGATGAGATCGGCACGCCATACTGTATCACGTATGATTTTGATTCAGAGGAAGATGGCATGGTGACAGTCCGTGACCGCGATTCAATGGAGCAGGAGAGGATTGCGATCGCAGATCTGAGGAAATATTTTGAGGACAAATTTACGTTTTAATTTTGGCACAAAATAATATTATCAAAAAACACTTGCAATCCATAAGCACATGTGGTAGCATTATAAGCACGATAAAAATAAAAGAAAGGAGGTGGACAATATGATCAAGAGAACAGCGATTGTTGTAACAAAACGAGATTATCATTTTGCATCTGCGAAAATGACGGTCGGAAATTATGTTGTCCAGCCTCCTGTTTATGATACTATGTAGAAGTTACAAATCATTTCTATAATATCAGCAGGTTCATTCAGGCAACAGGATTTCTGATGTATTTTCAGGATTCTGTTGCCTTTTTCTGTCTGGTCAACGACGAGACTTTATGGCAAATGAATTGACATCATTAGGTTAAGCAGAAAGAGAGGAAAAAACATGGCGAAGAAGTCGAGAGAAAAGATTGGGCTTGGATTTTGGAAAACGGTACAGAATAATCTCTGGGCGCTTGGATTTGTGGGTTCTATGAGCAGAAGTTATGTTGTACATGTGTTTATATGTAATGCACTTGGCTATGCGACCTGGGTCTTTTTCAGCGCATATTTTATCCGGTATATTGTCCAGACGATGACAGATGGGGCAGCGGCATCCCTTGTGTATTTATATATCGGTGTCGTGATTGTTGTCATGTGCGGAATCTGCCTTCATGACAGCTATGTGGGAAAAGTGCTGAAACCACTTAAAGAGGTGGAACTGTACCAGAAGATGTACGCTATTTTTTATAAAAAGGCGGAAAATGTGGAGTTGGAATGTTTTGAGAACACAGAATTTTACAACAAGTATACGATGGCGGTTGACCATGCCTGTGAGAAACTGACAGAAATTGTGCAGCAGGTAACGAATATCATCTGTGCGGTTTTGGCCGGTATTTCCACTTACATACTGATGTGGCAGATGGATCCGCTCATGCTCCTATTCGTGTTGTCGCCGCTTGCCGGTTGTTTTGTATTCGGGACGATCTGCAACAAACTGAATTTTCAGATTTACAAAGAGGTGACGCCGGACGTCCGTAAAACAGATTATGTCAACCGGGTAATGTATCTTTCGGATTATGCCAAGGAGATGAGGCTGTCGGATATTTTTCAAGTGCTGAAACGGACATACAATGAGGCGGTGGCTCATCGGATCCAGGTGGTAAAATCCTACATTGGGCGGATGATCCCGAGTGCCTTTCTCCAGTACTATTTGTCCTATACGATTATTTTTGAGGGACTGCTTTTGTACGGGGGATATCAGACGATGATAACGCATCGTTTTGCCCTGGCGGATCTGATGATCTTGTCGAGCATGATGAATACAGCATCATGGATCCTTGTGCGGATCGGAAACTCGATGATGAGCTGTAGCAGCAATGGAATGTTCGTACATAATATCCGTTCGTTTATGGAATATGAGGAAAAAATACCGGAGGATACAGAGGGCATCTACCCGTCAGAGGAGATTGAGAGCATTGAGTTTGAACATGTCACGTTCTCTTACAAAGGCGGGGAGGAAGTGATTCACGACTTGTCCTTCCGGGTTGGAAAAAATGAGTCGGTGGCATTGGTCGGACACAACGGCGCCGGCAAATCCACGATCATCAAGCTGTTGTTCCGGCTCTATGACCCGGATAGCGGGAGAGTCCTTGTCAATGGTATAGATATCAGGAAATACAATCTGAAACAGTATCGGAGCCGGTTTGCGGCGGCGTTTCAGGATTATAAGATTTTTGCATTCAGTGTCATGGATAATGTGCTGATGGAACGGGAGACGGACGAGCCGGAGAAAGTAGTGAAAGAGGCATTGCAGCGTGCCGGTGTCTATGATAAAGTGATGAGTCTTCCTGACGGAATCCATACCGTTCTTACGAAAGAATTCGAGGAGGAGGGAGCCGTGCTCTCCGGCGGAGAGTATCAAAAGATTGTTGTGGCGAGGGCATTTGCCAATCCGGCGCCGATCAAAGTATTTGATGAGCCGTCGAGTGCGCTCGACCCGATCGCAGAACACAAGTTGTTTCAGGCAATTCTGGAAGAGAGCAGGGAACATACGATGTTTTTCATCTCGCACCGGCTGTCTTCTGTCAAAGATGCCGATACCGTGTTTATGCTGGAAGAGGGAAGGATTATCGAGCAGGGGACGCATGAAGAGCTGATGGCGGGAGATGGAAAATACGCTGTGATGTACCGGATGCAGGCGAAAAATTATCAGCCTGAGGAGACCGATTTGGAGGTGAGCCAGTATGAAGCGGGATGAAAAAGATAAACTGTCTATGGGCAGGACATTTGCCAATGCGTGGTTTATGATGAGACTCATTTTTCAGGCGTCGCCATTATATTTCTGTATGCTGCTTCTGGAAAATGTACGCCACAATGGTTTGATCTTTGTGGAGCATACGCTGGGCATCGGATTTGTCTTAGAGGCGGCAGAGTTTGGAAAACCGTTTCGGGAAGTCGTGCATTTCATGCTGTTTATGTTCGCACTTCTGGCATTTTCCGGACTTTACTCAAGTGTATTTCACTCTCTGATAACAGAGGTTTGTATGCCGAAGATAGAGAAGAAACTGCGGTTTATGTTATATGAGAAGGCCGGGAGTCTGGACATTGCCTGCTATGATGACCCGGAATATTACAATGAATTTGTGCTTGCGGTTTCGGAATCAAGAAATTGCATTGACCGGTGTGTGAAACTGATCGGGTCGGCTGTATCCGGCGTCGTCATATTTTTCTCTTATGGAAGTTATTTTTTGATGAAGGATCCGGTATCGGTTGTATTTGTTGTTGTGTCGTTTGTCGCAAGCTTTTTCATACATAATATTGCGAATAAGATCCGTTACCAGCTGAAATTGAAGATTAATCCGCTGGAGAAGAAACGTCAGTATGTACACCGTACGTTTTATCTGAGTGCGTATGCAAAGGAACTCAGGCTGAACAGAAAGCTGTCACGGCGGCTGCACCGGGAATTTGAGGAGACCAATGAAGAGATCTACCAGTGCAATAAAGAGGTATCGAAAAAGCTTTTGTTCCTGAATTTCCTGACAAGTTATGTGTGCAACGATTTTATCTTTGACGGAGTATATTTGGGATATCTTGTGTTTCAGGCAGCCGTGAGGCATGCGTTGTCATTCAGCGGACTTGTCGTATTGTATAACTCGGCAGGGGGATTAAGAAATGGTTTGTGGGTGCTGTCAGACCTTCCTCCGCAGATGGTGGAGACGGCATTGTATGTCGAGAAGATCCGTTCATTCTTAGCTTATGAGACGAAGATTGTCAGCAAGGAAAATCTACCGGTACCTGAGAAAGTGGGAGAAATCCGTTTTGAGGATGTTTCCTTCGCTTATAATGAAAAGGATGGCGATATCATCCACCGGGTTTCCTTTACGATCGCGCCGAAAGAGAAGATTGCTCTGGTCGGTTATAACGGTGCCGGCAAGACGACGATCATCAAGCTTTTGATGCGGCTGTATGATCCGACGGCGGGAAGGATTCTGCTTGATGGTGTGGATATCCGGCGTTATGATCCGGTTCAGTACCGCAAGCGGATCGGAACGGTTTTTCAGGACTATCAGATCTATGCGGCGACGGTGGCAGAAAATGTCGTTATGGATGAGGTGCCAGCTGGCGCCGATGTCATTCCTCCGTTGCGCCAGAGCGGATTTTATGCGAGGATGTCAAAGATGAAAAATGGCGTCGATACGCAGCTGACAAGGGAGTTTGATGATGAAGGGACCGGGCTGTCCGGTGGAGAGAGCCAGAAACTGGCTGTGGCGAGAGTCTTTTATAAAGATTGTGATCTGGTAATACTGGATGAGCCATCGAGTGCTCTTGATCCGATCGCAGAGTACCAGTTGAATCATTCGATGGCAAAAGCCTCCGAGAAAAACAGTGTATTGTTTATCTCTCACCGGCTCTCGACGACAAGACATGCTGACCGGATCCTTATGCTGGAAAAGGGCGTTGTCATTGAAGAGGGAACGCATGAACAACTGCTTGAGAAGGCAGGGAAATATGCAGAAATGTGGAGTGCCCAGGCAAGTAAATATGTGTAGCCGGGCGGTGCTGTTGAGATTTGCAGGTTGTGCAAGATAATGCATGGAAATTACAAGAAAGACCATTTTGTTCTGATGAATGGGTTTTATAATAGAAAGTAACGAGCAACGTTTATCAGGTATGGCGGCAGAAGACAGAACTGTCATACCAGTTGAGGTGGATGGAGGAGAGTATGAAAAAAAATCAATTACCCGTGCGGGTGCTGAAACTGCTTGGACCGCACGGAATACAAAAAGAAGATATTCTGGATGTCTGTCCGATGGATCTGTCCGATGCCTGTGAGTATATCAGCGGATATTTATTTTTGACAGCGGATACGCTTGGTATCATTACCAGTGAGCCAATCGGGAATCAGGTCAGATATTTCAGAGGAACAAAAACAAAAGATATGGAATATGGGGAGGATGTGCTGGAGTACGCATATCGCCTGATTCCACTGGATGAGACAGCGCATATGAAAATTGAGAGACAGGTGGCGACCAACCGGATCACGATCTGGTATCAGGATGCTCCTTACCAGATCGGAGTAATGACAAACCTGTATCTGGAGCAGATGAATCTGTTTTTAAAGAGCTACCGGAAACTGAAAAAATATCCGGAGGCAGCCGATGAGATCGAATCATCGGCAGAGGTTCAGGAGGAGCAGGCAGAGTACTGTCCGGTGTGCGGGACGATGTATCCGGATCCGAAGCGGAAAATTTGTCCGAAGTGCATGAATAAACGGTCGATCTTTTCAAGGACGATCGGATATTTTATGCATTACCGCATCAAATTTATTACGATGTTTGCCTGTTATTTTTTGGCGGCAGGACTGAATCTTGTGTGGCCGTATCTGAATGGTACGATTTTATATGATAAGATTCTTAAGAAAGACGATGGCTTTCTGGGACAGTTTGGGATAGCAGGACAATATATGCTGGCCCTTCTGCTGCTGGTAAGCATGATGCTGCTCTCGAAGATCATCCAGCAAGGCGTATCGCTTGTGCAGGGAACGCTTGTGGCACAGGTCGTGGCGTCGACGATCCGTGATATGAAACAGGATGTATTTTCTTCAATGGGAAATCTTTCCATCAATTTTTATACGAGCAAGCAGACGGGAAGTCTGATGACGAGGGTGCTCAGTGACGCCGAACGGGTGACGGACTTCTTCCTGGATGGTTTTCCATATATTTTCGTTCACGGATTTACGATTATTACGACATTTATCGTGATGTTCCGGTTGAATTGGCAGATGGCGCTTGTTGCCTGTGTGCTGTTACCGCTGCTTGTCATTATGAGTGTGAAGTTAAAACCAAAACTGTGGAGCCTGTTTGGCAGAAGACATCGTGCGGAGCGCACCGTGAATAGCCGCGTCAATGACAATCTGACCGGCGCCCGCGTGGTAAAGGCGTTCGGGCAGCAGGAACAGGAAAATGAGCGTTTTGAGTCGCCCAATGAAAATCTGCGGGATGCGGAAGTACGGATCGTCAAGTACAACAATCGTTTTACGATCTTGTACAATCTTGTACAGGAGGTATCTAACATCTGGGTGTGGATTCTCGGTGTGGTACTTCTGCTGAATACAAAAAATATGGAACTTGGTGTTCTGATCACATTTGTCGGATATGTCGCACAACTTAATGGACCGATGAATTTCTTTTCCTATGTGTTCCATATGTGGACGAACAGCATCAATGCGGCGCAGCGTATGTTTGAAATCATGGACGCGGTGCCAGAGATACAGGAAATCCCTGAGCCGGTCAGGATGTCTTCGCCACGGGGTGAGATTACGTTGGAGCATGTGACATTTGGCTACGATGTCAATAATCCGGTTCTGAAGGATATCAGCCTTCAGGTGAAGGCGGGCGAGATGCTTGGCATCGTCGGCCGTTCCGGTGCGGGAAAGACGACATTAGTCAACCTGATTTCGAGGTTGTATGATACAAATGAAGGAAGCATCCGGATGGATGGCGTCAATGTCAAAGATATCGCATTTCATGACTTGCGAAGAAACGTGGCGATGGTATCACAGGATACGTATATTTTTATGGGAACAGTGGCAGAAAATATTGCTTATGCAAACCCGGATGCGACGAGAGCCGACATCATTCAGGCAGCGATGCTTGCCAGTGCCCACGAGTTTATCTCTAATATGCCCGATAGCTATGATACGGTGATCGGAGCTTCGGGCAAGGATTTGTCCGGTGGGGAAAAGCAGCGTATTTCCATTGCCCGTGCGATATTGGCAAATCCGAAGATTCTGATTCTGGATGAGGCGACAGCAAGTGTCGATACGGAGACGGAAAAGGCGATCCAGAAATCACTGGATTATCTGGTGCAGGGGCGCACGACATTATCGATCGCTCACCGTCTGTCCACACTGCGGGATGCTGACCGGCTGGTGGTGATCGACAACGGAAAGCTTGTTGAAGAGGGAACGCATGAAGAACTTGCAGCTTTGGGCGGAATCTATTATAAACTGATGGAACTTCAGACTAAATCGCTGTCACTGAAAGGAGAAGTAGGATGAGTGAAGAATTTAAAATAGAACAGATGGAGCAGGAAGTAGAGGAGATGACGTCGCTTCGTTATCTGACGAAAGACAATGCCGTATTTGAGCGGACAGAGGGCGGGTTTGTGAGTCTTGCATATGATGGGAAAAAATGGGAGCGGGTTCAGGTCATCCGGTTGTTTCCGTTTACGGAACCGGATCAGTTTATCTCTATCCGAACGGTGGAGGAGCGGTCAAAAGAAATCGGCGTTATCGAGGATATGAAACAGGTTTCCAAAGAGACGAGGAGGATGCTTGAAGAGCAGCTGAACCTGCACTATTTTACTCCGGTCATCCAAAAGATCATAAATATCAAAGATGAATACGGCTATGCCTATTTTCATGTGATGACGGATCGGGGCGAATGCCGGTTTACGATCAATATGGGCAGTAATGCGGTAGTGCGGCTCACGGACACACGTCTTCTGATCACGGATCTGGATGAAAACCGTTTTGAGATACCCGATGTACTTAAGCTGAGTCAGAAGGAGCAGCGTAAACTTGATTTGTTTTTATGATACTAAGGGAAAAAGTAACGAAGCAATCCGTAAGTATCATAACGTTAGGAGGATAGAGAATGATATTGAAATATGATTTGCCGCAAGAGGCACTTTCGTGCGTCCGGCTTGAGCGGGGAGAGCGAATTTACTATGCCGTTCCTTTTGATGTGGAAAAGGATGGTTCGCTTTTGACCGATTCCTGGCTGGTCGTGTCGACTGGACATTTGTGGGTCATATCCAAGGGGAAACTGATCGAGAAACTGAACCTGTCAGACTGTAAGATGGCAAAAGCAGAGGCAAAGATCGGCTGTGGGCTTCTGGTGTTAGAACATAATGGAATCTGCCGCCATCTCGTTCAGTATTCTGCCAGGCATCTCTCCCGTTATGCGTATGTGGCGAGGGGGATCAATATTTTGATCTCCGGGCGTGACGAAGAGGTTGTCAGTTCCGAATATGAAAAAATCTGTCCGGAGTGCGGAAGGGCGATACCGGGGACGAAGTATTGTCCGCATTGTTCTAAGGAGTCGGGGTTCTGGAGAACATTTTTTCGGATGGCGGCGCCGTATAAGAAAGATTTTATCGGGATCATAATCCTGATGTTTCTGGCAGCGGTCGTTACTCTTCTTAATCCAGAGGTACAGAAACATCTGGTGGATGATGTGCTCTCAGAGGGCAATGGCGGTATGAAGGTGGCATTTACGTGTCTTGGAATTATGTTCTTCCTGAGTGTGGGTATCGTCATCATCAATATATTAAAGAGCTATTACTGTACAGTTCTCGGAGCGAAAATTGCGAAAGATCTGCGGGAAAAATTGTTTGCTAAAATACAGATTCTGTCGCTGAGTTTCATCAATGACAGACGGCCGGGTGAGCTGATGAACCGTATCGTACATGATACGAATGGAATCCGGGAATTTATGGAGCGGACATTCTGTAATATGTTTACGGTCTGTTTTATCTTTGTCTGTGATATTGCGTTTATGCTGGCGCTGAGTGTGAAACTGGCTCTGCTTAGTTTTATCTTTATCCCGATCGCGGCGGGGATCACGTATGGATTCCGAAAAAATATCCACAGGCGTTTTCATCTTCAGTGGAAGAAAAGTGATGATGTCAACAGCAATCTTCAGGACGTCATTTCGGGAATGCGGGTTGTGAAATCTTATGGAAAAGAGGAAGAAGAAAAGAACAAGTTCAACCGGCTTGCCGATGAGTTTTGCCATGTACAGACGAGAAATGAAGTGTTCTGGGCGGTATTTAATCCATGGATGAGTTTTTTAATGGGAGCAGGTGTTTTTCTGGTTGTCTATTTTGGCGGCGTGGATGTGCTGAACGGAGAGATGACGACCGGAGAATTGCTGCAGTTCGTGACCTATACACAGCTTTTGTACCAATATCTGAACTGGATGACGAATATGCCGAGACAGTTGATGAACCTGGTCAGCAGCATTGAGAGGATCAATGACGTCATGGCGCAGGAACCATTTATTGAAGATGTAGAAAATCCGGTCGAACTGGAGGTAAACGGTGAGATTGAATTTCGTCATGCGACATTTGGTTATAAATCGTACCAGCCGGTACTTGAGGATCTGAATCTGACGATTGAAAAGGGTGAGATGATTGGGATCGTGGGAGCGTCCGGCACGGGAAAGTCGACACTGATCAATTTGATCATGCGCCTGTATGAGGTGGATGATGGTAATCTTCTGGTGGATGGATATGATATCAAAGAAATTCGTTCGGACAAATTTCATTCCCAGATCGGTGTCGTTTTGCAGGAGACATTTTTATTTTCCGGTACGATTTTAAATAATATCCGTTTTTCAAGACCGGATGCAACGTACGAGGAGGTGATCCGGGCGGCGAAAATGGCAAATGCCCATGAATTTATATCGAAAACGCCGGACGGTTACAATACGTATGTGGGAGAGAAGGGTTACAATTTGTCGGGTGGAGAACGCCAGCGTATCGCGATTGCCCGTGCGATCCTTAATGAGCCAAAACTTCTTATTTTAGATGAGGCGACAGCGAGTCTGGATACAGAAAGCGAGTTTATGATTCAGAAAGCATTGGACCGTCTGACGGACGGACGTACGACGTTTGCGATCGCTCACAGGCTTTCTACTTTGCAAAATGCAGACCGGCTCATTGTGATCGATGGACATCGTGTGGCAGAAGTTGGTTCCCATGAGGAGCTGATCCGTCAGGGTGGGATTTACAGCCGGCTGGTAAAGGCACAGCTTGAGATGCAGGGTTAACTCTTCAAAACTTAATTTTTGTTGTACCAGAGCTGGTGATCTGCTAGAAGGAAAGAAAAAACGGGTGTCAGGACAAGTGTTTCTGATACCCTTTTTTATGTGGATTTTGATGTCAATATTTACCTCAATAACCAACATGGATAATTATGAAAAAAAGGTTGCAAAAAAGTATAAAATCATTTATCATGCTGTTATATATAATGTTTTAGGGGCAGAAAGGAGAAGGTTATGGGAATTGGAAAAGGGCGAGGTACACTGATAAAAAATGTTTCGGAACTGAAGGAAGCTGACTATTCCAGAGATCCGGAACTAAAAGGTATTTATGGCAGACTGATCAAAGGAAGAAAGCAGTTTGCAGAAGTTTTTGAAAAAAATATCAAATCCGTGATGGAAATCAGTTCTCTGGATCTGACGATGCAGCACCAGACAGAAAAGATCATGGATATCGCTCATAATGTAACAAGGGCGACAGAGACGATTTTTGGATCGTCTGCCGGACAGGAAGGAACAGGGCAGACAAATAATCAGCACGAAGAGCTGACGAATACGATCGTCAGGGTCTCATCAGAAACAGGGGAAGTTTATAAAAAAATAGAGGAGAGTCAGGAAGAATTGACGACGATCAAGGAACTTTCTGATCAGACGATCGAAGTTTCACGGAGAATGCAGAGTGATATGGACGAACTGCTTGGGATCATTAATCATATGCATGAGGTGATCACAGGGATCGAGTCCATTTCCATGCAGACAAATCTGCTGGCATTAAACGCCTCGATCGAAGCATCAAGGGCTGGCGAGGCCGGAAAGGGATTCGCTGTTATCGCACAGGAAATCCGCGGACTGGCAGAAGAGACTCAGAACCTGACCGGGAATATGGGCGGTTTTGTGGAGGGAATCCGGAACGCTTCGCAAAAGAGTGCAGAAAGTGCCAGTAATACGATTGATTCCCTTGAGAGTGTGACAGATAAGATCAAGAATGTATGGGAACTAAATAATGCAAATCGGGATCACGTCTCCGAGGTGAATGAGTCTATGAACCTGCTTGCATCGGTCAGTGAAAATATCAGTGCTTCCATGACAGAGATGGAGAGGCAGTTACGGGACAGCACAGAATTTATGCAAAATGTCAGTGTGGACCTGAAAAAAGCTGCAGAGCCGGTTGTTAATATCGAAAAAACACTGGATGAGACCGTAAAACAAATGGGAACGATGACAAAAGATGCCTTTTTCCACTTAGAAAATCAGGAATTTGCCCAATATGTGAGCAATGCGATTTCTGCACATCATAACTGGCTCAATAATTTAAAAAGCATGGTAAATGAGCGTACTGTGAAACCATTGCAGCTAGATTCCTCTAAATGCGGATTTGGTCATTTCTATTATGCGATGACACCGGATATCCCGGGAGTACTTCCGATTTGGAATGAACTTGGGGCGAAGCATAAACGATTCCATAAATACGGGGCAGACGTGATCGATGCGATCCATGCAGGCGATTATGCAGGAGCAGAGCGCCTGTGCAACGAAGCGGAAGAATTTTCCAGAGGTTTGATTTCGGATCTGCAAAAGATGTTGCAGATTGCAAAGGCCTAGTTTGGCGCCGCCCGGTTAGTTTGGCGGCACCAATGTGGCGGTGCTATTCAGGTTGGAGAAATAAAACGGGAGGAAACAAGTTGAAAAGAAGGATTTGTATTTTCTGCGCTTTGGTCAGTATTGTATCGTTTGCTTTAGCTGGGTGTGGGGAAATGCAGGAAGACTGTATCGAGCAATATTTTGGGAAAGAAACTTATGCAGAACGGTATGAAATGTGTGCTCCGGAAGATGAGGCGGCTTTACAGCCAGTTTTAAAACTGGCGGAAGAAGCCTTTTCTTTTCATGGAACAGAAAGCGAAGCCACAGAGCAGTTTGGGGTGCTTGCGCGGTACAGTGTATTCGCAGAGGCCCCGGAAGATAAAAAGACAGTGTCGGAGGAACACGAACTTCAATTTTTGACAGCAAAGCTTGACGGAGATTCCGGATATATGTGGGTAGATTACAGCCAGACAGGATTTAATAAGGAACATGAGGTGACGTATGGTTCCGGGGGAGAGGCAAGATGGACACTTGACAAGGTAAATGATGAGTGGGTGGTTACGGAGGTGCGGGAAGCACCGTAGCGTTACTTGCAACCGGATATGAAAAAAGAATAGACTTTTCATATGGAATGTGATATACTGATAGCTATAATAACAACAAAGGAGGTGAATATAATGACAGACAGTGAGAAACTTGATTTATTAGTTGAAAAAGTAACAGATTTAGACGAAAAAGTAACAGATTTTGAAAATGATGTCACAGATATTAAAAATGATATCACAGACATTAAATTAACTATTGAAAATGAAATCCGTGTTAATATCCAGCGTGTGGCTGAAGGACATCTTGACCTATCAAGAAAGTTAAATGAATCTATAAAACTTTCAAGCGATATAAAGGATAAACAAGAAATACAGGATATTTATATCAATATGCATAACAGCAAATTAAAAGCATTGTAATGATGAGTGAGTGCTCAACGATGTTACAATCGCATCGATCAGAGTTCATTCTGAGGAAACCGGAATTCATATCCGGCTGGGCGATTTCTTTATATTGCAGGTATTTATATACCTTTCTGCGATGATTAATCTCTATTTTTAACCCAGAAATTAAAAGGACTTTACAATTACAGGAAAACGAATTATAATTAAGGAGTGATCAGATAAAGAAAAGAGGTAGGTGTTTGCTATATGACACAGACCATTGTTTTTATGCTATAAGTGAGCTATAATGAAATCTGGATGAACAGGAAGTATTAAAAAAACAGTGAAAGCGTTGGAGGCTGACAATGAGCGGAGATGGATTACAGAAAAAAGTTTTTTCCGGGCTGTTCTGGAAATTTGGAGAGAGGATTGGTGCGCAGGCGGTGTCTTTTGTCGTGTCGATCATACTGGCCAGGCTATTGCTGCCCTCGGACTATGGAGTGATTGCACTGATCACGATTTTTATAGATATTGCAAATGTGTTTGTCTCAAGTGGATTTGGGGCGGCGCTTGTGCAGAAAAAAGATGCGGATGAAGTCGATTTTTCTTCGGTGTTTTATTTTAGCATTCTGATGTCATGGGTGCTCTATGTAATTGTTTTTGCATTTGCACCGATCGTGGCTGGATTTTATCAGAAACCGATACTGATACCGGTTCTCCGGGTCATGGCATTAAAACTTCCGCTTGCCGGTGTAAATTCGGTGCAGCATGCTTATGTCCAGAAAAAAATGCTTTTTAAGCGGTTTTTCTTTTCGACACTGATCGGTACGGTGGGCTCTGCCGTGGTGGGGATCGTCATGGCATATATGGGGTTTGGCCCATGGGCTCTCGTGGCACAGTATCTGTTTAACTCCACGATGGATACGGTTATTTTGTGGTTTACTGTGAAGTGGCGTCCTGTGTGGGTGTTTTCCCATGAACGCATGAAAATGCTTTTTGGTTTTGGGTGGAAAATGCTCTGTTCGGAACTGATCCACACGTCCTATTCCCAGATCCGGAGCCTTATTATAGGAAAAGTGTATACTGAAAAGGACCTGGCGTTCTATAATCAGGGAGGAAAACTGCCTGGTATCATCGTGACCAATATCAATTCTTCGATCAGTTCTGTTTTATTTCCGGCAATGACGATGAAACAGGGTGATAAGGATAAAATGAAAGAGGTAGTGAGGCTTTCCATACGGGTGAGTTCGTATGTCATGTGGCCTCTCATGATCGGGCTTATGGTTATGACAGAGCCGGTTGTCCGCCTCATTTTCACCGATAAGTGGCTTCCGTGTGTTCCTTTTATGCAGATCGCCTGTATCCAGTATGCACTGGAGCCGGTGCAGACAGCAAATGTACAGGCGGTAAAGGCAATGGGAAAGGGTCGGACTTATCTGATCATGGAAATCGTTAAAAAATCGTTTGGTATCCTCATGATCGTAGCGGTAATGCATCAGGGGGTTATGGCGATCGCATTGACGGCGATGGTCGTCACCTTTTTTGCGGCTCTCGTAAATTCCACGCCAAACCGGAAATTTTTGGGGTATACATACCGGGAGCAGCTTGCTGATCTGGTACCCTCTGTTCTTTTGGCGGGAGCGATGGGCGTGTGTGTATTTTTGGTAGGAAAGATTCCGGCGCCGGCGATCGTCAGTGTTTGTATACAGTTTGTTTCAGGGGTCGTGACGTATATACTGTTGTCACGGATTTTTAAGATCAGCCAGTTTGAGTATATCTGGAATACGGTGAAAAATGTTTTCCGCTACATTTGAGAACAGGTGAAAAAGGATGAAACAGATAAAAGATGATGAACTAAAGCAGCTTGAACTTAATATTTTCAAGAAGGTAATAGAAATCTGCGAGCGTCACAACCTGCGATATATCGTAGATTATGGGAGTTTAATAGGAATCATCCGGCACGGTGGTTTTGTCCCGTGGGATGATGATATTGATATCTCTATGCCGAGGCCCGACTACGAGAATTTTAAACAGGCGTTTGTGAACGAGGTATCTCCGAATTCCAAGTATGAGCTCCGCACGGGCATGAAAAACCGTATCGCACTTCCTTATATACAGGTCGTCAATAAAAATACGATCACGGTAAAGAGGGGGAGAAGAGAGGCATTTGCCCAATCGGTATGGGTAGATGTATTTCCGATCGATGGAGCGGGAAATGAGAAAAAGGATCTGGAACAGATTTACGAAAAATATTGGGACTACATTGATGTATCCAGAAAGATCATCGGGAGAGATAAACCGTGTTTAAATCCGGCAAAACAGGTCGAGCAGTTCTACTGGCATTATATAAGAAGACACAGTTTAAAACAGATCATAGCAGAGGCGGAACGCACGATGCAGACGTTTGATTTTGAGTCTTCCGGACAGATATTTTGTTTTCCCACGATTTACGGGACGCAAGAGCAGAATGCAAAGAAATATTATGAGGATCGGATCGAAATGTCTTTTGAGGGCATTCCCTGCAAGATCCCCAGGCAATACGATGAAAAGCTGCGGGGAATCTATGGGGATTATATGGAATTTCCGCCAGAAGAGAATAGAATAGGCCATGATTACACCGCCTGGTGGAAATGAGATTATTTTTCACATACATAAAATTTTTCTTCCAGACGTATTGGCTTGTAAGAGAGTTTAGCCTGTCTTAAATTTTCCTGGCCGAGATCATCCTCCCGGTTTACATAAAGGGCATCCGGAAATTCGTGGATTAAAAACTGCTGATTGATATAATTATAAAGTCCTTTGATATCGCTCTCTGCCTTTTCAATGTGAATGAAAGCGCACTTGATGGACTCACAGTAGCTTCCGATACTATATGCGACAAGTTGCCCGTCCATGCGGATCCCGCCCATATGGCAGTTTACGCTTTTACAGTTTCCAAGCAGCCGGTAAACGCCTTCTTCTTCGTTGTCGATGCAGTTGTATTTGTCGTAGACCCGACGTTCGTCCAGCCACTTTTCATGAAACTCTTTTACCTCTTCAATGTTTTTGAAATTCAGGGTTTCATAAGAAAAATGTCCTTCGTATTCGCGCTGGAAGGCATTGACCAGGTTTTTCTTTTTATGGAGGGTGCGCCCGCTCAGATTTTTTAATTTTTCAGCCTCGTAAATATAATCTGCACTGTCGCGGTCAGATTCCAGTGAATAGCCAGAGAGGAGTCCGGCGCTCTGCCAGATATCTTTTGTGAGGGTGTCAATCAGATAAACATTCATTTTTGTATTCCACACATCATGAAACTGAGACTCCATCCGGCGGAATACTTCCGGCAGGTCGTCAACGGCACAGAGTGGACAGAAGGCACCTTTTTTTCCGTCTTTTTCAAAAAACAGATAAAGGGCTTTGTCGTCTGTGGCAAATTTCGTATGATAATAATTTTCCCATAAAAACTGGTTTAAAAAATGTCCTTCACTCATGAAACAAGGCCGCATTGCCTCATATTTTTTAAAAATATCCTGAACAAATGGACTTATAGGGTTAAGTTCCATTTTAAGGCCTCCTTATCAATTACCCTTTGAATTTCTCTTTGCCCGGTACCGTTCTGTTCCATCCAGGATTTTTTTGCGGATCCTTAAGTTTTCCGGGGTGACTTCTAAGAGTTCATCGGTATCGATAAATTCGATTGCTTCCTCCAGGCTGAGTTCCTTTTTCGGAGAGAGACGGAGTGCGTCATCGGAACCAGAAGCTCTTGTATTTGTAAGCTGCTTTTTCTTACATACATTAACTTCGATATCATCCGTTTTACCATTTTGGCCTACGACCATGCCGCCGTATACTTTTTCGCCGGGGCCCACAAAAAGAGTTCCACGTTCCTGAGCGTTAAAAAGACCATACGTGATCGTTTCACCGGATTCATAAGCGATGAGAGAACCTTGTTTGCGGTAGGCGATATCTCCTTTATAGGGGCCGTAGCCGTAAAATTCTGTATTTAAAACGCCGTTTCCTTTTGTGTCTGTCATAAACTCACCGCGGTAGCCGATCAGACCTCTGGCAGGGATGAGAAATTCAAGGCGCGTCGTGCCGGCATTGAGTGGATTCATTGTCTGGAGTTCTCCCTTGCGCTGGCTGAGTTTGTCGATGACAGTGCCGGTAAATTCGTCAGGAACATCGACGTAAGCCTGCTCCATTGGCTCCAGTTTTTTTCCGTTCTCGTCGGTTTTATATAAAACTTCGGGTTTGCTCACGGCAAATTCATACCCCTCACGGCGCATGTTTTCGATCAATACCGACAGATGAAGTTCGCCGCGCCCGGAAACTTTATAGGCTTCAGTCGTCTCCGTGTCCTCAACGCGCAGGCTGACATCGGTGTTCAGCATTTTATAGAGACGGTCGCGCAGATGGCGGGAGGTGACGTATTTGCCCTCCTGACCGGCCAATGGACTGTCATTTACGATAAAATCCATGGAAATCGTAGGCTCGGAAATTCTCTGGAATGGGATTGCCTGTGGGTTTTCCGGGGAACAGAGCGTATCTCCGATATGAATGTCGGAGATTCCGGATATTGCTACGATCGAACCGATGTCAGCTTGTTCCACCTCGATCCGGTTCAGTCCCTCGAATTCATAGAGTTTACTGATTTTTACTTTATTATGTTTTTCGGGATCGTGTGCATTGACGATCACAACATCCTGATTGACCCGGACGGAACCATTGTCGACTTTTCCTACACCAATTCGTCCGACATAATCATTATAATCAATCGTACTGATCAGAACTTGTGTATCGGCATCCGGATCACCCTGTGGAGCCGGAATATAATCGATGATAGCATCAAAAAGAGGTTTCATATCTGTGCCGGGTTCATCGGAAGAGGTAGAAGCAGTCCCTTCTTTGGCTGAGGCAAAGATAAATGGACAGTCTAATTGTTCCTCATTGGCATCCAGATCAATAAATAATTCGAGGATTTCGTCCACGACTTCATTCGGGCGCGCTTCCGGACGGTCGATCTTATTGATACAGACGACTACGGGCAGGGAGAGCTCAAGAGCTTTTTTTAACACAAATTTGGTTTGCGGCATAGCGCCCTCAAAGGCATCTACAACGAGTACTACGCCGTTCACCATTTTGAGTACCCGTTCCACTTCGCCACCAAAATCGGCATGTCCCGGTGTGTCAATGATATTTATTTTTTTATTATCGTAGTGGATCGCTGTATTTTTGGATAAAATCGTGATACCACGTTCCCGCTCAATATCGTTGGAGTCCATAACCCGCTCAGCGACTTCCTGATTGGCACGGAACACACCGCTCTGCTTGAGCAGTTCATCGACGATGGTTGTTTTCCCATGATCCACGTGGGCAATAATAGCTATATTTCGAATGTCTTCTCTTGCGGTTAGCATGTAAAAACTTCCTTTCCTGTGTTGAGTAGATACGATACGAAAAAGGTGCCGTACCCCGGCATTATATCATAGAAAAAAAAATTAAGCAAATTTTAAATGGTTGGTTCTAAAAACACCAAGAAACACATAAGATTATTTAGTAAACGAAAAAAGGTCTGTACATAATTGTGTGGACAAAATAAACAAAGGGGGTCATATGATGACAGATAAGGTATTAGGAAACAATCAGGTAAATGTGTATGGTGAGGTGATCAGTGAATTCACTTTCAGCCACGAAGTGTACGGTGAGGGGTTTTATATGGTACATCTTTCTGTGAGAAGGTTAAGCAATGTATTTGATACGATTCCTCTCATGATTTCAGAAAGACTGATTGATGTTTCAAAGGATTACAGGGGGAAATTTTTTGAGGCATGTGGGCAGTTCCGCTCTTATAACAGACACGAGGAGAACCGAAACAGACTTGTTCTCTCTGTTTTTGTAAGAGATTTGAGAATAGATGATACGGAAACTGGCAGTGAGAAACCAAATCATATTTTCCTGGACGGATATATATGTAAGCCGCCGGTATATCGGAAAACGCCATTGGGACGTGAAATTGCAGATCTTCTACTGGCAGTAAACCGTCCATATGGCAAATCGGATTATATCCCATGTATATGCTGGGGGAGAAATGCGAGATTTGCAGAAGGATTTGAAGTAGGTGAGCATATCCAGATCTGGGGGAGGATCCAAAGCAGGGAATATCAGAAAAAAATCGAAGAAGATTTGTTTGAGACAAGGGTTGCTTATGAAATTTCAGTGAGCAAACTGGAGTATATTGACGAGACATCGGCAGTTGTAGCTGCTTCGGAAGAGCCTTCGGAGGAGGATGAGCAGGAGAACGGGGATGCGGGCGAAGAATGGTAATATTTTACAGGGGAAAATAGATTTTACTTGCCATTCCATTATTTTTATGATAAATTAATTCTCATAGTCAAAAAAAAATTGTCATTTTTATGTCAAGACGAACCAAAGAGAGGTGTATATGACGATGGAAACAGGAATTGTCCAGGTCTTTTATGGAGACGGGAAAGGGAAAACATCGGCAGCGGTAGGTCAGGCACTAAGGGAATTAGAAGATGGACAGAGAATTACGATGATTCAATTTCTAAAGGGAAAATCGGCAGATGAGTTTAAAATTCTGGAAAGGCTTGAACCAGATATGCAGATCTTCCGTTTTGATAAAAGCGAGAGCAATTACTGCGATCTGCCGGACGAGGCAAAAGAAGAGGAAAAACATAATATTGTGAACGGATTTAATTTTTCCAGAAAGGTGCTTGAGACAGGGGAAAGTGATGTCGTCATTCTGGATGAGTTGCTAGGGATGATCGATCTTGATATCATAACAGTAGATGATGTAGAAGATCTGATTCGCATACAAGGGGATTATAAAAAATTGATCATCACGGGGAATAAACTTCCGGATCAGATCCGGGGGTACGTTGATGAGATATCAGAGATTAAATAAATTTTTTTCAGGCTATTGACCTGTATAAAAAGAAGTGTTATGATTGACCATAAGTAAAAAAGAGTAGAGGTGCGGACTTTATCAGTATTCTTCCGGATGTGCCAGGTTACACATGTGAAGGATGAAGAAAGGAAAGTCTGCCGAAGGGGACAGTTTCCTGAGATTGTCTGCCTGGGCATATGCTGAATAAGCTTATGACTGTCATCTTTTAGATGGAGTGCTACAGAATAACGGTTGAATCATTATTGCGGCATATCCAAAAGGAGAATGCCGCTTTTCTTTTTGAAAAAACTGGGGTTTGTGCACAAAAAATCAGAATAGGAGGATATTATGTCATTATTTACAGGAGCGGGTGTGGCGTTGATCACACCGATGAATGCCGATGGAACGGTAAATTATGAAAGATTGGAAGAAATCATTGAATTTCAGATTGAAAACCAGACAGATGCGATCATTATCTGCGGTACGACCGGAGAGGCGTCCACGTTGACAAACGAGGAACATCTTGAATGTATCCGGTACTGCTGTGAGGTCACAAAAAAGAGGATTCCGGTCATCGCAGGAACTGGTTCAAATTGTACATCATCTGCCGTATATCTGTCAAAAGAGGCAGAAAAAGCAGGGGCGGACGGATTGTTAGTCGTTACACCTTACTATAATAAGTGCACTCAGAATGGTTTGAAAGCTCATTTTACCCAGATTGCGGATGCAGTGTCGATTCCGATCCTTCTATATAATATTCCGGGAAGAACCGGTGTAAAAATCGCACCGGAGACGGTGGTCAGTCTTTGCCGTGATGTGAAGAATATTATAGGGGTAAAAGATGCGACAGGAGATATTTCCGAAGTCGCAGAGGTGCTTAGTCTGGCAGAGAAAGAACATGTGCAGGTGGATCTGTATTCCGGCAATGATGACCAGATCGTGCCAGTTGTGTCACTTGGTGGAAAAGGTGTCATTTCCGTATTGTCGAATATTCTTCCGCAGGAGACGCATGACATGGTAAGTTCTTTCATGGAGGGAGATGCCCCTAAGAGCAGAGAGATGCAGTTGAAATATTTTGATCTGATCGGTGCGCTGTTCTGCGAAGTGAATCCGATCCCTGTGAAAAAGGCGATGAATCTGATGGGAATGAATGTCGGACCGTTGCGTAGTCCTCTTACGGAGATGGAGGAGAAGAATGCAATGAGGCTGGCAGAAGAGATGAAGAAAGTGGGAATCCGGCTTGCGTAAGTGCGGGTCAGGTCGTAACAAACATAAGACAACGTCTTAAAAATTATAAGACGTGGAAAGGATATACAGAGTGATGACGAAAATTATTATGAGTGGATGTGGCGGAGCCATGGGAAGAAGTATTACGGAGATCGTGGCCCGTGATGAAGAGGCAGAGATCGTGGCGGGAATTGACATCGTGGATGATGGGACAAAAAAGTACCCGGTATTTACGAGTTTAAAAGATTGTGATGTCGAGGCGGATGTGCTGATTGATTTTTCGACGCCAAAAATATTGGATGACATTATTGCATATTGTGAAGAGAGAGGGATTCCGGCAGTGCTCTGTACGACCGGATATGATGAGAGCCAGCTTGAAAAGATCGAGAAGGCTTCTGAAAAAATAGCAGTTTTAAAATCTGCTAATATGTCTCTTGGTATCAATACGCTTCTGAATCTTATACAGAAGGCAGCAGGAGTACTTGCGGCAGAGGGATTTGATGTGGAGATCGTGGAAAAACACCACAATCAGAAACTGGATGCCCCTTCCGGGACGGCGCTTGCGCTTGCCGATTCTGTCAATGAGGCGATGGACGGACAGTATGAATATGTATTTGACCGTTCCCAGAGAAGGCAGAAGAGAGACAAAAAAGAACTTGGGATCAGCGCCGTGCGTGGGGGAACGATTGTAGGAGAGCACGATGTGATCTTTGCGGGAACAGATGAGGTAATTACTTTTTCGCATTCCGCATATAGTAAAGCGGTGTTTGGAAAAGGGGCAGTCGCTGCCGCCAAGTTTTTAAAAGGCAAAAAATCCGGAAGGTTTGAGATGGCGGATGTGATTGCAGGGGCGGAATGAAATATTTAAAAGGGAGGACATCATGGTTCCAATTCGTGTAAAAGATGTGTTACAGGCGACAGGCGGCAGTCTGCTCTGTGGTGCTGAAGATGCAGTCATCACGGATGTTGTGACAGATTCCAGAAAGGTGAAGGAGGGGACGCTTTTTGTGCCGATCATCGGAGAGCGGGTGGACGCCCATCGGTTTATTCCGGATGTAATGTCAGCAGGAGCGGCGGCTTCTTTTACGTCTGACCGTCAGAGAGTGGCGGAAACAGGCGCCTGCATTTACGTGGAGGATACGCTCACTGCCCTTCAAAAATTGGCGGCATGGTACCGGCAGCAGTTTGATATCCCGGTCATTGGCGTGACGGGAAGCGTGGGGAAGACGACGACGAAGGAAATGATAAGTACAGTCCTCGGAGTAAAATACAACGTATTAAAAACGATTGGAAATCTCAACAGCCAGATCGGTGTGGCGCTTATGATGTTTTATATCGAAGAGGATACGGAACTTGCTGTCTTTGAGATGGGAATGAGCATGCCGGGGGAGATGGCGAGGTTAGTAGAGATCGCAAGGCCGCAGACAGCCGTATTGACAAATATCGGCGTATCCCATATCGGGAATCTGGGGAGCCGTGAAAAGATTACTTATGAAAAAGGGCATATTGTGAAATATGTGGGTTCGTCCCATAATGGCCGCTTTTACATATGTGGGAACGGAGATCTTCAAAAGCTTTCCGGAGAAAATATTCCTTATGAGAAAAATGCCTCACCGTGTGAAACGGTATTTTATGGGATGGCAGATGGTTGTGCGTATGCGGCTTCCGATCTTCAGGTGACAGAGGAGGGACAGCGGTTTCTCTACCATGGGCAGAAAGAATGTGCGGTAGAACTTTCTGTGATGGGAAGACATAATGTAGAGAATGCGGTGATCGCACTGGCATTGGGAGAGCAGTTTGGAGTGGAACTTTCTGAGGCGGCAGAGGCACTGAAAGGATACCGTCCGTTTTCGATGAGGGGAGAAAGAAAGGACTGCCACGGATATCATATTATCGATGATACGTATAATGCCAGTCCGGATTCGATCAATAGTAATATTGATGCGCTGTTTGACTACAGTGAGGAAGGGGATAAAATCGTCGTTCTCGGGGATGTGCTTGAACTCGGTGTGCAGGCAGAAGAGCTCCACCGGGGAATCGGTGATTTTATCGTCGGTGAGGCAAAAAAGGGAAAAAGGCTCTCCTGTGTCATAACAGTAGGAGAAGGCGCCGGGTATATCAGCAGCCAGGTAGAGGAGAAATCGGATATCAGGACGAAGGCGTGTTCAGACAATGACGAGGCAGCAGAGTTTCTAAAACAAATCGTAAAACCCGGCGACTGGGTGCTTGTCAAAGGATCCCGGGGGATGCATATGGATGAAGTAGTAAAAAAGGTTGTGATGTAGTGTATGCAGATATAATCGTAGATATCAGCGTGGAGGCTCTTGACCGGACGTATCAGTACCGGATTCCGGAACGGCTTGAGGACACGGTCAGGATCGGGACTCCTGTTCGGGTTCCTTTTGGGAGGGGAAACCGGGTATTAAAAGGATTTGTGATCAATGTCACGGAGAAACCGGCTTTTGATGTGACAAAGATTAAGGAAATCCTTGGGGTAGAGAAAAATCAGGTGTCCGTGGAGGGACAGCTTCTACAGATCGCCGGATTTATCCGTGACCGGTACGGGTCTACGATGAATGAGGCATTAAAGACGGTGTTGCCGATCCGGAAGAAGATTAAGTCAGTGGAGGAACACTGGCTTAATTTTGCGATGGATGAAAGAGCCATTGTAGATATCATGCATGAATATGAGAGAAAACATTATGCGGCGAAAGCAAGGCTTCTTCAGGGGATGTTACAAGAAGGCGGCACAATGACGGGGAAACTTGCAGATGTCAAATACCGGGTGAAAAAGCCGGTGATCGACGGGCTTGTCAAAGAGGGGATCCTATATGTAACAAAGGCAAGAAAGTATCGGAATCCCTTAGAAGCCTCAGCGGGACACAAAGAGGTTCCGCCGGTATTAAATGAAGAGCAGAGACAGATCGTGGAAGATTTTTCCCGGGACTATCAGGAGGGGATACGCAGACCGTATCTTTTGTATGGAATTACGGGAAGCGGAAAAACAGAAGTATATATGAACCTTCTCGAAACCGTTTTGGAAAGCGGCAGGCAGGCTATTCTGCTCATCCCGGAGATCGCTCTGACATTCCAGACGGTCAGCCGGTTTCAGGCACGGTTTGGAGACCGGGTATCTGTCATGCATTCGAGACTCTCCGAGGGAGAGCGGTATGACCAGTATGAACGGGCAAAAAAGGGAGACGTGGATATTATGATCGGTCCCCGTTCGGCGTTGTTCGCACCATTTGAGAGATTAGGGGCCATCCTGATCGATGAGGAACACGAGGGCAGTTATATCAGCGAAGGCACACCGAGGTACCACAGTGACGAGGTAGCGCTTTACCGGGCGGAACTCTCGGGGGCGAGCGTGGTGTTTGGTTCGGCGACTCCTTCGGTAAAAAGCTATCTCGCAGCCAATGAGGGAAGGTACAAAATGTATCGTCTCACAAAGCGGGCTGGAGACGCCAGACTACCGGATATCCATGTAGTGGATCTCAGGGAGGAGCTGAAAGCGAGAAACCGTTCCGTATTCAGCCGTCTTCTGCTGGAAAAAATGAAGGAGTGCCTGCTGAGAAGAGAACAGATGATGCTATTTATCAACCGCAGGGGATATGCCGGGTTTGTTTCTTGTAGAAATTGCGGAACTGTGTTACAATGTCCTCATTGTGATGTGTCGATGACGGCCCACCGGAACCATACCGGGGATGTGGATACGCTTGTCTGTCATTACTGTGGACATGCGGTAAGGATGCCGGAGAGATGTCCGGAATGCGGTTCACCGTATATCGCAGCCTTTGGACTTGGGACGCAGAAGGTAGAGGAAATGCTGCAAAAACTCTTTCCAGCGGCAAGGGTTCTTCGCATGGATGCCGATACGACTTCCGGAAAACATGGTCATGAGACGGTGTTGTCAGAGTTTCGCGAGGGAAAGGCAGACATTCTCATCGGGACGCAGATGATCGTGAAGGGGCATGATTTTCCCAATGTGACGCTTGTGGCAGCACTGGCCGCCGACTTGAGTATGTTTGAAAATGATTACCGGAGCAGTGAGCGGACATTTCAGCTTTTGATGCAGGCGAGTGGAAGAGCCGGCCGGGGAGACCGGCATGGTGAGGTGGTCATACAGACCTATAAGCCGGAACATTATGTGATCGAAAGTGTCGCCACGCAGAATGCGGCATCGTTTTATGAAAATGAACTTGCCTACCGCAGGCTGATGAAATATCCGCCGTATTGCACGATGCTTTCAGTGAGTATGCTCTCAGAAAACAAAGAGTGTGGGCAGAAATGCATGGAAGTTGTCGTACAGGGGATCCGTCAGAAATTTGGAAAAGAGATCACGCTGATCGGTCCGGCTCCTGATGTTGTAAAACGGGTCAAGGACCGGTTCCGGTATGTTTTGTATGTAAAGGCAGGACAGCTCCAGACAGCGATCAGGGTAAAAGATTTTATCAGTGAGGAAATGGAACCAGAAAAGTATGGCTGCTATATACAGTATGCCTTGGAATAGCTCAGTGGTGCATCGAGCTAAATGAAATTTTCAGATACAGGAGGTAACACAATGGCACTTAGAAATATACGGGAAATTGGCGATGAGATTTTGTATAAACATGCCAAAGAAGTAAAGGAAATGACTGACAAAACAAAAGAACTGGTACAGGATATGCTTGAGACCATGTATGAGGCAGACGGAGTAGGGCTTGCCGCTCCACAGGTCGGTGTTCTCAAGCGGATCGCTGTCATCGATGTAACGGCAGAGCAAAATGATCCGATCATTCTCATTAATCCTGTCATCACTCGTACGGAGGGAGAGCAGAGGGGAAGTGAAGGGTGCCTGAGTGTACCGGGAAAAGCCGGGATCGTGACGAGACCGAATCTTGTCCGTGTGAAGGCACTTGATATGGATATGAACGAGTTTGAGATCGAGGGAGAGGAGCTTTTAGCAAGGGCTTTGATCCATGAGGTCGAGCATCTGGATGGACAGCTCTATGTAGATAAGGTAGAGGGTGAACTTGTGGATGTGGCAGATTTAGAGGAAGGCGAATAGGATGAATGTAATATTTATGGGGACGCCGGATTTTGCGGTGCCCGTGCTTCAGGCGCTTTTGGATTCAGAAAAGCATACGGTGAGTGCTGTGATCACGCAGCCGGATAAAGCCAGAGGGAGAAGTGGGAAACCAGTCTTTACCCCGGTGAAGAAACTGGCGGTGGCAAATGACATCCCGGTATATACCCCGGAACGGGTAAAGGATAGCTCGTTTGTAGAGGTTCTCCGGGAGATTTCCTGTGACGTCATCGTCGTTGTGGCATTTGGGCAGATTTTATCAAAGGAAATATTGGAACTGCCCCGGTTTGGATGCATCAATGTCCATGCCTCCCTGCTCCCGAGATGGAGAGGAGCTGCCCCGATCCAGTGGTCGATTTTAGAAGGGGATGAAAAGACAGGTGTGACGACGATGCAGATGGATGTCGGACTGGATACCGGTGACATTCTCCTGAAAGAGGAGTTTGTGATCGATCCGGACGAGACAGGAGAGAGCCTTTTTGACCGGTTATCAAAGCTTGGTGGCCCTCTTCTTTTAGAGACGCTCGAACAGGCAGAAAATGGTACGCTAAAACCGATTCCGCAGGAAGATGAAAAGAGTACGTATGCGAAGATGCTTACGAAAGAGACCGGGAAAATGGATTTTTCATGGGAGGCCCAGAAGCTGGAACGATATGTGAGGGGTCTGAATTCGTGGCCAAGCGCCTATACGTATTTCCGGGGAAAAATGCTCAAGGTATGGAAGGCGCAGGTTGTCAGTCGGAATACGGAATTTGACTGTGGCACGGTGGCGGAAGTGTCCAAGGATAGTTTCAGCATCCAGACAGGAGATGGCCTTTTAAAATTATGTGAAGTGCAGCTGGAGGGAAAAAAGAGAATGTCGGCCGGGGACTTTTTACGTGGCATGAAGGTTGAGATAGGAGAGAGATTGTGAGAGGAATCGCTTTTGATATCGTCTACGGGGTGCTCGAGAACGGAGAGCATAGTGACGAGTGGTTTCATAGAGCGGTGGAGAGAGAGACCGGGACAGGCCATGTGGCATCAGGTGATGTCCGGAAAATGATATTCACAAAGCAGGAAAAAAGCTTTGTGCGCCGGCTTTCCTACGGGACGATTGAGCGGGCGTTGGAGCTGGACGCCGTGTTAGATTATTTTCTAAAAGAGCCGGTGAAAAAGATGAGACCGGCGGTTCGGACGATCCTTCGCATGGGAGCTTACGAAATCCTGTATATGGATTCTGTACCGGAGTCTGCGACCTGTAATGAGATGGTGAAACTGACCAAAAAGAAAAAATATCAGAATCTGTCCGGGGTTGTAAACGGGGTGCTGAGAAATGTGGCGAGAGCAGATATAAATTCGTTAAAAAACGAGTTGCTTGCACATATGCGGACGGACAAGCAGAAGTTGTCTTTTTTGTATTCCATGCCGGAAGAACTTGTGGACATGCTGATTGGTGCTTATGGGAGAAAAACAGCCGAAAAAATAGCGGCATCCTTTTATGAGGACAATCCGGTGACGATACGGGTGCAGACGATGAATGCCAGTGCCAGTCAGGTGAAAGAGGAATTAATGTCGGCTGGAGTTCTGGTACAGCCATGCGGGTATACGGAAGGCGTTTTCCGGATCCGGAATTTTGACCGGGTGGACGTGCTTCCGGGATTTCAGGAAGGGCATTTTACCGTACAGGATATCAGTTCCATGCTCCCGGTCCTTGTCTCCGGGATAAAACCGGGTGACGTAGTGGCCGATGTGTGCAGCAGTCCGGGAGGCAAAGCCTTTCATGCCGTGGATTGCTTAAAAGGAGAAGGCATTGTCAGTGCACGGGACGTCTCGGAAAAAAAGATTGCCAAAATACGGGAAAATGCAGAGAGATTAGGTATTGAAAATATTGATATAAAAATGTGGGATGCGGCTGTGCCGGATGAAGAGTGGTATGAAAAGGCAGATGTCGTCATCGCAGACGTGCCATGTTCCGGGATCGGCATCATTGGCAGGAAACCGGAGATCAAATATGAGGCTGTGAAACATGCGGACAGTCTCCGGAAACTCCAGAGAGAGATCGTGGCAGGAGCAGAGAAGATGTTAAAGCCCGGCGGAACACTTATTTATAGCACATGTACGATAAATCCGGCAGAGAATGAGGAAAATGCAGAGTGGATCGTGAAAGAACTGCCATTTAAGGCGGTGAGCATAGATGAGTTTCTTCCGGAGGGGCTTAGGAATAAGATGACGAAGGCCGGGATGCTGCAGATCCTGCCGGGGGTTCATGAGGGGGATGGGTTTTTTGTGGCGAGATTTGAGAAGGGGTGAAAAGGTGAAAGGAGGGTGGAGTTATGGTGAGTCCGTATTCACAACACGCTTTCGCTCGCCAAATCACGCAGTGGTACTAAAACAGCAAAGTACGCTGTTTAAGTACCAGCGGATTTGGAAGGTTGTGAAGACGGACTCCCCATAAATCCCACCAGCTTTACTTTCACTGGTTTCACACAGGTTAGTGGAGTGGGGGACTTATGGGAAAGGTAGAGAGGACATTGGCTGACAGCCGGCTTTGTTTACTAGAGGGAGACAGAATGAAAAAGATGGATTTGCGAAGTTTTACAGAAAAAGAGATGACAGGGATTGCCGAGGAGTGCGGGGAAAAGGCATTCCGGGGGCGCCAGCTCTTTGAGTGGATACATAACAAGCAGGTGACGTCGTTTGATGAAATGGGAAATCTCCCGAAGAAATTCCGGGAAGGATTGGCGGAAAAATATGTGATCTCCGGGATGCGGATTGTCAAAAAACAGATGTCTAAGATAGGGGATACGGCGAAATATTTATTTTCACTGGAAGACGGGAATGTGGTGGAGAGTGTGTGGATGAAATATCATCATGGGAACAGCGTGTGTATTTCTTCGCAGGTCGGATGCCGTATGGGATGTACGTTTTGTGCATCTACCCTGAGGGGGCTGGAGAGGAATCTGAGTGCTGGGGAGATGCTGTCCCAGATTTATGAGATACAGCGGGAGACGGGAGAGCGTGTTTCCAATGTGATCGTCATGGGAATGGGAGAACCGCTTGATAATTATGAAAACCTGATCCGGTTTGTCCGGCTTTTGTCTGATGAGAAGGGGATATGTATCAGCCAGCGAAATATAACCGTTTCGACCTGTGGCCTGGTGGATAAGATGCGGGATCTGATGAAGGAGAAGTTTCAGATCACACTGGCAGTCAGCCTGCATGCGCCAAATGATGAAATCCGCAGAAAAACGATGCCAGTGGCAAATAAATATTGTATGGATGAGATTTTTTCCGCTTGTCAGGAATATATTGAATATACAGGGAGAAGGATTACGTTTGAGTACAGTATGATCGACGGGGTAAATGATCAGAGGGCTCATGCAATGGAACTTGTGAGACGGTGCCGGGGGATGAACTGCCATATCAATCTCATTCCGTTAAATGAAGTCAGGGAGAGGGAAACCAGGCGTTCCAGAGAAGAAAATATAAGAGATTTTAAGAAAGTGCTTGAAAAAAACAGGATCAATGTCACGGTACGCAGAGAGATGGGGAGTGATATTGATGCTGCCTGCGGCCAGCTGCGAAACCAGTTTATGGAGGAGTGATGAAGCTTCCTGCAAATTTCGTAGGATTACTTGTACTTGCCCTTTTTCGCATGTTGTGCTAAAATAGCTAATGTGGTTATTCCTGTAGCCAGTTGCGTGATGATTTACGAGACCGGCTAACTTGGACTAAGGAGGTCAAACTGTGCAAACATTTTCTATAACAGATACGGGACGTACAAGAACTGCAAATCAGGACTATGTGTTTTGCAGGGACAGTGCGGTTGGAAGTTTCCCAAATCTGTTTATTGTGGCGGATGGTATGGGAGGCCACAATGCAGGAGATACTGCTTCACGCATGTGTGTGGAGGAGGTTGTCTCACAGATTGAAAAAAGTACAAAGGTGACACCGATCGGTATTTTTGAGCAGGCGGTCGCTTCTGCGAATGAAAAGGTTTTTGAAGCTTCATTTAGTGACAAAGCCTTGAATGGAATGGGGACGACGATCGTTGCTTCGGTGGTGTTAGGAGATACGGCCTACATTGTGAATGTGGGAGATTCGCGCCTGTATGTGTATAAGAATACTCTCAGGCAGGTGACGGTAGACCATTCTCTGGTTGAGGAAATGGTCCAGTCAGGAAAACTCCATAAGGAGGATATGCGTACGCATCCCAATAAAAATATTATTACACGCGCTCTTGGTACAAACAGAGAAGTAAAGGCAGACTGCTTTGAAATTGAAGTGGACGAAGGGGACGTGCTTTTGTTGTGTTCAGACGGATTATCGAATATGCTTGAAGATGATATGATTGAGGATATCATAAGAAAAAATAAAGATGATATGAAAATGACGGGAGAGCAGCTGGTAAAAGAGGCAAATGATGCCGGAGGTAAAGATAATATCAGCGTTGTTCTGGTCCGCATATAAGGCGAGGTTGTTGGAAGAGTGTTGCATTCGGCATTTGGAGCAGATCAAGAGAGATTACGGATGAGTGTTCAGATATGACAGAATGGAGGAATTTATTTTGGTAAGTGTAGGAACCATAATCAGCGACAGGTATGAAATACTGGAAAAAGTCGGAAGTGGGGGAATGGCAGATGTATTCCGTGCAAAATGCCATCGTCTCAACCGTTTTGTTGCGATTAAGATTTTGAAACAGGAATATAGTGAAGATACCAAATTTGTTACGAAATTCCGCGGAGAAGCGCAGGCAGTAGCCTGTATGTCACATCCCAATATCGTTGGTATTTACGACGTCGGGGAAGAGAATGGCATGTATTACATTGTCATGGAGCTGGTTGATGGTATTACATTGAAGAAATATATCGAGGAAAAGGGAAAACTTACGGTTAAAGAGACGGTTGGCATTTCTCTCCAGATTGCAAACGGACTGGATGCTGCCCACCGGAATAATATCATCCATCGGGATATCAAGCCGCAGAATATTCTTGTTGCCAGAGATGGCACCGCAAAGGTGTCCGATTTTGGTATTGCTAAAGCGGCTAGCTCCAATACGATCACGGCAAATGCGATGGGATCGGTGCATTATATTTCACCGGAGCAGGCAAGGGGTGGTTACAGTGATGAGAAGAGCGATGTGTATTCATTGGGTGTGACCATGTATGAGATGCTCAGCGGAACGCTTCCATTTACCGGGGAAAGTGCAGTAGCGATTGCACTTGCGCATATCCAGGAGGATGCAACGCCTCTGGCGGCGATCGATGGGACGATTCCAAGGGGACTGAGTAATATTGTAAATAAATGTATGCAGAAAAAGACGGAGCTCCGTTATGCTTCGGCGGCCGATCTGATCGCAGATCTGAAGATGTTTCTTCAGGATCCGAGCGGCGATTATGGGGTGATCGGAAATCTGTATGAAAATGGGGGAACCATTTTTATGTCAAAGGATGATGTAAACACGTTGAAAAATGCTTCCCGCAGTGCAAAGCCACCGGTTGGCGGCCATGTGGTAAAAGAGGAGGATGCTGAGGATATGGATGAGGAAGATAGTAAGTCGGATGTAGATCCGAAACTGGAGAAGGCCCTTGTCTTTGGAAGTATCGCTGTGGCGATCATCATAGGGCTTGTAGTGATCTATATGCTTGGAAGATTTATTGGTTTGTGGGGAAGCGTATCCACTGACGGAACAGATGATAACAATACAACGGTCAGCGCTACGGCGACGCCGGGACCTGCCGGAGAGGGCGAGTACGTTCTTCCTGATTTTTCAAATCAGTTAAAGGACAGCGTGATCGTAGAACTTGGAAATGAAGATATTAAATATACGGTTGTGGAAGAGGCTTCGGATGATATTGATGAAGGTAATGTGATCCGTACAAATCCGCAAGCGGGAACCAGTGTGAAAAAAGGTTCTTCGATCGAGCTTGTCGTAAGTACCGGTGCCGAGAAGATCAGTGTACCGGATACGAGTGGTGATACGATGACCGATGCAATTACAAAGCTGCAGGAACAGGGATTTTCCGTGAAGCAGGGCGAGGATGTCTATAGCAGCCAGCCGAAGGGAAGGGTGGCATATACCAAGCCGGCAGCAGGGAAGAAGGTAGATAAGCTGGATAGTGAGGGAAACCCGACGGTGATTACGATCTATCCGAGTCTGGGAGAAGAGACCAAGATGGTTCCTGTGCCAAATCTGCTTGGCATGACCAGAAGCGAGGCCAAAAAGGCGCTGCAGGCAGTCGGGCTCAAATATGGAAATGAGACAAAGAATTATTCGTCTACCCAGAAAAACAGAGTATGTGTACAGAGCGTGGCAAGGGGGAAACAGGTCGAAGAGGGAACGAGTATCGATGTGACATTAAGTCTCGGCGAGGAACAGACGTATACGTATAAAGGAACTGTGACAGTATCGAATCCGTTTGAGTATGAAACAGATCCTGCGGCAATGTTTAAATTTGTCCTCACACAGTCGGGCGGAAGTCCGGTCACAGTCAGGGAGGTTTCACTCGGATACCATGATTTCCCATATTCACTCGAAGTCGAGGGAAGCAGTACCGATCAGGGCGAGTTGACGGTATACCGCGACGGCGTCAAGGTGGCGACTTATAATGTTACATTTAAGAGGGTTTCTGACTGATGGAGCGGAGCGGAAAGATTATAAAGGGGATCGGAGGATTCTATTATGTGAATTGTGATTCCGGGGAAGGCGAATGCATTTATGAATGCAGGGCCAAAGGCGGATTTCGCAAGGAGAAGAGAAAACCTCTGGTGGGAGATGATGTGGTCATTCAGGTCACTTCGGAAGAGAAAGGGCATGGAAATATACAGGAGATTTTGCCAAGGAAAAACAGGCTGATCCGCCCAGAGGTAGCAAATGTAGATCAGGCGCTTATTATTTTTTCTATGGCGGACCCCATGCCGAATCTAAACCTTCTTGACCGCTTTCTTGTTATGATGGAGCGGCAGAAGGTAGATACGGTTATTTGCTTTAATAAACTTGATATTGTTTCAGAAGAGGAAGAAAAGCATCTTGTAGAGACATATGAGGGATGTGTTAACAGGGTGCTTTCGGTCAGCAGCAAAGAAAAGATCGGAATAGATGCTGTCAGGGAATTGTTGGAGCATAAGACAAGTGTTCTGGCAGGGCCATCCGGTGTCGGGAAATCCAGCATACTGAACCAGATTTATCCCGAAGCGTGTTCCAAGACCGGAGAAATCAGTGAAAAAATCGGCCGGGGAAAGCATACGACGAGGCATTCGGAGTTGTTTTGTGTCGGTGAGAGAACATATTTGTTTGATACGCCCGGATTTAGTTCCCTGCGTATTCCTGAGATGGACAAGGAAGAATTAAAACATTATTTTACGGAATTTATTCCCTATGAGGGTCAGTGCCGTTTTATGGGATGTACCCATACCCACGAACCGGATTGCAAGGTAAAAGAGGCGCTTAAGGATGGAACGATAAGTCCGGTGCGGTATGGGAATTACGTTCAGATGTATGAGGAACTCAAAGAATGGGAAAAGCGAAAATATAACTAATGATTGAAAGGTTAGGTACTGTTTATGATCTACAGATTATCACCGTCGATACTCGCTGCAGATGTATGCAGACTTGGCGATGAGCTTGTATCAGTCAGTGAGGCAGGAGCAGATTACATACATATCGATATTATGGATGGCATGTTCGTACAGAACATATCATTTGGGGTACCGGTCGTGGCGGGACTCCGTAAATGTGTGGATACTTTTTTTGACGTACACCTGATGGTTCAGGAGCCGATCCGTTATGTGCGGCGTTTTGCGGAAGCTGGTGCAGATGGGATCACCGTGCATGTCGAGGCGTGTGAGGATCTGAAAGCGACACTTGAAGAAATCAAAAATTGTGGAAAAAAGGCAGCGGTGTCGATCAAGCCACAGACGGATATCGAGAGCATCCTGCCGTTTCTTCCGGATGTGTATATGGTCTTAGTCATGACGGTAGAGCCGGGATACGGCGGGCAGAAGATCCGAAGGGACACCTTTGAAAAAATAACACGTCTTAGAAAATATATCAATGAGAATGATCTTGAGGTGGACATCGAAGTAGACGGCGGTGTGGATCTTGGGAATTTAGAGGAAGTACTGGGTACCGGAGCAAATGTGATTGTGGCGGGGACAAAGATTTTCCGTGGCGATGTGAGGGAAAATGTCAGAAGATTTAAAGAGGTAATGGGGAAAAGTAAGTGAAATTATAAGAAATACGCGCTCTTTCGGGAGCGCTTTTGATTTGCGCCTTTATACCTGAAAGACATAGTTAAGTATTTGTTATAAGTATTTGCTATTAGAAAGAGCAGATGATAAAATATGGTTAAAACAGGGAGTAGCGACAAACGGGTGGATTCAAAATGTCAGGGAATTTGAGCCGGATCCCAGAACAGGAAAAAAGTAATTGACCGTGGAATGTAATGATTAAAAAATCTGAAATGGAGGAATCGATTGATGAAAGTAATTGAGAATCAGACTTTTGATGAGGAGCGGGCATTATATGGATGCAATCGTGTGTTGGTAAGGAACTGCTCGTTTGACGGACCGGCAGATGGTGAAAGCGCCTTAAAAGAAGCAAATGATATTGAGACGGAACATTGTTTTTTTAATCTGCGTTATCCATTCTGGCATGACCATACGCTGAAAATCGTGGATTCGGAAATGACAGAGCTTTGCCGGGCAGCACTATGGTATTCCGAACATGTGGAGATTGTGGATACAAAACTACATGGAATCAAAGCGCTTCGTGAGTGCAGTGATGTTTTGATCCGGGGCTGTGACATTGTGTCTCCGGAATTCGGATGGTCAGTGAGAGGAATACACATGGAGGATACCACAGCAGTTAGTGAATATTTTATGATGCGATCGGAAAATCTGACGTTCCGGAATGTAACTTTTAAAGGCAAATATTCATTTCAGTACATTCAGAATGCAACTTTTGAAAACTGTGTGTTTGATACAAAAGATGCCTTCTGGCACGGTCAAAATATAACGGTAAAAGATAGTGTGGTAAAAGGTGAGTATCTGGCATGGTATTCGGATGGACTGACTCTGGTCAACTGTAAGATCATAGGAACACAGCCTTTTTGCTATTGCAAAAACCTGAAACTCATCGATTGTGAAATGATAGATACCGACCTTGCTTTTGAGAAATCTGAAGTGGAGGCAGTTATCACGACAGCGGTTGACAGCATTAAAAATCCGTTGTCCGGTCGGATCCAGGTGCCGGAAGTGGGAGAATTGATCATCGATGAGGAAGATTCGAAATGCGAGGTTCTCGTTGGCATCCGCAAAAGCAGGAATGGTGTCCGCAAAATAATATGCAGTTGTGCCTGACGGAATATTGCTTATGGAGGTAATGGTGGTATGAAAGAAGTGTTGCTTTCTGCAAGAGTTGCAGATAAGGATAATGACATCTGCTACTCAGCTACCGTGCTTGAAATTCAGTCGGATGAGGAATGGTTGCTATGTCCGGGTGATGTGGCCTGCATCCCGAAAGAGTTCTATGAGGATGAAAAGGCGAAATTATGGATTAAGATAAAGGACATTCGGGAAGAAAATAATCTGACGGCTGAGGTGCTGAATTTTCGGGGCACCGATAATAATGTGAAGCAGGTTATCTCAAGGTCACAGTGTGCTTTTGGATATGTGTATCTGCCGGAGTGATGGGAAGTGAAGCACATGACGAATAAGGAGAGATCGTTATTACTTAGAGTATAGTGTAAGTCAAGAAATTTTTTGTCCCATACTTGACAGATGCAGGTACCTATCTGTGGTGGGAAGCTCTTTGTGTCGCAGTAAGTGTAATGAAAAACAGGCAAAAGAAGGATGATTTTCAAATGATGAACAAAATATTTGGGTTGATTTTTCCGGTATAAAAAAATTGGACTGAAAAAATATTACAAGAAGGGTGAAGACCGATTACGATTCCCAAGCACGAACCGATACTGGATAAAGAACGGCTTGTAGAAGAGAATGAAGAGCGCAGATCTGATTTTTCTGACGATATTAAACTTTTAAATCAGCCGGGGGAAAATACAGAGTGGAATAAGATAGCAGAGTTATATGAAGGATGAAGTGTTGCCTTGTCAAAAAATGAGCGATAAGGTAGAATACATTGTGATAGTAGAATATGGTGTCTTGATAGAAATAGAGTGGAATGTAGATTTCTATATGAATGAATTTCTATGTAATCGGAGGTGACAGTCCTCCGTAAAAGATTAACCGCCTACCGAGTAGGGTACACCATATATATTGTGACGAATGTTTGTTCTGTGCGCAAGAATGATTTGTAGAGGAAAAAAGATAGAATTTTATTGGGAGGTTTTTATATGTTAGAAAAAAAGGATAGTTTTCCTGCCGCAGACGGACATATAGAAAGTATATTGATAGGAGTTGATCAAGTAAAAATATCCTTTCAAACGTGGGATTCCAAAAAGTTGGTATTTATTTTTGATAATGTAGAAAGGGTAATTTCTTCTCATTCAGTATATGGTGATATAGGTGAATTTCAAGAAAGTTATAGTGGAAACGGATTAAAGAAATATATTTTCTATAGTGCCTGGTACGATGAAAATGGAGAAGATAAGGAAGTTTTATCAATTGAAGCTGAGAAAATGGAAATATTTCAAGTGGGTATAGGTGCAGAAATAAACTCAGCAGTATTTAATGTTGGATATGAGTATGTAGGTAACCAAAAGTGCCCATATTATTGAAATAATGCTAAAGATATACGAGGGATAATTATATGGGCTATAACTTGGGAAGGGATGAGAAGTTTTTGCGAATTGGACGGGAGTATTCAGATGAGTTGATAGAATCAATTTCTAATCAGATTAAGAGCTTATGTTCATTCATGACAGAAAGCAGAACAATCGATAAAAGGAGGGATCACTAATGGGAATCTGGTTATTCAGAGCAGGAAAAAGAGGACAATTTGAAGAGAAGTTTTTAACAGACAGCAGGATTTATCTCACATGGAATCGTCTTAATATTGATTTGAACCAATATAGAAACAGGGAAAAGCTGCTGCAAAAGCTACAGGAGGTATATCCTTCCGAGAAGCTGAATACGTTAAAAAACTGGGCTTCCCAGATTTATCCCATTGCACACAGGGTAGACATTGGAGACTGGGTTGTTCTGCCAAGTAAACGGACAAATACGATACATATTGGGAAGATAACAGGAGGATACCAGTATACAGAAGAAAATGGCAGTCCTTATTACCATTACAGGACTGTGGACTGGTTTGCAAAGGATATTCCGAGAAATAATTTTGATCAGGATCTTTTATATTCTTTTGGAGCATTTATGACGGTTTGCAAGATTACCAGAAATGATGCCGAAAGGCGAATCAAAGCGATGTCTGAAAATGACTGGAAGGTTGAGACCAGAGCAGTTGCATCCTTCGGTGATGCAGATGATACAGATTCCAATTCTCAGACGAATTTGGAAGAGGCGATTTATGATTCTATCGCAAAATATATTATCCAAAAATTTCAAGGGTATAAGATGGAGGATTTGATTGAAGAAATATTGATAGCAAAAGGCTTTACCGTATATCATAGCAAGCCGGGTGCGGATGGAGGAAAAGATCTATTAGCGGCAGGAGGAGAGATGGGGTTTGGTTCTCCCAAGATTTGTGTTCAGGTAAAGTCACAGGATGCACCAATAGACCGCCCTACATTAGACCAGCTTGGCGGTGTAATGAATAATGTAAATGCCGAGTATGGCCTGCTGGTATCGTGGAGTGGATTTAAGGACAGTGTGGCAAGAGAAGAGGCAAAACAGTTTTTCAGGATTCGTCTGTGGGATTCTAATGATGTAATTAGAGAATTGTTTGAAAATTATGAAAAATTGAGTCCCGCTATCAGGGCAGAGATACCGCTCAAGCAGATCTGGATGCTGAGTGAAGAGGAATAAGCTGCGATATCATGCTAGAGTTTACCTTCAGGCGTTTAGATTAGATAAAGAATGTCAAGGATTAGGATTTTGGCAAAAGTTAATTCAATTTACTTTATCTGATTTAGAGCAACAGGGTTATACTAAATTTACTATTGGTGTTGAAGGTGATAATAAAATATAACAGTTATTAAATCCCTTAGGTTTTGTAAAAATCTAATCGGAATTTGTGAGGTGGCATATGTTTTTAGACACTAAGTTTTTAAAGAATAATGAAATACAATTAATTTTGGAGAAAACCTCAGATGGGGATGAAATGAAAAATTGGGTTCCTGCATATCATTTTTTCATCTGCGA
>CAZOIF010000019.1:7237-51390 GCA_964579975.1 uncultured Eubacterium sp. | reverse complement strand
CTATTTGTGCCACAACCGAGCGACAGTGGAACGGTAGTACCGGTAAATGTCATTACGAATGAAGCATTTGGTTATGAGCCGGAAGGAGATGAAGAAGATGAGGTGTATTAAAAGACTCGTTTTGTCGTGTTCCATTTTGTGTCTCTGTTTCAGCCTGCATGCCGGTATGTCACAGGCGAAGACCGTAAAGGGGAAGTGGAAGAAGAATATCACATGGACATATGATACGGAAAGCAAGGTGCTGGTTGTGGAAGGAAATGGGAAGATCCAAGATCAGGGCACTACATGTGATGAGTCAATTTCTGACACGGTACCGGGGTGGGCGAAATATGATCGTGAGGTAAAGAAGGTTATTATCAGAGGAAACATTGCAGAAATTGGAAGTGAAGCATTTTGGCATTTTAACAATATGACATATCTGGAAATGCCAGATAGCATCCGTGAGATTGGTGTGTGTGCATTTTGGTTTTCACAGAAATTGAAAAAGGTAAAACTTCCGTCAAAACTGGTGAAACTGAAATCAGGTGCGTTTGAAAACTCAGGTCTAGGCGAGATTGTTATTCCGCCGGGGGTAAAAAAAGTAGGAAAGAACGCTTTCGAGAGTAATTACAGCTTGAAAAAAGTTGCTGTCAGTGAGGGTGTAGAGATACTGGGTAAATACAGTTTTCATTGGTGTAGTAATTTAACTTATGTCACTTTGCCGGATTCATTAAAGGAATTGGAGGAGGGATGTTTTAAGTGGACTAGTCTAAAAAGCATTACAATTCCCCCAAATGTGGAAAAGATTGGAAGACGAGCTTTTTTATCGCCGTCGGAAGAAGAAGCAACACTTAAAAAAGTTGTGATCAAATCCAAAAAGATAACAGAGTGGGGAAAGGACATCTTTTGGAAGCCCAGTCGTGACCTTGTCATCAAGGTGCCGAAAGAGAAGAAGGAGGAGTACACGAAGGCACTGCGAAAGGGAGGGCTTCCGGAATATGTAAAGGTGGTATCATAAGGAGGAATGTAATGTATCGTAGTAAAAAAATAATTTTGTCGTGTTTTATTTTGTGTCTCTGTTTCAGCCTGCATGCTGGTATGTCACAGGCGAAGACCGTAAAGGGGAAGTGGAAGAAGAATATCACATGGACATATGATACGGAAAGCAAGGTGCTGGTTGTGGAAGGAAATGGGAAGATCCAAGATCAGGGCACTACATGTGATGAGTCAATTTCTGACACGGTACCGGGGTGGGCGAAATATGATCGTGAGGTAAAGAAGGTTATTATCAGAGGAAACATTGCAGAAATTGGAAGTGAAGCATTTTGGCATTTTAACAATATGACATATCTGGAAATGCCAGATAGCATCCGTGAGATTGGTGTGTGTGCATTTTGGTTTTCACAGAAATTGAAAAAGGTAAAACTTCCGTCAAAACTGGTGAAACTGAAATCAGGTGCGTTTGAAAACTCAGGTCTAGGCGAGATTGTTATTCCGCCGGGGGTAAAAAAAGTAGGAAAGAACGCTTTCGAGAGTAATTACAGCTTGAAAAAAGTTGCTGTCAGTGAGGGTGTAGAGATACTGGGTAAATACAGTTTTCATTGGTGTAGTAATTTAACTTATGTCACTTTGCCGGATTCATTAAAGGAATTGGAGGAGGGATGTTTTAAGTGGACTAGTCTAAAAAGCATTACAATTCCCCCAAATGTGGAAAAGATTGGAAGACGAGCTTTTTTATCGCCGTCGGAAGAAGAAGCAACACTTAAAAAAGTTGTGATCAAATCCAAAAAGATAACAGAGTGGGGAAAGGACATCTTTTGGAAGCCCAGTCGTGACCTTGTCATCAAGGTGCCGAAAGAGAAGAAGGAGGAGTACACGAAGGCACTGCGAAAGGGAGGGCTTCCGGAGTATGTAAAGGTGGTATCCTGATGGGAGGTGGAAATGATGTATCGTATTATAAGACTCGTTTTGTCGTGTTCTATTTTGTGCATCTTTTGCTTCTTGAATTTTTTGTTGCAGAATAGGATAGGGAAAGATATAATATAGAAGAGGAATGAGCAGAATAGAAGGCATAGTGTAAGGAGGTGTTAGTTGTGACATTGCTACAACGGGCAGCTACTGTGATTGCAAGGTTGCCAGAAGAAAAAATAGAACAGGTTATTCAGTACGCAGAGTTTCTTTCTTTTGAGCCAAAATCACAAAAGACTTTATATTCAGATGTAAATGAAGGAGAGTATATTAGGAAACCGGGAATATTAAAGCGAAAAATGATAATGGCAGAGGATTTTGACGAAACACCAGATTGTTTTAAGGAGTATATGTGATGTATTTATTAGACACTTGTGCATTATTATGGTTTCTTGATGATACTGAACAATTATCAAGAGAGGCCAGAGATATTATTGGAAAAAGCAAGGAATTGTATTTTAGCATAGCATCTTTATGGGAAATAGCCATAAAAAAATCGATTAACAAATTAGATATGGCAGAATCTATTACGGATATTGAGAACATTTGTGATGATTATGGTATTACTATTGTGCCAATTAAGACAAAACATTTAGAACGTCTGCAGTTATTACCAATGATACATTCAGATCCGTTTGATCGGTTGATTATATCCACCGCAATGGAAGAAAAAATGAAATTGATTACACATGATTCAAAAATACGACAATATGACATTGAGTTGTTATGGTAAATGGACAGAAATAATGCTATTTGTGGTACCAACCGAACGGCAGTGGAATGGAGATTTTTATAAAGAAAAATTTTCCCATTATTAATCAATATTTGCAAAGCATGCAGAGAAAGAGTATGAGAAAACAAAGGTTTCGGTTTGTGGCGATGCTACTGACGGATGTGTTCCAGAAGGATGACCGTGCAGAAATGGTCAAGGATGTAAAGGATGGAAATGAGCCGGCGTATGCAGAGGATGATAAAGTTGGGCGGTGCAGGTCTGCTAAATTAATTCAGATCTGCACCGCTCATCGCTATATCCCGCATTAATATATCAGAATCAATATTGTTACATTAGCCAACAGAAATCGGTATCTGAGGCATGTATGGTGCCAGACTGTCAGCATCCCAAAGGAATACAGAAGACTGGTGTATTTCATCATTCCACTGTGCCGGGATAGAAAGTTTTTTGTACTCGTTTGCAGCCATCTCAATAACCTGCTCTGAGAAATCTACCATGGCACCGGAGGAATCATATGCAGTCCAAACAGCGCGGATTTTCTTGCTCTGGGCATTGTTTGACAGGCAGAGTCCAATGCGGCCTTTCTCCAGTCCGGCGTATGCCATAAATGCCTCTTCTGCATTCGATGATCCGCTGGAATTCATAGATACATTTAGGATGATTTCGTTGGATACAGCAGATCCATCGGAGGATGTGGCGAATACTTTCAGCATCCGGCCCTTTGCGCTTTCCGGGACTGTGAAATTTCCTTCTGAAGAAATGCTGGCTTCTTCCAGATCCTGATTATTTATAGCATCTTTGACATGCCAGGACACTGTGCCGGCTTCTCCGGAAAGAGAGGTGTACTCTGCTGTGAATTCCAGACTGTCGCCGGCATGTACTCTCTCTTCTGTGTTGGTTGAGGTAGAAATCTGGATCTGATCACCCAGGGTAAATTCTGCGGTTACGGACTCATTTTTATTCACGTTGAGAAGAATATATGGTTTATCCTGCGCAGTATACTGGGTCATTTGCTTCACCCCGCTGATTGTTGCCCCGCTCCAGGGAAGACCGCAGGAAAGGGCAATCTGGTTATGATTCTGATCCGATGTCAGGGTGACAGAAACTTTTTTGGCATCGACATCCCAGGAGATGTTGTTGACCTCTGTGTTACACCTTGCTCTCAGACCAGTGATGCTTCCTTTCTTCATAGAATCTAACAGTGCAGGAAGAACTTCTACTTCCCCGGTATTTGAGTAGAGCAGGGATTCGTTGACCGCTCCCATGATTCCAAAGGCAGAATCGGTACAATAGGTGGAATTATGATTGTCATTGTGAGAGGTCATCATGGAGCTGTACTGATAGTTGTTCGTCATCAGATACCGCAGTACAGAATCCAGACTTTCCGCATCTTTCAAACGTGCGGCAACCAGTGCTTTATGGGTGGGACCATGGGATTCAGAAGCCTCATTTCCGCCATATGCCGCAGAGCGGAAAGCCATCGCCTTTAATATACCGATGCGCAAGTTTTCATCTGTCTGGGATTCATAACCAGGCCACGCCGGGTAAGCATGGCTTACGTGCCTGTGACGGTGTTTCTCACCAAGATTTTCTGTTGCCCATTCTTTTAATTCGCCTGTATCGGCGTATAAATATTCTGGAATTCTGCTTTCAAACGTATTCCATCTTATTAATTTGTCTGCCGTATCCGAAGGTTTTACCACATCCAGGATCGTCTTTGCCATAAATAAGGTGTCGTGTGTGGCAGATATATCCATAGTGGTATTGTAGGTTAGGGCATAGAGAGAATTGTCAGCGGTTCCCTCCGGAGAATTTTCCGGAGAATATCCTGGCGAGTAGAGGTATTTTGCGGTGGTGTCGCCGGCAGCGATGGCATCGGATAAGGTAGTTCCGTCATCGAGATGGATATTTCCGCTTCCATCGGTATAATAGCGCTCATCCACATACTGAAGCCAGAAATTCATTGTCTTGTTAAGCATCGGATACAGGATGTCCTCTACTAGTTTCATCTTGCCGGTGTTGCGAATTCTTTCTACATCTTCATCTGACCAGTCGAGCACATTCTGATTTCTTTCCAGGTTAATATCTTTGCCCAGCGGGATTTCCTGGTCTCCGTAACACTGCCAGTACTCGAAAATCGGGATGATAAGCCAGTCTGTAATAGCATTTACATAGAGATGCGGATACCCATCGAGAAAGTGGTAGCTCCCAGACTGCCCGGTCCCGTCTACGCGGGGTGGTGCCTTGATCGCATCGGTCATTCCGTAGACATGTTGTGCATCCGTTTCCCAGTCTGCCACCATGCGGACGATAAAATTGATGTAACCCTCACTGGCACCTGCCATATTACCTGTATTCATACCGGAAACCTGAAGATTTGTGTTGGCGTCCAGCGTAAAGTCACCGCTCCAGTCCGGTTTCCAGGCGCCCGTCCAGATGGCACCGAGACGGGTTGTATGGTATCCGCTGGCGCAGATTAATCCAAAGCGGCCATTGTTGTAGATCCTCTCCAAAAATGCTTTGTTAATCTTTGATTTATTGGAATTCTGTTTGTTGATCAGTTCCGTATTCGTCAGTTTGCGGTCGGCTTTCTCCTCTTCCGTCTGGCAGAGGTTGATGCGGACCTTGTTAAACATTCCTCCATGAATCTTTACATGAGGGGTCAGTAATTTTTTATAGGATTCCTCTGTACTTTTTACTCCATATTTTGCTGTAACCTCATCGATGTCGCTGATCAGGCGGTCATAGAGCTGTTCTTTCACGTCCTGCACCGTATCACAGCCGTTATCCTGGCGGTCTACTTTTGTGATCAGCATAACAGATTTTGTGCCGGTGATGGAGATCTTTGGGTCATTGGCATTAGTGATCGTGCCGGAACCAAATCCGTTCATGTTGGTCAAGGTACGCTTATCTGCCTGATAATTGATAGTTCCATCGGTCACGATTCTTGTCGCAGAACCCCAACCGCCATTAGAAAACAATGTCTTTGTGCGGTTTTTGGAACCCTTTCGGTACTGGTTCGGGTACTTGCCCACCATACCCATAGTATAACCATTGCTATCCTGGGTAACGATGTAATCCGAGTCCGGTCTTGGATTTACCGATCCTTGGTTTTGCATCTCTACCATGTGGTCTATGCTCAGAGTAATATCCAGGTTCTGATTATCCGGTGCCTCGATATAGGTGACAATGACGTCGTCGCTGCGGGAGGCAAAGGAACGACGATTCCACTCATTTCCTTCCGCATCCTTCCATTGGACGCCGACTTCACCTGTTTCGTAGTTCGTATATCGGTTATAGTTGTCTTTGTTTGCTTCCGTAAAACTGTTGTTTTTGATACGGTACTGGCTCGCCGGCTGATAGGGGCGGGGCCAGGTGGTTCCCCAGGAGGCTCCAAACATGCTGGAAGCGTATTTATTTACTGCTTTGATCCAGGGGAAATCGTTGTTGCCAGTCCGGGTGACAGCGCCTTTTCTCTGACTGTCAAGAATATCACTGATATCCGGTGTCTCATAGATATCTGTCCCGTCTGTCACAATTTTAGTATTATTGAAAATAAATACATCTTCATCGGGGTCGCAGCTCTCAATAAATGCAATCTCACCGTTGGCGGTTACAGAACCTTCCCGCCAGGAATTCTTTTTGGTGCTCTTTTCAATCGTCGCATAAGTACTCTCATTGAAGCCCAGTGCGTCCCCCAGGCCGTGTTTCCAGTCAGGTGTTTCTGCATGGGCGCCGGTCAATGGCACCATGGAGGCTGCCAACAGTGATAAAGCCACCAGAACTGCGCCGCCCAAAATAAATTTTGTGATTCGTTTCATATAATCCTCCATTCTGATTCTTATGATCTGTTAGCGGACTTTTACTTTTACGATTTTGGAGTATTTACCAGCTGCTTTCTTTTTCCCGGAAAGCTGATATGCTCTCACTTTGATGTAATACACCTTACCGCGCTTCATTTTTTTCAGTGTTGCCTTTTTCTTTGAACCGCCTTTCACGGTTAGTTTCACTTTATATTTTCCCTTTTTCTTTGTTGCCACAGCAATCTGATATCCACTGGCGCCTTTTACTTTTTTCCAGGAGATTTTTACTTTTTTGTTTCCTGAAGGTTTGGCATTAACTCCTTTTGGCGCGGGCAGAGCCTTTTTCCTGTCGGTCACAATTTTTCCGGAAACTGGCGGATTGGTCGCATTTACCGCGGGAGCGGCTGTCTGTTCTGGAGCTGGTTCGTCCTCCGGGATAAAGCGAAACTGATTTGTCACCTGTCCTTTTTCCGATGTAACAACCAGGGTATATTCACCCGGAACCAGTTGTTTTTTTACCTTGAAGCTAAAGGATAACGGATTATTTACTGTGTATTGGTTTATGTATACAATTGATGCTTTGTTGGCGGTCAGGTCGTTGTAGGCCCCCGAAGTTCCCGGCGCATAGCATATGACAGAAATTTCCTTTCCTGTCAGGTCAGCATCTGAAACAGTAACCGTCACGGTACTGTCTGACCGGCTGGGGGTTACGGTAACTGTGGTGCTGTCGGCCTGAATGCTTCTGGAACAAAGAAGTGGTATTCCGGCCAGAAGCAGCAGGGAAAACAGAACCCATCCTATTTTTCGTTGCATAAGCGATTCTCCTCCTTGTAAGTTATAATAAAACTTGGTATGTGCAGAAACCATCCGCGTCATCATAAAATAATTTTAACAAATTTCAATATGGAAATCAATGACGGTTCTTGAAAAGAAACTTTGTAATTGTATAGCTGTCAGTATTTGTGTATAAAGTCGCATTTTTGAATTGACAAACACAAATACTTTATATATATTTAAAAGAAAAGCATTTGGAATAAAAGCCAGATGCTTTTGTTATGCAGACCACAAAACAGGAGAGAGAAGCATGGATTACAAACAGGCGAAAGCATATATACAGGGAATCCAGTCCGGGGCAAAGATCAAGCCGGGACTTGAGGTGACGGCAGAGTTACTAAAACGTCTCGGCGATCCGCAGGATCAGCTGCGATTTGTACATATTGCGGGTACAAACGGAAAAGGATCGACAGCCTCGTTTATCAGTTTTATACTTGCGGAAGCAGGATACAAGGTGGGCCGTTATGTATCCCCGGCTGTTTGTTCCGATTTGGAAACAATTCAGTGGATGCAGGATGGAAAGACTGTATATACTACAGAAAAAGAGATGGAGGATATGCTGACAGAGGTTATCGGGGCAGTGGAAGAAATGAGGGAGACAGGATGGGAAACGCCGACAGAATTTGAAATCGAGACAGCAGCAGCGTTTCTGGCATTTGTCCGTTGGGATACCGACATCGTAGTACTGGAGTCAGGAATGGGAGGGAGACTTGATTCTACAAATGTAGTTAAAACGGTGGACTGTGCCGTGATCACACCAGTGGCGATGGACCACATGAAATTCCTTGGAAATACGTTGGAGGAGATTACGCGGGAAAAGGCCGGCATCATAAAAAAACATGTGCCGGTCGCGAGCTATCAGAAGGATGGGAGAGCAGAAAAGATCCTTTCCGAAGTGTGTGTGGAAAAAGCGACAGAGCTGCATGTGGTGGACAGGGAAAAAATACAGATAAAAAGAACTTCTTTGGAGGGAAGTATATTTGAATATGGAAAATACGGGGAGATGAGCATCGGATTGCCCGGGCTGCATCAGGTGGAAAATGCTTGTCTTGCGCTGGAATGTATCGGCATGTTAAAAAAGAAATATCCGGTCTCTATCGAACAGATCCGCAAAGGTCTGGCGGCGACTGCGTGGCCGGGACGCTTTGAAGTGATCCGGAAAAAGCCATTCGTAATTGTGGATGGCGCTCACAATGTGGATGGCATGAAATGTTTTCTGGAATCCGTCCATATGTATTTTGAAACATATAAAAAGATCGGTATCATGGGAGTATTTGCGGATAAAGAACATAAAAAAATGGCAGCTCTTCTTGCCGGGATTTTCGATACGGTTTATACCGTCACGCCGGAATCGGAGAGGGGACTCCCGGCGAAAGAGCTGGCAAAAGAGCTGGAGGCCTGCCAGATCCCGGCAGTGGTCTGCCAGTCGATGAAAGAGGCGGCACAGTATGCGATCCAGGATAGCAATGACGGGGACTGCGCAATTTTTGTTTTTGGCTCCCTCTCACTGATAAAAGAAGCGTATCATAATATTTGTTGACACCGTTGAGCCAGACGGAAAAAGGAGAATGATCATGAATCGGGAAATTTATGAAAGAGTCCACAAACTTGCGATAAAGGATTTTCGTTCTAAGACGTCAAAGGGGATGTATCCGTATCTTCAGGTACTTGATGATATTTTGTCCTACACAGAGGTCTCTTCTGAAACGAATCTGGGATTGGTTAATATACCGCTCGATCAGGTCGTCGGTACAAAAACGGCAGGACGTACCAATGCTTTTTCCAGTAATTATATGCCTCTTCTTCCGGAGGAGTCGGAATTTGCCGTCAAATGGTGTCGGTTGTATGATGCCCATCTCGAAGAGGGGATCCGGGAACCAGTCAAAGTCTATGAATTCATGAACCGGTTTTATGTTGCAGAGGGAAATAAGCGCATCAGCGTATTGAAATACTGTAATGCGGTTACGGTTCCTGCGTTTGTCACCCGTGTTATCCCGAAACCGGATGACTCGGAAGAGAGCAGACTATATTATGAGTTTTTGGAGTTTTATCGGAAAACCGAGATCAATTATCTGAATTTTAGTCAGCCTGGGAGCTACATAAAAATAACAAAACAGATGGGCATTGATCTCGAACACATATGGTCCGAGGTGGAGAAAGAACAGTTTCGTTCTTCTTATATCCGCTTTAAAAAGGTGTTTGAAAAAAAGGGAGGGAATAAATTATCCCTGACATGTGGGGATGCGTTCCTGCTTTATATCAATATTTATGGATATGCGGATCTGCAGCCAAAAGGCGATAGTGAAATTCAAAAGGAGATCACAAAGATTTGGAATGATTTTGTTTTTTATCCACAGAAACCAGAAGTCCGTCTTATTATGGATGCGGACCATAATTCTGAAAAGAAAACGCTTGTCCGGCGCATCCTTCCTCAGAATCCTGAGCCACTGAAAATAGCATTTATCCACACAAAAACGGTGGAAACATCCAGTTGGACGTATGGACATGATCTGGGGCGCAGCCATTTGGAACAGGCATTGTCTGGTAAGGTTGTGATCCGGTCATATTTCCAGGCGGACACACCGGAAGCGGAAATAAGTTGTTTTGAGCAGGCGATCGCAGACGGAAATACAGTCATTTTCTGCACCTCACCGAAATTATTGAATACCAGTATCAAATATGCTGTTAAATATCCGAAACTGAATATACTGAATTGCTCGCTGTATACAAACTGCAAATATTTGCGGACATATTACGGCAGACTGTACGAGGCGAAATTTCTGATCGGTGCCATCGCGGGCGCATTATCGAGGTCAGATAAGATTGGGTATATCGCCGATTATCCGATTTATGGTATGATCGCTAATATCAATGCCTTTGCGCTGGGGGCGAAAATGGTAAATCCGGAAATTAAAATTTATCTGGAGTGGTCAAAACTGAAACAAGAATTTTCAGGGAGAAATATGGAGGATATCCATGTCTCCTTTATATCAGGGAAGGATTTTATCAAACCGGAAGAAGATTCATCCAAATTTGGGCTTTATAATGAGAAGGGAGATGAGCTGGTAAATCTTGCAATGCCTGTCTGGAACTGGGGTGTTTTTTATGAACAGACGGTAAAGAGCATCCTAAATGGCACATGGAAACAGGAAGTTCCGAAAGGAAAGAATGAGTCCATCAATTATTGGTGGGGCCTGTCTTCCGGAATGATCGACGTCATCTGTTCCGAGCGTCTGCCATCTGGCACGATACAACTCATTGAACTTCTGAAAAAGACGATTTGTTCCGGGGATTTTAATCCGTTTTCCGGTACGATCTACTCTCAGGATGGGCCGGTCCATCTGGGAACGACAGATAGTATCACAGCCGAAGAAATCGTTACGATGGACTGGCTTGCAGATAATATCATCGGATCGATTCCTGTCATGGATGACCTTGCAGAGGATGCTAGGCCCATCGTACAGATACAGGGAGTTGCAAAAGCAAAAACATTGGAGGAGTAACGTGAAAAGATTAAAAATTCTTTTTATTTCAGATGAGCCATCTCCCGCACTATGGGATTATTTTGAAGCTTCCCGGCTTGAGGGGATCGATCTGATCATCTCCTGCGGGGATCTTCCTCCACAGTATTTATCCTTTCTGGCGACTTTTTTTCAGGGGCCGGTACTGTATGTTTATGGGAATCATGATGACTGTTATCTGGATACGCCGCCGGACGGATGCACCTGCATCGATGGCCGGGTGTATGAGTTTGAGGGCATCCGCATCGCAGGTCTTGGCGGCTCGATGAAGTATCGTCATGGAAATTTTCAGTATACGGAAAGGCAGATGTTTTTTCGCACGATCCGGCTGCAGTATCAGATCCATCGTCACAGGGGCTTGGACATACTGGTTTCCCATGCTCCGGCTTATGGCATGAACGACGGGAAGGATCTTCCGCACAGGGGATTCCGTTGTTTTTATCGTCTGTTGGACAAATACCGTCCCAGATATTTTGTCCATGGGCATATGCATTTTTCGTATGATCCTTCCCAGAAACGGGTTTCGGTGTATGAGGATACTACGGTGGTCAATGCGTGTGAGAGGTATGTGGTTGAATATGAGGTTTAAGGGGATTTTACAGATTCCGTATTTTAAAAGAAAGTTTCTCAAATCAGGGAGCGCTCGCGCTCTGTAAGTTACGCAGTGGTAAGGGCGTGGGGATCAGGTGCAAAAACATGCACTTGATCCCCGCACCTCTTACCAGCGTACTTACAACTCCCTGCGTTGAGAGACTTTCTTTTAAAATACTGCAATTCTGTAAAAAGGGGATTGTACATTTCTTTTATCCTCCCAAATTTCCCCAATCTATTCTCTCATTTTTATAAAAATAGGTCTGTTCTCGCTCCCCAATCTCGCGAAGGACTTTGCACGGATTTCCCACTGCAACGACATTGGCAGGAATGTTCTTCGTGACAACACTTCCTGCTCCGATCACTGTGTTATCACCGATCGTGATCCCCGGAACGATGATCGCACCTGCGCCAATCCAGACATTGTTTCCGATACTTACGCTTCTGTTATATTGAAGCGAACGTGCCCGAAGTTCAGGGGAAATTGGGTGATTGGCTGTTGCAATCGTTACGTTGGGGCCAATCATCACCCGGTCACCAATAAAAATGTCTGCGTCATCTACGACGGTCAGATTAAAATTTACATAGACATTATTGCCAAGATACAGGTTCTTTCCCGCCCAGTTGGCTCTGAAAGGCGGTTCAATATAACACCCATCGCCCATTTTTCCAAGCATTTTGTTCAATAGTTCCATGCGTTTTTCGAACTCACTTGGACGTGATGCATTAAACTCATACATGAGTTCAAGCCTTTGCGCCTGATCTCCCATAATTTCTTTATCAAGTGGGTCATAGACAAGTCCTGCTTCCATACGTTCTTTTTGTGTCATAATATTTCTCCACCATAAAAATCCTGATTTGTTACTCTGCATCCCAAATAAGTATATCATACAGTTATAGATAAATCCACTGTTCTACTAAAATAGCAATATATGCCTGGCGCCATCGGGCTAGCTTGAATCGGATTTCTCTGGTGAAAACGTATCGGCTTCCACAACAAATATTGACAACATATCCGACTTTGTATCAACAGACTGGAGGACTGATTGACCGGTTGCAGTATTTCAGGGGCATTGGTTTCAGAGCATGGGTTATAAATGCGCCGGTATGAGGTACGTAGAAGTGCATGCTTTGGCACTTTTGCGTGCCCATACCGCTGCGTATTTATAGAGCGGGAGCGCCCATGCGTGAAACCAATGCCCCTGAAATACGGAAGCGATCAATCATCTGCCCTCCCTTTTTACATCAAATTTACCTGGTGTATATTTGAAATTTACATACGTATAATATTTGTGAGTCAGGGTCCAAAAGTCATAAAGCATATATGTACATATGTGAAAGGAGAAGCGGTATGGATATCTTTGACGTTCTTACTATGCTCGGTGGACTGGCGTTATTTCTATATGGAATGAATACAATGGGAGAAGGGCTGACCAAAGTGTCAGGGGGAAAACTGGAACGGATCCTTGAGAGCCTGACATCAAATCCGATCAAGGCAGTGCTTTTAGGTGCACTGGTCACGGCGGTCATCCAATCGTCATCGGCGACGACAGTCATGGTTGTTGGATTTGTGAATTCGGGGATCATGAAATTATCTCAGGCGATCGGTATCATCATGGGTGCCAATGTGGGAACTACGATCACCGCATGGGTGTTAAGTCTGGCTGGGATCGAGAGTGATAATTTTTTCATGCAGTTTCTGAAACCATCTAATTTTTCACCCGTGCTCGCTGTCATTGGTATTATTTTCATCATGTTTTTAAAAAGCCAGAGAAAAAAGGATATCGGAATGATCCTCGTGGGCTTTGCCATTCTCATGTTTGGAATGGATTCGATGAGCAGTGCGGTAAAACCTCTGGCGGATGTGCCGGAATTTACAGGAATCCTGACGACATTTTCAAATCCGGTTCTGGGGATGTTAGCGGGGGCAGCGCTTACAGCAATCATTCAGAGTTCTTCGGCTTCTGTCGGGATTCTTCAGGCACTTTGTGCGACAGGGTCTATTACTTATGGTACGGCATTTCCTATTATTATGGGACAGAACATCGGGACATGTGTCACGGCGCTCATATCCGGGATCGGCGCCAGTAAAAATGCCAGAAGGGCGTCATTGGTCCATTTGTATTTTAATGTGATCGGCACGATTTTTTTTATGATCGTTTTTTATACAGCAAATGCAGTGTTTTCCTTTGACTTTGTCGCCGAGGCGGCAGGCCCGGCCGGGATTGCTGTGCTGCACAGTGTATTTAATATCGTAGCCACAGTGATTCTCCTGCCATTTGCAAAAGGAATTGAAAAACTTGCTTATGTGACCATCCGGGAGGATGTGGAGGAGAAGCAAAAAAGAGAGAAAAGTATTCTTTTAGATGAAAGGTTTCTTGAGCAGCCGTCTTTTGCTGTGGAGAGGTGTAAACAGGTCGCTGTGGATATGGCAGGTCTTGCGAGAAAGGCTTTGTTTGTCTCGGTTTCTCTTATTTCAAAGTATGATGAAAAAAGAGCAGAGAAGGTGTATCGGCTTGAGGAAGAGGTAGACCGCTATGAGGATGAGCTGGGGAGTTATCTTGTGAAATTGAGTGGCAGGAATCTTACCGAGAAGGACAGTCATACTCTGTCCATGATCCTGCATTGCATCGGGGATTTTGAGAGGATTTCGGATCATGCGATGAACATTGAAAATGCCGCCCGGAAACTTTATGAGAAAAAACTGAAATTTTCGAAAAAGGCACTGGAAGAAGTGGCCGTGTTTGTGAAAGCGGTGTCGGATATCTTAAATCTCTCTGTGAAGGTTTTTGAGGAGGAAGATGCAAAGCTTGCCGGGGATATTGAACCGTTAGAAGAGGTGGTAGACCGTTTAAATAAAAAGGTGCGAAAACGTCATGTAAAGAGGCTTCGGAATGGAAAATGCCAGATTGAGGAGGGGCTGGTTCTGAATGATCTTGCTACGAATTTTGAGAGGGTTGCAGATCACTGTTCGAATATCGGCGTCTGTGTGATCCAGGTCAGGGAGGACGCCTTTGATACCCATGAATATCTGGATACACTGGACAAAGGGAAAGATACGTATTTTAACCAGAAGTATGTGGAATATAAAAATCGTTACCAGCTGCCGTAAAGTATGGGAATTGATGATTATGAATAGTCTCTTGTTTTGTTAAATTTTTTTTGTTATACTTATGTTAAATGATTTATGGGAACTATACGACACACATAGGAGGTAATTTAATGAAAAGCAGGAAAGGCAGATTTGCGGCAATGGGCATTGCGGCAGCCATGGTACTGACAACAGTGATTCCAGCCGGAACATTGCAGGCGGCGGCAAAACCAAAGTTGGCAACAAAGAAGATTTCTGTTCGGGTTAAGAAAAGCAAGACGATCCGAATTAAGAAAAAGAACGGGTTTAAAATTTCATTTAAGGCAAAGAATAAGCAAATTGCCGTTGTAAGTGCAAAAGGAAAGGTTACTGGAAAGAAGAAGGGGACTACAAAAGTGACTGTTTATTACAAAAAAGGAAAAGTCGCCAAGAAAAAATTAGGGACTGTGAAAGTGGAAGTAACAGATACGCAAACGGTAAAAATACCAGAACCGTCAAATGCAGTAATTCAGACGGAGGCACCGGCAACAGTTACGCCAACGCCGCCTTCCCAGCAGCCGTCTGTTTCCCAGCCACCGGTTGCCACGGGAGAATTGCCTGCGACACCGGAACCACCGGCGACGATTCCACCACTTGATCCGAATAATCTGGTGACGGTTGAATATCCGACATTGTACTCAGATATTCCGGATCTCGATATTATCCGTGTCGAGGGGAGCTATTACATGGTCAGCACGACGATGAACATGTGCCCGGGTGTGCCGGTTATGAAATCTACGGATCTGGTTCATTGGGAGATCGTCAATTATGTTTATGATACATTTGAAGATGATGATTTCACGAATATGGACAATGGCAAAAATATGTACAAACATGGTTCATGGGCGGCATCGTTAAAATATAATGAAGACGATGGCAGATTTTACGTGGCATTTAACAGCAACGACCATGGATTTTATGTGTACACGACGACGGATATTGAAAATGGGCAGTGGCAGAGGTACTCCATTAAGGATCAGTTCCATGACCCGGGACTTTTCTTTGACGATGGGAAAATGTATGTTTTCTCGGGAAGTACGATGCAGCAGATTGAACTGAACGATGCAAAAGGAACAGTACAAAGGGTCGGTAAGTCTGTACAGATGTTTAATGCGTCCGGTTGGAGTTTGTGGGAAGGTGTACATGTATATAAGGTTGGCGAGTACTATTATTTGTTTATTATCGCTTCTCCGGAAGGGAAATGGATGCGTACAGAAGTCTGCTACCGTTCTAAGACGTTGGAAAAAGGGGACTGGGAAGAGCAGATCATCTATCAGGGTGGTTCCGGTGGTTCCGGCAACGGTCTGGCACAGGGTGGTATCGTTGATACACCTTACGGTGACTGGTACGGATTCCTGTTTCAGGACCGGGGAGGTGTCGGCCGTATTCCGTCGGTCGTAGCTGTTAACTGGGATTACACAGATGACGAAGGAAACAGTTATAAAGATTGGCCGATGTTGGGGACCTATGATCAAAATGGGAATTTCCAGCCAAGTAAGTCGGAGAAAGCGATGACGATCAATCTGAATGACAGTGGTCGGGGAAATTATTTCCTGGGCGATGATGATTTTTCGTATAATGAGGGTGATAAGCTGAAACTGATATGGCAGTGGAATCATAATCCACAAAACGATTTTTGGTCGGTGACAGCAAATCCGGGATATCTCCGTCTGACGACAGACCGTACCGTGGAAAATATTTTCAATGCTCATAACTCGCTTACCCAGCGTACCTATGGACCAACATGCAAATCGGAGACAAAGATTTCTGTTGCTAATATGAAGGCCGGTGATTATGCCGGACTGGCGTCTGTGGCAGACCACGGTGCTATGGTTGGTGTAAAATGTGATGAAGACGGCACAAAATATATTACGCAGTCAACAAATCAGTTTTTGAAAGATCCGGTCGATAACGGACAGGTAGAACTTGGTGATGCGACAGAAGTTTATCTCAAGATCGAGTATAACTTTAAAAGCGGAGACAAAGCGAACTTCTTCTACAGTCTTGATGGGGGGGAAAGCTGGACGAAAATCGGTAAAGAACAGAAGCTGGCATTCTCAACCGATACGACGTTTATGGGAGCCAGGACATGGCTGTTCAACTATGCGACAAAGGAAGCTGGCGGTTATGTCGACTTTGATTATTATAAGATTTACGATTGATTTTGATGGAAAGACAACACAGGCGGCAGAGGAATATGACCTCTGCCGCATATGTTAATGAAGAGGATTATGGATAAAACAATTGTATTTGACATGGATGGCGTCATTTTTGACACAGAAGCGCTGATCATCCGGTGCTGGAAGCAGATTGCCGGCAGGCATGGCATAGGACAGGAATCTATGGATACTGTATTTAAGAAGTGCATCGGGACGAATTCTGCGGAGACAAGAAGGATCGTATTCACCCATTTCGGGGAGGATTTTGCTTATGATGCGTTTAAAGTTGAGGCATCCGAATTGTTCCGGCAGAAAACAAAGGATAAGGGGATTCCGGTAAAACGAGGGGCACGGGAATTGCTTAGTTATTGCAAAGTAAATGGGTTTCGGATTGGTCTTGCCTCTTCTACGAGAAAAGAACTTGTCGAACAGGAACTTTCGGATGCAGGACTTTTGAAATTTTTTCATGTTCTGATCGGCGGCGATATGGTCTGCCATAGTAAACCTCACCCGGAGATCTATCGTCTGGCTTGTAAGGAACTTGGTGTGATTCCTTCTGAGGCTTATGCGATCGAGGATTCCTTTCATGGTGTGCAGTCGGCGTATGATGCCGGCATGAAGGTGATCATGGTTCCCGACCTTCTTGAACCTGATGACAGAATGCGGGAGATGGCAGTGGAAATCTTTCCAAGTCTTATGGGGGTACTCGGGTATTTCCAGAATTTATAAATTGCTCCACGGAATATTTGATGTTCTTTGGGAGAAACTACTACAAGATCATGTCTTGTGGAGGTTCTGCCATGAAAATAGTCAGGGGATTGTTTTTTGTTGTTCTGGTGTTTGTGATGTTCGTACCATATTCTGTAACACGATCGGGGGATTATGAAAATAAGATTGTAAATTATGTGGCACTTGGTGACAGCATAGCAAGCGGATATGGATTAAAAGATGCCGATGCAGAATCTTATGTAGGACGGATCACGGAAGCTCTTGAGAGACAGTATGGTGCTGTGCGGTTAACAAATTTGGGAAAAAATGGCCTGCGGAGTGAGGAACTTTTAGAGATTCTTACCAATCCTGAATATAAACAGCATGATACCTATATGGCAGCCATAAAAAATGCAGATCTTATTACACTTTCCATCGGTTCGAATGACCTCCTGCAGTATGTGTCAAGAGAGACGGATCTGGAAGAATTCAAGAAAAACGGAGAACATCTTTTTTCAGAAGCATGCGAGCAGTTTGGGGAAAATATCATGGAGATTATTGATGTGATTTCAGTTAATGCCCCGCAGGCACAGCTTTTTGTGAATAATATTTATAATCCCTGTCATGATAGTTCCTTTCATATTTCGGAGAAGATCTTAAAAAATCTGGATCAGCTGGCGGAGAAATACATCGCACAGATCAATGCGGGATTTGAGTCGGAAAAAGTGCAGAGCGTATTTAACCAGAAAAATAAAGGGGAGAAGAAGGAGTATTATCTGGTAGATGTAAAAAGTGCGTTTGAAAACAGCAGTGAAAAGCTGATCAATATGGTCATTACATGGGGGGATATCGATCCCCATCCAAATAAAGAAGGACACCGGGTGATCGCGGAACTGATCATACCGAAGATTTCTTTGAATACTAAGAAGAATTGAGGACTACAAATGAAAATAAAAGGTGCGATTTTTGATCTTGACGGAACGCTGCTTGATTCCATGTGGGTCTGGGAGCGGATCGATGAAGAGTTTCTGGGCGCCAGAGGATTTGCGGTGCCACCCGATTATCAGAGAGTGATCGCCGGGCTTGGTTTTCGGGAAACGGCTGAATATACGATCGAGCGTTTTCATCTCGATGAAAGACCAGACGATATCATACATGAGTGGAACCGGATGGCAGAGAAGATGTATCATGAAGCGGTTGGCATCAAGTCTGACGTCAGGGAGACACTGGAGTACTTAAAACAACAGGGTATCCGTCTCGGAGTGGCGACGGCTTCCTATGGTTCTTTGTTTAAGGAATGTCTGAAAAGAAACAAAGTCTATGATTTTTTTGAAGCATTTACAGAGACAAAAGAGGTGGAGCGGGGGAAGGGATTCCCGGATGTTTACATAAAGGCGGCAGAAAAGATCGGATGCAGACCAGAGGAATGTATTGTCTTTGAAGATGTCCATAAGGCGATACTGGCGGCGCAGGCCGGGGGATTTTATACAATAGGGGTTTATGATAAGAAGTCAGAGGATTCATGGGAGGAGATAACCCGGGATTCGGACCTTGCCATAAGGGGATTTCAGGAGTTATTTCAGGAGGAGATGTGGGACGAACTGTTAGGTGGTACAAAAAGCCGGAAGATGAAAAATTGATTTTCGTGAAGTCTGAATGATGAATCTTGACGGATATTGAAAATTCGTGTAAAATTGTGCCTATAAGTATTTGTTTAAGAAATGGGGCCTGTTATGAAAAATAAAAATGATGTAGAGGTACTGATCAACGGAAGGAAATATACGCTCTGTGGGTTTGAGAGTGCCGAATATCTCCAGAAGGTAGCGACATACATAAATAGTAAGTACGCAGAATTTAAAAATCAGGATTACTATTACAGCCTTGATATGGATCTCAGGAATATTCTTTTGGCGGTCAATATTGCCGATGATTATTTTAAGGCTCAGAAAGAGAATCAGGCGACGAAAAAGGATAATGAGCGTAAAGATAAGATGGTGCTCGATATGAAGCATGAGGTTCTCGAGAGTAAGAGCCGGGCAGAAAAGGTGGTTCAGAAAAAGGATGCTCTCGAAGAGGAACTGGATGAGGCGGAGAAAAAAATCGTTGAACTAAATGTGAAAAACGAGGAGAATTCATCGAAGGCTGTTACATTAGAGGATAAGCTTTCCCGGGTTGAGGCAGAAAACAGTGGCAATGCGGCCAAGTTAGAAACTGCGTTAGAGACGACGGCGAAACTGGAAAATGAAAACGCACGTCTGAAAAAGAAAACAGAGACGCTGAATGAAAAGTTAAAGTCGCTCGAGAAAAAGAGTGAAGAAGAAAAGAAGACACTCAATGAAAAACTCAAGGCACTTGAGAGCACGCGCGAAGAGGAAAAGAAGGCATTCGATGAAAAGATGAAAGCAGTCGAAAAGGAGAGGGAAGAGGAGAAAAAGAAGTACGGGGACGGAGAAAAGATTGAGAAAGAAAATGCCGAGCTCAGAGCAAAGCTGGAGGCGGCAGAGCGTCGGATCACAGATTTGGAGTCCAGAAACCGACGGGGAAAACGATAATATAAACGGGAAACGGGGATATGCCTGTTTCCCGTTTTGAGCTAGAAAAGAGGGAGACGATGAGTGTTGAAATACTTGCACCTGGAGGTTCCAAAGAGGCAATCTATGCGGGCATATATAGTGGTGCGGATGCGGTCTACACAGGGACAGACCGTTTTTCGGCGAGGGCATTTGCGGATAATCCGGGTGTGGATGAATTGTGCCGGATTCTGGATTTTGCCCATTTGCATGGCAAAAGAATATATTTGACAGTAAACACGCTTCTTACGGAGGAGGAACTGGAGGGCCAGCTGTATGATCTCATCAAGCCGTTGTATGAGTCCGGGCTGGACGCAGTGATCGTTCAGGATTTTGGAGTAATGGATCATATCCGGGAATCCTTTCCGGAGCTTCCTTTACATGCAAGTACCCAGATGAGCCTTCTGACAGGAGAAGCCGCCAACCTTTTGAAACCGTATCATGTGACAAGGATTGTGCCGGCGAGGGAACTTACCATTCAGGAGATCAGGCAGATGCGCCGGGAAACGGATCTTGAAATCGAGGTGTTCGTTCACGGAGCGCTCTGCTATTGTTATTCGGGCCAGTGCCTGCTCAGTCAGGTGATCGGAGGCAGGAGTGGAAACCGGGGGATGTGTGCACAGCCGTGCAGGCTTCCTTATGAGGTGGAGGGAAAAAGGGCCGGCTATATACTCAGCCCGAAAGATCTCTGTACGCTGTCCGGAGTGGGGAGTCTGATCGAAGCAGGGGTGGATTCTTTTAAGATTGAGGGAAGGATGAAAAAGCCTGCTTACACTGCCTATACGTCGTATCTTTACCGGCTGTATGCCGACGCTTATCTGTCTGGCCGGAAGATCAGCGATCAAGAAGTACAAAGGGATATCCGAAAACTGGCAGATATTTACAACCGGGGTGGTTTTTCCGGAGGGTATTTATTGGGACATTCGAAGAAAGATATCATATATCCCGTGAAAAATGGTCATTTTGGCGTTTGTGTGGGAATGGTTACAAAAGTAAATAAGAATACTGTCGAGTATCGGCTGGATACAGAGATCCATGCACAGGATGTGTTAGAGTTCCGGGATAAAAACGGAGCATCGGTATATGAGTATACGGTAAAGGAGGGTGTCATTCCACCGGATACCGTTGTGGCGCGCTATAAAAAGGGAAGCCAGCTGAAATCGGGACAAAGCGTATACCGGACGAAAAATAACCATCTTCTGAATGAAATTGAAAACAGGATCCTTGAGGGAAAAAGAAAATGCAAGGTGAAACTTCAAGGAACTTTTCAGGCACAGTGTGGGAAAAAGGTAAGTCTTACGCTTTCTTGTGGGGAAGCGGAGTGCACGGTGTATGGAGTGATGGCAGAACAGGCAGAGGGAAAACCGGTTCAGGCAGAGGATGTTGAAAAGAGGCTGCGAAAGACCGGTGAGAGCGAGTTTGAATTTGGGCATCTGGATGTCTTGGTTGGAGAGGGAGTATTTATCCCATTGGGCAGTATCGCCGCCTTGAGACGTGAGGCATTTGAGAAGATGACCGGAGAACTTCTCCGGCCGTATTGGAGAAAGGCAGGTCAGAGGGGAGAGAGGCCATTTGTTTCTAAAAAAGAAGAGAAATCATTTGTAATCGCAGGTGTGACAGATTTTTGCCAGATAAAGGGAGTAAAATCAGCATCAGAAGTAAATCCTTATAATACAAGGTTTCATTTGAAACTGGAAGAATTTATGCCGGAAGAGTGGGAAAAACTTCCCGGAGCCTGTGAAGGTTTTTCTTATTACATCTCACTGCCAGCCGTTTTGAAAAGGGAAAATACAGAAAGTTTTCTACAGGCGTGGAATGAATATGGGAGAGCACTCAAAGAGGGAATGTGTGCCGGCGTCATCATCCATTCGATCGAGGCCCTTCCGGTTCTTCAAAAAATGGATCTTGAAAAAGGGGACATTTTCGCTTCCCCGGCCATGTATCAATGGAACCGGAGGACAGAGAAAATATGCCGTGAACTTGGGATCAATGGTCACATCTATATGGCATATGGAAGAACCCCGGTCATGACGACGGAGGGGTGTGTCCGTTCGCAGCTTGGTACATGCCATAAAACGATGGAAGCGAGGCGTCCGGTCATGATCCGTACCCCGAAAAAAGATGAGTTTACGGTGGTAAATTATTGTAATTACTGCTACAATGTAATATATGAAAAAAATGCGGACTGGCATGAACCGGGGAATATGGCAGACATTCCGGAGATCAGTTTCACATTTGAAAATGCGGAAGAGGCAGGAAAGGTTTTAACAAAATGGAACTTTTTATCGTAGAGCTGACCAGATATGTGATCATACTGCTATTTGCTCTTTATACGTTTTATGCGTTCCGGGCATTTGCCGGGAAAAATAAAGAACGACAGAACCGGGTGTTTGCCGCACAGCGGACACTTACCGTATTGCTCCATGCAGTCATGAGCTTTATCCTGATCATGGAAAACATGTCACTCATGTATGTGTTTTTATGGGCTGCGGAGCTGGTATTCTATTTTGTCTTTATAAAAATATACCAGACGTGCTACAAGGGGCTGTCTAAACTCGTCCTGAATAATATGATGATGTGTATGATGATTGGTTTTGTTATATTAGGACGTCTGTCCAGTAACTATGCCATTCATCAGATCGTGCTGGCGACGGTCGCAATGGTATTTTGTATTTTTGTTCCGTTATTTATCGAGAAATTCCGTATATTAGAACGGCTTGGATGGCAGTATGCCCTTTTGGGGATCTTATTTTTGCTGCTTGTATTTGTCATTGGTGTGGAAAAAAATGGATCCCGCAACTGGATCAACATCGTGGGAATTCAGATACAGCCCTCCGAATTTGTCAAGATACTGTATGTGTTTTTTATGTCATCCCTGCTTGCAAAAAGTACCCGGTTTAAGCATATCGTACTTATCACGTGTGTGGCTGCTGTCCATGTGGTGATCCTTGTAGCAGAAAAGGATCTGGGTGCTGCCCTCATTTATTTTATTACGTATATCGTTGTCTTATATGTCGCCACAACGAATATTGTCTATCTGGGGGCCGGTCTTGGCGGCGGAGCGTTGGCAGCGGTCGTCGCCTACAAACTGTTTGCCCACGTGAGGACGCGTGTGTTTGCCTGGCAGGATCCGTGGGGACGGATCAATGATGCGGCATATCAGGTGGCACGTTCCCTTTTTGCGATTGGAACTGGCGGTTTTATCGGTATGGGGCTTGGCAAGGGCCTGCCATCGAGTGTGCCGGTTGTAGAGAGTGATTTTATCTTTTGTGCGATATCGGAAGAGTTGGGTGGTGTATTTGCAATCTGTCTTATCATGGTCTATCTGAGCAGCTATATTATGTTTGTCAATATCGCCATGAAGATGAAAAAGCAGTTTTACAAGCTGACAGCGTTCGGGCTCAGTGTCGTATTTATTTTTCAGGTATTTTTATGTGTGGGTGGTGTGACCAAGTTTATCCCTTCCACCGGGGTGACGCTGCCGCTCATCAGTTATGGCGGAAGTTCGATCATGACGACGATCATCATATTCAGTGTCATACAGGGATTGTATGTATTAAACGGAAGGGAGGAGGAGAGCCTTGAGGAAGAAGAAAAAGTCGCTTCCGGAAGAAAAGCTGGATCGAAGAGAAGTAAAAAAAGAGCTAAAAAAGAGTAAGCGCATGAACCGGGAAATGGCCACAGTGACATATCTGTTCATGTTCTTATTTGTGTTTATGGCGGGATATGTGATCTGGTTTCTCGCCGGGGATACGGATCAGATCCTGAATAATCCGGAGAACAAAAGGCAGGATCTTCTCGCAGAACGGGTTACGAAGGGCAGAATCCTCTCTGATAAGGGAAAGGTGCTTGCGAAGACCGTTGCCGATGATGAGGGAAAAGAGACGAGAGTGTATCCTTATGATGGTTTGTTTGCCCATGTTGTGGGACGGGTGAGTCAGGGAAAGACCGGATTGGAAAAGTCCGAGAGTTATACGATGCTCACGACAGGAATCAATCCGGTGACTGGTATTTTCAATGAACTGAAGGGTGAAAAAAATCCCGGAAATGATGTAGTCACCACCTTGAATGTAAAAATTTCCCAAATCGCCAGTGACGCGCTTGGAAGCCGGAAAGGCGCTGTCGTTGTTATGGATCCCTCGTCGGGAAAGGTGATCGCTATGGTGTCAAAACCTACGTATGATCCAAATCATGTCGAGAAAAACTGGGAGAATCTCATTCATAACTCGGATGATGAGTCTGCCCTTTATAACCGGGCCTCGCAGGGATTATATCCGCCCGGCTCTACGTTTAAGTTATATACCCTGCTCGAGTATATGCGTGAGACAGAAGATTATGAGGCTTTCCGTTATACCTGTACCGGAAAGATCGGGAAGGGAAAAGATGCGATCAATTGTTATGGACACGAGGTTCACGGAACCATCGGCATCGAGAGGGCTTTTGCCAAGTCCTGCAATGCAGCATTTGCCAAGATCGGGGCAGGTCTGGATGCTTCTCAGTGGAGTGGTTTATGCAACTCACTTTATTATAATAAGACACTTCCGGTCGGAGAACTGGAGCAGAAAGCGTCTGTATTTCCCGTGACGGGGACGGATGCCCAGGGGGACATCATGCAGGCGGCGATCGGTCAGGGATCGGTTCTTACGACACCTCTGCAGAATATTTTTCTTGTGTCAGCGGCATTAAATAAGGGAACACTTATGAAGCCTTATCTGGTGGACCATATCGAAGATACATATGGAAATGTGGTTAGTCAGAATGAGCCTGCAGCGGTTTCTTCTCCGATTTCAGAGGAGGAGGCAAAAAAACTTGAGCAGTATATGAGGGAGACGGTGATAAGCGGTACGGCCACAGCATTAAATACGAGCCGTTATCAGGCAGGGGGTAAAACTGGATCGGCACAGTTTAAAGAGGGGTCTTCGGATTCCCATGCGTGGTTTGTCGGATATGCGAAAAAGAATGGGAAAAAACTAGTTGTAAGTATTATCGTAGAAGAGGCGGGAACGGGAAGCGCCCATGCGGTTCCTATCGCAAGAAAGATATTTGATGCTTATTTTTAAAATGGGTAATAAAGCAAAGGTGAATGAGAAGCTTATCTTGCAGAAATGAGGTGAAATCGGATGAAGCAGGCGGTCAGCTGTGGTGGGATAGTCATTTTTAAGGGGAAGATCTTACTTCTATATAAAAATTTCAAAAATAAATATGACGGATGGGTTCTGCCAAAGGGGACGGTCGAAGAGGGAGAAGAGTATGAGGAGACTGCCCTGCGCGAGGTGAAAGAGGAGAGTGGGGTGTCTGGGAGGATTGTAAAATATGTCGGTAAGAGCCAGTATAGTTTTGCTGCGGATGATGATGTGGTGGAGAAAAGTGTCCACTGGTATCTGATGCAGGCAGACAGTTTTTACTGTCACCCACAGCGGGAAGAGAATTTTTACGACGCCGGATTTTATAAATATCATGAGGCATTTCACCTGCTCCGGTTTCCCAATGAAAGACAGATGATGGAACAGGCATATAGTGAATATATTGATTTGAAGAAAATGAAGCAGTGGAAAAGGTCTTTATAAAAAGGGACTTATAAAAAGGTTCTTAATAAAAAGGGTGGCAAGATGCATAAAAATAATAAAATGAGCAGCGAAATGCACAAATCATTCCGCTGAGCCTCATTTCGTGGGAATCGTGTTCAGCAAAGGCTTCCACGATTCCCTGAGTCTCAGCTTCATTGTGCATAAGGCTGCTCATTTTATTATTTTTATGCATCTTGCGAATCCCTTTTATAAAATAGAGGTTCTTAGCTGCACCTTTTTAGCTTATAGAAAAGTTCTCCTTTGCGGAGCAAGAATTGCCAAAGGCAATTCTTGAGAGGTGCGCGGTTCTCAGTCGCACCTTTTTAGCTTATAGAAAAGTTCTCCTTTGCGGAGCAAGAATTGCCAAAGGCAATTCTTGAGAGGTGCGCGGTTCTCAGTCGCACCTTTTTACAACAGATTCAACTTCTTTTTCAACAGGAAATTTGACAGGAAGTAGAACGCCGCCCCAAAGACAACACTTATAATGATGGATATAATGAAGATCAAAATGGAGTCGGAGTTTGTTGTCGTGTCAAGGTTGTTGGTAATACTCATTGTGATGTCGGTTGTATCCTGTGTCGTGGTAAACTCTGTGAGCATCCACGGAAGTAACACAAGTACACTTACGATCTGCTGAACCGTATAGAGCGCCACATAAAAAGCCAAGGATGCGATGATACGGTGATCGCGCACCAGTTGTCCCATTGAGATTGCGGCAAATATATGAAGGATCGTCGTTGCAAAGCTGACCACAAGGGATATGATCTGCAGTGCGGCGAGTTCTGATGCATCCTCAAAAATGAAAGTCAGGATATCCCAGATACGCCCACCGCCGTCACTTGACACTAGTATAGCGATACTCAGATAACCAAGAAAGACTGTCAGTATCGTCCAGATATAGGTCACGATAAATTTAGCCAGAAGGATGATCTTGGTGTCAGCCGGTACCGTAAAGGTGAGATAGGCTTCTCTTGTGGCTGTCGTCCGGTAAAAACGCATACTGAGGAAAATGTAGGGTGAAAGGAAAACAAAGATCATTCCGAGGACGACCGCGATCATTCCGAAACCGGAACCGATCACAAGGACAGTCTGGTCGAAGTTACGCAAAAGTTCCATAAAAAGACAGGCGGCGCCGGTCAGTATGGCAAGCCCGATCCAGATCGGGATAAATGTATGGTATGTTGCCTTAAATTCGTGTTTGATCAAATTTTTTAACATTTGAACACCTCCCTGAACAGTGCGTCTACGGATTTGTTTTCTTTTTCCCGGATCTCATCTACACTGGAGTGCAGGCGGACTTGCCCATTCTGTAGGAAAATTGCCTCGTCAAGCACATTTTCCACGTCAGCGATCAAGTGTGTTGAGATGATGACCGTAGAGTTTTCACAGTAATTGCGGACGATGGTATTTAAGATATAATCCCTGGTTGCCGGGTCAACGCCGCCGATCGGTTCATCCAGGCAGTAGAGATTGGCATTGCGGCTCATGGCAAGCACGAGCTGTACTTTTTCCAGAGTACCTTTTGACATATGTGACAGTTTCATATTGTTTGAAATATCCAGTGTGTTTAACATATAGACTGCTTTTTCTTCCTGAAAGTCATCAAAGAAGTCAGAAAAATAACTGAGCAGATCTGTCACCTTCATCCATTTGGGAAAATAGTTACTGTCCGGGAGATAAGAGACGTGCTGTTTTGTGACAACACCCGGTTCATATCCGCCGATCGTGATCGTCCCGCTTGTCGGCACCAAAAGCCCGTTGAGCAGTTTTAACAATGTCGTTTTCCCACTTCCGTTCGGACCGAGAAGCCCGATGATTTTTCCGCACTCAAGCGTGAGGTTCACGTCCTGGAGTGCTGTGTAGCCGCCAAATCTTTTTGACAGCCCCTTTGTCTCTAATAAAATCATAAATTTCCTCCAATTTCATTTAATCTACATTTATTGCATCCCATTGTGAGTTTATGAAGTCAAGCTGCTCTTTGTGATCAAATCCGAGCCGGGTAAGTTCTTTTTTTAACTGGCATAACTTGTTCTGTGCAAGCGCTTCCCTCATAGACTGTATCATGGAAACATCATTTGTGATCCTGCGTCCGTTTGTCCGTTCGTTGATGAGAAGTCCATCCCGCTCTAATTCGGCGAGTGCCCGCTGCATCGTATTTGGATTCACATTTGCCATAAGCGCCAGTTCCCGGACTGAGGGGAAGGGCTGGCCCGCTTCATATTCGCCGGAAAGGATTAAAAGTTTGATATGCTCAATCAGCTGAATATAAAGAGGTCTGTCATTGGTCAGTTCCCATAACATGGATTCACCTCCTTTTTGTATTATTGTATTAATTGATTAACACAATAATACAACGATTGGTTTTATTTGTCAAGAAAAAATTTTTATTTGGTCAAGTAGGGAAGAAAATTTTTCCACAGACAATACATTCCTGTACAAGAGATTCGGAGCGTCCGGCCATCGGATTTCTGGTATTTCTCCCGATTACGATCATAAACGCCGAAAAACGATCGTTGTTATTTCTGAAAAAATATGTTATAGTCGAGATGTCGAAAAGAAACATTTTGTTCAAACGGTTTCTTTCTCTCTAAAAATCATAAAAATATCAAAACTCAGAGTGTTCAAAAAAAGATTTCACAAATTTAAAGTTGACAAAAGTAAATTGTATGGTATAATTAAGAAGGAAGTGAATTATTGGGGAAGAAAAATATTGTATGGAACGATTACATATCGCAGAGTGAGAGGTTTGCTGACTTTATTAACGGAGTGTTGTTTGAAGGAGAGCAGCTGGTTTCACCAGGGAGTTTAAAATCGCTTGATACTAAGTTGTGGCGAAGACAGCGGCTTCAGAACAGCTATCATGAGTATATCCGGGATACGGTTAAATTGTGGGAGTATGAGGGAAGTGGCTATATTTTTGATCTTGAACCGGAAGAGTCCCCGCATTATGCCCTGCCGGTTAAGTATATGAACTATGAATCAGCTGAGTATGACAGACAGTACAAAAAACTGTTACAGGAACATCGGAAAAAGAGGGATCTGATGTCAGAGGAATACCTGTCCGGATTTGCCCGGGGAGACCGGCTGATACCGGTTATTACCATCGGTATATATCTCGGTGAAAGGCCGTGGAGGGGGTGTGCCGGAATGAGTACTATGACCCGGATTGAAGAGGTTCCATTGAGTATCCGGAAGCAACTGATGCCTTTTTGGAATGAGTTTCATGTAAATCTTCTGGATATCCATACATTAGGGACAAGTGAAATTTTCCGGACTGATCTGCGGGAAGTCTTTGGATTCCTGAAGCGTCAGGGCGACAAAGAGGAACTGATAAGATATGTAAAGGGGCACAAAGGATTTAGGCATTTAAAAGAAGATGCTTTTGATGTATTGAGTGCCTACAGCAGTAGTAAAGAACTGGAGTTACGAAAAGAAGACTATCGGACAAAGGAGGGGATGGATATGTGTACAGCATTAGATGAACTCAAAGAAGAAGGGCGTCAAGAAGGGAAAGTACAGGGAAGCATCATGATGAATGAAGCTATGAATCAGTTGATCTCCCATCTGATAAATGAAGGAAGGATTGAGGACCTGAGCCGGGCGTCCATAGAACCGGAATATCAAAAAGGTCTTATGGAGGAGTATGGAATTCCTGTGCTTTTGTAAATTATTATTCTATAAATAGATAATTTGTCTTGGCTCAACGGCTTAGGATGTCGATTTTTGAAATTATACAGATTGTTTCTGCTTTTTGGGAATTCTTCCGTTTTGCTGTCATTGCCTGTTTATTCCCACAGTACAAAAGTTCGTAAAATTCGACAATATCTACCTTATTTTGCCTTTACTTTTTTGGGGGATAGTGCTAAAATGATAGCTAGTGATAATAAAATTAAATAATTAATTAAGGAGGATTCTATAAAAATGGCTAGAGCGAAACAATCCATGGATGGAAATACCGCTGCGGCTCACGTTGCGTATGCGTATACGGAAGTTGCAGGAATCTATCCAATCACACCTTCGAGTCCGATGGCTGACACAGTTGATATGTGGTCTGCAGCAGGGCAGAAGAACATTTTCGGAAACACAGTAAAAGTAGTAGAGATGCAGTCCGAGGCAGGTGCAGCAGGTACCGTACACGGTTCCCTTGCAGCAGGAGCGCTTACGACGACATTTACCGCATCCCAGGGACTTCTTCTGATGATCCCGAATATGTACAAGATTGCTGCTGAGCAGCTTCCATGTGTATTCGATGTATCCGCACGTACGGTATCGACCCAGTCCCTGAACATTTTCGGTGACCACAGTGACGTATATGCATGTCGTCAGACAGGTTTTGCTATGCTTGCTGAGACAAATCCACAGGAAGTTATGGACTTAAGCCCGGTTGCCCATCTGGCAGCACTTGAGGGAAAAGTTCCGTTCATCAACTTCTTCGATGGATTCCGTACTTCCCATGAGATCCAGAAGATCGAGAAATGGGATTATGAAGATCTGAAAGAAATGTGTCCGATGGACGCAGTAGAAGCATTCCGTGCCCATGCACTGAATCCGGAGCATCCGGCGATGCGTGGTTCCCACGAGAACGGTGACGTATTCTTCCAGCACCGCGAGGCATGTAATCCGGTTTACGATGCATTGCCTGCTGTTGTTGAAAAATATATGGCAAAAGTAAATGAGAAATTAGGAACCGATTATGACCTCTTCAATTACTACGGTGCACCGGATGCTGACCGCGTGATCATTGCGATGGGCTCCATCTGCGACGTGGCAGAAGAAGTGATCGATTATCTGACGGCAAAGGGTGAGAAAGTCGGACTGATCAAAGTACGTCTTTACCGTCCATGGTCTTCCGAGCACATTTTAAAAGCAATTCCGAAGACCGCAAAGAAGATTGCAGTTCTTGACCGTACAAAAGAGCCTGGAACACTTGGCGAGCCGCTTTATCTTGATGTGGCTACGACACTCCGTGAGGCTGGCATGAACGATGTGATCCTTACAGGCGGCCGTTATGGTCTTGGTTCCAAGGATACACCGCCTTCATCCATCTTTGCAATCTACAAAGAACTCGAGAAAGATGCTCCAAAATCACGCTTTACGATCGGTATTGTGGATGATGTGACGAACCTGAGCCTTCCGGAAGTAAAACCGGCTCCGATCACATCGGCTGAGGGTACGGTAGAGTGTAAGTTCTGGGGTCTCGGCGGAGACGGTACAGTAGGTGCTAATAAAAACTCCACAAAGATCATCGGTGACCATACCGACAAATATATTCAGGCATATTTCCAGTATGACTCTAAGAAAACAGGTGGTATCACGATTTCCCATCTTCGTTTCGGTGACAAACCGATCAAGAGCCCATACTACATCAATCAGGCTGACTTCGTAGCGTGCCACAACCCATCTTATGTTGTAAAAGGCTACAAGATGGTTCAGGATGTAAAACCGGGCGGAATCTTTATGATCAACTGCCAGTGGTCGGATGAAGAACTGGATAAGCATATGCCGGCAGAGTCCAAAAAATATATCGCTGAGAACAACGTTCAGCTTTACACGATCAATGCGATCGATAAGGCAATCGAGATCGGTATGGGTAAACGTACCAATACGATCCTTCAGTCTGCTTTCTTCAAACTGGCAAATATTATGCCGATCGATGAGGCAGTAGAGTACATGAAATCAGCGGCTAAGAAATCCTACTCCAAGAAGGGTGATGCAGTCGTAGAAATGAACTACAAGGCAATTGATGCCGGTGTAGATGCTGTACATAAAGTAGACGTACCTGCTTCCTGGGCAAATCCGGCACCGGATGCTCCGGCAAAAGAACTTCAGGGACGTCCGGAAGTTGTAAAGATGGTAAAAGAGCTTCTTGAGCCAATCTCCATTATGGATGGTGACAGCCTTCCAGTATCTGCGTTCAAGGATATTGCAGATGGTCAGTTTGAACTCGGTGCTTCTGCATACGAGAAACGTGGTACAGCCGTTACGGTTCCGGTTTGGGATCCGAATACATGTATCCAGTGTAACAACTGTGCATTTGTATGTTCCCATGCGACGATTCGTCCGTTCCTTCTGACAGACGATGAGGTGAAAGCAGCACCGTCTAATATGAAGGTTTCCGATATGAAACCGAAGGCTGGCGAGTTTAAGTTCACGATGAGCGTATCTCCGTTAGACTGTATGGGATGTGGTGAGTGTATCACAGTATGTCCGAAGGCAGCAGACGGTGCGATCAAGATGGTTCCTCAGGAATCTCAGGCAGATGAGCAGCCGGTATTCGATTATCTCGTTGCCAATGTAGGCAAGAAAGAGAGCGGATTCGCTGACACAACGCCGAAGGGCTCCCAGTTCAATCAGCCGCTTCTCGAGTTCTCCGGAAGCTGCGCAGGTTGTGCAGAGACTTCTTATGCACGTCTCGTTACACAGCTGTTTGGTGAGCAGATGTACATTTCCAATGCGACAGGATGTTCTTCCATCTGGGGTGGTCCTGCTGCAACATCACCATATACGGTAAATAAAGACTCCCAGCAGGGGCCGGCATGGTCAAACTCCCTGTTCGAGGACAATGCCGAGCATGGTCTTGGAATGTATCTTGGTCAGAAAGTACTTCGTGACCAGACGATCGAGAAAGTAAAAGAGTTAGCTGCTTCTGACAAGGCTTCGGCTGAGTTGAAAGCTGCTGTTGATAAATTCCTTGAGACAAAGGATGACACAAGAACAAATACACCAGCTGCAAAGGCAATGATCGCAGAGATCGAGAAGAGTGCGGCAGCAGGATGCAGTCTTTCTAAGGAAATCCTTGACAAGAAACAGTATCTTGCAAAGAAATCCGTATGGATCTTCGGTGGTGACGGATGGGCTTACGACATCGGATTCGGTGGATTAGACCATGTCCTTGCTTCCGGCGAGAATGTAAACGTAATGGTATTCGATACTGAGATGTATTCCAATACAGGTGGTCAGGCATCTAAAGCTTCCAATATCGGAGAAGTTTGTCAGTTTGCCGCTGCTGGTAAAGAGATCGGTAAGAAGAGCCTTGCAGAGATCGCAATGAGCTATGGTTATGTATACGTGGCACAGATCGCTCTCGGTGCGAACCCGGCTCAGGCTGTAAAAGCAATCGCAGAGGCAGAGGCTTACAACGGACCATCCCTGATCATCGGTTATGCTCCTTGCGAACTCCACGGTATCGCTAAGGGTGGTATGAACCACTGCCAGGATGAGATGAAGAAGGCTGTGAAGGCTGGTTACTGGAATCTGTTCAGCTTTAACCCGGCACTGAAGGCAGAAGGTAAGAATCCATTTACCCTGACCTCCAAAGAGGGTGACGGTTCGTATCAGGAATTCCTGAACAATGAGGCGCGTTATACACGTCTGATCAAGCCATTCCCAGAGAGAGCAGAGAGACTCTTCAAAGAGTCCGAGGAAGCTGCGAAGGCACGTTTCGAGCATCTCCAGAGACTGGTTGAGCTGTATAAATAAGAAGAATAAATGTGGCACACAGTGCCTGAGATAGGAAGAATCCCCTTTTGGATGTCGTGTCTGAGAGGGGGTTCTTTTGATGCAATACCGAATTGACAGTTATAAATTTTGCCATCTTTGCATATAATTACAAACAAGAATCATTATGCAGAAAAGAGGGCAAAGAAATGACAGAAAAGACGACAAAAATTTGCAGAAAGAAAAAAACAATGGATGGTAATATGGCTGCGGCTCACGTGTCCTATGCGTTCACGGAGGCTGCGGCCATTTATCCGATTACCCCTTCTTCGCCGATGGCGGATTATACAGATATATGGGCGAGTGAGGGCTTGAAAAACATATTTGGACAACCTGTCGTGATGAGTGAGATGCAGTCGGAGGCGGGGGCGGCCGGTGCGCTCCACGGTTCCCTGCAGGCGGGGGCTCTTTCCACCACATACACGGCATCGCAGGGACTTCTTCTCATGATCCCGAATATGTATAAGATCGCAGGCGAACTGCTTCCGGGTGTGATCCACGTATCTGCCCGGGCATTAGCGAGCCATGCGCTGTCGATCTTTGGGGATCACTCCGATGTGTATGCCTGCAGACAGACCGGCTTTGCCATGCTGTGTGCGGGGAATGTACAGGAGGTTATGGATCTTGGGGCAGTGGCCCATTTGTCAGCGATTGAGGGAAGAGTACCATTTTTACATTTTTTTGACGGATTCCGTACTTCCCATGAGATCCAGAAGATCGAGGTGTGGGACTATGAGGATTTAAAAGAGATGTGTCCGATGGATGCCATCCGGGAGTTCCGGAAAAGATCGTTGAATCCGAACCATCCGGTACAAAGGGGAACTGCACAGAATCCGGATATCTTTTTCCAGGTGAGGGAGGCCTCTAATCCGTATTATGACAGGCTGCCTCAGATCGTGGAATCTTATATGGACAAGGTAAATGAAAAGGCGGGGACGGATTACAAACTGTTTAATTATTACGGGGCGCCCGATGCAGAGAAAGTCATTGTGGCGATGGGGTCAGTCTGCGACACGACAGAGGAGACGATCGACTATCTGCTGCAGAAAGGGGAAAAGGTCGGTCTCGTAAAAGTCCGCTTGTTCCGTCCATTTAGCAGTAGGCACCTGATCGAAGCACTGCCGGATACGGTAAAACAGATCCATGTATTAGACCGGAGCAAAGAGCCGGGAGCCCAGGGTGAGGCGCTTTTCCTCGATGTGACGGCAGCTCTCAGAGAAAGCAAGTTTAAGGATGTGCCTGTGTTTGGGGGACGCTATGGTCTCGGTTCGAAAGACACCTATCCGTCGGACATCTTTGCCGTTTATAACAACACATCCAGAAAACAATTTACGATTGGGATTAAAGATGATGTGACACATCTGTCGTTAGAGCGCACCGGAAGTCTTCAGACCGCACCGGAAGGGACGACGAGCTGTAAGTTCTGGGGAATGGGAGCAGACGGGACAGTCGGGGCGAATAAAAACTCCATCAAGGTCATCGGGGATCACACGGATAAATATGTACAAGCATATTTTGATTATGATTCGAAAAAATCCGGCGGTGTGACGATTTCTCATCTGCGCTTTGGGGACAAGCCGATCCGCTCGTCTTATCTGATCGAAAAAGCAGATTTTGTGGCGTGCCATATGCCGGCTTATATCCGCAAATACAATATGGTACAGGATTTAAAACCAAATGGATCTTTTCTGTTAAACTGCTCCTGGAGCAAAGATGACCTGGAAAAAGCCCTGCCGGGACAGGTGAAACGGTTTATCGCAGAGAACCAGATCAATCTGTATACGATCGACGGTTTCAAACTGGGAAAAGAGATTGGTCTGGGAGGACGCATCAATACGATCCTGCAGGCGGCATTTTTTGCGATATCGGAAATCATTCCGAAGGAAGAGGCCATTCAGTATCTGAAGGATGCGGCGAAGAAAACGTATTCGAAAAAGGGCGATGATATTGTGGAAATGAATCACCGCGCGATCGAGGCGGGGGCAGAAAAGTATGTGAAGATTGATGTGCCGGATTCATGGAAAGAGGCTGTCGATGAAAACATTACAGACAGGGTGAGTGGCGAAAATGATGTGCTGATCGATTATGTCAACGACATCCAGAGTAAGATCAATTCCCAGCAGGGGAACGACCTTCCGGTATCTGCGTTCCGTGATTATGCAGACGGGACCGTGCCGCTTGGCTCGGCCGCCTATGAAAAACGCGGGGTAGGGATTGACGTGCCGAGATGGAATCCGGACGGCTGTATCCAGTGTAATTTTTGTTCGTATGTCTGTCCGCACGCCTGCATCCGCCCACTGGCGCTGGAGGGAGAGACTCTTTCGAAGGCACCGGAAGGGACGTTGACAGATATGAAAGGCATTGAGGGAATGAAATTTGCAGTTACCATTTCTCCGTTAGACTGTACGGGATGTGGCAGCTGTGCGAATGTGTGCCCAGGGAATGCGAGAAATGACGTCCTGAAAATGATATCTGCCGATGAGGGAATGGGACAGCAGAAATTGTTTGATTACGGCGTGAATGTAAAAACACCGGAAAAGGTTTTTGATAAATTTAAAGTGGATACCGTGAAGGGAAGCCAGTATAAAAAGCCCCTTTTAGAGTTTTCCGGGGCCTGTGCAGGATGCGGTGAGACGCAGTATGCCAAGCTTGCTACCCAGCTCTTTGGCGACCGGATGTATATCGCCAATGCGACTGGGTGCTCCTCGATCTGGGGCGGTTCTTCCCCGGCGTCTGCTTATACGGTAAACCACGATGGCGAGGGTCCGGCATGGGCAAATTCGCTTTTTGAGGACAATGCGGAATTCGGATTTGGTATGGAGTTAGCGCAGCGGACATTGAGAAATAAAGTGATCGATGCGGCGCGGGCATTAGTAAATGAGACTACTAATGTAGAATTGAAGCAGAAACTGGGGGCATATCTGGATACCCTTGATAATGGCAGAGCGAATAAAAAGGCGGCAAACGAGATGATTGAAATGCTTGCAAACGGATCCTATTCTTATGAAAACGCTGGAGAAAAGGTATCCGGGCTGGCAGAGATGATTCTCGAATATCAGGACTTTGCCTCTAAAAAATCGCAGTGGATCTTCGGCGGAGACGGATGGGCTTACGATATCGGATATGGCGGACTGGATCATGTGATCGCCAGCGGACAGGATGTAAATATTCTTGTTTTTGACACGGAGGTTTATTCGAATACAGGAGGACAGTCTTCGAAGGCGACGCCGACCGGAGCCATCGCCCAGTTTGCGGCCGCAGGAAAGGAGATCAAGAAAAAAGATCTGGCGGCGATCGCCATGTCGTATGGATATGTCTATGTCGCGCAGGTGGCACAGGGAGCGGATATGGCTCAGACCGTAAAGGCATTTGAAGAGGCAGAGGCATACAACGGGCCATCTCTTATCATTGCCTATGCCCCATGTATCAATCACGGGATCCGGGCTGGCATGGGAAATGCCATGGCAGAGGAGAAAAAGGCGGTGGAAGCCGGTTACTGGCATCTGTTCCGCTTCCACCCGGACAATGTCAAAAATGGTCAGAATCCGTTTATGCTGGATTCCAAAGAACCGAAGGGCGGCTACAGGGAATTTCTGATGGGTGAGGTCAGGTATAACCGCCTGATGCGCTCAAATCCGGAACGCGCTGAGCGGCTGTTTAAAAAAGCGGAAAAAGAGGCAGAGGATAAGTACAAGAGACTTGCACAAATGTCCTAAATAGTGTATAACTATTCATATGAACTAAATTATGGAGGATGAAGTAAAATGGAACTTACAAGTATACGGAGCCTCTTCCGTAATAAAGAGAATTTCATCGGCAAAGAAGTATATACAGGCGGATGGATAAGGAGCATAAGAGATTCAAAGACGTTTGGGTTTATCGTGATCAATGACGGGACTTTTTTTGAGCCGCTTCAGGTGGTATACAGTGATAAGCTTGATAACTTTGACCGTATTTCGAAGCTCAATGTAGGAGCTGCGATTTTAGTAAAAGGGACGCTTGTGGAGACGCCAAATGCAAAACAGCCGTTTGAGATCCAGGCGGACAGTGTTGTCGTAGAGGGTGGTTCCACGAGCGATTACCCTCTTCAGAAGAAGCGTCATTCCTTTGAGTATTTGAGGAGTATTTCCCACCTCAGACCGAGGACGAACACCTTTCAGGCGGTGTTCCGTGTGCGCTCGCTGATCGCCTATGCGATCCATAAGTTCTTTCAGGAGCGCGAGTTTGTGTATGTGCATACGCCCATCATTACCGGCAGCGACTGTGAGGGCGCCGGAGAGATGTTCCGGGTGACGACGTTAGATATGGAAAAACTGCCAAAGACGGACGATGGAGCAGTAGACTACAGTCAGGATTTCTTTGGAAAAGAGACAAATCTTACGGTCAGCGGGCAGTTAAATGGGGAGACGTTTGCCCAGGCATTTAAAAATATCTATACGTTTGGCCCGACATTTCGTGCCGAGAATTCCAATACGACGAGACATGCGGCAGAATTCTGGATGATCGAGCCGGAGATCGCTTTTGCAGATTTGAAAGATGATATGATGTTAGCAGAGAGCATGCTGAAATATGTGATCAATTATGTGCTTGAACATGCGCCGGAGGAAATGAATTTCTTTAACAGTTTTGTTGATAAGGGACTGATCGAGCGCCTGAAACATGTGGCGGAATCGGATTTTGCCCATGTGACCTATACGGAAGCGGTTGAAATCTTAGAGAAGAACAATGATAAGTTCGAGTATAAGGTGTCGTGGGGCGCAGATCTGCAGACGGAGCATGAGAGATATCTGACTGAAGAAGTGTTTAAGCGTCCGGTCTTTGTCACAGATTATCCGAAAGAGATCAAAGCTTTTTATATGAAAATGAATGAGGATGGAAAGACTGTGGCGGCGATGGATTGTCTGGTGCCGGGCATCGGTGAGATCATCGGCGGAAGCCAGAGGGAAGATGACTATGATAAGCTCGTAAAGAGGATGGAGGAGTGCGGTCTGAACAAAGAGGACTATGATTTCTATCTCGATCTGAGGAAATACGGATCGACGAGACATGCCGGTTTCGGACTCGGTTTTGAGCGGTGTGTCATGTATCTGACCGGAATGCAGAATATCCGTGACGTTGTTCCGTTCCCGAGAACGGTTAAGAATTGTGAGTTATAAAATATAGAAATGGAGGAAGATCATGAGTATCAATATACCTGAGGATTACCGTTCACCGCTGTCGATCCGTGAGACAGAGGTGGCGATCAAGACTGTGAAAGATTTTTTTGAGAAGGCGCTGGCTGTTAACTTAAATCTTACGAGAGTTTCGGCTCCGCTGTTTGTACCGCCGGAGACCGGACTGAACGACGACTTAAACGGAGTGGAGCGTCCGGTGGCATTTGGGATCAAAGAGCAGGAGGAGAGAGAGGTGGAAATCGTCCACTCGCTGGCAAAGTGGAAACGTCACGCTCTGGAACGTTATGGATTTGCCCATGGCGAGGGAATTTATACGGATATGAATGCAATCCGCCGGGACGAAGATACCGACAACATCCATTCGATCTTTGTCGATCAGTGGGACTGGGAGCGCATCATCAATAAAGAGGAGAGAACGACAGACACGCTCAAAGAGATGGTGAAAAAGGTATACCGTTCGCTGGAAGAGACAGAGGACTACATGGCAAATAAATATTCGTACATAAAGAAATCCCTTCCGCAGAACATTACTTATGTGACAACGTATGAGCTTGAGGAGAAGTATCCGGACAAGACGCCGAAAGAGAGAGAGTATCTGGCGGCGAAGGAATATGGTGCGATTTTCCTCATGCAGATCGGAGATAAATTAAAGGGAGGAGAACCTCACGATGGCAGGGCACCGGACTATGATGACTGGTCATTAAACGGTGATATCATCGTGTATTACCCAGTGCTTGACATCGCATTGGAGCTTTCTTCTATGGGGATCCGTGTGGACGAAAAGGCATTGGAGGAGCAGCTGAAAAAGGCCGGTTGTGAGGAGCGTAAAAACCTTCCGTTCCAGAAAGAGATTTTAGAGTGTCGTCTTCCCTATACGATCGGAGGCGGGATCGGGCAGTCCCGGATTTGTATGTTTTTCCTGAAAAAGGCTCATATCGGTGAAGTACAGTCTTCAATCTGGCCGGATGAGGTGATGGAGCAGGCAGAGAGTGCCGGTTTGCAGATTTTATAGAAACGGGAAGAAGAGGTACATTATGGACAATTTTACATTTTATGCACCGACTTATTTTGATTTTGGAAAAAAGGCGGAGGAGCATGTGGGAAAACTGATCCGGCGTTTCGGAGGCAGCAGGGTGCTTCTGCATTATGGAGGGGGCTCGATCAAAAAGAGCGGTCTTTATGACCGGATCAAAAAATGTCTGGAGGAGGAATCGCTTTATTATACCGAGTTAGGTGGTGTGAAACCAAATCCGAGGAGCGGACTTGTCTATGAGGGGATCCGGCTCTGCAAAGAAGAGAAGATTGATTTTATCCTGGCTGTGGGTGGAGGGAGTACGATCGACTCCTCGAAAGCAATCGCAGCGGGATGTTGTTATGACGGCGATTTCTGGGATTTTTATACGAAGAAAGCGGTGATCCGGGATGCACTTCCGGTCGGGACAGTGCTCACGATCGCTGCGGCCGGTTCGGAGGGTTCCACGAATACGGTGATTACGAATGAGGAGACTGGTTTTAAGAAAGGGGCAGGTTCCGATCTGCTCCGCCCCCGGTTTTCCATTTTGAACCCGGAACTTACCTGCACGCTTCCACCGTACCAGACTGCGGCCGGAGCGACGGATATTATGATCCATATCTGTGAGAGATATTTTTCCAATACGGAAGAGGTAGAGATCACAGACAGACTATGTGAAGCGGTATTGAAAACGATGATACATGAGACGCCCCGTGTCATTGAGGATCCGGGTCACTATGAGGCGAGAGCAAATATTATGTGGGCCGGAATGCTTGCCCACAACAATGTATGCGGCGTCGGCAGGGTGCAGGACTGGGCAAGCCATCACATTGAGCATGAGCTCTCCGCTCTTTATGATGTGACACATGGCGCGGGACTGGCTGTCATTGCTCCGGCGTGGATGCGCTATGTGCTGACGATTAATCCGCACAAACTGGTGCAGTTTGCGGAGCGTGTCTGGGACATCGAGCCACAGGAGACGGAGGAGAAGACTGCTTTAAAAGGAATCGAGGCTTTTGAAAATTTCCTGCGAAAGATCGGTATGCCGCTTACGTTTGAGGAAATCGGTGCGAGTGAGAAGGACATTGATACGATGACAGAAAAACTTCTCGTCGCAAACGAGACAGAAGGAAATTATGTGAAGCTGACAGCGGATGACGTCAAAAAGATATATCATTATGCGGCGACAAGAGAGGTATGAGTGACTGCAGAGGGGAGAAGCGGATGAGAGACCAGAAGGAATTCATGAAGCAGATGTTAGAACTGGTGGATCTGGCAAAGGCGAATGAGAGCCGGATCACAAAGAAAGAAGTGAATGATTTTTGCAGTGATCTCGAACTCACCGCCTCGCAGCTGAAACTCGTATACGATTTTTTGCACGAGCACAATATTGAAGTAAAGGGGCACTCTGCCAAAAAACAAAAAGATAAGGACAGAGGTGGAGAATTTGAAACTGCTGAGGGTGATGGTCTCGATCTGAATACAGAGGATTCTAAATATCTCCATATTTACCGGCGTGAACTCCGTGGGCTGCCTGACTATACGGCCGAGGAGAGAGAAGGGCTCTATGAAAAGCTGGTCTCTGGCGATGAGAGTGTGATCCATGCGGTGATCGAATCCCATTTAAAACGTGTCGTGACACTGGCAGGAAAATATAAAAACCGTGGTGTGCCACTGGAGGATCTGATCCAGGAGGGGAATCTTACATTGATCACTACGGCAGATATGATCTGCGGGAATGACCACATAAAGGATGTAAAGAAGGAGCTTGACCGGAGCATACGGGGCCGGATGATCGAACTGGCAGACAGTCATATCGAGAGCCGCGGATTGGAAAATACGATTCTGGCAAAGACGAATCTTATCCATGAGGCTACGAAAATACTTGCTGAGGAGTGGGGACGGCTTGCTACGGTGGCAGAATTGGCTGAGTACACGAAGATGACAGAAGACGAGATCCGGATGTACGTGGAGCTTTCGCAGGATGAGATAAAGGTAGGAAAGGAACCAGAATGAGGAATCTTACAGAAGGAAAACCGTTAAAGGCAATTTTAATTTTTGCGATTCCGTTGTATATCGGACAGCTGTTTCAGCTCTGTTACAGCCTGATTGACACCCGTATCATCGGAAGTGCGCTTGGGGAGACATCTCTTGCGGCAGTGGGAGCTACGACTTCCTTTAGTGATCTTCTGATCGAATTTCTTGGTGGTATCATTTGCGGATTTGGTATTATTGTTTCGACCCATTTCGGGGCAAAAGAGGAAGAGAAGGTGAGAAAGGCAATCGGCGGGACAATGGTTCTTGGAGTGTGCTGCACGGTTTTGATCAGTGTGTTATGCCTGCTTTTTCTGCCGTATATCCTTAGTATTTTAAATGTCTCGGAAGAGCTGCTTCCCGAGGCATCTTCTTATGTGCGGATCATCATTGCGGGGCTGGTCGCATCTACTCTGTACAATATATGTGCGGCTGTCCTCCGGGCGATCGGGGACTCGTTTACCCCTCTGATCTTTCTCATTGTGTCCAATGTGCTGAATGTCGTTCTCGATTATTTTTGTGTATTATATCTGGAAATGGGAGTTTCCGGTGCGGCGGTCGCGACCGTTATTTCCCAGATCCTTTCAGCCATCTTGTGCTTTTTATATATGAGAAAAAAATATCCATGGATCGTTTTACATAAAGAACATGTTGTGCCAGAGAAGGAGATGTACGGACAGCTCCTGCCGACCGGGCTTTCAATGGGCTTTATGCTCTCGTTTGTCATGCTTGGCTCCCTGGCGCTTCAGACAGGGATCAATATGCTTGGTTCCGGCATCATCGTAGCACATACCGGTGCGCGCAAGGTGACAATGATCTTTTTGATTCCATTTTTCGTGCTGGGGACCGCACTTGCCACTTATTGTGGTCAAAATGCCGGGGCGGGAAAACACGAACGGATCGGGGCAGGCATCAAAGACACGGTACTTCTTTCCCTTGTGTGGTGTGTGATCGTCTTACTGATCGTATTTACGCTTTCACCGACGCTGATCCATCTGGTGACAGCCAGTACCGATGCGGAAGTTCTCGATAATGCGGTATTTTATCTAAAAGTTAATTCATGCTTTTATTTTTTGCCGGCAATAATCTGCATTTTGAGAAACAGCATGCAGGGGCTCGGTGACACGAAAACGCCTCTGGTGTCCAGTTTCATCGAACTGGCGGGAAAGATGCTGATGGCATATCTTCTCGTGCCGGTTATCGGATACATGGGGGTGGTTGTGTCGGAGCCGATCGTGTGGGCGGTCATGGTAGTGCCGCTTTTGATCGGGATGAGAAAGAATTTTGTTAGAAATGGGGAGAGAAATATTAAATAGTGATTTGATTTAATGGGTTGGTGTAAATGACAGATTAAACTTTTATTAGCGTGGATTGCAATCCATGAAGATGAATTGAGAGCGAATTGGGAATTGTTAAGCAATGGGGAAGGATATTTTAAGATTGAGCCATTGCGTTAGAGATTGGAGGTGTTTCATTATGTTAAGACCAACGGCGATTCATGTAGAAGCGATTTGTGAATACCAGATATTAGTCGTATTTGATAATGGCGAAAAAAAAAAGTTTTGATGTTGAGCCATATATAAAAGGTGACTGGTATGGGAAATTAAGAGTTTATGAATATTTTAAACGGGTTTCTACAGATGGGTTTACTGTTGTATGGCCTGATGGACAGGATATATGCCCGGATGAACTGTATGACATGGGGAAACTTGTATCATAAGACAGATAAGAAACTGTATGACTGGCTAACCCAATTATATGGCAGTCATAATAGAAACGGAGAATAAAAATGCTGAACGAATACCCCTATTTATATGAGACACATCTTCATACAAGTGAGGCGAGCGCCTGTGCTGTTTCTTCCGGGAGGGAAATGGCACAGGCGTGTAAGCAGGCGGGATACACCGGAATCATAGTGACAAATCACAACTGGCACGGAAACCACTGTATTGACGACCGTCTGCCGTGGGAGCAGTGGATCAGGGCCTATGCAAAAGGCTATGAAGAGGCAAAACGCTGGGGAGATGCAAATGGACTGGACGTCTTTTTCGGGTACGAGTCCTATTATCAGGGTACGGAATTTCTGATTTATGGAGTTGATGTGACGTGGCTGATCCGGCATCCGGAAATAAAAGATGCCACAATAGCGGAGCAGTACGAGTGGATTCATGAGGCGGGTGGCTTGGTGATTCATGCCCATCCATTCCGGGAAGAGCCCTATATCCCGGAGATTCGCTTATTTCCCCAATATGTGGACGGGGTAGAGGGGATCAATGCGACGCATTCCAGCCATTTGAGCAAAAGCCACAATGATCCTGCATTTGACAGGAAAGCGATCGCCTACAGCCAGAAGCATCAGCTTCCGATGACAGCGGGTTCAGATGTCCATAGTACATGCATTTTCGGTGGCGGTGTGGCGTTTAAGAGAAGGCTGCATGATGTTCGGGATTATTGTGGGGCGATCCGTTCGGGAGAGGAGTATGTCATGACGAACGGAGATACGTGGTATGACAGGGAGGGGAGAGAGATATTGTTCCGGTAAAGAATAAATACCTGTCTGCTATGAACCCCTCTTTGTAAGATATGTGAATAAAAGGCTTGATACATATCTTAATATTTTTGACCTATAAAAATAGTTGACTCATGGGGCACAATCCTCATTTTTTCATGGTTCTACACTTTTAGACTAAACACATGATATTGTGTCTGATTCAAAAAAATTAAAAAATAATTACAACATCTGGTAGACACCTCACTTACTTAGTGCTATAATGTTCAGGTAGGCAATGAGCAGTGCGCTGCCAGAGTAACACAAGCGGCGTGAGTTTACTCACAGCCGCTTGTGTTACTCTGGCAGCATAGGGCGAACGCCC
>CAZOIF010000019.1:0-7137 GCA_964579975.1 uncultured Eubacterium sp. | reverse complement strand
GCGTGAGTTTACTCACAGCCGCTTGTGTTACTCTGGCAGCATAGGGCGAACGCCCGTGAGCACGATGTAGCGAAGCGGAATCGTGCGTGCACTGCGAAAAAGGCAGTGCGTTGCAGCTCTATTTAGAGGTCAAGCACTGCAAAGCAAAAGGAAGGCGGGAACAAAAAGGTGAAGGTAATAAAAAGAGATGGTCGTGTAGTGGATTACGACAGAAATAAGATTTTGATCGCAATCCGTAAGGCGAACGCAGAAGTAGAACAGTTCGAAAAGGTATCGGAAGATGACATCGATGGAATTATAGCTAGTATAGAGAACACAGGCCGTGAGACTGTTCAGGTAGAAGATATTCAGGATATGATCGAGCAGAAATTGATGGCGGCAGGAAAGTTTGTACTGGCAAAAACGTATATCATATACCGGTATACGAGAGAACTGGTGCGTAAAGCGAATACCACAGATGATTCGATCATGAGCCTGATCCAGAACAGCAACAAAGATGTAATGGAAGAAAATTCCAATAAAAATGCATACATTGCATCCACGCAGCGGGATCTGATTGCCGGTGAGGTGTCAAAAGATCTTACAAAACGTGTGCTCCTTCCGGAAAAGGTTGTAAAGGCGCATGAACAGGGTGTATTGCATTTCCATGATATGGACTATTTTGTGCAGCCGATCTTCAACTGTTGCCTGATCAATATCGGGGATATGCTTGAACATGGCACCGTGATGAACGGGAAACTCATCGAGAGTCCGAAAAGTTTTCAGGTTGCCTGTACCGTTGTGACACAGGTGATCGCCGCCGTGGCAAGCAGCCAGTATGGCGGCCAGTCGGTGGATATCCGCCATCTGGGGAAATATCTGCGCAAAAGCGAGGAGAAATACAGAGAGAGATACTGTGAGAAATTCGGGGATTCTGCCAATGATGAAATCATTGAAAAAATGGTGGAAGAGCGGGTGACGGATGAACTCCGGTCCGGAGTACAGACGATCCAGTACCAGATCAATACGCTCATGACGACAAACGGCCAGTCCCCATTTGTGACACTCTTTTTAAATCTGGATAAGGACGATGAATACATAGAGGAAAATGCAAAGATCATCGAGGAAGTACTCCGTCAGAGACTCGAAGGCATTAAAAATGAAAAAGGCGTCTATGTGACTCCGGCGTTCCCGAAACTGATCTATGTGTTGGACGAGCATAACTGTCTCAAGGGAGGCAAATATGACTATATCACAAAGCTTGCGGTGAGATGCTCGGCAAAAAGATTATATCCAGATTATATTTCTGCCAAGAAAATGCGTGAGAATTATGAGGGAAATGTATTTAGCTGCATGGGATGCCGCAGTTTTCTCTCCACGTGGCAGGATGAGAAAGACAACTATAAATGGGAGGGACGGTTTAACCAGGGAGTGGTCAGCCTGAACCTTCCGCAGATTGGAATCGTTGCCAAAGGAAATGAAGAATATTTCTGGCAGCTTTTAGAGGAGCGTCTGTCCCTCTGCTTTGAAGCGCTTATGTGCAGACATCATGCACTGGAGGGTGTGACGTCGGATGTCAGCCCGATCCACTGGCAGTATGGTGCCATTGCGAGGCTCGAAAAGGGCGAGAAGATCGATCCGCTTCTTCATGGTGGATATTCTACGATCTCCCTCGGCTACATCGGTTTATATGAGGTGACAAAATTGATGACAGGTGAGAGCCATACGACGGAAAAAGGAAAAGAATTTGCCCTGAAGGTGATGAAACGCCTGCGCCGTGCGACGGACACATGGAAAGAGGAGACCGGACTTGGTTTCGGGCTTTACGGAACGCCTGCCGAATCTCTCTGCTACCGTTTTGCAGAGATCGATAAAGAGCAGTACGGTGTCATCGAGGACATTACGGACAAGGGATATTACACAAATTCCTATCATGTAGATGTACGCGAGAAAATCGATGCGTTCAGTAAATTTGAATTTGAGAGCCAGTTCCAGACGATTTCTTCGGGTGGAGCAATCTCTTATGTGGAGATACCAAACATGCAGCAAAACCTTCCTGCGTTAGAGGAAATCGTAAGATTCATCTATGACAATATACAATATGCGGAATTTAATACAAAGTCGGATTACTGTCATGTGTGTGGGTTTGACGGGGAGATCACCATCAATGAAAATCTCGAGTGGGAATGCCCGAACTGTGGCAATAAAGACCACAATAAAATGAATGTGACGAGGAGAACTTGTGGATATCTTGGCGAGAATTTCTGGAATGTCGGAAAGACAAAGGAAATCAATTCGAGAGTCCTGCATATTTGATCCTAATTTCTGTGCGGGGTTTGTGCACATTTCAAGTTTTGTCAGAACTTATTTGATCATAAATGCACTAGTACGGTGCGGAACGGAGCAGCATGTGAATTATGCCGATATTAAGCAGTATGATGTGGCGAACGGATTAGGTGTCCGGGTCTCGATCTTTGTGAGCGGTTGTACCCATCACTGCAAAAATTGTTTTAACGAAGAAACATGGGATTTTAACTATGGAAAGCCATTTACCAGACAGGAGATCGACCAGATCCTTACGTATCTTAAGCCGGATTATGTATCCGGGCTGTCGGTTCTTGGCGGTGAGCCGTTTGAGCCGGTCAACCAGGAGGGGCTGCTCCCGCTTTTAAGGGAAGTAAAACAGACCTATCCAAAGAAGGATATCTGGTGCTATTCCGGATATCTGTTCGATCAGCAGATCCTTGGGCAGATGTGTAAAGAGTCTGAGGTGACAAAGGAACTTCTTTCCTATATCGACATTCTTGTAGACGGAAGGTTTGTCGAGGAAAAAAAGAACCTGAAGATCCGTTTCCGGGGTTCGGAGAACCAGCGGATCATTGATGTAAAAAAATCTCTTGCGTCCGGTGAAGTCGTTCACTGGGAGCATGAAAATGATATGTAGCTCAACGGTATTAATTTGAACTCTGTTTTAAGTTGACACCGTCGAGCTAATAAAAGATGCGGATGCAGCATCCGGGAAGGAATGAAGACAAAATGGATACCGTAAAAATAACATATACAAAACTGGACAAAAAGGCACATGTGCCCGTGTACGGGACGGAATTTTCGGCGGGAGCGGATCTGTACGCCTGTATGGAAGAGCCGGTGACGATCCCTGCCGGGGAGACTGCCTTTATCCATACCGGAATCGCCATGGCGATTCCAGCCGGGCTTGTGGGCCTTGTGTACGCAAGGAGCGGCCTGGCATGCAAAAAAGGACTTGCGCCGGCCAATAAAGTAGGTGTGATCGATTCGGATTACCGGGGAGAGATCATGGTGGCGCTCCATAATCATTCCGGAGAGGCGATTGTGGTAGAACATGGCGAACGTGTGGCACAGATGGTCATTGCCCCGTATCTGTTCGCAGATTATGAGGAGGCAGACAGCCTCAGCGATACCGCACGCGGAGAGGGTGGATTCGGCTCTACTGGGACGAAATAGCCCGATGGCGCCATCGAGCCAGGGTTATATCCATCAGGGAGACCATTTCGATCAGGGAAGGATAAAAAGTGAAATATAGTGATAGTATTCGCAAAATAAAGGGCGTAGGGGAAAAGGCAGAAAAACATTTCCACAAATTAAATATATGGGAGATCGGAGATCTTTTAGAGCACTATCCGAGGGATTATGATGAATTTCACGATATTGTACCTGTCCGTGACTTAGAAGAAGGACAGCTTATGGCCGTGGAGGGGGTACTCAGACGGAAGCCATCAGTAAAAAATACGTCCCGGATGAAAGTGCTCACTGCTTTTTTTGAGGATGAGACAGGTGTAGTACAGGTGACGTGGTTCAATATGCCATTTCTGCTTGGCCGCCTAAAGATGGGGACGAGGTACATACTCCGGGGAAAGACCGGGAGAGCAAATGGCAAAATTGTTTTAGAACAGCCCAAAATATATAGTAAAAATGAATTTTATAAAAATGTGGGGAAACTTCTGCCGATCTATCCGCTGACAGCGGGCCTCACAAATAATCAGGTGACGAAGGCAGCGCAGGCGGCGCTGGCTGAATGCGAGGAGATCAAAGAATTCCTGCCGCCTGAGATCCGGAAGAAATATGACTTGATCGGATACCGGAAGGCAGTGCAGGATATCCATTTTCCTAAAAACCGAGTGGAGTTCATCAAGGCGAGAAAGCGGCTTGTCTTCGATGAATTGTTTTTATATCAGGCGGCACTCCATGCGATCCGGCTGCAAAATGACCAGGTGAGCCAGCACGTCATGGAGAACAAAAAAGAAGTCGAAGCTTTGAAAGAGAGCCTTCCGTTTCATCTGACCGGAGCACAGGAAAAAGTGTATGGGGAAATCGTCCGGGATATGACGGGCGGGACGGTCATGAACCGTCTGGTGCAGGGCGATGTCGGATCCGGGAAGACGATCGTGGCCGTGCTGGCGCTCTATCTTGTCGTGTGCAACGGCGGACAGGGTGCATTTATGGTGCCCACAGAAGTGCTTGCCACCCAGCATTATGCGTCGTTAAGGGACATGTTAGAGCCGCTTGGTGTGACGGTGGGACTTCTCACCGGGGCGCTCACGGCGAAACAAAAGCGGGAGGGGAAGGAGAAGCTTTCATCCGGCGAGTGGGATATCGTGGTGGGAACCCATGCGATCCTTCAGGATAATGTAGAATTTCAGAGTCTTGCCCTTGTCATAACCGATGAGCAGCACCGGTTTGGCGTGAGGCAGAGGGAGACGCTGGCCGAAAAGGGGGACGTGCCCCATGTCCTTGCCATGAGTGCCACGCCGATCCCGAGGACGCTTGCCCTTGTGCTATACGGGGATATGGATCTGTCGGTCATGGATGAGCTGCCGGCAGACCGCCTTCCGATCAAGAACTGTGTGGTGGGGACAGATTACCGCCCGAATGCTTACCGGTTCATGAAAGAGCAGATCGAGGCGGGGCATCAGGTCTATATCATTTGCCCGATGGTCGAGGAAAATGAGGAGACAGGCCTTGAAAATGTTATGATTTATACAGAACAGCTTCGCGAAATTTTCAAGGGTCTTGCGGTGGTTGACCGTCTGCATGGAAAGATGAAAGCAAAGGAAAAAAATGAGGTCATGGAGCGTTTTGTACAGGGAGATACCGACATACTCGTATCGACTACGGTCATCGAGGTCGGTATCGATGTGCCGAATGCCACGGTCATGATGATCGAAAATGCGGAGCGGTTCGGGCTCGCCCAGCTCCATCAGCTGCGGGGACGTGTCGGACGCGGAAAAGACCAGTCCTACTGCATCCTCATGTATGGCACGGACACGAAAGAGGGAAAGGAGCGCCTTTCCATCCTCGCCGGCTCCAATGACGGGTTCCACATTGCGAGGGAGGATCTGAAATTAAGAGGACAGGGAGACTTTTTCGGTGTTATGCAGAGTGGGGATAAGCTGTTTAAACTCGCAGATATTTATGAGGATTCCAAACTTCTCACCGCTGCCAGTGAAGAGGCCAGGAATTATGACTTTGATGAGGTCAGCCGCTTTTATGCCAAAAACAGGAGGCTGATGGGGAAACTGCAGCAGTATATGGGGAAAGTTTCTTTGTAAAATGCCGTCCGGATGCCAAATTAATTTGCGGATACATATTGCATTTTAGATATCTGTATGTTATAGTACATTTTATACAAAGGTGTATTTCTGTTTATTGAAATACACTTTTTCACTTTATAGAGATGGTGAATGAGGAGGATAATATATGTCAAAGAATTCCATATGGATTACCGGTGCGGAGGGAAGGCTTGGTTCTGCGTTGGTACAGCTTTTGAAAGAAGATGTGAATAATAAGGTTGTGGGCACAGATCGGAAGGATGTGGACATAACCGATATGGAGGCGGTTGATCAGGCGGCGAACGTATACCACCCGGATATTGTTATCAACTGTGCCAGTATTTCAGATGTAGAATGCTGTGAGAAAAATATGGTGGAGGCATTTCGTGTGAATGCGCTGGGAGCAAGAAATCTGGCTGTAGTGACAAGGAGACTGAATGCGAAGCTGATCCAGCTTTCCACAGATGATGTTTTTGACGGAAAAAGTTCCGGCCGGATGACCGAATTTGATATTCCGGATCCTCAGACCGTATATGGAAAATCGAAACTTGCGGGGGAAAATTATGTCAAAGAGCTGAATCCAAAGCATTTGATCATCCGTAGTTCATGGGTTTATGGTGCGGCGAATGGGGAAGCGGCTCAGGATTATTTTTCCTATGTGGTGGAGAAAGGGAAAACTAACACATCTTTTGAGGCTCCTTTTGATAAGATCAGTACGCCTACCAGTGCAGGAGAACTGGCGCGTTTTATCAGCAGTCTTCTGGATAAGACAGAATATGGGATCTATCATGCTTCCAGTGAAGGGGTATGCAGCAGATACGAATTTGCCAAGACGATCCTTGAGCGGATGGGATATGATACTTCTCTGGTTAAGGGGACTTTTTCAGAGAATAACGGGAGACAGGTTTCTACACTTCTGGAAAATCTCATGATGAAGATGACAGAGATTTACAGTATGCCCCAGTGGCTTGATGATTTGGAGGCTTATGTAGAGCAATTTAAAGGCACGCAGGCAGAATAGGAGGAGAAGAGATGCAGAAGGAAATGAAAAATGAAGGGAAAGAGAAGAAGAAGATGGGACTTACCACAAAAATCTTTGTGGGCCTGATCGGAGGTTTGATCTTAGGCGTTATTTTAAATTTGTGGGTGCCAAATTCTTATTTTAGAGATACCATCCTGGTCGATGGAGTGTTCTATGTGATTGGAAACGGATTTATCCGTTTGATGAAAATGCTCGTTGTACCTTTGGTATTTTGTTCTCTGATATGCGGAAGTTCTGCTATTGGTGATACAAAGGCCCTTGGAAGGGTTGGCGGCAAAACCATTGTATTTTATCTTGTCACCACAGCATTGGCTGTGACGGTTGCCATTGGCGTTGCCTCTGTTGTAAGGCCGGGAATCGGATTGGATATGTCTGCCATTGAGGCCGGAGAGGTGGTGGCAGCAGAGAAGGTTTCGGCTGCCGATACCATTTTGAATATCATACCGGAGAATCCCATCGGTGCGCTGGCAGATGGAACCATGCTCCAGATTATTTTGTTTGCCCTTGTGGTAGGTGTGCTTCTGGCAA
>CAZOIF010000018.1:0-51637 GCA_964579975.1 uncultured Eubacterium sp. | reverse complement strand
CGGGCAGACTTAATTGCGATCCGTAGATCAATTCGTCTGCCCGGGGGGTGTTGTGTTTTAGCTGGTTTTCCCAGTCCCCTTTTCCCTGCCTCTTATTTATCTCTCCACACGATCCGCCCTTTTGTAAGGTCATACGGTGACAACTCAAGCGTCACCTTATCCCCCGGCAGGATACGGATGAAGTTCATTCTCAGCTTCCCGCTGATATGAGCCAGAACCTTATGGCCATTCTCAAGCTCTACCTGAAACATGGCATTTGGCAATTTTTCTACAACAGTTCCCTCAATTTCGATTACATCTGCTTTTGACATACATAACTCTCCTTAATTCAACTATGTTAACGATAAGATCTGTGGTTCCCCATCCGTGATCAGCACAGTGTTTTCATAATGTGCCGAGTTGGAACCATCTCTTGTGACTACAGTCCAGTCATCCTCCAGAATCCATATTTCAAAATCTCCGGCATTCACCATAGGTTCTATGGCAAGCGTCATCCCCGGCCGGAGCTTCGGCCCTCTTCCCACCGGTTTAAAATTTGGTATCTGAGGCTCCTCATGCAGTTTCGTTCCAATTCCGTGTCCCACCAGATCCCTCACGACAGAAAAGCCATAACTTTCCGCATACTTCTGGATCGCCGCAGAGATATCATGAAGATGATTTCCCGCATATGCCATACGGATTCCCTCGTAAAAACTCTGTCTGGTGACGTCGATCAGTTTCTGATCCTCCTCACGGATCGTTCCCACACCATATGTTCTCGCCGCATCGGAATGATATCCTTCATAAATAACTCCTGCGTCCAGGCTTACGATATCTCCCTCTTCGATTCTTCGTTTATCCGTTGGAATCCCATGCACCACCTCGTCATTTACAGAGACACAGATCGATGCGGGATACCCTTCGTAATTCAGAAATGATGGGATGCAGCCCGCTTTCCGGATCAGCTCCTCCCCTTTCCGGTCGATATCCAATGTCGTAATCCCCGGTGAGATGATCTCGCCCAGCTTATCGTGAACCTCCGCCAGAACCTTTCCCGCCTCTCTCATAAGTGAAATCTCACGCTCAGATTTTATCGTTATAGCCATAATACTTCTCCATTCCTATTTGTCGAGAATTTTTACGATTTCGTCAAATACGACATCCAGATCCACAGTTCCGTCTACTTCTTTCAGAATTCCCTCTTTATTATAATAATCGATCAAAGGCTGGGTCTGTGTATGGTATACATCCAGACGCTGTTTCACCGTCTCCGGCTTGTCGTCGTCCCTCAAAATGAGTTCGCCGCCACAGGCATCACAGATGCCCTCTGCCTTTGTCGGATTATACTTAATATGATATGTTCCACCACAGGATACACAGGCACGTCTTCCTGACATTCTGTTTATGATATTCTCATCCGGCACCTCGACATTGATCGCATAATCCATCTTTTCACCGATCTTAGCCAATGCCTCTGTAAGTGCCTCTGCCTGCGGGATCGTACGTGGGAAACCGTCGAGAACATATCCTTTCTTTGCATCATCCTGGGCAAGCCGGTCTACCACAAGGTCTACAACCAACTCATCCGGCACTAAGAGCCCCTGATCCATATATGTTTTTGCCTTCTGTCCAAGTTCTGTATTTTCTTTTATATTGGCTCTGAAGATATCTCCGGTAGAAATATGAGGAATCCCATATTTTTCAGAAATCTTTTTTGCCTGAGTACCCTTACCGGCACCCGGAGCGCCTAACATTACTATTTTCATAAGCTAACCCTGCCTTTCTCTCTTTTCGCTCTGCAAATAAAAACTTTTCTATCAATAAAAAGGTAAGCGACCTCACGAAAAAACAACCGTATTTTCGCAGGCCGACCCCTTTTTATCCCCGTGAATGCAATGCGTCGCCTTCACGGTATTCAGTCACCCAGAAATCCTTTGTAATTGCGGACTAACAACTGGGATTCTAATTGTTTTAATGTCTCGATCACGACACCGACTATAATGATAAGCGATGTACCGGTAAAGGATACATTGGCACCGAAAACTCCCGAGAAAATGATCGGAAGCGCACATACAATGACCATTGCCACAGCACCGATGAAAATAATGCTGTTCAGTACATTGTTCAGATAATCGGTCGTCGGTTTTCCTGGCCGGATACCTGGTATAAATCCACCCTGTTTTTTCATGTTGTTTGAAATCTCAAGTGGGTTAAAGGTAACCGAAGTATAAAAATAAGCAAAGAAAACCACAAGTGCAATATACACGAGCAAACCAAGTGTGTATTTAAACTCACCCCAAGAGGTGACATTGCACCAACTGCTCTGATTACATACTTTGAGCAGTTTCTGGATCAGCGTAGCGCCATCGCCTGACTGCGGTGCCACTCCGGCAAAACTGGCGATCACGACAGGAAGCTGAAGCATGGAACTTGCAAAAATAACCGGGATAACTCCCGCTGTATTTACCTTAAGCGGAATATGGCTTGACTGGCCGCCAAACATTTTTCTTCCCTGCATTTTCTTTGCATACTGTACCGGAATTCTCCTCTCACCATCCTGCAACCATACGATAAAGATAAACATCGCAACGATGATTGCAAGGATAATAACTCCCGCCAGTACTGCATTTGTGATATTTCCTGCACCTTTTACAAACTGATTGTACAGAGTGATCAGATCGCTTGGAATACGTGCAACGATATTGATCAGGAGGATAATGGATATACCATTTCCAATTCCTTTCTCTGTAATCTGCTCACCGAGCCACATAAGGAATGCAGCTCCGGCCGTAAGTGCTACAACTGCGATAATAATCGGAGTGTAACCCTCTTCAGTAAAGAGTCTCTGGTTACGGAATCCAATAATAATCGCAACACCCTCTACAATCGAAAGCACAATGGAAAGATATCTTGTGTATTCGTTAAGTTTTTTTCTTCCATCCTCACCATCTTTCTGCATTTCCTCAAATTTCGGAATTGCAATCGTGAGAAGCTGTATAATAATGGATGCTGTGATATAAGGTGTAATGTTCAATGCAAAAATAGACATTCTTGTAAAAGAACCACCTGTCATTACATCCAAAAGCCCAAGCGCCTGATTGTTATCAAATAAATTCTGGATAACACTCGTATTAACACCCGGGATCGGGATATTACATCCGATACGAACAACAATGAGTCCGATAAGAACAAATAACAATTTATTACGGATCTCTTTTGTCTTAAACGCATTTCTTATCGTTTCAAGCATTAGATCACCTCAGCTTTTCCACCAACCGCCTGAATTTTCTCTGCTGCGCTCTTACTAAATGCATTTGCCTTTACATCAAGCTTTTTGGTTAATTCTCCGTTTCCAAGAATTTTAACTCCATCCTTAGGATTTTTGACAATACCCTTTTCCATGAGAGTCTCCACTGTCACCTCAGCACCATCTTCAAATACATTAAGACGGTCTAAGCCGATCGCAACAATGTCTTTGCTGTTTATATTGGTAAAGCCTCTCTTCGGTAATCTTCTGTATAATGGTAACTGACCGCCCTCAAACCCTGGTCTCGGTGCTCCGGAACGTGCTTTCTGTCCCTTGTGCCCCTTACCTGCAGTCTTACCATTTCCTGAACCATGCCCACGGCCGCGCCTGAACTGGTCGCTGTGCTTTGAGCCGGCTGCGGGTTTTAATTCTGATAAATTCATGGTTTGGCACCTCCTTGTTTATTAGATTTCTTCCACCTTTACTAAATGTCTCACCTGCTGGATCATCCCTCTGACTGCAGCGTTATCCGGCATCTCAACTGTCTTATTCAGCTTTCTGAGGCCAAGAGCCTCAACCGTTTTACGATGCTTTGGAATGGAACCGATCGTAGACTTCACTAAAGTGATTTTTAATTTATCTGCCATTTTCCGGTACCTCCTAACCTAAAACTTCTTCTACGGAAAGTCCGCGGAGTCTCGCTACTTCTTCTGGTGTCTTAAGTTCATTCAGACCTGCCAGTGTAGCAAGCACAACATTCTGCTTATTACGGGATCCCAATGACTTTGTACGGATGTTTTTAAATCCGGCAAGCTCCAGTACGGAACGGGCAGGACCACCTGCGATGATACCGGTACCTTCTGGAGATCTCTTCATAAGAACCTCTGCACTTCCAAATTTTCCTGTATAGTCATGAGGGATACTGCCATTTTCATCGATCGGTACCTCGATCAGTTTCTTCATGGCATCCTCTTTTCCCTTGCGGATCGCTTCTGGAATTTCCATTGCTTTTCCTAAACCTGCACCAACATGTCCGTTGCCATCACCGACTACTACCAGAGCAGTAAATCTAAAGTTACGGCCACCCTTTACAACCTTGGTAACACGTTTAATTGATACTACTTTATCTTCTAATTCAAACTGACTAGCATCAATAATTTCACGTTTCATGAGTTTTCCTCCTTGCTTAGAATTGAAGTCCAGCCTCTCTGGCTGCCTCTGCTAATGCTTTCACTTTACCCTGATAAATGTAACCGCCACGGTCAAATACAACTTCTTTGATGCCGTTGTCTAATGCTTTCTTTGCAATAACGTCACCTAACTTTGATGCAGCTGCTACATTATTTGTCTTATCGAGGCCTTCCTTTACATCTCCCTGAAGAGTAGATGCGGAAACAATCGTGTGTCCTGCCACATCATCAATAACCTGGGCATACATATGATTGTTGCTGCGGAATACTGCCAAACGTGGTCGATCAGGAGTTCCGGACAAACGGCTACGCAATCTTCTATGTTTATTTGTGCGAACATCATTTCTATTTGCTTTATTAACCATTCTTTTTTACTCCTTTCTATTTTTTACCAGTCTTACCAACTTTACGTCTTATCACTTCATCAACATACTTGATACCCTTGCCTTTATATGGCTCCGGTTTTCTCTTTTCTCTGATTTCAGCAGCGTACTGGCCGACTTTTTCTTTATCTATTCCCTTAACGATAATCTTGTTCTGCCCATCGACAGTAACTTCCAATCCTTCCGGATCTTCCATTTCTACCGGATGTGAGTATCCAAGAGACAATACCAGTTTTTTACCCTGTTTTGCAGCCCTGTAACCAACACCGTTTACTTCAAGCTCTTTTGTGTAACCTTCTGTCACACCGATGACCATGTTATTGATCAGTGTTCTTGTCAAACCGTGCAATGACTTCATTTTCTTCAAGTCGTTCGGACGGGAAACTTTAACTTCATCGCCATCTTTTTCAATTTTCATTTCCGCAGGTAATACCCTCTCAAGTGTTCCCTTTGGTCCTTTTACTGTCACCTTATTATTTTCTGCAATATCCACAGTCACACCTGCAGGTATCGCGATAGGCAATCTTCCAATTCGTGACATCTTGCCGTACCTCCTATATTTTTACTAGGTTAATTAGTTACCTATTGTCCCATTCGGCAGTAAAACTGCCTCATGTATCTGCTCGCAAAATACACTATCGTGTATTTAAAAATGTCTGAAAATAATTCTCCTGAAACAAGTTTCATCGAATTATTTGCAGCCATTTACACGCTGCGCGTGCTTTGCTCGCTCACCATACGAACGCCAGAACTTCACCGCCGACATTCTGCTTGCGTGCCTCTTTGTCTGTCAGCACACCTTTGTTTGTCGAGATGATCGCGATACCAAGACCTCCAAGAACCTTAGGAAGCTCATCGGTATTTGCGTACACACGCAGACCCGGTTTCGAAATTCTCTTCAGGCCAGAGATAATCTTCTCGTTCTTGTCTTTTCCATATTTCAACGTAATATGAATTGTCTTAAAACCATCTACATCGATCAAATCAAATTTTTTGATATAACCTTCTTTCAAAAGAATTTCTGCGATCGCAGTCTTCATTTTGGAAGCAGGAACATCAACTGTATCATGTTTTGCAGTATTTGCATTACGGATTCTTGTAAGCATATCTGCAATCGGATCACTCATTGTCATTTAATTTTCCTCCTTACTTGATCATACCGCCCACCAAGCGGGTTTCCCCGTCAAGTGAGCCTTTCGCTTTTACCAGCTCGCTTTTTTGACACCCGGAATCTGTCCCTTGTATGCTAACTCACGGAAACAGATTCTGCAAATTCCGTATTTTCTCAAGTAAGCATGTGGACGACCACAGATTTTACAACGGCTGTATTCTCTCGTGGAAAATTTAGCCGGACGCTGCTGCTTAATCTTCATAGACTTTTTAGCCATGAAAAACCCTCCTAACTATTTCTTGAACGGCATACCAAACTGTGCCAATAATTCACGTGCTTCTTCGTCCGTATGAGCAGTAGTAACAAAGATCACATCCATACCTCTCACTTTGTCTACCTTATCATACTCAATCTCCGGGAAAATCAACTGCTCTTTGATACCTAAAGCATAGTTTCCACGACCGTCAAATGCATTCGGATTTACACCTCTAAAGTCACGCACACGTGGCAGTGCAAGATTGATCAGACGATCCACAAACTCGTACATCTTTTCGCCACGAAGAGTTACCTTACATCCAATCGGCTGACCTTCACGAAGTTTAAAATTCGCTACGGATTTCTTTGCTCTTGTTACAACAGCTTTCTGTCCTGTAATGATCTCAAGATCGCTGATCGCTGTGTCCAGAACCTTGGAATTCTCTTTTGCTTCACCAACGCCCATATTGATAACAACCTTTTCGAGCTTTGGTACTTGCATTACATTTGCATATTCAAACTTTTTCTGCATACCTGGAACGATTTCGTTTAAGTATGTCTCTTTTAATCTACTCACCTAAAGTACCTCCTCTCAAAATTAGTCAATTTCTGCGCCAGTTGCTTTTGCGTAACGTACTTTTTTCTTTCCATCCTCAACTTTGAATCCGATTCTGGAAACCTTTCCGTCTACAACATACATTACATTGGAAACATCAAACGCTGCTTCCTCTTCTACGATTCCGCCTTTGGCATTTGACTGGTTCGGCTTTACATGCTTTTTCACCATGTTGACGCCTTCTACCTTTACTTTTCCGTTCTTTACTTCAAGAACTTTTCCTTCTTTACCTTTATCTACACCGGCAATAACGCGAACGGTATCACCTTTTTTAATCTTTGATGTTGCCACTTCAGGGACACCTCCTTATAATACTTCTGGTGCTAAAGAAACAATCTTCATGAATTGTTTGTCTCTTAATTCTCTAGCTACAGGTCCAAAAATACGGGTTCCCCTTGGGGTCTTGTCATCTTTTATGATAACTGCCGCATTTTCATCAAAACGAATATAGGAACCATCTGGACGACGGATCTCTTTCACTGTACGAACAACAACAGCTTTTACTACGTCTCCCTTTTTAACAACTCCACCTGGTGTTGCATCTTTGACCGTAGCAACGATAATATCGCCCACTGCTGCATATCTCCTGACAGAGCCCCCGAGAACACGGATACAAAGTAATTCTTTGGCACCGGTGTTGTCAGCGACTTTAAGTCTCGTTTCCTGCTGTACCATAATAACCTCCATTCCTGCACATAGCTTCCACCATGTGACATTTCCTTGTGCACAAACGCCTTATTTGGCTGAAGCGAAATTGTCTTTTATTTCGCTTTTTCGATAATCTCAACAAGTCTCCATCTCTTGTCCTTAGACAACGGCCTTGTCTCCATTACTTTTACTCTGTCACCGATGTTACATTCATTCTGCTCATCATGAGCTTTTAATTTATAGGTTCTCTTTACGATCTTACCATAAAGTGGATGTTTTACGTTGTCTACAACTGCCACAACGATCGTCTTATCCATCTTATTACTTACAACCTTACCTGTACGAGTTTTTCTAAGATTTCTCTCCACAACAAAATCCTCCTTTCCTAACCATTCTAATTAGCAGCTTTCTGTTCCATGGACATTGCCGTCTGAATACGGGCAATATTCCGTCTGACTTCTTTGATTCTGCTTGTATTGTCAAGTTGGTTTGTTGCGTTCTGGAATCTTAAATTAAAAAGTTCCTTCTTAGCAGCTACTAACTCGTCATTTAATTCAGCAAGTGATTTACCATTTAAGCTATTCATGAATTCTTTACTTTTCACTGCCCGCACCTCCTTCTAAGTCTGCACGAGAAACGATCTTACATTTTACCGGCAGTTTGTGTGTCGCAAGACGAAGAGCTTCTCTTGCTACTTCTTCCGGCACACCGGCGATCTCAAACATAACACGTCCCGGTTTTACTACTGCAACCCAGTACTCCAGCGCACCTTTACCTTTACCCATTCGAGTTTCAGCAGGTGTCTTTGTAACCGGCTTATCCGGGAAAATCTTGATCCAGACCTTACCACCACGTTTGATGTAACGGGTCATGGCAACACGGGCTGCCTCTATCTGATTGGATTTGATCCAGGCCGGCTCAGTGGCAACGATACCGAATTCACCATAAGTGATCTTATTTCCACGTAAAGCCTTACCTTTCATAGATCCACGAAATTGTTTACGACGTTTTACTCTCTTAGGCATTAACATTATTTATCGCTCCCTTCCTTTGAACCAGCCTTGGCTGGTGAGCCTTCTTTAGACTGTTTTCCACCTTTGGTTGGAAGTACTTCTCCATGATAAATCCATGTCTTGACACCGATCTTACCATAAGTTGTATTTGCTTCTGCAAATCCGTAGTCAATATCTGCACGAAGTGTCTGAAGCGGAATATTTCCCTCGCTGTAGAACTCAGTACGAGCCATATCTGCACCGCCAAGACGTCCTGAACATGCTGTCTTGATACCCTGTGCTCCGGCTTTCATCGCTCTTCCCATGCAGGATTTCATCGCACGACGGAAAGAAATACGGTTCTCAAGCTGCGTAGCGATATTTTCAGCTACAAGCTGTGCATCGCTGTCCGGCTTCTTTACTTCTTTGATATCAACAAGAATCTTCTTCTCAGAATATTTTGCTAATTCACCTTTTAATTTCTCGATCTCTGCTCCGCCTTTTCCGATTACTACACCAGGCTTCGCTGTATATACGATAACTTTTACGCGTTCGCTCGTTCTCTCGATCTCAATCTTGGAAATCCCTGCATGATACAGTTTTTTCTTCAGGAACTCACGAATTTTATAATCTTCCACAAGATTATCGGCAAAATCTTCCGGCTCTGCAAACCATCTGGACTCCCAGTCTTTGATCACACCGACTCTTAAACCATGAGGATTAACTTTTTGTCCCATTGTTACTCTCCTTTCACTATCTCTCATTCAAGATGACTGTAATATGACTCGTTCTCTTTTCAATTCTGTAAGCCATACCACGAGCTCTTGGGCGAATTCTCTTCATAGTCGTTGCTTTGTTTGCGAAGCACTCTTCTACATAGAGATTTTCCGGATTCATTCCATTATTATTTTCAGCATTTGCAATTGCCGACTTTAAAAGCTTCTCAATTACAGATGACGCATATCTAGGATTATATGCCAAAATACCAAGTGCCGTCTGCACATCTTTGCCACGAATCGCATCCAGTACAAATCCTGCTTTCTGGGCAGAGATTCTTGCATATGACAGCTTGGCAGATGGTCTGGTATCTTTATTTTGGTTTCTCTCTTTCTTGATCTGTGATCTATGTCCTTTAGCCACGGATGAAACCTCCTTTCAATTTTCAAAACAATATATGCCAAAGTATTTTGTGCAACAAAACAATTTAGCGACCTTTTTTCTCGTCTTTACCATGTCCACGGTATGTTCTTGTAGCAACAAACTCTCCGAGCTTGTGTCCTACCATGTCCTCAGTGATATATACCGGCACATGTTTTCTTCCGTCATGGACTGCAATAGTATGGCCTACCATGCTTGGGAAGATCGTAGAACGACGTGACCATGTTTTGATTACCTGTTTATCTCCAGATTCGTTCATGGCATCTATTTTCTTCAAAAGATGCGCATCAGCGAATGGTCCTTTTTTTAATGAACGAGCCACTTCATTTACCTCCTTTATTTAGCGAGAGCTTTTCCGTCTCTTCTACGGATGATCATCTTATTCGACTGCTTATTTTTCTTTCTTGTCTTAAGACCAAGTGCAGGCTTGCCCCAAGGTGTACATGGACCCGGGCGGCCGATACCGGTCTTACCTTCACCACCACCATGTGGATGGTCATTCGGGTTCATAACAGAACCACGGACAGTCGGGCGAATACCCATATGACGTTTACGTCCTGCTTTTCCGATATTGATCAGGTTGTGCTCTGCATTTCCTACCTGACCGATCGTAGCACGGCAGATGATCGGCACCATTCTCATTTCGCCGGAAGGCATACGAAGTGTCGCATATTTTCCTTCTTTCGCCATAAGCTGCGCGCTGTTTCCTGCGGAACGGACAAACTGTCCGCCATGTCCCGGATAAAGCTCGATGTTGTGTACCATTGTACCAACCGGAATATCTTTCAGTTCAAGACAGTTTCCTACTCTCGCCTCAGCGGTCTCACCATTCATCACCTGCTGGCCGACTTTCAGTCCTGCCGGTGCAAGGATGTATGCTTTTTCACCGTCTGCGTAGCAGATCAGTGCGATGTTTGCTGTACGGTTCGGATCATATTCGATACTCTTTACAACAGCTGGAATACCATCTTTATTTCTCTTAAAGTCAATGATTCTATATTTTCTTCTAGAACCGCCTCCACGGTGTCTGACAGTGATCTTACCCTGTGCATTACGTCCCGCATTTTTATTCAGGGATACTGTAAGGGATTTCTCAGGAGTCGACTTTGTGATTTCTGCAAAGTCAGAACCTGTCATCTGTCTTCTAGAAGGTGTATATGGGTTAAATGTTTTGATTCCCATGAGTTACACTCCTTTCAAAAAAGCTTTTTATAATCCTTCAAAAATCTCGATGTCTGCGCTGTCTTCTGTCAGCTGGACGATCGCTTTCTTTCTCTTTGCAGTCTTTCCTGTTGTCATTCCACGTCTGCGCTTCTTGCCTTCGCAGTTCATCGTGTTTACTTTGGCAACCTTTGTTCCTGCGAACATTTTCTCAACTGCCTCTTTAATCTGGGTCTTCGTTGCGTCTGTGTGTACATAAAATGTATATTTCTTATATTCCATTCCTGCCATGGACTTCTCTGTGATGACCGGCTTGGAAATAATGTCATAATATTTCAGATCTGCCATTATGCGTACACCTCCTCGATTGCTTCAACAGCACTCTTTGTCAAAATCACATTGTCGTATTTCAGAATATCATATACGCTGATGGAATTTGCAAATACTCCTCTGGCTGTAGGAATGTTACGAACGGAAAGTGTAACATTTTTTCCTTCTGCATCAACAACAACCAGTGCCTTTTTCATATCAAGGCTGTTCAGAAGCGCCTGCATTGTTTTTGTCTTTGGAGCATCCATCTCCATTCCCTCAACGACGATCAGTTTGTTCTCACTTACCTTGGATGATAAAGCGGACTTCATCGCTGCCACTTTCTCTTTCTTATTCATCTTAAATGAATAATCTCTCGGTGTCGGAGCAAATACAACTCCGCCGCCCTTCCACTGTGGAGCACGGATCGAACCCTGTCTTGCATGTCCGGTTCCTTTCTGTCTCCATGGTTTTCTTCCACCGCCGCGAACCTCAGAACGTGTCTTTGCTTTCTGTGTTCCCTGACGTTTATTAGCCAGCTGTAATACAACTGCCATATGAACCAAATGTTCATTTACTGGTGCAGCAAAGACAGAATCATTTAATTCCATTTTTCCTGTTTCTTTGCCTTCCATATTGTAAACAGATACGCTTGCCATCTGTGTCATCCTCCTTTCCGAAAGTTATGCCTTTACGGATTCTTTGATTATAACGGTTGATTTCTTCGGTCCCGGAACTGCACCCTTGACTAAGAGAAGGTTGTTCTCGACATCCACTCTCACGATTTCAAGGTTCTGGATCGTTACCTTTACAGCACCCATCTGACCAGGCATTTTCTTGCCCTTAAATACTTTGCTTGGATCCGATGCCGAACCATTGGAACCAGCATGTCTATGGAATTTGGAGCCGTGACCCATCGGTCCTCTGGACTGTCCATAACGCTTGATCGCACCCTGGAATCCCTTACCTTTGCTTGTCGCTGTCACGTCGATCTTGTCACCGGCTTCAAAGATATCTGCCTTGATTTCCTGTCCTAATTCAAACTCCTCTGCATTTTCAAACTTAAACTCTGTGAGAAATCTCTTATTCTCTACGCCTGCTTTTGCAAAGTGTCCCTGTCTCGGTTTGTTGACAAGCTTCTCGCGGATGTCGCCAAACCCAACCTGTACTGCACTGTATCCGTCTGTCTCTTCATTTTTGATCTGAGTCACATAAACCGGACCAGCCTCAAGCACAGTAACTGGTGTCAAAACACCGTCTTCGTTGAAAATCTGTGTCATTCCAACTTTTTTAGCTACGATAGCTTTCTTCATCAGATTACCTCCTTACAAGCGAACTTGTTCGCTTTGTGGACATTGTTCGCTTTCTCCTAATTTCTACAGCGGATTGCTTTCATATCCCATCTTGTTTATTATTATAGAAGTTTTAACTCGGAAAAGTTTCAACTTGGATAGCGGAAAACAATCATCCTAGATGGCCACATTCTGCCCGGAACCGGAGGGCATCGTGAACTTTTAGGACCGGGGGACTGTCTTACCACCCCGTGTGGTTTTTCTTCTCTATTAAATAATGAACAGATTCGTTCAATATTTTCTTTCTCAAGTCTGCGTCAGCAAGCTTGCTATGAACACACTTTGTGTTCATTGGCTCTGCATAGCCGAGACTATTATTTCATCTTAATATCGATTGCAACACCCGCAGGCATCTCCAAACGGGACAGTGCATCTACTGTCTTCTGCGATGGTTTCAGAACATCGATCAGTCTCTTGTGCGTTCTCTGCTCAAACTGCTCTCTGGAGTCTTTGTACTTGTGTACCGCACGAAGAATCGTAACAACTTCCTTCTTAGTAGGAAGAGGTACCGGACCACTCACCTTTGCTCCTGTTTTTTTCACCGTCTCGATCAGCTTCGATGCTGCAAAATCGATCAACTGATGATCGTATGCTTTTAAAATGATTCTCATTGTCTGTTGACTTGCCATAAAAAAAGCCGCCTCCTTTTCGTACTTATGTTTAATGATAGTACGACAAGTGGTGACTGTACACTCATCCGTGTGTGTCGTTCCGGTTCACATAAAATTGCCATCCTTGGATGGCATCCCGCTTGTATGCAGGTGATACACACGTTTATCTGCTCTCTGGCAGAAACTATGGTTCGTACAGTGACTTGCCGTCAGGTTTACCGACCTTCCCAAATACTATGTTCCGGTCTCTTGACATTCGCTCCACGGAAAACCCATCCGCAAACTTCAGGGAAGTTCACTGCGATGGCAACCTCACGCTTCTTCGCTATCAATGTCACAGCAATAGCCATTATACACCATCTTTTCTGGAAATGCAAGGAAAATTTAAAAGATTTTTTATCCGTATAACTCTTTTCTTAATTCTCCACAAATCCCCGCCATTTCCAACATATCTTCTTGTGGCGTCATTTCACTCAAATTATATGCAAGCGGATCGGCCACAAAATCCTTGAGTGCCTGATCAATCTGCTTATGCTCCTCTGATGTTGCCGTAACGCATATTTCCTGATCATACTCATCATTGCCAGATAACTCGCCAAGCCTAACACCGCCATTCACTTTACACTCCAGCAATATGGCCGCAAGATCAACAATCAGGTCAATCGCATAATAAATTTCCATCTCCATTCCATCCACTGTCACTAAGAGAGAATCTGCCTGACGAAATTCCCCCTGTAACTGATCCAATCCCGTGTCAGCAAAGATTTCCTTTACCTGGATTTCCTTTTTCGAGGATTTCTTGCGCTTATATGCTAAATAGTCGACTAAAGTCAAGCTATCATCCGTGTCACCAATATAATTGTCCCAATACTTATTTTCAATGTACATTTATATTTCCTCCTGATTTTCACAACATAAAATGCTGTCCTTTGTGTTCATACCTTTTTATATCTGTAACACTTATATTATAAGTGACCCCCCATATGTTTACAACCATATTTTTTCACCCATCAGGTGCTTTCACTGGAAACACTATGGTCAGAGAAAATAAACCAGCTTCATTTTGAGCTGATACTGTACCACCTAACATTTCAGTAAACTGCTTTACAATAGCAAGTCCCAACCCTGTATTTCCCTTCGTCCGGGAAATGTCCGTAGTATAAAATTCATCAAAAATCTGGTCTATATCAATATCTGAATCGTGTAACTGATTCACAAATCGAATCCGGATATCTTCTGTTGTGTTAATCGAAACAGTCAAACTACCGACACCATGTTTTAGCGCATTACTGATAAGATTATCAAAAATTCGCAACAGCATATTTTTATTGGAGCAAATGATCCGCTTATGCTGACTGCATTTAAAAACGATTTCCCTGCTCCCGGCACAATAATCATCATAATAGTGGGCGATGGATTCTTCCAATACAGCGATGATATTTACTTCCGATTTTTCCAGCGCTTTTCCGTTTGAAATGATCTGAGAAAATTCAAAGAAAGAATTTATCAGTTCCTCAAGACGAATCAGACGTTTCTCTACAATATTAAGCTTACGGATTTTTTCATCTTCGGTAAGGGTGGAATTTTGGATGATATGAATATACCCCATTGCCGATGTCAGCGGTGTGCGCAGATCGTGGGAGATATTTGTCATCATATGTTCCAGCGCATGATTTTTCTTCTGATAGTAAATTCTGCTGCGCTGTATCTCCTGAAGCAGGATATTGATTTCATTAATCAGTTCAGCGGATGTTTTACCGCTGCCGTTAGAATGCACAAGTATATTCGTATCCTGTTCTTTGATTTCCTTTAGCTGTCGGGAAATGCCCCGCACTTCATACCTTTGCAAAAACACGAGGAACAGCAGAATTACCGTTGTGATTCCCAATATAACTAATACAGGCAGCATTCCGCCATCCCTCCTTTGTCACTTTATTTCCGCCTTTTTAAAAAACATATAACCAAGTAAGTTAAATATAACGATAACGGCTGCACAATACAAATAACTATGCAGAATATATGTATCCGATGGATTATTTACAAGTTTTCTGATCATGGTCTGAAACTCATATCCCATGAATGTTTCTTTCATCTTAAAAACTTTGATAAAAAGAGTGAACAAAAGCTGAGCAACCATCAAAAACGGAATCGTTACTGTATTAAAAACCGCCGTCTTTTTTACCATAAATCCGATTCCCGTCAGGACACTTACAAATGCAAGCATTGTCGGGAGCTGTAACAAACTAATCTTTATGATAGTTTCAATATCAGATGCAAGGTTTTTCGAATTAAAAATTATGTTTGAATAATACATTATGAACGTATTCAAGAAAAACAGCACCACACAGCATATATTGACAAACAAAATCTTGGAAAAGAAATACTTGTTTCTGCTGATTGCTGAAGATAACGTGTTTTTTACGCACCCACCTGAAAAATCTACGGTCAGCACAATAGCGGCAATAAATATAAAAACGTAGTACAAATTCGTATTCTCTGCAAGAATATCTTTATCAAGCTGATAGCCCTCTGCATTAAGCATGATTTCCCTAAATTCGCTTACACTAAGTGACTCTATTTCATCAGACGATCCACTCGATATATTTGTGTCAGTTTCGGTTATTCCCACAGCCATAACCTGCCCCGGTTGAATGAAGTAAATACCAAATGCGATCATCAATAACATAACGACAATGGCAATATAAAACACCTTACTTCTCATAAGTCTGTAAAAATCAGCTCTCATCATATTTATCATGACTGCACCTCCTCAACCAGCGATTTGAAATAATCCTCCAAAGAAATACCCGTTTCATAGATTCCCGAAACATTTATATGATTCTGGATCAGCAGCTTGTTCAGCTCATCGGGCTTAACACTCTCGTCATAAATACGCAGTTCTCCGTCGTCGATCACTTTGTAGTCCGTGATCCCGAGCTTCTGCTCTATCACTGTTGCGGTGTGTCTGATATCGTTTGTTTTTACGACATGGCAGCGCATACATTCAAGGTCAAGCTTTTCTTTCGTGATTTCTTTAAGACTCCTGCCCTTTTCGATAAACAGAAAGCGGTTTGCCACCATGTATAATTCTGACAGAATGTGACTGGAAATGATGAGCGTGATCCCTCTCTCCCGGCTCAGCTTTTTAAATGTGTCACGCAGCTCACTGATACCGATGGGATCAAGTCCGTTGATCGGTTCGTCAAGAATAATGATGTCCGGGCTATCCATTACCGCAAGGGCAATCCCTAAACGCTGTTTCATACCGAGGGAAAACTTTTTAAACTTCTTGTTTCTGACCTCGGATAAGTTCACAAGAGCAAGCGCCTCATCGATCTGCTTTTCATCCGTAATACCCTTTTGCAGAGCATAGTATTTCAAATTCTGCCATGCGGTCATACCTCCGAAAAATGCCGGATTTTCAATCAGACACCCGATACGGCATTTCTCCCTGTCCGCCGCCTTTCCTTTCTTTCCAAAAATCTCATACTCACCGCCGGACTTCACTGTCAGGCCGGTCACAATCTTCATAATTGTAGACTTACCGGCGCCATTGCGTCCGATCAGTCCGTAAATATCCTCGCGATACACAGTCATATCAACATTATCAAGCGCTCTAAAACTCTTATAATGTTTCGAAAGCTGTCTGGTTTGCAATACAATTTCACGCATACTGCTATCCTCCTTATAATGACGTTGGGGACAAATGATATTCTTCCCCATCGATAGTTCTAGCATAGCATGAATTCATAAAAAAACACTTAAATCAACTCTTAAAAAAGTCTTAAATCATTTTTTCAGGCGGTACCCGATTCCCCATACGGTTTCGATATATTCCTCATCGGGATTGCATTCTTTCAATTTCTTCCGCAGCTTACTGATATGTACATTCAGAGTGTTATCATCCGCGGAGTTCTCATAATCCCACACCCGATCATAAATCATGCTCTTTGTACAGGTTCGGTCTGGATGTTCCATCAGTAATTGCAAAAGTAAAAATTCATGTTTTGACAGTTCCAGAGCACATCCATTGCACTGAACTAAAAAATCGTCCTTATTGAGAACGATCGCCTTATAAGTCAGGACCCCATCGGAACTGTTGTCCGTATCCGTTCTAAGTCTTGCGGAGATTCGTGCGAGCAATTCCTCGTTATGAAAGGGCTTTGTGACATAATCGTCTGCGCCTAGAGAGAACAAATCTACCTTTTTATTCACATCATGAACCGCACTCGTTACAATAACAGGGACATTGTGCTTTTTCTTCAGATCCCCGATAATTTCCTCTCCACTTCTTCCCGGCAACATAAGGTCAAGGAGAATTAGGCTTACTTCCTTGCTATGGACAAGTATTCCCTCCGTTCCAGACCATGCACTGATTGTACGGTATCCATTCTCACGGAGCAGAATCCGCAGCATATCGTTAATCTCTACATCGTCCTCTATGATCAAAATCGTCTTACTCATATCGTACCTCCATATTGTTATCCTTTCCATATGTGTTATAAAAATCATGCCTGCGCATTCCATAACAAGGATATTAACATTCCTGCATACCGACCTGATCCGTAACTTTCTCCACTTTTCGCATATCATATGATCCACTTCTGTAAAGAAGTCGTCGTACTCGAACAACCAAACATCTACACTATATCTCAATTTGACCACTTTTACAATCCCTATATAATTGCTTATTTAAACAAACTATGACATAATGGTGTCATAGTTTGTTTGCTATACTGGGTTGGAAAGGAGAAAAAATGAAGATTGATCGACTTATGGGCATTGTTGTTTATTTATTAAATAATGGCCGGACATCTGCACAAAAACTTGCTAAAGAATTTGAAGTTTCCTCCAGAACGATCATGAGGGATTTGGAATCATTAGATCAGGCAGGCATTCCAATTCAATCTTTTTATGGCGTGGAGGGTGGCTACCAAATTATGGATAGCTTTGTTTTGGAAAAACAAGTTGCGACAAGTCGTGAATATGATTGGATCATCACTGCCCTGAAAGGAATGGCAAGTGCATATACAAGCAAAAGTTTAGAACAAACTTTAGCCAAAATAGAGAACTTAAATGATACGAGAGGTACGACTGTTTCCGTAGATTTGGGTGTAGCAGGTGAAGATGACAAAATAAATGAACAATTACTGTTGTTAGAAGATGCAATCGAGAAAAAGCATATGGTTCGATTTTCTTATGCAAATAGCCATGAGGAAGTAAAAGAGATTCAGGTAGAACCGGTTTGTCTCCAATACAAATGGTACAACTGGTATCTGATTGGATATTATGAAAAATACCAGGATTATTGTATGTTCAAATTAGTTCGTATGGACAGCCTACAGATAGTAGATATTAAAAACACAAAAATTCATAATCTTTCAAATATAAAGATAAGAGATAACAATGAAAATATTGTGCATATTAAACTTCATGGCAAAGCAATCATAAAAGCAAAGTGTAGGGAATACTTAAATGGACGTATCACACAGGAATTTGAAAATGGTGATTTTGAGTTTTGTTTTTCTGTTCCGGATCATGAGACATTTTGGTATGGGGTGATTCTTTCTTTTGGAAATAAGGTTAAGATAATCGAACCACAGGAAATAAAAGAACGTATTATAAAGACCTGCAAAGAAATTCAAATGGAATATGAAGAAAACAATATCACAAAGTTAGGAGTGTAGCAAAATGAACGAAATCAAGAGGTATGAAGTTAACAAAAACTGGGCACATTCGGGAATTATCAAAGCGGGAGACTTTTGTTTTTTGAATTATTGTGCCCGTAATATAGGCGGCACTATTGAAGAACAGATTAATGGTGCCTTTGATGAAATGGAAGAACGATTGGCATTTGTGGAATTGACTCTTGAAAATGTCGTACAGATGAATTGTATGTTTAAAAACATCTGGGACATTCCGGTAATGGAAAAGGTAATCAAAAAAAGATTTAATGGCAAATACCCTGTGCGCAAGTCATTCCAGACTGAATTTGCCGATCCGGGCAATTTACTGTTCCAAGTGGATGCTATCGCTTATTCAACAATATAACTGTGGATCATACACTTTCGTATATCTAATTTATTAGTTGCATTCCCTCCTCTACTATGCTATCATGTCTATAATATCATAATTAAACGAGGTGAAAGAATGATTATTCGATAGTTTGATTTAAGTAAAAACAGAACAGAAAATAAGCTGGCATATTTATGTCCGGCGCAGAAAAAGAACCTATTTACATATAGGACTGTTTGTGTATACTTAAATTGGATTATCGCATTTTGACACCTTTAGAACCCGAAAAGATCCCTCACTGGTTTTATATAGGTTTGTTTTGCGTATAAGTCTGTTTTTGTATATACAAAGACAGGCTTTTTTGTATTCCAAAAAGGGGGAATTATATGTTACAGATCAATCACTTAACGATCACACACCGGAAGGATCTGAAAGTTATCTTGGAAGATTTCTCACTTGTCTTAAATGATGGAGACAAAGCTGTGATCATCGGCGAAGAGGGAAATGGAAAGTCTACACTTATAAAATGGATCTATGATCCAAAACTGGTGGAAGATTATACGGAAAATAACGGAAACCGGATTATCGGCAATGAAAGACTGGGATATCTGCCACAGGAACTTATGAATACCGATAAAGAAAAATCCGTCTATGAATTTTTCACAGATACGGAAGTTTTTTACGACCAAACGCCAAAAGATCTGGCAAAATATGCAAAAGAATTTCATATCGCTAACGACTTCTTTTACCGGGAACAGCTCATGAGGACGCTCTCCGGCGGCGAAAAGATCAAAGCACAGATTATCCGTCTGATGATGCAGCAGCCGACTGTTCTTTTATTTGATGAGCCATCCAATGACATTGATATCGAGACACTGGAATGGCTGGAAACATTCATCAACAATTGGCCTCATATCGTCCTGTTCATTTCACACGATGAGACGCTGATCGAAAATACAGCAAACAAGATTATCCATATCGAGCAGCTCCGAAAGAAAACAAAGAGCCGCTACAGCATCTCGCATATGTCGTATGGACAGTACCGGGAAGAACGATCAAACCAATTTGAAAAACAGCGACAACAGGCGGTAAGCGACCGGAGAGATAAACGGATCCGGGAGGAAAAATACCAGAAAATCTACCAGAGGGTCGCCCATGAACAGGAAATGATCTCCAGACAGGATCCCGGTGGGGCAAGGTTGCTGAAAAAGAAAATGCATGCCGTAAAATCTATGGGACGCAGATTTGAGCGTGAAGATGAAAACATGACAGAACTTCCCGAAAAAGAAGACGCCATATTTTTCAAACTGGGAAATGAAACTGCTGCCATGCCAGCCGGAAAAACCGTTTTGGAATATTCCCTCGATGAACTTCGAACACCTGATGGTGAGAAAATACTGGCAAAAGATATCTTTCTCCGGATAAAAGGTTCAAAAAAAATCTGTATAACAGGGGTAAATGGGGCTGGCAAGACAACTCTGCTCGGAAAAATAGCAGATGAACTTCGACAGAGGACAGATATCACCGTTGGGTACATGACACAGAACTATGAGGAGCTTCTGGATCTTCATGCTATCCCTATTGATTTTCTGGATGACACCGGGGACAAGACAGTGCGCACAAACATCCGGACGTATTTAGGTTCTCTCAGATACACCGCAGACGAGATGGCTCGTCCGATCTCAGAATTATCCGGCGGACAAAAAGCAAAGCTCCTCTTATTAAAGATGAGTTTATCCGGGGCAAATGTTCTGATCCTTGATGAGCCGACGAGAAATTTTTCTCCGCTCTCCGGGCCAGTCATAAGAAAAATGCTGAGAGAATTCCCGGGAGCAATCCTGAGCATATCCCACGACCGGAAGTACATTGCCGAGGTGTGCGACACCGTATATGAACTGACGGCAGACGGGCTTCGACAAAAAAATATGACGAGAAACCCAAAATGAGAGGTTATACCGGGACAGATACTAACGCAGGGAGGGGAGGCAAAATCGCTCAAAACAAACGCAAGCAAGCTTGCGAAAAGTTTTTCGCTGATTTTGTCTCCCCTCCCTGCTGGTTTTTCTACTTTTCTTACATTGCGACAATTTGATCGATTGTCATTTCTGGTATATCATATTTTTCTTTCGTATAATCACCAGAACCACCATTATCATATTGTTCCAAATATCTTACCATTCCAACTGGACCAAGTTCCCGAAGCAATGCTTCTGTTCCTTTTTTTTGAATCGTATTATAATCCATTAACTTTACTGTTTCACTCATTATCTGTCACCTCCATTATGAACTCAATCGGATTCATTACCCTCACTGATAAATCAATCCTTTTACTTGCTTTTACTAACTTAATATCTGTAGTCAAAAACACTTCCGCATTTCTCTCTGAGATTGCCAGATGCAAACTATCAAAAGATGTCGTTCCCGCAAATTTCGAAATGTCTTTCGCACGGCGAATTGTCTCTAAATCCGCAACTGCATTTTCAAGAATACAATTTTGATATAATTCCTGAACCCTCTTCCTTTTCACACTGTCTTTAATAGCCGACATCTCTTTGAGTAATACATCACTACCTACCACTTCTACTTGATCTTCATAGAGTAATTCTAAGACTAATAGTACTGCTTCTCGTTCAAGATAATTTTTTATGTTGCTTCTGTCATCAAAAAGTCGATTATAGCAGCAATTATCCATGTAAATTTTCACAGTGTCACCTTCCTTTTTCTTAGTATAACACATTTCTACCAGATATACAGTATATTTTGTTCCAAGCAAAATTATATGTCATTCTATAACTATTTTATATACGAACCACTTTCTTATATTTCTTCCCAGCTACAGAAACGGTTACTGTCACTTTCGTCTTCTTTGGTAAACGGGACGATAATTTCACCGTTATTTTTCCCGATTTATTTTTGGTGGCAGATATCGTGAGCTTTTTATATTTTTTGTTTTTATTCAGCAGGATCTTCTTATTAATAGAAAGAGTTACTTTTGATTTTTGTGGGGCACGGATCGTCAGGCTGCGTCTGTTCTTTTTTACAGAGATTTTGATCTGGGAAAGAATTTTTGTATCTGCGGACGTATCCGTCCCGTCACTTAACGTCTGCGTATCCACCGGTACGCTGGTACTCTGGGACACGATAGGCGATCCCGCAGAAGACGGCGTCGTTACTATCGATGGACCAGTTGAATTTATCGGAGCAGACGAAATTACCGGACTTTCCCCGGAAGGTTTTTCCGTCACATCCGCCTCCTGTGAATTCCCGAAATCCGGCGTAGCAGATGGGGATGGAGAAGGCGAGGACGAAAGCGAGGGTGGGGGTTCCGGTGTAACAATGACCGGTGGTGCAAAAGTCGGATCTGGTGTTTCAAATGTACACGCTGGCGTTACCGCTTTCACCGATATGACACTTTCCAGTTTTCCTCCCTCTGTCTTCAGGGTAGATGTTCCCACCACATACTCAAGTACGTTATTTTTGATGCGAAGCCCAAAGAGAGTACCTGATATCCCCGTATCCGGTGACACTTCCTCTTCCACTGTCTCCCCTTCTTCAGAAACCGAAAAGCATCGTATCTCATATGGAGTATTAAAATAAATCTTTCCATCGTGTTTAGCAAGTCCTGTATATTTTATAGAATAATACAAACCTGTCCGGGCTCCCGGCCATCGATAGCTGCTCAGATCCACCTTTTTCTCCATGACACCAGAATTTCCTTCCCCAGACATATCCCACCGATAAATTCCGGCATCCGTATCTCCGGAACTCTTTACAAAATACCAGTTGTCCTCACAATTTACGAAAGGAGCCTCCGAGTTTTTCCAGAAATGATCATCATAGGACGAATCCATGCATCCGTCACTTAATAAACTGTCCCATGCAGTATACCCCATCGCACTCATCGCCTTATCACTCAACAAAAAACGTGCGTGACGCACCCGGCCTGGAATATCACTTAGCGGATCATCCTGCGTAACATCCACATGATACCACTCCCCGTCGATCTGAACCTGATTCCACATATGTCGCATCTCATCACTCGGTACGGTACTACAGGGTATTCCAAGTCTTTTCATAAAGTACAGATAGGCCAGAGAATAGCCCTGACACACGGCTCTCCCATCCACGATCAGACTATAGACATCGTAATGACATGGATCTGTATCAGATTCCGGACTCCTCGTATCATATTCATACTGGCTGGCAAGGTAGTCGTGTATATAAAGTGCCTTTTCCAAGTCACTCCACTCTGGATCAACCGTAGATAATACAAAATCTGCTACCTCCTCAAACGTTGTTTTCATCTGGCTGATTTCTTCTGGTTCCAGCGTATTTCCATTAAATTCATAAGACGGCACAAATCCCGCCACATATTCTCCTGAGCGGTCAAGCCAATACGCATACCGCTTTCCGACATAAAACAAATCCGGCGATCCGTTCAGAACCTTCTGCAAAACTTCCCCGAACTCCTCTGCCGACAGGTGGTATGCCGAAATATCAATCCTCTCTTCGACCCAAAACATCCTTTCATACAGCATATCTTCTATGGAAATATTTTGACCGGATGTACTGCGCAGCCCCTGTTTTTCTTCCACAACCCCTGCGGCTGCACCTGTCAGCGCACCTTCCTGGATCAGTTCTACACTTCCCTCATAAAGATCCTTGTCAACCGGAGCTGCAGACAGGCTGTCAGGCTCAACCATCTGTAAAAGCATGGCACATAGTAATATTACAGACATAACATGTATCGTTCTTTTTCTCATTATTACACCATCCTCTTCCTTTGTTCATTTTTATTGTTGTAAAACAGATACGAGACTCGGTATCAGCTGCTTTTTACGGGAAACTAATCCCTTCAATATAATACGGTTCATATCCCCATGAAGCTGAAAAGCCTCCTTAACTACTTCTTTTGATTTCTCCCCAAAACAAAGAAGTTCTGTACTTTCCTTTACAATGTTAGTCAGCATGACAAATGCCATGCTCACCCCAAGAGAAGGAAATACTTCTTCCAGATAAGGCACAAGCTTTTCCTGAATTTCTTTTAATTCAATACTATTCATCGAATTGATCTGGCTTACACAAAATTCAATCTCATTTACCTCAAACCGTTTCATGTCCTGTCCAAAAATATCCGCCGGCTCACGCGAACTCAGATCGCTCCCCGCACCAAACATATCAATCGCAAATTCTTCGATTTCGACACCGCAGATCCCGGACAATTCTTCCGCCGCCTTCTGGTCAATATCTGTGCATGTGGGCGACCGGAACATAAGTGTATCTGATATGATCGCCGCCATAAGAAGTCCTGCTATATTTTTCGGAATTTCAACACCGTTCTCCTGATACATCTGATAAATGATCGTGGCTGTACACCCTAACGGCTGGTTTCTGAAAAGAACCGGCTCAAGAGTCTCTAATGTACCGATCCGGTGATGGTCGATGATTTCAAGAATGTGAGCATACTCAATTCCATCCACCGTCTGGGAGACCTCATTGTGATCGACGAGAATAAGCTGCTTTTTTTGAAGATTGATCAAATTTCTTCGGGAGATCATACCCACATATTTATCCTGTGAATCGAGAACCGGAAAATCTCTGTGGCGTTTTTTACCCATGATCTCCCGGATATCCTCCGTCTTTTCGGAAAGTCGGAACGTCGTGAGGTGATTCCGTTTCATAAAATATTCGATCGGCATACTCTGATTGATCATCCTCGCCACAGTAAACGTATCATACGGAGTCACAATGATACTGCACCCCTGCTCGATGGCAAGCTTCTGTATCGTCTTCGATACCTTGGCATTCATGCATACGATGATACAGGCAGCGCCCATCTCGATCGCACAGAGCTGCGATTCATACCGGTTTCCCAGAATAACCATATCGCCTTTATGGATATAGTCCTCCATTACATCGGGATTTGCCGCTGCGATGATCACTTCTCCTTTTGTGTACACCGCATCTTTGTCCCCGATCAGCATTTCCCCCTCAAGGGTCTCGAGAATATTTTTATAGGAAGTCCCGGCCGTCGACAAAATACAGTTATCATACACATCCATGTAAGCAGTAGCGATATCTCCGATCGTAATAAGCCCAGAGAGCCTGCCCTCTTCTGTCGTGATAGGAAGTGTCACCACATCCAGCTCCCGCATCATATTCCACGCTTTTTTCAGGGAAATATCGCCCGAAACGCCTTTTGTTTTCCGTATCTCAATATCCCTGACTTCCGTCATGACATCTTCGATGTAAAGTGGCGCCGAAGCCTGAAAAAAAGTAAGGATATACTGCGTCTCCTGATTGATCTGCCCAGCCCTGGCCGCATAAAACCCACCACCATGGAGTCGGTTCTTTAACTCGGCATAGGCAATCGCAGAGCATATAGAATCCGTATCCGGATTTTTGTGCCCTATAACATAAACCGGTACCTGTTCTTTCATAATTCAAATACCTCATATCTTAATTTTTATATCATTTTTATTTGTTTAAAATATAACATACCACACGATATCCTGACAACCAAAAGTTTCTATAGCATTTTTTCTCATTTTTATATATAATAATATCAGGGATAAATGTTTTTAACTCAACAGTGCTGTTGAATTTACCCCTGACCCACTATTAAGATACTGACAAAATGCATTGAGAAAGCAGGTTTGCTATGAAGGTAGAACAATTAAAACACAAATTTACTAAAATCTTTGGTCCCGAAACAGAACCCGAGGTATATTTTGCCCCAGGACGTGTCAATCTAATCGGTGAACACACCGACTACAATGGCGGACATGTGTTTCCCTGTGCCCTTACTCTTGGTACTTATGGACTGATTCGCAAACGTCAGGATAATATATTAAACTTTTTTTCTGAGAATTTTAGTTCTCTGGGAGTTTTCTCATCATCCCTGGACGAACTTACCTATACAGACGACGCCGGATGGACAAACTATCCAAAGGGTGTGATCTGGGCTTTCCAGAAACAGGGATTTCGCTTAAATAGCGGCATGGATGTTCTTTTCTATGGAAATATACCAAATGGCGCAGGACTTTCCTCATCGGCTTCGATCGAAGTCCTTACGGGAATCATGCTGCGGGATGTATACGGATTTAATAACATTTCCATGACAAAAATCGCACTTCTGGGACAATATGCTGAAAACCATTTCAATGGCATGAACTGCGGAATCATGGATCAGTTTGCCTCCGCTATGGGCAAAAAAGACCATGCTATTTTCTTAGATACAAATACTCTGGAGTACGAGTTTTCACCGCTGAATCTGGAGAATATAAGCATTATCATCACAAACAGCAAAGTAAAACACAGCCTTGTTTCCTCTGCCTACAATGACCGGCGCAGAGAGTGTGAAAAGGGACTTGAAATGCTTCAGAAAGTAATCGACATAAATAGTCTGGGAGAACTGACAAATGAGCAGTTTGAACGCTATAAAGTACTTATCCCCGATGAGATCATCCGAAAGAGAGTACGCCATGCTGTCTCTGAAAACAGGCGCACTGTCCATGCACAAAATGCATTGAAAAACAACGATATCGAAGAATTTGGACGACTGATGAACAAGTCACATCTGTCACTCCGGGATGATTTTGAAGTTTCCTGCAAGGAAATTGACGTCCTCGTGCGGACAGCCCTGGAAATTCCGGGCGTACTTGGAAGCCGCATCACCGGCGGTGGATTTGGCGGCTGTACCGTAAGCCTTGTCAAAAAACGAAACCGCCGCTTATTCATGGATAAACTTACAGCCACCTATAAACAGGAATTTGATATGGAACCGGAATTTTATGTTGTGGAAACTGGAGATGGGGCAAGAAAACTCCTTGACCATTCCCCTGCGTCATAGTATACAATATATAACAGGATATCCAAAACAACCGAAAGGAGACATAAAACCATATGAAAATATTAGTTACCGGCGGTGCCGGATACATTGGCAGCCATACATGTGTCGAATTACTGGAAAACGATTATGAAACGGTAATTGTGGATAACCTTTATAACTCCAGCGAAAAAGCGGTAGAGCGTATCGAGGAGATCACAGGAAAAAAAGCCACGTTTTATAAAGTTGATCTATTAGATAAAGAAAAGCTGAATGCCGTATTTGATAAGGAAAATATTGATGCAGTCATTCACTTTGCAGGGTTAAAGGCTGTCGGGGAGTCCGTAACAAAACCGATCGAATATTACCACAATAACCTGACTGGCACTCTGAATCTCGTGGATTGCATGAAAGCTCATAATGTAAAAAACATTATTTTCAGTTCATCAGCCACGGTATACGGAGATCCGGCTTTTATCCCGATCACAGAAGAATGTCCGAAGGGAAGTCCGACAAACCCATATGGCTGGACGAAATGGATGCTTGAGCAGATCCTCACAGACCTTCACACGGCAGACCCGGATTGGAATGTTATCCTGCTCCGCTATTTTAATCCGATCGGTGCTCATAAAAGCGGCCGGATCGGCGAGGATCCGAAAGGAATTCCAAACAATCTTGTACCTTATGTATCACAGGTGGCGGTGGGAAAACGGGAATGTCTCGGCGTATTTGGAGATGATTACAAAACTCATGACGGCACAGGCGTCCGTGATTACATCCATGTGATGGATCTCGCCTCCGGCCATGTAAAAGCAATCCAAAAACTGACAGGCACACCGGAAGTTCGGATTTATAACCTCGGAACCGGAATCGGTTATAGTGTCCTTGACGTCGTACACGCCTATGAAAAAGCGTGCGGTCACCCGATCAAATATGAAATCAAACCACGGCGTGCCGGAGATGTAGACGAACTATACTCCGACTGCGCCAAAGCCAAAGAAGAACTTGGATGGGAAGCCAGATACAATATCGATGACATGTGTGCAGACTCATGGAGATGGCAGAGTACAAACCCCGAAGGATATAATGGGTAGGAAAACGAGAGGGGGGTAGCACCAAAAAGAGGATTGCCTCAGGCAGACAAATTGATCTACAAAACGCAATTGAGTCTGCCTGAGACAATCCTCTTTTTGGTGCTATTCCAGCTCGTTTTTCTTACCCATTTCAGTGGGCTGCTGACGGTGCATCCTACGAAACCTCCCCCGCAGAAGTTCTTCAGATTGAAAATATTCTTTTCTGGCAACCTTTGGAATCCGCTGGCATCCGGGGTGCGTGCTCTGCACCCCGATGCCACTGTGTGATTCCACGAGCGCAAGCGTGTTGCCAGAAAAGAATATTTTCAATCCCCCTTCTTAAGGATTCTTTAATAATTCCCATGCTATCATATTGTCAGGACACTATACCCGGATGTCTTTGCATCAATCTTGAAAGGAGAGAAAAATTGTATTTACGGATATTAAAAAAAGATTTAAAGAGAAAAAAGACCATGAACCTCATTCTTTTTATTTTCATTATACTGGCATCGACCTTCATCGCCAGTAGTGCGAATAATATGGTTTCAGTCATGACAGCTCTTGACAACTATTTTGAAAAAGCAGAGGTACCAGACTACTGGGTCGTCGCCGCAAATAAGACAGAAACGGAGAAATTTATAGATTTTGCCAATGAAAATCAATTTCGTTTTCAACAAAATGAACTCATTCAGACTGCCCCTGCCGACGTGACAATCAATGGAACTCCATTTGAATATTCTAACACCCTTTTACTTTCCTCACTGTCGGGAACAAACAAAATTTTTAACCAGAATGATCAGGAATTAAACAAAATAAAAGATGGAGAACTCTATCTGCCTGCACAATTATTTTATTCGTCAGAATATAAATTCCAGACCGGCGATAAGATCAGGATCAGCATAAACGGTAAAACAAAAACATTTACTCTGGCCGGCTCCGTAAAGGACGCCCTGTTTGGCTCATCCATGATGGGAATGACACGGTTCCTGATTTCCGAAAACGACTATAAAGAATTTAATACGCAAACATCTGTTAAGTTTTATTCAATAAACATCTATACGGCAGATCATTCCTTTATGGATCAATTAACAGAAAAAAAACTAAATCTGCTTTTCAATGAAAATCGGGAAACGATAAAAACGATGTATATCATGGATATGATAACGGCCGGTATTCTGCTGATCGTCAGCATTTGCCTGATTTTGATCTCTATGATGATCCTTCGGTTTACGATTCATTTTACCATGGATGAGGAATTCAGGGAAATCGGAGTAATGAAAGCGATTGGGATCCCCCACCAGAAAATAAGAGGTCTTTATATCGTAAAATATCTCGCGATCTCCACTGCCGGCAGCATTACAGGCTTACTTTTTAGTATTCCTTTTGGAAAAATGATGATTGAGAATCTTTCCCAAAATATCATACTGTCGGAAGGACGATTTTTTTACCTGAATTTTATATGTTCACTGGTCATCGTTCTCCTTGTTGTTTCTTTTTGCTATCTCTGCACAAGAGGAATTCGAACCCTTCCGCCGATTTATGCGATCCGAAACGGAGAAAATGGACAACGTTATTCCAGAAAAAGCTTTATCCGGTTAAGCAGTTCCGGAATTCCTGTAATTCCTTTTCTGGCTTTCAATGATATTACCAGCAACCTGAAACGTTTTGCCATTATGATCCTTATTTTTACTCTTGGGATCCTGCTCATAACAATTCCGGTAAATACGATCAATACTCTGCAATCGGATCAGCTCATCACCTCATTTGGTATGGTAGAATGTGACCATACATTATCAAAAGAGGTACTATTTTCTTCCGATCCCCTTAACCGCCAGATGTTGGTAAGCTCACTCGACGATATACGGGAAAAACTTTTGGAACACAATATACATGCGAATGTTTTTCAGGAAATCTGCTTTCGCCTGAACGTATCATATAACAATAAACACACCTCTTCCCTTGCCTTTCAGGGCATTGGTGACGTCCATACAGACCAGTACACTTACCTTGAAGGCACTGCACCACAAAACAACGACGAAGTGGCCATCTCACATATCATCGCAAAACGGATCAAAGCCGGTATTGGCGATACAATAACGATCCAAAACGGAGCGGAGGAAAAGAATTACATCGTTACTGCACTCTTTCAGACTATGAACAATATGGGCGAAGGTATCCGGTTTTACCACGATGAGCAGCTTGATTACAGTCAGGCCTTCGGCAGTATCGCTGTGCAGATCAAATATACGGACGAGCCTGACAACAGAGAACTGAAACAAAGAAAAGATTTATTGCAATCCCTTTATCCTGACTCCGACATCCAGTCACCGGGAGAATATATTAATTCCATGATCGGAGATATCGCCGGACAATTACAGGGAATCAAACACCTTATCCTTGCCGTGATCCTGTGTATCAATGTGCTGGTTACTGTACTCATGATAAAAAGTTTTATCGCAAAGGAGCGGGGGGAAATCGCCATACTAAAAGCGATCGGTTTCAAAAACAGATCCCTGTCTGCCTGGCAGACGCTTCGGATCGGGATCATACTTGTGATCTCCATTCTCATCGGAATCCTGCTATCAACCCCACTGTCTGAAATCACATCCGGTCAGGTGTTCCAGATCATGGGAGCAAAAAGTATTCAATTTGATATTGTTCCACTGGAAGTTTATGTAATCTATCCACTGACTATCCTTAGCGTAACGGTTCTTTCTGCCCTGCTTACATCGCTTCAGGTACGAAAGATCCCAGCCTCTGATACAGCAAATATTGAATGACAAGGAGAATAAAAATGAAAACTATTTTAGAAGCAAAAAATCTTTGCAAAACATATATCGTAAACAAGAGACAAAATAACGTTCTGAAAAATGTAAACTTCTCCATCTCTGACGGAGAAATGGTCGCTGTGATGGGGCCATCTGGTTCCGGAAAGTCCACACTTTTATATTCGGTCTCCGGCATGGATGAAATCACTGCCGGGGAGGTTGATTTTTGTGGCAGAAACCTGTCGGATCTGTCCCCAAAAGAACTCGCCGACCTCCGGCTGGATGAGATGGGATTTATCTTTCAGCAGATGTATATGCTAAAAAACCTCACGATTCTTGACAACATCGTTCTTCCCGCCTGCCAGTCAAAGAGAAACCCTCTGGGCAGAAAGGAAAAAATACAGTTTGGCGAAGACCTGATGCGCCGGCTCGACATTATTGAAATCGCAGACAATGACATCAATGAAGTATCCGGTGGACAGCTTCAGAGGGCCTGCATATGCCGGAGTATGATAAACCGGCCGAAAATGATTTTTGCCGATGAGCCAACTGGTGCCTTAAACCGCACCGCATCGGATGAGGTTATGAACGAACTTACCAAGATCAACGCCGATGGCACAGCAATTCTTCTTGTCACACATGACGTCAAAGTAGCCGCTAAATGTGAACGGGTATTATATATTGTTGACGGCAACATAAAAGGAGAATATACTTTGAATAAATACAGTGTGCCTGCTGAACTCAGGGAGCGGGAGCGCTCACTTAATAACTGGCTTATGGAGATGGGTTGGTAAAGGTGCGGCTGAGAAGCGCGCACCTCTCAAGAATCAGCCATGCTGATTCTTGGCTCCGCATTGTAAGAACTCTTCTTATAGAAGCGCGCACCTCTCAAGAATCTGCCATGCTGATTCTTGGCTCCGCATTGTAAGAACTCTTCTTATAGAAACGCGCACCTCTCAAGAATCTGCTATGCTGATTCTTGGCTCCACATCATAAGAACTCTAATATCAGGAGGGATTTTGTGACAGATATATTAGTCGTTGAAGATAATCGGGAACTTTCCGATTTATTGTGTGATTTTTTACAGGCAGAGGGGTATACCGTCCGCTCTGCCACTAACGGAGAGGATGCTCTGGTGCTATATGAGACATATGGCGCCAGGCTTCTCATACTTGACATCATCCTACCGGGAATGGATGGTTTTGCTGTCTGTAAAAAAATCCGCCAATACGATGATACACCGATTCTCATCGTAAGTGCAAAGACAGAAAAAAGCGATCAGTTAAACGGTCTTATGCTCGGGGCAGATGATTACATCGAAAAACCTTATGATATTGATATCATGCTGGCAAAGATCAAGGGAATCTTTAAAAGAAGGTATGCGATGGATGAGATTTGTGATGGAACTTTAAAACTAAATAAAGTGACACGAACCGTGTCTAAAAATGGACAAGCACTTGATCTCACCACAAAAGAATTTGATCTCCTTTTGCTCCTCTTGGAAAACAAAGGAAAAGTCTTAAATAAATCATGGATTTTTGACCGGATCTGGGGTGTTGACAGTTTTTCCGAACCGCAGACGCTGACCGTTCATATCAAATGGCTGAGACAAAAAATCGAAGACGATCCAAAACAGCCAAAGAAAATCGTAACCGTCTGGGGAGTGGGGTATCAGTATTTATGAAACAGTTTGATAAAATAATCATAGGATGCCTTCTCATGCTCATCCTGATTTTTGCAATCACAAATTTTTACCTTCTGCAGGCAGAAACAGATCAGAAGGGAAAACCATGGCAGGTAGAAATCCATCGGATTGCACAACAGATCAAACAAAACGGTATTGATTCCTTATCCATGGACAACTATACCTATGTCACGGATGTCCGGCAATTCTTAGGTGATGAGACCTTTTTTGAAAATACGGCCGATAACTCCTGCATTCAAAAGATCGGCGACAAAATTTACCGCTTTGACTATCATTTTTCCCCGGATTTTTTGCACCACAATATCCTCGTCCGGGTAAATGTGATCCTTGCGGTTTTATCCGTTTTTATTCTCGGAATCCTACTATTTATCCGGCAAAAAATTTTAAAACCTTTTGAAATCCTCTGTGATGTGCCTTATGAACTCTCCCGGGGAAATCTGACAATTCCTCTTCCAGAAAACAAACGCCACTTTTTTGGTCGTTTTATGTGGGGCGTGGATTTATTGAGAGAGCATCTGGAACAGCAAAAACAAAAAGAACTTAACTTGCAGCGTGATAAAAAAACACTCGTTTTATCCATCTCCCATGACATAAAAACACCTCTTTCCGCAATCAAGCTCTATGCAAAAGCACTCTCAAAAGGGCTTTATAAAAATACGGCACAGCAGACCCAGATCGCGGAAAATATCAATGCCAAAGCAGATGAGATCGGTGAGTTTGTCACCCAGATCATCGCAGCGTCAAGTAACGATTTTTTAAATCTGGAAGTTAACGAAGGTGAATTTTATTTATCCGCGCTCGTCAAGTCTGTCTCTGATTATTACAAAGAAAAACTGTGGCTCATAAAAATCCCCTTTTTCATCGGGACGTATGCAGACTGCCTTATAAAAGGTGATACCGACCGTGGAATTGAAGTCTTGCAGAATATATTAGAAAATGCAGTGAAATACGGTGACGGCCACAAGATTGAACTCGGTTTTGTGGAGGAAGAAGACTGTCTTCTCATAACCATAACAAATAGTGGGTGCACTTTGCCAGACGCAGAACTCCCCCATGTTTTTGACAGTTTCTGGCGAGGTTCCAATACAGCAAATAAAGATGGCAGCGGTCTGGGACTTTATATCTGCCGCCAGTTGATGCACCGCATGGACGGTGAAATATTTGCAGAAATAAAAGGCGGATGCATGCATGTCACTGTCGTATTCCGAAAGGCAGGATGATAAGGCGATCCAGCCAAATGTCGCTCATTAAAACAGGGTTCAAATTGGTATCGTTTGATTATGAGAAAAATCCGATCAATCCCTGTATGAATATAAATGCAACAACGACAGGAAGAACCCATGTAAGATACCCTCTCAGGGCTGCCGGCATCTTCAATCCCTCTCCCTCATTCACCTCATTTATGTATTGGTCAAATCCCCACCCGTATCTGCTCACACAAAAGAGCAGATACACCAGTGATCCCAGTGGTAATATGAAATTGCTGACCAGAAAATCCTCTAAATCCAGCACCCCGGTTCCCTCGCCAAAGGGCTGAAAACCGCTCCACACATTGAAGCCAAGCACACATGGTACCGAGAGGAGAAAAATCAATATCATATTGACCACAGACATCCTTTTTCTGTCCAATCCGGTCAGTTCCATCGCCATAGACATAATATTTTCAAATACAGCGAGCACAGTAGAAAAGGCAGCAAATGACATAAACAGGAAAAACAGGCTTCCCCATATACGGCCGCCCGCCATGTTGGCAAATAGATTCGGTAATGTAATAAAAATAAGATTTGGCCCGCTGTCCGGACTCACTCCGTACGCAAAACATGCCGGAAAAATAATAAGCCCTGCTGTAACAGCTACGAACGTATCGAGTCCCGCTATCCTGACCGCCTCTCCAAAAAGCGAGTGGCTCTTCTCAATGTAGCTTCCAAAGATTGCCATCGCCCCAATTCCAAGACTTAGTGTAAAAAATGCCTGATTCATCGCAGCGACAAGTGTAGCCACGATTCCCTTCTCCATCATCCGTCCAAAATCCGGTATCAGATAAAACCGTAGCCCCTCTGCGCCACCTTCCATCAAAACACTGTGCAGGGCAAGAACCACCATGATCACGATCAGGGCGCCCATCATCCATTTTGTAATGCGCTCCACACCATTCTGAAGGCCGACCGCACAAATCCCCATTCCAATTACTACAACCAATGCCATCCAAAACAGCATTCCCTTCCAGTCACCGAGCAGAGTACCAAACACTCCAGCCACACCTTGTGGATCCATTCCCATATATCCGCCCGTAACTGACAGGTAAAAATAGTGGAGCATCCATCCGGCTACTGTCGTATAAAACATCATCAGCAATAGATTTCCCGCAAAGGCGATGACCCCATGAAAATGCCATTTGCTTCCCTTCTTCTCTAACACCTGAAAGGATTTCACAGCGCTCTGTCTGCTGGCTCGTCCTACCGCAAATTCCATCGTCATCACCGGTACGCCAAATGCCACCAGAAACAATATATAAAAGAGGACAAAGGCTCCTCCCCCATACTCTCCCGCCACATAAGGAAAACGCCACACATTTCCAATCCCAATCGCACACCCTGCAGATAAAAGGATAAATCCCAGTCTCGACCCAAGCTTTTCTCTTTCCATCTGTTTTCTTACTCCTCCATGTCGTCTCAATAGTACTGAATCTATTTTAACGCACTTTGGTATATAAGTAAAGGAAATGTCTATTGTCTTTGTTTCAGGAATTTGCAGCGCAAGCAATACGAGCATTTCGATTGACACGATTATATTTAATAGTGTATAATAATAGGGGTACTACCTAAAGTGGTAGGCGGTTAGTCCTTTCCTCCGGAGGGACTGATACCCTCTGTTTACATAGATAAATCTTCATTGGAAGAAATATTGAAGTAAAGGGGGGGATTGCATGGAGTTAGATCAAATTTTACAATTTGTAATAATGCTTGTTGCAGTCGCCAGTTTGTTCTATCAAATTGGTAAACGAAAATAACCGCCCCAGTTCCTGCCAAAACTAAGCGGTTATAATCTTTAATCACTAAAATTATCAGGGACTAACCGCTTGCTATACGGGTAGTACCTTTATTGAAACTATCATGGAATATCATTCTACTTTTAGATTATACCATACATAAAATGTTTAGTAAATAAAAATATCTTTTTATCTAATTTTATCTAAATCATTGCTCTTCATTTAGCTCCTATTTATCCTCCGGCAGTGTCCGGAAAAAATATAAAACAAAAGGAACCGTAATGATAAACGTAGCGATATCCGACACAGTCTGTGCGATTTCCACACCAGTCAGTCCAAACAGAGCCGATAGAAGAACAATAAACGGAATAAAACATAAGCCGCTTCTGAGCGCCGACAAAAATGTTGCCTTTCCATTCGCCCCCACACTCTGGAACATCATATTTCCACAAACCGTAAGCGGAATGAAAAACAGGGAAAGGAGCTGTACTCTTAGTGCAAATGTTCCAATCTCGATCACCGCCGGATCATTTCTGAAAAATCCAATCAGTCCTGATGATAAAAACATGCCAACGATAGCGAGAACCCCAAGCGCCACCTCACCTGCCATGGTCGTAAACCAAAAACTCTTCCTGACTCTGGAATATTTTTTTGCCCCATAGTTAAATGCACAAACCGGCTGAAATCCCTGTCCGAGCCCAAGTCCGACGGCAAAGACAAAAAAGCAGATCCGATTTACAATGGACATCCCGGCCACTGCCGCATCTCCATAAATCCCCGCATATCCATTGAGCACCATCGTGGATACACTGTTTAGCCCCTGTCGCATAAGGCTCGGAAAACCTGTCTTGATAATATTCATCACTTCACTGCGTTTTTTTGCAACTTTCTTTAATGACAGTCTCGTCTGCGTCCTTCCCGACAAAAACATATAAAGCAATATCCCAAAACTGATACACTGGGAAATCGCTGTCGAAATCCCGGCTCCTTCTACTCCCATTCCGAACCGGACCATCAAAAGCCAGTCACCAAATATATTTATGATACCGCCCGTCGTCAGTCCGATCATGGCAAGCATAGCCCTTCCCTCATAGCGGAGGATATTATTTAACACACAGCTGGATGCCATAACCGGTGCTGCGGCCAGTATAAACCCACCATAGACTCTGGCATGAGGGAGTATTGTTTCCGTACTTCCCAGCAACCTCATGAGCGGATCCAGAAATACAAGCCCAAAAAACGTAATCGCGACTCCGGCCAGCACGGAACACACAAAACTGGTACTGGCTGTAATATTGGCATGTTCCAGTTTTTTCTGCCCGAGATTTCTTGCAATGATACTCCCCGCACCATGCCCAAACATAAAACCAAATGCCTGTATGATCGCCATAAGACCAAATACAACTCCCACCGCCCCGCTGGCGCTCGTTCCGATCTTGCCGACAAAATAGGTATCCGCCATATTATAAATACTTGTGACAAGCATGCTTACCGTAGTTGGAATCCCCAGAGAAATAACCAGGTGGGATACAGGTGTCTCTGTCATTTTCCGATAATGTTCCACTGATGATTCTTTCATTCTGACCCTCATTCCTGCATGGTGAATTTCGTTCACCCTTGCTTTATTGCGCACAAATCAATCATTTGCATGCCAGCTCGACGGCACCATCGAGCCGGCTTCATGTCTTCTATTATCCATTTTCCCCACTATCTGTGTCAAGCATTTATTTTTTTTAGTTCTAATCAAGTTTATTTCCCAGTTTTCAAAATTTTCTGCATCTTTCCGGAACTGACAGCATAAAATTACATACTATAGGAATAAAAATAGTCCGACAACAGGGGGATTACAACTGTACGATTCAAAATTTATTGGAAAAGTTTTACAAATGGCAGATCCTCAAGCCAGCGCCACGGTCTTAGGCTGTCAAGAATATAAACATTTAAATGGCAAAGTCTGTTTTTATGACATCGGCTCTGCCATTCTTGTTACAACTTCCCTTTATGGCATTCCAACCAAAAACGGGTACTGCCAGTACCCGATACTTGGTCTGCATATTCATGAGGGCCGGGCCTGCAGTGGAAACAACGAGGATCCTTTTGCAGACGCCAAAGGCCACTACAATCCGCATGACTGCAAACACCCGGAGCACGCCGGAGACCTTCCGCCCGTATTTGTAAATGAGGGGATTGCATGGAGTGCCGTCATCACAACCAGATTCACAATAAAAGAAATCACCGGACGGACTGTCATCGTCCACTCCATGCCCGATGATTTTCACTCACAGCCCTCCGGTGATTCCGGCAAAAAAATAGCCTGCGGCATTATCCATAAATTAACACCCATACAATCAGACATCCGCCAATAGACTAAAAAATCGAAATCCCACCCGTCATCTGCGCTGCTGCAAAAAGCTCAGTCGCAGGACAGGGTGTAACATACCGTTCTCCCTCTTCCAGAAATTCCGTATATGCTTCTCGCCTAAGTTTCCTCTTTTCAAAAAACATCTGAATCTGCTTTTTCTTTAATAGTATCTCCTGCATCTGCTTCTTTTTCTCACTTTTCTTTTCCCTGGAGCGCTGGATCTCAAGCTCAACTTCTACCGCAGAATTCTTTTCCCTTGTCACAACATACCGGACTGCCTCCAGAACCATCTTTTCATATTCCGGATTATTTTTCATAGTCACCAGTGCCATATCGCTGATCTGTATTGACACCATCGCAGTCATCCGCGCTGCAAACGGACACATTTTTTGAATCTTCTCTTTCAGGTATTCCCTGTATTCTTTAAGTGTCATTTCACAAGGCTTTTTTTCTTTTGCAAGCTGTTCAATCTGTTCTTTAAAACCTTTTGGTTTTTCTGCCTCCTGTTCTGTGCACCCGTTCTCCACATAAGTCTTTGCCTGCAGTATATAACCTGCATAAATTGTGTTTCCTAGCATAAAAATCCTCCATTCAAAAAGACAGCATTGTCCCAATTTCGTTCTTCACTCCATTGAAAACATGCTGTCCTTAGTCATTATAGCTTTGTAATTTATATATCGGCTCTTCCGCAAAAATATTTAGTTAGCTCAACGGCGCTAAACTAACTAATCCTCTTATCCTGCCTGTGTACACTCACAAAAAATCCCACACAGATCAGTGAAGAAATGAGTGAACCAAGCGGAGCCGCCCATCCCATCGGGTATAATGATCCCGGAAAATAGACCGAAGCCAGATACGCCCCCGGAATCCTCATGAGGACGATCGATGCGATATTATGTATAAACGAAATATAAGATTTTCCCCTTCCACAAAAATATCCACTGAAACAAAAATGGATTCCGGCAAATAAACAATCAAAAGAATAGGATCTTAGATACTGGCATCCGGCCTCAAGGATCGCCGTCTCCCGGTTAAATAATCCCACCAGTCCCTGAGGATAGATCTGGCAAAAACCAGAAAGAACCAGTCCGCTCGCCACGGCGATCATCAAAGAATAAACCAGTGTCCGATCTGCTCTCTGGCGCTTGCCCGCACCGATATTTTGTGCCGTAATAGCTGAAACTGCTGAAAGCAGGGCCGATGGTACTAAAAATAAAAAACTGATGATCTTTTCCACCACTCCGACTGCCGTAGCTGCCACAAGTCCCCGGCTGTTTGCGATCATCGTGATCGCCAGAAAGGCCACCTGGATCAGACCGTCCTGAAGAGCCACCGGCGATCCCACGGTAAGCATCTGCCGGATCAATCCGGCATCCGGGACAAAATCTTTTTTTGAAAATGAAAAAACTGCCTTACGCCTTTTGATCACAATAAAAGCAATCACGGAACTGACCGCCTGCGCCAGAACCGTCCCAAGTGCAGCTCCGGCGGCGCCAAATCCCATTCCTCCGATAAAGGCATAGTCAAGCACAATATTTATAACACAGGCAGCCGCCACAAAATACATCGGTGTCCTGGAGTCGCCCATCCCGCGAAAAATACTGCTGATCACATTATATGCCACGATAAACGGAATCCCGAAAAAACAGATGACAAGATAACGGAATGTATCCGAAAATGCTTCCGCGGGAGTACGCATCAGTGACGTGATCCCGCTCGTAAAACAAAGCAATACAACCATCAGGATAACAGAAAAAACGCCAAATAAAATCACGCTGTTCCCTATAATCCCCGACGCTCTTTTTCGATCCCCTGCTCCTACCGCATTTCCCAAAACCACCGTGGTCCCCATGGCAAGTCCAATCAGGATCACTGTAATCATATGCATGATCTGGCTTCCGACAGAGACCGCTGTGATCGATGCCGCACCATTAAACTGCCCTGTTATGTACAAATCTGCCATCCCGTAAAATGCCTGCAAAAAACTGGCGATAAAATACGGTATGGCAAAGCGTATTAATGTCTTACAAATATTTCCTTCTGTTAGGTTTCCTTGCATGATCCTTTATACATACTCCTTATATCTAAAACAACAAACTACCTTATAATTACATGATCTGTTTTAAGAAAAAGTGAAATGCAACGGGCAGCATATATCTCTGACGAAGCTCATCCTTAGCCACAAACATGAGTCCATCTGCCATGCCCTTCATGTCGCCGGCTGCCCCAAACTTCACATATATTCCCTGCATGTGCCACTCCACATGCGAAAAAATATGTTTGGCCTCCCCCATGGAAATCATCTCCTCCGGACCCAGTCCCGCCTTCTCAAGCATCTCGTTCACGTCATCTACCGTTTTCTTTTCTCCAAGAGACGGAAACTCATACAGCCCCGCAAGAAGCCCTTTCTCCGGGCGTCTGCTGATTCCGATTTTCCCCTCACATTCGATTACAAAAATAGTCCGCTCTTCGATACGCCTCGGCTTTTTTTCTGCCTTTTTCGGGTACTCTTCCTGACAGCCCGATGCCCTCGCCTGGCAATTCCCGCTTATCGGGCACTTTTCACAAAGAGGTGTTCCATTCGGGATACAGACTACCTCCCCTAATTCCATGATCGCCTGGTTAAAATCACCGGGACGGTCCGGCATTGCCTCTGACAGCATGCCCTCCACCTTTCTACGGACAGGCATTTTGGCGATATCATCCTCGCACTTCAGATACCTCATGACTACACGTAGAACATTTCCATCCACAGCAGGCACTTTGATCCCATAGGCGATCGAAGCGATCGCTCCTGCCGTATAAGGGCCGATGCCCGGCAACGACAGCAGTTCCTCATAATCCGCTGGCAGCTTCCCTCCATACTTCTCCACAAGGATCTCCGCCGCCTTTTTCAGATTTCTTGCCCGGTTATAATACCCAAGCCCCTCCCACAGTTTCATCAGCCGTTCTTCTTTGACTGCCGCAAGACTTTCGATATCAGGAAGTTCCCCTGTAAAACGCACAAAATAATCTTTTGCCGCCTCAATACGCGTCTGCTGCAGCATGATCTCGGATATCCATGTATAATACGGATCAAAATGATCCCGCCATACCATTTCCCGTTTATTTACATCGTACCACTCCAATAAAGGAATAGAAAAATGTTCTGTATCAATCCTGTCCATAAAATCCTCACTTCGCAAAAAATTCTTTTCCCAACACATTTTAACACAAACCGGGGCACTTATCCATTTGAACTTTTCTTTTACCAGAAATTATGATAAAATAGTCTCAGCAAAGCTGAGCCATGCAAGTTGCTGACGCAACTTGAGATGCACAGAGAATATGTGCAATAATATGATAAAATAATTCTGCATACAAATAAGAAAAGGAGAACAACTATATGACTTTTTTCAAAAAATTTTTCGGAGAATTTAAACAATTTGCACTTCGGGGAAATGTTATGGATCTGGCCATCGGTGTCATCATCGGTGCCGCCTTTCAGGCGATCATCAACTCACTGGTAAATGATGTACTCTCGCCGATCATTGGACTTGTCGCACAGACAGACCTAAGTTATCTTGTACTAAACCTGAACGGAGTAGATATTAAATATGGTGCTTTTCTGACTGCTGTCATAAACTTTATCATCATGGTATTTGTCATTTTCCTTCTCGTAAAGGGAATGAATGCCCTTGCAAATCTCGGAAAGCATAAAGAAGAAGAACCAGCGCCAACGACAAAAAAATGCCCCTACTGCCTGAGTGAAATTGATATCAATGCCACAAGATGCCCTCACTGCACTTCAGCACTTACCGATGATCTTTCCGGGACACCGGATGCTGCTGCATCCGCAGAAACTCCTGTCGGAACTGACAGCGGGAGCGAGGCATGAAAAACTACTCATACGGTATAAAAAAAGGATTTCCTATTTTTCTTGGCTATCTACCGGTTTCTTTTACCTTTGGATTCATGGCCGTTTCCGGAGGACTTCCTGTCTGGATCGCTGTTTTGATATCCGTAACAAACCTGACTTCGGCCGGACAGTTCGCTGGGACAAATCTGATTTTTTCACAGGCAGGATACTTTGAACTGGCACTGACCACATTTATCATCAATCTGCGGTATTCCCTGATGTCCCTGTCTTTATCACAAAAAATCGACCACAAAATCCCCATATGGAAACGCCTTATTTTTTCCTTTGGCATTACCGATGAGACTTTTGTGGTGGCTTCCATGGAATCGGGAACACTATCTGCCAGTTATCTTGTAGGGCTTATGACTCTCCCCTTTATCGGCTGGTCTGCGGGAACCTTTTTGGGCGGCACAGTTTCCACCCTGCTGCCCCTCACCCTGCAAAATGCCATGGGGATCGGCCTTTATGCCATGTTTATCGCACTGATCATTCCGGCAGCAAGAGAACAAAGAGAAGTTTGTTTTGTCGTGATCCTGGCTGTTATTTTTACCTGCATCTTAAAATACGCACCTGTATTATGCAATATTTCATCTGGCTTTCGTGTTATTTTAGCGACAGTCTTAGCCGCTGGTACTGGCGCTTTTCTATTTCCGGAAAAAACTGAAAATAAAGAAAAAGGTGAAGAAAATGAATCTTAAATATTGTTTATTATGTATACTCGTTATGGCACTTGTGACATATCTTCCAAGAGTCCTGCCCATCACTTTATTCCGGGGAGAGATCCGTTCCCGTTATATCCGCACTTTTTTAGATTACACCCCCTACGCTGTACTGGGTGCGCTCACTTTCCCCGAAATCTTTTACTCCACCGGAAATACACTCTCTTCAATAACCGGAACAGCAGTCGCACTGCTATTAGCTTATTTGAAACGTGGGCTCGTCGTCGTAGCAGTGGGGGCGATCCTGGCCGCCTATCTGCCCCAGCTTCTTTTACCATGACATACGCTCTTTAGGTCATGATCGCCTTATCAAAAACCTGCCTGAGGTACGCTGCATCTTCTTCTGACAACAAATAACCCTTTGTGACCGTACCGTTATCATCCGGTTCAAACAATGCACAATCATCAAAAAAAACAAATGTATAGCTGTCTCCCCATATGTAGTCAGCCGAATTCATTTCAAGGTAATAATAAGTCTTTTCCTCCGAGGAAGCGCGCTTATCCTCCGTCTTTAAGTTTGCAATTATGTCTTGTATCTTTTGTAAATCTATTTTAAGATCAACCCAGTCACTACTATCACTTGGTACGTCGTCTGTTTCCGAATCAACCTCGTCGTAACTATCACGCTGAACCTCAGCGATACATTCTGTCTCAGATTTATAATATTCGATCACTTTTTGCTTATCTTCTTTTTTTACATAATACACCACCCAATCCACAATATAAATATCATAGCCGGAAGTATTCTCTGTTTTTCTCATCTCTTCATAGTAATAATCTTCATCACTGTTATTAAAAACTAAATTGGCAACAAACTCCGTTTTTTGTTTGTCATGATGAAAATCAGAATCATTTTCTACTTCATCCACTCTGACTAATGTTTCTCCATTATACTCAAACTCGTCCTCTAAGTGATCTGTTTCAATTAAAACTTTATTTTCCAGACTCTCGTAATTACGTTTCCGGTCTGCGTCTTCAATACTAGTCATCACCATAGCAATGATCATAGGTCCCTCAGCAAGAGTCCCCATGATAAGAAAAATAATCGCCACGACCTTAGATATTCTGCCAACCTTTTTTTTCCTTCTCTTTTTTATAAACCGAACCAAGAAAATGATCACTGCAATAAGCAGATCGATCGCCCCTGCGATCATAATGATCAGATAGATTCCCATAAAAACAAGTGACATAAATCCCATTTACGGATCCCTCCTCACTCAAAAATTTTCCAGAAGCCCATGGATTCCCTCTTTTTCGTAAATATCTTTATAATACTTCACCTCGTCCTGGATCAGTGCGTCGATGACCCGCATCCCAAGCAGTTCCACCGGAGCCTTGGAGTCTGTCATCACATATTCTCCCGGCTCATACCGGCTCATTTCTCTCATTATTTTCTGCATCAGGCCGGACAAGTCCTCATGAGATTCCATCCTGACATTTGACTCAAATACATCTATTGCCTGTTCGGAATCAAAAGCAAACAACATCCGGTTCGTGCTGCCAAATACATCGATCGTATAGACATTTTTAAAAACAGTAGAAATCGTGTCAGCCAGATACTGGTTTATATTTCCCTCGTCTTCTCCGCGCATATTCATATTTACTGCCATAACGCCGCCCGGATTCAAATGCCCGCTGACAAGCGTAAAAAATTCCACAGAAGACATCTGAAACGGAATCGTAATGTCCTGATAGGCATCTACCAAAATCACATCGTATTTTTTATCCACCGCATTCAGATATGCCCTGCCATCATATGTCGTCACAGGGATATCCTCCGGTAATTCAAAATATTCTCTTGCAAGCTTCGTGATCTTCTCGTCGATCTCCACACCCTCTGTCCGTACATTATCAAAATAGCGGCTGCACTGGGTGGCAAAGGTCCCCGTTCCCATCCCGAGGACCAGTATTTGCAATTCTTGTTTTTCCTTGATCCCGGCCATAAACGGTGCTGCCATCGCATAGTCATAATACATCCCCGTCAGTCCATCCTCTTTTTTCAGGATCGACTGCACTCCAAAAAGTACATTCGTGGACAGTATAACACGTTCCTCGTCCTCCCTGACCTGAAGATAATTATATACGGATTCACCTTCATAAGTAAGTTTCGTCTCCCAGAACGCAAAGCTTCCGGAAGTTCCCAAAAGGCAGCATATAATAAACAACACGACGCCAACGACTGCTTTCCTGCTTTTTGTTCTCGTACTGATAAAATAGATCAGCGACAATAATAAAAGAATCCCGCCAAAGATCAAAAAAGTCACAGAGGTTCCCACCGCAGGGATCGTCACAAAGGTTGGGACAAAGGTTCCGATGATACTTCCGATCGTATTGGAGGCATTTAACATTCCCACCGTCTTCCCACTGTCATCCAGACTCTGCACCGTATATTTGACAAGGGAGGGCGTAACTGTTCCAAGCAGAAACAACGGAAACACAAAAATGACCATGCAAGCTGCAAATGCCGCTACAATAAGGAAATTACTGCTGACCGAAAAAACGAGCAGGGCAGAAATTCCGAGGATGATATATTTCCCTACGACAGGGATCGCCCCGATCCAAACTGCCGCTATAATGATCCGCCCGTACAGCTTGTCCGGATTTGGATTTTTATCTGCCATCCTTCCGCCGTATATATTTCCAAGCGCCATTGCGATCATGATCGTTCCGATAATGATCGTCCAGACGATCTGGGATGAACTGAAATACGGTGCAAGAAGTCTGCTCGCCCCCAACTCTACCGCCATGACAGACATACCGGCGAAAAACTCCGTCAGATACAGATAAATTCTATTTTTTGAGATCAATTTTTTCCCGCCTTTCCCAATCCGTGAGCCTGTTTGCATCGGACTCACTGGTATCATTTCTATTTTAAATGATATGGGAAAATTTATCAACCTCTCAGTTCACATCTCTCCGCCTGACGATCGCTGTGGAAACACCGATGCATGTAAAAAAAACGATAAACGCCAATACCGCTCCCGCCGCCAAAAGCGTGGCTCTGTTCTGACTGATAAAACGAACCACATTCTCAATCTCTTTCTCATGGTCTGTCAATGCTTCAATCACATAGTTAGTGGCAAAGAAAAATAGAAATGCCGGTATGACTCTCACAATGTTAAGCCACTGCTCACCCTTTCCACGCCCTGCCACATAAAATATAATAAACTGCAGGGACCCGATGATAACACTCACAACAATGATCGCTATACTAATAGATACATTTCCACTTTGTATGATCAGATACCCCAATGCCTCAAGCGCAGCACAAACACAAAATCCAACTGCCGCAAACGACAGAAGCATGGCAAGAAAACAGGCATACCTGCCAGCCACTTTGTCTCTGTCATTTCCCGGGAGCAGATGTATAAACGAAGACATATTTTTCGTCTCCAGGAGAAATGGCGTCGTCGAAACGATCATCACTCCAAAACACAAGTATGATATGATAAAAATCATGTCTTTGGATGATGCACCGATCACGACCGCAAACAACGGAAATGCTGCAAGAAATATCCTTTGACTTTTCATAAGCCGCACATCAACCATTAAAAATTTAATCCAGTTCATCACATTCCCTCCTTTTCTCTCTTGGCATCCCGCTGATACGCCACCACGATCTGATTTACTGTAGCCTTTTCAATAAGGACTTCCTGGGACAGGCCCACTGCTTTTTCCACCGGAAGGATGCCCTGAAAACCAAACTCCGATTTCGATAAGCCGATAACCCCTTTCCCCTCAACTTCCTTGAAATCCTCCATGCCACCTTTCACTATGACATAGCTTTCCAAAAGTTCATCTTTGGTCTCACAAAAAACCTCTTTCCCATTCTCAATCAAAAAAATGTAATCTGCGATCTGCTCGAGATCCTCCATGATATGGGTCGAAAATAAAACGCTGCGCTCCCCATCTTCGATATACTTTTGCAGCATGGCAAGTATTTCTTCTCTTGTCACCGGATCCAGTCCGCTCGTCGCCTCGTCAAGCAGGAGAATACTGGTATCTCTTGCCATTACCCCGGCAAACATGAGCTTTATTTTCATTCCCCGCGAAAATTCACCGATTTTTTTATTAGATGGCAGTTTCCACTGTTTTACATACCGGTCAAATTCGTCCACATCAAAATCTCCATAAAAGCTTTTCATGATCGCACGTACATCACGGATTTTAAATTCCGGATAATAATAGGATTCATCCCCAATATAGCCAATCGTTGCTTTCACCTGAGTGGGAGCCTCCTGCAACGACATCCCATTTACACGGATGCTTCCTTCCTCCAGTTTATACAGGCCAGTGATCAGATTGATGCTCGTTGTTTTGCCGGCACCATTCTGCCCCACATATCCCATGATATACCCTTTCGGGAGCTTGAAACTGATATCCTGGAGAGAAAATTTTTCAAAATGTTTACTTACATGATCTACTTCTATTGCATTTGTCATTGTAATCTGTCCTCCACATGTTTTAAAATTTGTTCATCGGACATTTCGAGATATCTGGCATTCTCGATCACCACATCCAGTGCCTCTTCCATTCTTTTCTGATACTGTTCCCTGACGACCGAATTATTCTTTCCGAGAACAATACTCCCTTTTCCCTGTCTCGAGACGATATATCCTTCGCCCTCCAGTTCATTGTAAGCTCTGGTCGTTGTGATCACACTGACCCCAAGTTCTTTCGCCAGACCGCGGATGGACGGAAGAACCGTTCCTTCGGGAAGCCTTCCCGATTGGATCTGCTCCACGATCTGGTCAAAAATTTGCCGGTAGATCGGAATCTCCGATTGATTTGATAAAATAATTTTCATGTTACACCTTTTCCTTTTCGAATTCGAATGATACTGTATATACTGTATATGTATCATTATATACAGTTGTAGGGAAATGTCAATATGAAAAATATAAGAAATTAAGAATTTTACCGAATCACAAATTAGTAAATCATAATTGACTAAATTTTGATGTCATGGTATATTATAGATAATATAGTAGATAGAAGGGGGTAAAAATATGTTTATCGGCAGAGAACGTGAATTGGCTTCTATGAATAAATTATATACATCAAACAAATTTGAATTTGCAGTCATCTATGGCCGTCGCCGTGTTGGAAAAACTGCACTCATCAACCAGTTTATTAAAAATAAAAGGGCTATTTACTTTATGGGTGTAGAGAGTAATGCCAAACAAAATCTTGAAAACTTCAGTAAAAATATTCTGGAGTATGGAGCGGGTATCCAGACTGACACAGCTTTTCTGTCTTTTCAGTCTGCACTGGAATACGTGTTCCAACTGGCAAAAAAAGAACGACTGATTCTAGTCATTGACGAGTATCCCTATGTAGCCCGTTCTTCCCCAAGCCTTGCCTCTACTTTACAGCTTTTAATTGATAAATACAAAGACAGTTCACATCTGATGCTGATTCTTTGCGGCTCCTCTATGTCGTATATGGAAGACCATGTATTGGCCTATAAGGCCCCTCTTTATGGCAGACGTACAGCACAGATAAAAATATTTCCTTTCGACTTTGCAGATACCTGTCAGTATTTCAAAAACTTCTCTGATGAAGACAAAGCGCTGATTTACGGCATTGCGGGTGGGACGCCTCAATACCTGTTACAAATGAACGACCATCTGAGCATCAAAGATAATATCGAAAATACATTCCTAAATACAACCTCTTCTCTGTTTGAAGAGCCGGAAAACCTTTTAAAGCAAGAAGTACGGGAACCGATTCTTTATAATGCCATCATTACCGCCATTGCAACTGGCGCTTCCCGTATGTCAGAGATCTCGACCAAGGTCGGTGAAAGTACCAGTATCTGTGCTACCTATCTAAAAAACCTGATGACATTGGGACTCATACGAAAAGAAACACCCTATGGTGAGAATACTTCCCGAAAATCAATCTATTCGATTGATGATAATATGTTTCGGTTTTGGTATCGATTTGTACCAGAAAACATCTCAATCATTAACCGTGGAGCTACAGAACTGGCTTATAAGAGGATCGAGCCCTACCTATCAGACTACATGGGAAAAATATTCGAAGACATCTGTCAACAGTATCTCTGGAAACTATTGTTAAATAATCAATCTCCTGTGGAATTTAAAGAGCTGGGCCGCTGGTGGGGTACTGACCCATCCACCCGTAGTCAGACAGAAATTGACATCATGGGCGAAGAAAATAAAAACACCGCACTATTTGGCGAGTGTAAATGGACAAATGAAAATGTCGATGTGGGTGTTTTGGAAACACTTGTGAAACGAAGTCAACTATTTCATTATAAAAAAACTCAGTTATATTTATTTGCAAAAAATGGGTTTACAAAAGGCTGTGTAAATGCTGCAAATGAGCTGGAAAATGTTACGCTGGTCTTGTATAAAGATATCTTAAAGACAATCTGCTAACCCACCCAAAACATATTGCAACCACCAGTTGCAAAAATTCCATGTCCGGTTGGTGGACTTCTCCTTCCAATATAGCCTATAATGAAGTCAACAATTTCGAAGAAAGAGGTACAGATCATGACAATTGGCGAACAGATTCAAACTCTCCGTATCGAACGGGGACTAACACAGGAACGTCTGGCAGAAATGCTCGAAATCTCAAGACAATCCGTATCAAAATGGGAACTGGGACAGGCTGTTCCTGACGTGGATAAGATCATTCGGATCAGCGAATTATTTGATGTTTCAACGGATACGATTCTTCTGCAAAGTACGGCAAACAAACCAGAAAATCAAAACCCGCTTCATCTGGGAAGCATTTATCTGGTCGTAAAGGATTTTGAAAAATCCGTGCAGTTCTATGAAAAGTTTTTAAATATAGATGCATCAAACCGTTGCCCGAGCGGAAACAAGTTTATAGAATTTTACATTGATAATAAATGCCTTGCGCTAATGAACGAAGATAATATTGAGGGACACCATACATTGCCCGATAGTCCATATAAATTCGTTCAAAACTACTGGGTAGAAGATTTAATAGAAGAACACAATCGTGTGAAAGCACTAAACATCGGAAAAGTCACTGACATTCTGGAGGCATATCCGACATATCATTATTTTCATCTTACCGACCCCGACAACAATATCATTGAAATCACAGGAGGTTATCATATGGAGGAAAACATCTGCCAGAGCTGCGGCATGAAAATGGAGCATACTGATTATGGAAAAAATGCTGACGGAAGCCCAAACAAGGAATATTGCAAATACTGCTTTCCAAATGGACAATTCAGTAAAGACGAAACAATGGAAGAAATGATCGAAAGCAACCTGAATTTTCTGGATGAATTCAATGCTGGCGGCGGAACAAATTATACTGCCGATGAAGCCAGGGCTGAAATGATGAAATATTTTCCTACACTGAAGCGCTGGAGGAAATAACCGGAACGGTATCCCTATTGCCAATCTGGCCTCCCAAATGTTATAATAAGTTTGATTATATATGAAGGGTATGTGTGAAGGGAGGAAATTATGGGAAAAATGATCGTATATCATGGGGGGATATATGGAAATCCAGAACCCTCAGATTATAATTGCCCGGAACACCAAAGATTTTGGCACAGGCTTTTATTGTACAGTTATAAAAGAGCAGGCACAGAGATGGGCGAGACGCTATGATACACCCATGGTAAATGCCTATACAGTAAGCATGGATGAATCCCTTAATATTCTCGAATTTCCATCAATGACCGAGGACTGGCTTGATTTTATCATAAGATGCCGTCATGGAGAACCGCACAACTATGACATCGTAATCGGTGCAATAGCAAATGACCAAATATATAACTTTATTTCAGATTATATTGACGGAATCATCACAAGAGAGCAATTCTGGGTTATGGCAAGATTTAAATATCCTACTCATCAAATTAATTTTTGTACCCATGAAGCATTAAAATGTCTGGAATTTTATTCGTGCGAGGAGGTTGACAAATGATCGGACAAGAAGAAAAAAAAGCAAATGATTTGTTTTTTACTTGCAGCTTGATTGAATATATTGCCAGAAAGACAAGAAATCATCGTGTCACTGTAGCAGACGCACTCGGAAAAGAAACGGTCAAAAAAATATACGACCTCGCCGACATCTATCACAGCGATAATATCGAACGCGTCAGCGATGATTTCATCACAGAATCCGAATTGAAAAGTGGAGATTTTGATAACATCTCACTCGCCAAATATTCTATCCCATCTCACTGGGATATCGGAAAAGTCTACAAAAGATTGATACTCGGCATTGCTAAAGAACAATCTGTCACCATCATTGACGCATTGTTTTTGGCATATCATTCTTTTGTCAGTGAAAAAATCGAAGATTATAACAGTAGCTTTTACTATGAAAATCCACAGTATATTTTAAATTGTTATCTTACAGATTCGCTTGAATAAAAGGTGCGACTGAGAAACGCGCACCTCTCAAGTTTGCTTGTCGCAAACTTGACTCCATGGATCGGCAACTTTCCTATAAAATAAAAAAATCGGAGCAACAGGATTTGAACCTGCGACCTCACGGCCCCCAGCCGTGCGCGCTACCAAACTACGCCATGCTCCGATTTACACGAATATAAGTATATCATACTTTGAAACATACTACAATTACTTTTTCATAAATATTATAGTCTTGAAAATGCCAATATACTACAAAAACATTATTCCTACAGTACCTAATAGATTCGCAATAAAATGTGCTATTGTACTGATGCAGGCATTGTCTGTTCTTTTAAATATAATTCCATAAAATATAGCATTTATAAAAACAAACAGCAAGTCATATCCTACCACAATTATACTTCCGGAATTCAAATGACATAACGAAAATAATGCCGCTGAAATAATAAGTGATGGGACATATGGAAACATCTTTGAAACTTGTTTTAGGAAAAAGGCTCTCCATGCAATTTCTTCACCTAACGCAAAAACAATAAGTTGAACAAGCAATATAAGTATCATACTAAACGAAAGAAAATCCGTTCTTTCTTTAAGATGTGTAATAAACTCCGGTAGCAATAATTTTGCAATCAAAAAGCAAATTGCATCCATTATTGCCGGCATTAACACTAAAACAATAACCTTTTTATCCTTTAACAAACTAAAAATATTTTTGAAATTTAAACCTTCATTTACATCATCGTTTGTCTTTCTTGTAACAAAAAATGCCACAATTCCAATGATCAATGTAATAGATGCAAGTCCAATTTTTTCTCCCCCGACCTCTATTTTAAACAGGCTTGTCAAAGAAAAAATTGACATAAGAATAATTG
>CAZOIF010000017.1:0-52596 GCA_964579975.1 uncultured Eubacterium sp. | reverse complement strand
AATTTCTCAGGACCAGTCTTTTTTATTTTAACTGACAATTCGTTTACTTCATCTTAACTTAAATTGTAATTGACAAAAAGGTCTATAAGTGATAGTTTATTTATAAACCACAGATCATGTTACGTCCGGTGGCGCCGGGCAGAAGGGAGAATGATAATGAGACGATGGAAACAAATGACAGCATATGTGCTTACATTTGGTCTGTGTCTTGCATCGGCTGTACCTGCTGTATCTGTAGATGCAAAGACAAAGGCACCAAAGCTTTCCGCTAAAACGGTGACGATCGTTACGGGAAAGACAAAGAAGATCAAACTTTCCTACAAGGGAAAGAAAAAGAAAGTGACGTGGAAGGCAAGTAATAAGAAAGTCATTAAGCTTTCGAAAAAGAGTAAGACTTCCTGTAGTGTAAAGGGAGTAAAAACAGGAAATGCTACCTTAACTTGTGCGGTGAAAACGGACAAGAAAACGTATAAGCTGAAATGTAAGGTGAAGGTGGCAAATACACCAAGTATTGTTGCCACTTATAAAGACATTGTCCCGAATATGGGCGCTGCAGTGAATTATGGCAGCCGTTCGCCAGGACAGCTCAGAGATAAGAAAACATTAGCTTTTATTAAGAAGCATTTTAACAGTATCACGTTGGAAAATGAGATGAAACCGGATAACATCCTTGGTTCTGCGCCGAAGATGCTTTCGATCGAAGAGGCAAAAGCAAAAGGATATTATGTTCCGGAAGGTTATGCGGAGGCAAAAGTCCCTGAACTAAATTTCACTGAAGTGGATGGGGCATTAGAAGTAGCTGCTACGAACGGGTTAAGAATGCGTGCTCATACGCTTGTGTGGCACAGCCAGACACCGGGCTGGTTCTTTACAAATAACTGTGAAGGAGAAACCGTGGTTTCACCTGAGGTGATGGATAAGCGCCTTGACTATTATGTGCATAATGTCATGGCACATGTGATGGAAAAAGAAAAGCAGCTGACTGGAGGTGCGGGGAATATTGTTTATGCATGGGATGTCGTAAATGAGTATCTCCATCGCACATCGTATGGCCAGAAGGTCTGGGACAGTGTATATGGAAATATGGGAGGTTCTCCTTCCTATGTTAAGAAAGCTTTTGAAATCGCATATGCGATGTTGACCAGTTATGGTGTTCAGGATAAGGTGACGCTTTTCTACAACGACTACAATACGTATTTTGGTGTACAGGAGACATTGGATCTTGTAGCGTTCATCAATAAGGATGAACCAATGAAAATCTGTGGCGGAATTGGTATGCAGAGCCATGTGGATGTCAAGGTGCCTACCGTAAAACAGTACGGAGATGCACTGGAGCGTTTTCTTGCTGCCGGTTATGAGATCCAGATCACGGAACTCGACTTTACGATCAACTTTGATACGGAGGGATCTTCGGCGACGTATTCTTACCGTGATGAGAAAGAAACGGCTGCGGATCAGGAAAAATTTGTTAAGAATCTGATGGAAATGATTATTGTGAAGCAGAAGAACCGGAATAAAGAATTGAATCCAAAAGGAATTACCGGCATTACCATGTGGGGACTCTGTGATAATGTTTCCTGGCGGTCACCTTGCGAACCGCTCTTATTTGGCGAGACGATCAACGATCCGAAACCATCTTATTTTGCCTTTATCGAAGCGGCTAAGATATGGTAAAGAAAAAAGAGTAAAATATAAAAACTGCTCCCTGATCCATGTATTGGACTGGGAGCAGTTTTTTTGTAGGTTTGCGTTTCTCAGCCGGGCCTTTATTCGCTTACAGAAAAGTCCCTATCTGCGGAGCAAGTTTGCCACAGGCAAACTTGAGAGGCCCGCGTTTCTCAGCCGGGCCTTTTATTCCCATGCGTAGGTGCCGTCCGTTTTCAACACGTCACCGAGTTCGGTATAATCAAAATTGCTGAATTCTGCCACCGTATTATAATAAGCATAGTCAACGCAGGCCATTCCCACAAAAGCGCCTGTGAAGAAACCGCCGTAACTCTGCAATACATAGTCATCGGACAAAATAGCAGCATCTAGTGTTACTGGAATTTCCTTATAAGTTTTTCCATCAAAAGAATATTCATAAGAGTAACTTTCTTTCCTTACTTTTGTGCGGAACCATACATCAGCGTCTTCCGGTACCGGGATAGCATTATCTTTTAAGAAAGAGGTATAATTGCCACGGTTGCACTGTGCCACTTCAATGACACGACCACTTTCTTCGTTCCATGTCACAAAAGCGAATGACCAATGTTTGTCGTTATAGTAGTTTGTAAGGCCGGCCATCTGCTGATACGAATACGGATCATAGCTTACCTTGACAGAGGCATCAAAGTAAAATGCCTGCCAGCGTTTTGCTACCAAAGATAATTCGTGGGTATTGCAGAGAGAACCCTGTCCGCGCAGAACAAGTTTGCCATCGCCTGTCCTGCCCATGTCGTCTGTAAATGGGACCCGGAGGGTATTCCATTCGTCATGGAGTTTTGGCGCATTAAATGTATCATGGAAAGAATGGTCTGCCGGTGCGTCCGTTTCGATGCCGTCTGCTGGGGCATCGACGTAGACACGTCCGCCGTGACCGCCCTCGATACGTGGCCATCCTTCATCGTCCCAATAAACTTTCTGGATGGACGTCTCGCGTCCGAGAGTACAGTAGCCGCGTGGATCGATGCAGGACTGATTTTCATGAACCCATGGACGTCCGCAGAGGCTGGCATAATACCACTCGCCGCCCGGCGTCTCAACCAGTGCGCCATGTCCCTGTTTCTGTATGCCAAGATATGGTGTGTCAAAGTTCGTAATAAATGGGCCATCTGGTTCTGTCTCAAAGCTCAGTGCATCGAGTGTCCGGGAGCGTGCTACTACCTCCTGATGGGTGTAGACAGTTCCTCCCTGTGCGGCAAACAGATAATAATACCCATTGATTTTATAGAGGTGCGGGCCCTCAACAAGTTTGACATCGGTTCCGTTGTAAATATTTCGCGCAGTCTCCGGTTTTAATTTCATGGTAGCTGTGTCAAATTCCGTCAGTGTAATACCATCGAATGCATGATGATATTCCCTGTGATCCCATGTCTGCTGGACGAGATATTTCCGTCCGTCCTCATCATGGAATAGTGAGGCATCGAATCCAACTCCATTTATGCGGATTGGATCAGACCAGGGGCCGCGGATATCTTCAGCGGTCGTCAGATAATTGACCATATCCTTAAAATTTCCCTCGGTTACTTTAACATCTGTATAGACAAGCCAGAATTTTCCGTCAGAATAGGACAGATCAGGCGCCCAGATTCCGCCGGAAGACGGATTTCCTTTCATGTCGAGTAGTGTCGTAGTCGACAGAGGAGAGGGAAGCAGGTTCCAGTGGATCATGTCTTTGGATTCATGCAAGCGTACACCCGGGAACCACTCGAAGGTAGAGTTGGCGATGTAGTAGGTGTCATCGACACGAATGATAGATGGGTCTGCGTTGAAACCGGGTAGTACCGGATTTTTCAGTTGTTTCATAAGCTAAGGAAACCTCCAATCTGATGATACCAGATCATGGATAGCAAATCATGGTATCAGTTATTGTATGTATTTTTATAATAAGTATAGCGATTATTGGAAGAAAAGACAAGTGTGGAAAAGGTTTTTATTACATTATTGATTTTGGATAACAAACGCCATTCGCTTATTGGTTGAGAAAATTGAAACGGCTATTTTATTGTATCTGAAGCAGAGCTATTTTATAATAGAACTACATTGATTGGCGCGAATCGATAAAACTCATTTTTGAAAGGAGCGGTTCAATATGAACTCAATCGGAAGTACAATAAAATGTTTGCGAAAGGCAATGGGAGTAACACAGGAAAAAATGGCATCGGAATTAGGAGTTACTTATCAAGCGGTATCCAAGTGGGAGAATGATATAACACAGCCAGATATTATGTTGATACCAGCCATCGCATCTTATTTTGGAGTGACCATCGATGAATTGTTTTGTTATAAACTGGATGTTATGACCAATAAAGAAAGACTTCTCGCTTTCATGAAAAAAAATAAAATTTTATGTGAGGGCGACTTCACGTTAAAACATAGGAGAAAGACAGAATATTATATCAACACAGAACAGTTTACAACAAATGCCCAGATTGCTAAGATTGGAGAAGTGTTTGCCGATTGTATTCGGGAAAATAATTTGCAATTTGATTCAATCGTGGGGCTCTCTTATCATGGAATTGCATTTTCTGTTTCGACAGTCATTGCATTGTATAATAAGTATGGAATAACTACACAATATTGTTTTGACCGAAGAGTTCCAGATAGTCGTGGAAGAGAATTGTGTGGATATACTTTGCAGGACGGGGAACGGATCCTGATCATCGATGATGTTATGACAACTGGTAATAGTGTGTCTGAGCGAATCGACAAAATACGCGAAAATGCGGATGTCTCTGTTGAGGCAGTTATTGTTGTTGTTAATCGAAATTCTCAGGAAGATGGGAAATCTGGAGAAAGCAGGATGCGTGAAAATTATAACGCACGTGTATATTCTCTGCTAACAGATAAAGATATTGAAATGATTGGTGGGAAGGTTTGACCCTTTTAAAAGTTATAATCCCGGAGTATGTTGTAATGCCCCAAGAAATATCAGAAAAATAAATTGTGTTCCTGTTAAGCTGTATATGCGGGAGGTAAAGAAATGCAAGAGTGGAATGAAGTTGTTCAATGTATGATCGAGTGGATCGAAGAGCATTTAGATCAGAACCCTGTCCTTAGTAATCTGTCGCGCGAAGTGGGGTACTCACCATGGTATTGCTCTGTTATGTTTCACGATGTAACTGGAGTGACGTTGAAAAACTATGTGGCAGGGCGAAGGCTAAGTCTTGCTACTGTTGAAATCCGGGATACGAAAGAGAGGATACTGGATGTGGCGATCAAATATGGGTATTCATCGCAAGAGGCGTTTAGCCGGGCATTCAAAGACCGGTATGGATGCACTCCGGCTGCTTACCGCAAAAATCCTGTCCCGATCCCGATGACCATTCACAAGCATGTCTTATTTCCGCAAATAAATACAGAAAGGTTGAAGGAAATGCAAGAGAAACGTTTAGATGTTCGTGTAGAACACATTCCTGCGCATAAGTATTTGGGGATTTGGGAAGAGAAGGCCGATAATTACGGTGATTTCTGGAAATATCACGAATGTGATGATGTGTGTGGCATCATTGACAGCATGGACAAAATGGCACATCCGATCGTCACGGCGCACACAGCGGGATGGCAGAAATCCGGAGATAAGAAAATTTATTTTTATGGTCTGGGAGTACCATTGGAATATAATGGGAAGATTCCGGATAGATTTTCGGTAAAGGAAATTCCGGCCAGTGATTATTTTGTCTTTTCTTATCCGGCGTTTGACTTTATGAAGGAAAATAACGAAGTAATGGCAGCGGTTGAAAAACTGGCATGGGGATTTGATCCGGGACAAATGGATTACGAGTGGAATGAAGACGCATGCCCGATTTATCAGAGACATTATCCGGAGAAATTAGGATATCAGGTGCTGCGGCCGATCCGAAAGAGAAAGTAGTGTAACATAGCTCAATGGCGCCGTTGAGCTATGATAAAGAGCGATATCTGAAAGTGTATTGCCAGGGTGGCGAAAGGCTTAGTGAAAGTAAACGGAGGCAGGTGATGGTTGATTGCCTGCCTTAGTATTATTCTTTGTATCCCAGAAAATCCCATAACATTGCAGGAGAAAAAATAAGAGGTTTCTCCAAATCGGCTTCTAAAAAATCTTTGTCTCCAGTTAAAATTAAATCAGCATGATGATACAGAGCATCACTTAAGACGGGTACATCTTTTTCGTCTCTTACTTCGCCTAATCTTTGTGTGGTGCTTTCGCAAAAGGATAAATTAAGCGAGCGATATAAGGTATATATCTTATTAGCTTTTTCAGACCATTTTATGTGAAGTTTGTCCTTAAATTCTTGATTTATATAATCGGTAACAAGAAGCTCATGTTCTGATTGCATTAATTTGTCCAATAATTTTCCGGTCTTTCCACCAAAAATTAATGCTGAAATCAGCACATTTGTGTCAAGCATTATTCTCATAAGCCCATGCGTTCCCTTCTAAAGGCAGCCATATCACGTATCATGCTTTCCTCCGAATCCCATCCTTTATCTTCTGAAAACATAGATTGAATTTCAGAGAGTATTTTACTGCTTTGATTATTTTTTTCGGCTTTTCGTTTGTTTGAAAGGAACTGAATAAAATCTATAACAGTATCATAGTCTTGATCTTCTAATGTATCTAAAAGTTCATTAACAACACTTGCTTTTGGTGCCATGAGAATACCTCCTTCTGTTTTTTAATTATAGTATACCATTTCTCTAAAAAAGAATAAAGAAAAATGTGTTTACATTTCCATCCAAGTTAGAAATCCAAAATGTTCCTATCTTCCAAAACGGACAAGGTAGATAAACGATTCCAAATTTCTTTGAGCCATTTATGAACAGCAGTTTCGTTTTTTCTATCACATTGCTTCAATAGACTTTTATCGTCCCATACGATATCCGATGCCCAAAATGCATCAATAATAGCATATAAATAGGGGAAAAACTTTCGTTGCAGATTGTTAAATGGTCGTTCTGACTGATAACCACGCAGGAAGTTGAAAAGTATCTTATCCTCATATTCTTTCGAATAATCTTGCGGATAATCCATAAGACGTGCCTCAAAAACTGCCTGCATCACGGCATCGCAGTATAAATTATTGTCTCCGCACCGATTGAAATCAAAGATACCCAAATTGCCACTTTCTAGTTGATATAAATTGCAAATACTGATATCTCCCTGTACTGCATAGCGCGGCTCATTTTGAAGCGGTAAAAGAATCTGTATATATTCATTATATTTTTCAATTATTTTTTGATATAAATGCAGGCTATTACCTGATAAATTTTCACCTACGGATTTGAATTCATCAAATTTGAATAAGTCATTTTCTGCAAATGGGTCAAATAAAACAGCATTTTTAACATGAAAATTGTATTTTTCGGAAAGATTATGGGATTGTGCTAAAAGTTTCCCGGTTTTTTTCGCAATTTCAGGGGTAACACATTTGACCTCTCCCTCCACAAACTTTTCAACTGTAACCAGAACATCATATTCATTTATCGAATACCATTTTGTAAATGAGTTCTCCGCCTGATGCTGTACCGGGCAAGAAAGGCCATTTATTCTTAACATATCTGCAAACTGGCTTTGTTTTTCAAGTAGTTCCTGGGATACATCCACTTCATTTTTGAATCTTATTACGACAGAGGAGCCATTTGCCAACACTACTTTGTCAATAAGCCGAACTTCTTTTGATTCCGGGTTATTTTTTTCGTAATAGTATCGTTGCAATTCAGTAATAGAAGATACTTTTGAAAGAATTCCAAAATCTTTTAGGATGGGCTGGATGTCCGATGAAGAAACTTTAAACATGCAAATACCTCCTGTTTGTTTTGGTGCATAGCTGTATTCTAACAAAATCATACGATAATTACAACAGCGGTTGGCTAATCGGACGGTATCAAATTACTTTAATATTAATGGAAATAAAGATTATCAAACGAATTATTTAATTGCACAGGATTATTTTGATGAGATAGAAACTCCCAATAAAAAAATGTATATTATGGAGAGTACGACTCATGAGCTCTTAGAATCTAAATCAGAAGAATTTTAACTTTATTAAAAAAGGTCTCTTCTCTCTATTTTCTTACCCAGTCCATAAAATCATCCCATTTATCTTTTAAACCAATACCCAAAATTCCATCTAAAATTGCAATGATTCCTACATAACCCAGAATGGCGATGGCCCATTTAAATACTTTTTTCATATTCTACCTCCGCTAAATGCTTATTTGTCGTTTCCTAGTAAATGGGGATTCATCGTTCTGTTTGCTCGGTCATAATTCCCCAACGAATTCCAAACTTATCAACGAAAACAACCCGGCAAGAACTGTAGGGCGTTGCTTCTAGCTGATATATTGTCTTACTTCCCTCTTTCATGATTTCATATGCTCTTTGTACTTCTTCCTTTGTATCAACCATAATAGTGAGAAAATTTGAATAGCATGTTTGAAATTCAATATCTACATGGTCACTCATGATGATTCTTTGGTTGTCCAATACAAGTTCCGAATGATATATGTATTCTTTTTGATTTTCTTTAAGCAAGGAAATATATGCAGGGTCATTTGCTTCTCCGTATGTAGTCATACAAGTAATCGTTCCGTTAAATGCCTTTTCATACATTTGAATGGCTTCTCGACAATTCCCTCCAAAATTTAATGTAGGTACAATTTTCATTTTTGTTCTCCTCTAGGAAAAATATTGTTTTTGCTATAAAAGGGACTACTTTCTTTAAGTGTTAGAAACCGAACATTTTGCTGTTCTGGCTAGCCTTTTCTTTCCTATAATCCTGTATCTCCTGCTCAATTTCTCCCATTGTCATCGAATTTTTCTGCATATATTTCTTGGGGGCTGTCTTTAGTATGGCAGAAGACTTATCCGCTGGCTGGTTAACTGGGGCTTCTTTAAGCGAACGAAATGTTTCTAAATCTTTGTCCAGTTCGTCCATTGTTAAAGCATAGTATGGAAAGCCCATTTGAGCATACATATCAATCAAATCAAGTTTTGGAATCCCCAATATTTTCGCAGCTTTTCCGTGAGAAATCGTTTTATTCAATATATATGGGTATAAAATAAGTGCGTATTGACGAATTCTATCATCTGAATTTGGGGAAATCAAATATGGTTTCATTTCTTCTGGAATTTCTAGCTGAATGGTTATCATGTTCATAACAGTATACCTCGGCTTAGCCGTTTTTTATAAAATGGGATTTTTCATCTTCTGATAATTCAATCACTTTAACACCCTTTTCCTTGGCATATTTCATCAGTCCGCGTAAATCAAGTTTTATATCTGGGCATTGACTAAGTAGAATAGGACCTTGCATAGTTTTTAAACTATCTTTATATTTTTTCATCTGTCCATTCATAATCATACACCTCCATAATTTCTAATGCATTGACTTCATCAATTGCAAAATGGTAAGGATGAAGTATTCCGATCGCTTCCCCGTTAAAAATTTCTACATAGTGTTTTAATAACTCCTCATTTGCAGCAAAACCGTAAATATAGCCATCAAAACCGTTATCTACAGATTTTTTTGCAGCTATGGCAAAAAGATGTCCTCCAACGCCAAGATATTTAATTTCGTCATTTAGCAGTTTGTTGTTATCCGGACTTGTGCACATCCAAGTAATATACATAGCTTGCATATCTGCGTTAGGTGTAATAGCAACTAATCCTTGAATATCAACTGACCCTTCTACAACGAGTGCATATATTTCATTTTCATTCGCTAGTTCAGCCCAATTTGTATACCAGCCATTTTTGGCATTATATTTTTTCAAAAATGATTTTCTTTTAATTTGTATTACTTCAGTTTGAACTAATTCCCCAGTTCGAGCATCCTTTAAACAGGGTGTAAACTCATCAATCATAACATTAATCATATCAATACCTCGTTCATGTTGCTTTAGTCCCTTTGTTATATTATACCCATAATAAATGGAAAAGTCCAAGTCTTTCTTGAATAATCTTCAAATAATAGTTTGTTATGTGTTTGAAAACAAATGTTGAAAGCCATCCACTTTTGATTTTAATTGTTGAATTAAATCCCTTTTTATCATATCGGTGTCTTTATTATCCAATATAAATTTTCTTAGTAAGGTACGAAGAAAATAGAGCTTATTTTCTAAGTCTTGAATTGACTTACCTTCATGTATATAATTACCGCGAGCGGAATAACATAGTTTCATTTTTTCATATATTTCGAGTATCTCTGTATCAGAATTGCTGAAGTATACAGCACTTCGCTTAGCTAATTTTTCTTTTTTGTATTTTTCCTTTGTCAGAAAAACCATTTCAAATGCGGTAATCAGTATTATAAGAGCTTTTTCATCATTTAATAAGAATGATGAATCAAAAAAGGCATATACCTTATATATCCAGTTGTTGATAAAGGGATAAGGGGTAATAAAACAATTTTGGATTAATTCAACTTGGCGGTCATTTATAGAGAAAGGTACATTTGTTTTCTAAATTATGCGGTCCATATGTGGAATGGTTCCTACATTATTTTCTGGGGATGTCAATTCATATCTGAATTCTGAAAAATGAAGAGTGCAGCCGCATACTAAGCGAATTAAACGAATCTGGCGATCCAGTTGTTCAAGTAGTTTGAGTTCAAATTGCTGTTCATAATCTAAATCTAAGATTTCTTGTTCAGATATATTGAAATGAGATTCCACAGTTATTATAGTTAAGTCCTCATCTAAACAGGCTTCTTGATATTTTCTTCGTAATCCCATAAGAGTTTCGTCAAAAAACGTAAGTAGAGTTTGTTCCCCTAGAAACCGCTTATTGAACTTATAATTATCCTGCAAATTTATTTTGAGCAGGTCTACACTGGCGTTATACATTATTGAGCAAGTTGTTACTTCCATCAATTAGTCCCCTCTCTTTTTTGTTATGATGAGCTTAGTATATAACATGAAGGAAATCAAGTATAGATACTATCCTATACATATCTAACTTTTTTTGCCAGTAGTAGAATACTGCTTATGTTATATAATCTTATTCTTATTACAATGACCAGTTTTCTAGTAATACTGATTTCATAGAGTCATCCTTACAGTATTGGATAATTTTTTTGTATTAAGTAATATATGTATAGTATCATTTATGCTATAAGGTGCGACCATTCTTCCGTTAAAATTTTGTTGAGATTCAAGCCCTTCAGCAATTAAGCGTTTTTTCATATCAGGTCTTAATTCACAATGTCTTTTCCCCAAATCATCTGTAAAATTTATATTAACAGAAATTCTTTCCATAGTGGGGTAACATTCATAATATAATACTATCAAAGACTCAACTAGGTTATGTAATTCCATTTTTCGATACATCTCTTTTCGTAAAACATATAAAAATTGTATCACATAATCTATACAGAAGCAATCCATACTCCACAATGTATTGATTTTGGTGCATTGTAGAGTATGACTTTTATTTATTCATCCAAAACTCCAGCAATTCTTCCAACTCTGTCCAAGTCAGAATCCCCAAATGCTCCTGCTTAAGATAGAGCAGCCACATATTGAGGATAATTTTTTCTTTATGGTAAAGAAAATTGTAGATATTTTCGGGTATCTCGTTATTTTCTGAAAAGAAAATCATGACGCCATCATAGAAGGAATTTTATCACACATATTTAGTATGATTTCCTTATCATAAAGCAACATGTGATTTGTAAAGTTTTCCCATTTCTGACGAATTCTGCTTTTAACAATATCATGATTATTTATTGAATGTTTCACAACCTTGCACGGCTCAATGCCCTCGCAATGCCAGTCTTGCGGGAAAACCCGTCCCGCAAGCCCGCGTGCTTCGCACTATAAAAAACAAAATGTGCAACAATTTGTGAGCAAGCTCCCAATTGTTACACATTTTATTTTTTGCATTGCTTCATTATTCCCGAGTACTCCCAGCAGGAATCGAACCTGCAACTAGCCCTTAGGAGGGGCTTGTTATATCCATTTAACTATGAGAGCATATGATAAGGGTAGTAAAAACTACCCTTATATTCTAATGAAAAATGATCGGTAAGTCAATCCCAAATTACAGATATTTTTTCAAGGCTTCTGCCTTATCTGTTTTTTCCCATGGAAGATCAAGATCGCTTCGGCCAAAATGTCCATAGGCAGCAGTACCTTTGTAGATCGGTCTGCGAAGATCAAGCATCTGGATGATGCCTGCGGGACGCAGATCAAAATTCTCATGGATGATGTCTACGAGTTTTTCATCGGCAAGTTTTCCCGTTCCAAAGGTATCGATGCGGATGGAAGTAGGAGATGCCACGCCGATCGCATAAGAGAGCTGGATCTCTGCCTTATCACAGAGCCCGGCAGCCACGAGATTTTTTGCCACATATCGTGCTGCGTAAGCAGCGGAGCGGTCTACCTTTGTCGGGTCTTTTCCGGAAAATGCACCGCCACCGTGACGGGCCCACCCACCATATGTATCTACAATGATCTTACGTCCAGTGAGACCGCTGTCTCCGTTTGGCCCGCCGATGACAAAACGTCCGGTTGGGTTAATATATATTTTGGTATCTTTATCAATGAGTTCAGCGGGAAGAATCGGGGAGATTACATGTTTTTTAATATCTTCCTGTATCTGCTCCCATGTGATATCTTCACTGTGCTGGCTTGAGATGACCACAGCATCGAGCCGGATCGGTTTTCCGGATTTATCATATTCTACAGTTACCTGTGATTTTCCGTCCGGGCGAAGATATGGTAATGTACCGTCTTTTCGCACCTTAGTCAGCTGGCGGGTGAGACGGTGAGCCAGATAGATCGGATATGGCATATATTCGTCGGTTTCATTTGTTGCATAACCAAACATCATACCCTGGTCTCCGGCGCCGATCGCATCAAGTTCAGTATCGGTAAGTTTAGATTCCAGTGCCTGATCGACTCCAAGGGCAATGTCTGCAGATTGCTTGTCGAGCGCTACCATTACACCACAGGTTGAAGCATCAAATCCTTTTGCGGAATCATTGTATCCAATTTTCGTGATCGTATCCCGGATGATGTTTTGGAAGTCCACCTGTGCAGAGGTAGTGATTTCACCCATTACGAGTACAAGCCCGGTAGTGATGGCTGTCTCGCAGGCAACACGGCTCATCGGATCCTGTTCCAATAAAGCATCCAGAATAGAGTCCGAAATTTGGTCGCATATCTTATCCGGATGTCCCTCTGTAACAGATTCAGAGGTAAAAAGTATCTTACTCATATTTGTCCTCCTCGTTCATGATGAATTTACTCCTACCTTTTAGAATACACCCCCACGTGCGTTTCGTCAAGGAATTGAGAGGTTAAATTCAGAAAAGCAGCAATGTCCCCCGGTTGTCTTTGTGCTATATAAGAAAAGTGCTGCCCGACAGCCCGTAAAATGATCAAGAGTAAAGTAAAGTTTATGAGGAGAGTCAATGGTATACCATTGTTTCTCCTTATAATAAGAAAAACTTACTTCATCCTTCATATCAGAAAAATCTGCATTCATTTTTAATGTAATCCGGGGTTCATCTACTGGAATTTTTGTTCCTACAGTACCAGGCAGAGTATCGTTATCTGTCATATTGTGGGAAATATCTTCCAAACAACGTTCCATAGTCATTAGAAAATAGTTCCTGCCTTCTTTCGTGATGGCGGTATACGCATAGCACCCTTGAAAAGCACAGAGTCCGGCGATGTCGCCATCGTTTAAACCGGTGGCGTCAATACTGACAGTAACTTCTGTAGATGGTAGAAACATTCGCTGGGTCAATGTATTCACAGCCTGTGTAATATTTGTGGATAACTTGTCCGTAGTGATGGTATAGCTTGTGGATTCTAGTTGATAAAGTGCTGGTTCTGGTAAATGATTCCATTGCCACTGTTTTTTTAATGAACCGTTTTCATCGGTAAAATTACTTGTAAATAAAGGCTCATAAAGGTGTCCCGGGCGCAGGGAGGGGAGATCGATCTCCTTGGGCGCCATGCCATTTTCTCCCAATATCGGAAAATCATTTTCAAAGTGGACAGGAATCAAAACTGGGATTCGCCCAACGGCGCCGGTGTCCTGAAAAAGAATGGCATACCATTGGCCATCTGGTGTATCTACAATCCCACCCTGAGCCACGCCCTGATTGTGATAGCCCATGTCATCGTCCAGTATATCTCGGCCTTTAAATTCGCCGGTTAGGGAGTCTGATACAAAACATGCCTGTGTGCGGCGTTTTGTTCCATCGTTCGGCCAGTGGATAAAAAAGAGGTAGTATTTTTTATGAATCCGGTAAATATGTGTTCCCTCGTAACCGAGGGATACATTTGCAGTATCGCATACAAGCATGCGGTGCAGGCCGCCCTCCAGAGGCCGGGTAAGGTCGCGGGTCAGTTCGGTGATGTAGATTTCCGTATTCCCATAGACGATATAAACCCTGTCCTCGTCAAATAGCAGGGAAGCATCATGATAAAAGCCTTCTATCTCTTTCCGGTTCCAGGAGCCCTCGATATCGTTAGTATAAAACAAATACGTTTTGTGAGTATCATTTGCCACAAAACAAACATAAAAGGTTCCGTCGTGATACCGGAGGGAAGGTGCCCACATGCCCTGACCGTATATATTTTCGCCATTTTTCAGACGGGCGGGGCCGGTGGGCTCAAGTACATCATACAGATAATTGACAAGTTCCCAGTTCATGAGGTCATATGAGCGGAGAATTGCACCGCCCGGGAAATAATGCATCGTTGTACTCAGTATATAGTAAGTATCACCGACCCGTATCACATCCGGATCAGGGTAGTCGCATTTCAGAATAGGATTTTTCATAAAAATCCCTCCCTTAGAGCATATCTGCAATCTTATAAATCAGTTTTTCTGTCTTTTCCCAGCCAAGGCAGGGATCCGTGATAGACTTGCCATAAATATGTTCTCCGATCTTCTGGGAGCCATCTTCAATATAACTCTCGATCATGAGACCTTTGACCAGATTCTTGATGTCTTTTGAAAAATTGCGGCTTTCCAGAACTTCTTTTGCAATCCGGATCTGCTGGTTGTACTGTTTGGCGGAGTTATTATGATTGGTGTCAATGATGACGGCCATATTTTCAAGATTTCGTTCGCAGTAAATTTCATGAAGGAGAAGCAGATCCTCGTAGTGATAATTAGGAAGGCTTTTTCCGTGTTTGTTCACGCTTCCGCGCAGAATGGCATGGGTATATGGATTTCCTTCTGTCTCTACTTCCTGCTGGCGGTAAATAAAATGATGTCCACACTGAGCAGCCTCGATCGAATTCAGCATAACCGTTAAATAACCGCTTGTCGGGTTTTTCATACCACAAGGGACGGAGATGCCGCTGGCGGTCAGGCGGTGCTGCTGGTTTTCTACCGAACGGGCTCCGATCGCCACATAGGAGAGTACGTCCGAGAGGTATTCATAATTTTCAGGATAAAGCATTTCATCCGCACAGGTCATACCGGTCTGTTCTACGACAGCGATATGGGTTTTGCGGATGGAATGGAGACCTTCCAGCATATCTTCTTTCTTTTCGGGATTTGGCTGGCTGGCCATTCCTTTATAGCCCTTCCCGGTCGTCCTTGGTTTGTTGGTATATACCCTCGGGACAATGAAAATTTTGTCTTTTACTTTTTCCTGCATCGCAGTGAGACGGAGCGTGTAGTCGATCAACGCATCTTCATTGTCTGCTGAGCAGGGGCCGATGATCAGCGCGAATAAATCACTTTTGCCCGACAGGATATCTTTCAGGATACGATCCTTTTCTTCCTTGATCCGGGCGACTTTTTCTGAGATAGGAAACTGTTTTTTCACTTCGTCGGGATTTGGTAAACTTCTGAGTACCTTCATTTTGTATATTCACTCCTTATTTTTTAGCCTTGTACTAAAAAATCCGCCCTTATGCTGCATGGTATCATATCAGCCTCAAAAGGACGGTTTTACAGCCTTTGAATATTCATACAAAGTCATTCTAGCACCCGGACAGAAGGATGTCAAGGCGTCATATAAAAAAAAGATAGGAATCATTTTTAAGTTGTGTTAAACTATACTTATCTTTAAGGGAATGAGGGGGACCATGGAAAAGAACAGTAGGCATTCAAAAAGTTGGAAAAGCAGGAATATATTTATTATTATTGCAGTCGTCCCTTTACTTGCACTTATCTTTATGGTGATACTTTTTGTATATGGAGAGCTGCAGGGAATCCGCTCTACTTACCATATTGAGGAAGGGGACATTGATTCTCCTTACAGCATTTTTGATAAAGTCCTGCTCCTGAATTCATACACCCGGTATGATTTTCTGGAATTGCAGGACAAAGCGGGACGTGAGCCGGAGGTTTTTCAGGACCGTGAATATCTGGAAAAGGAAAATAAAAGTCTTCAGGAGAAGTATTCTTTTCTGGCCGTTATCATTGATGATGAGATTACGTATTTTGGGAGACCGGATTGCCTTGGACGCATCAAGGAAGAGCTTTTGCTGGAGGGAGATAGTTTTTCAGAAGAGAATGCGCATTATTACGCAAAGGGAATGAACCGCTATTTGTTTAAGAAGCTTTCCGTTACCTTTCCAGACGGACGCCTGGGAAGCGTATGCATCGTTACAGATCTGGATGTCAACCTGCCTCATATAACGATCTTTACTGTGGGTCTTGTCGTTATGGTAATCGTTATTTCGATACTTGTAATTATTGCAATAATCGGTTATGCTTATTATAATATCGTAGTGCCGATCCGGAATCTTCAAACGGCTGTGATCCATATCAGTAAGGGGGACATGGATTATGAGATAAAAGCACAGGGGGAAAATGAATTTACGGAGCTTTACGAAGAGCTTGACAGCATGAGGCTTACGTTAAAAGAGTCCATTGATGAGAGAAATAAAGCGGATGCGTTGACCAAAGAGGTTGTAGGAAATATTTCCCATGACTTAAAGACGCCCCTGACAGCGATCAAAGGATATGCAGAAGGGATTCTGGATGGTGTGGCGGGGACGCCGGACCGTGTTGAAAAATATGTCAGGACGATACATACCAAAGCCGTTGATATGGCGGGACTGGTGGATGAATTATCTTATTTTACAAAAATTTACCAAAGAGAAGAGACATTTACATTCTCTGAAGTAAATGTAGTCCGTTATTTTGGGGAATGTGTCAGTGACATGGCTCTTGATCTGGAGACAGGGGAAATTCAATTATTGTATCAGTGTTATGTAAATGAAGTTACCGAAGTAAGGCTGGATGCCGATAAAATAAAGAGAGTGATAGCCAATATCATAGGAAATGCGGTAAAGTATATTTACCACAAGCATGGTGTTATTCTCATCAGTATTTCGGAAAGCCAAGAGGAGATCACGGTAATGATACGCGATAATGGAATGGGAATTGCAGAGGATGAACTTCCGTTTATCTTTGATCGTTTTTACCGCACAGACAGTTCCAGAAATTCAAAAACAGGGGGAAGCGGACTCGGGCTTGCTATCGCAAGAAAGATCATGGATGAACATGATGGAAAAATATGGGCAGAGAGTGAAGTGGAAAAGGGGACGGCGATATACTTTACAATCCCCAAACAAAGGAAGGACAACTGAGGAGGGACATATGAACAGAATACTTATCGTGGAGGATGAACTGCCGATCGCTGAACTGGAGAAGGATTATCTTGAACTCAGTGGATTTGAAGTGGTGATCGAGACAGATGGAAATCAGGGACTTGAACAGGCGTTGAATGGAGAGTTTAATTTAGTTATACTGGATCTTATGCTTCCCGGCATGGATGGCTTTGAAGTGTGCCGCAAGATCCGCGAGGTTACGGAGATTCCTATTATCATGGTTTCGGCGAAAAAGGAAGATATTGACAAAATTCGCGGGCTTGGTCTGGGGGCGAATGATTATATGACAAAGCCTTTTAGCCCTAGTGAACTCGTGGCCAGGGTGAAGGCGCATCTGGAGAGATACAGTAAGCTCGTGGGAAGTACTGAGAGGCAGGAGAATGAGGTGATAACGACGGGCGGTCTTAAGATCGACCGGACAGCCAGACGTGTTTACGTGGATGGAGTTGAGAAATCACTGACGACAAAAGAATTTGATCTGTTGTTCTTTCTTGCCAAAAATCCGAACAGGGTATTTTCAAAGGAGGAACTTCTGCAGGAGGTGTGGGAATTGAGTCCGGTGGGAGCGGATATTGCAACCGTTACGGTACATATTAAAAAAATCCGTGAAAAGATTGAAAAAGATACCCAGAACCCACAGTATATCGAGACGGTATGGGCAGTTGGATACCGCTTTATCGTAAAAGAAAATTTGTAATATTGTATCACCCTTTTGACAATACTAAGTCTTGTCTACTAATGGTATTGCGAAAGGGGAAAAACATATGAGTTACAGCAGAAAATGGAAAAATCTACTTATAATTCTTGGAACTGCCGGAGTGGTATATTTAAGTTTTTATTACCTGCTTCCCCTGGTAGTTCCTTTTGTATTGGCTTTTGTATTTGCAAAAATGATCAAACCAGTAGCTGGCAGACTACATAAGGTCAGCCACATCAATGAAAAGGTCTGCAGTGTCATTCTCGTGGTTGTGTTTTTAGGGGCGATCGGCTGCTTTCTATTTTATATCGGATATATCTGTATCGGTCAGATCACAGATATATTCAGAAATGCGCCGGCGTATATGGGAAGTTGTACGAGGCTGTGCCGGCGGGTCTGCACGGGTGTGGATAATCTGCTCGGACTCAGAGCAGGGGATACGTTTATCTGGGTGGAGGGCTGTGTTACAAATATGGACAGCCGGATTTCCCAGGTGTATATTCCAAAGATAACAGGATATATTCCGGGAATGCTTGTAACCATGGGTGAGTGGGTGGCGGGGTTTATCGTTTTTATCATGTCGACTCTTCTGATTTCCTTTGATGGGGACAGCAGCCGCCATTACCGAAGCCTCATGCCATACATCAACCAGCTTAAAGTTACCGGGTTTGCCTATATGAAGGCGCAGGGAATCATTATTTTTATCGTGGCTGCTGTGAGTGTGACAGGGTTATTTATAATGGGAAACCCTTATGCGATCCTGATCGGGATTATTATAGGGGTAGTCGATGCTTTTCCGATACTTGGGAGTGGCAGCATTTTCGTGCCGTGGGCAGTGGTGGAACTGATCCAGAAGGATTTTTACCAGGCAGCAGTCCTTTTGACCCTTTATGTCATCACCATGCTCATCCGGGAGATACTGGAACCCCGTCTGATGGGGAAGGAAATGGGATTAAAGCCGCTCTATGTACTGATGTCAGTCTATGTCGGTATCAAGCTTTTTGGCCTTGGGGGAATCATTCTGGGGCCGATTGGGCTGACAATATTGAAAACGGTCAGCCAGTCGGCGCGGATTTAGCCATATCATGCCGGCTAAACAGTGTCAATTTAGCAGAACAGATACGAAAATACAGGCATAGTTTGAGGTACTCCTTCATAGAATGATAGAGCATGAAGGAGGGGTATCAAGTGGAGGATAGACAGGATACAGCAATTACCAGATACGAACTGACGGTACGCAAAAAGTATCGTTCCCGTGGCGGGTGGATGCTGGATACTAATATGGGTCCGAAACTGCTGAGGGAGTATGAAAGTGTCTGCAGTCATTTTAAAGTAGAAAATGAAATAAAAGCGTTTCTGATCGAAAATGGATTTTCCCGTGTGGACAGTGTCGTTTTGGACAGGGAAGGAAATCCTGTGGTTGAACTGGAGACAGGGGAGAAGTATGTGCTTTATAATTGGTTTTCCGGGGATGAGTGTAATCTGAGATCTGAAAAGTGTCTTGAGTCAGCAGGGGAAAATCTGGGAAGGATGCATCTGGCACTCAGAGGATTTGAGATGTCAGGGGGATTGGAATCGCAGCAAGAAAAGGCTGGTACAGAAGAAGAACTTCTTCAGTTGTTTGAAAGGCATAACCGGGAGCTCAAAAGAGTAAATGGTTATATGAAAAATAAAAAGCGTAAAAATGAATTTGAGATATATGCTATAAATTGTTTCAATGATTACTATAAAAAAGCGTGCGAGGCCGCTGAATTGCTTGGGCGCTGCAGCTATTATGAAGAGCATGGGGCTGATAAAAAGGATATCAGCCATGGGGACTATAATTATCACAACCTCATTTTGACAACGCAAGGAATGGCGACGACGGGATTTGATAAATCAGGATACGGGATCCAGCTTCTGGATCTGACTTACTTTATGAGGAAGACACTGGAAAAGAACAACTGGAGCGAGCGGGCCGGGGATGCAGTGCTCTCAGGTTATGACCGGGAAAACACTTTATCGCGGGAGCAGATCGAGTTTATCTATATCATGCTCCTGTATCCTGAAAAGTACTGGAAGCTTATGAACCATTACTACAATAAAAAGAAGTCCTGGTTGTCAGCAAAAAGTCTTGAAAAACTGGAAGATGTGAGGAGCATGGAGAAAAACCGGGAGAAGTTTCTAAAAGCTTTTACTGCAAAATATTCATGAAAAAAGTGGAAGTTTTACCAGTATCATGTTATACTGTTAACATAGCCGGGCCGTATCGCCTGACTGCGAATAAATCCTACCATCAGGTAAGAAAAAGGACAGGAGTAAAAACATTGTGAGAGACAAAACATATCGACTTGTGGCATTGGTTCTCAGTGTGTGCCTTATGATCTCCGGCTGCGGGAAGTCTGGGCATCAGCCGGTGGCTTCTGGCAACCCGAATGCCTCTGTCACCTATGAACCGGGACGGGATTTTGCCGGAGTGGTCAAAAAGGCAGATTATGTAAATAAAAAGTTTACGTTTTATAATACATCATTTGAAAAAGAAGAAGTGTATGAGTATAGTGGGGGAACGGAGATTCTGACAAAAAATGGAAAGTCTATTTCGTCGGAATCTCTTGAGGTCGGACAAGTTGTAGATGTTTTTTTGGATAAAGAAACAAAAAAGATCGTGAAGATGCAATTGTCCGGGGATATTCTTGAGTATGAAAATGTAAAAGACCTGGTCGTGGATGTCAATGAAAAGTATATCCAGATCGCAGATGTAAAATATCGTTATGGAAGTGGTTTCACTGCGTTTTCAGCTGGCGAACCGGTAGACATACAGGAGATCACAAAGACAGATGAGGTCACCTTCCGCGGTGTAAAAGGGAAAGCGTATTCTATCATTGTGACGAAAGGCCATGGATATATTAAACCGAAAAAATATAAGGACTTCATAGGGGGAACGATGACGGTAGGAGGAGTTATGATTCTTCCGGTCACGGATAACATGCTTGTGCCTGTGCCAGAGGGAACCTATGCAGTCTCAATGAAAAATGGGGATTTTGAGGGAAGCCGCGAAGTAAATGTCGAGAGGGACAAGCAGCTTGTACTTGACATGTCCATTTTTAAGAGTACAGCGGCAAATACAGGGCAGGTTATCTTTGACATCAAGCCCGTGGGCGCGGAACTTTATGTAAACGGCACGCTCATGGATTACTCGAAACCGGTGTCGTTAAAATATGGAAAGCATTCTGTCAGAGTCGTTTTGGATGGGTATACATCATATGCAGGTGTTATCGATGTCCAGTCTGCCAACCCGACAGTCCGGATCAGCCTTGCTGATGAAGAGGCTGAGGTGGAAGATGACGACGGGACAAGTGTCTCAGACGATGAATCGGAGGGGCAGAATCAGGTATCTCACCAGTACGACAATCTTCATAAGATTACGATCAGTACACCGGCAGGCGCAAGTGTATATATGGATGGAATTTATAAGGGGACAACCCCCTGTAGTTTTACCAAAAAGATTGGTACGATCACGATCACACTGTCGAAACAGGGATTTACGACAAAGAGCTATACTGTTACGACGATCGACGACAGCAAGGACGTCCAGTGGAGTTTTCCGGATCTGGTAAGTTCGTCGGTTGGGTGATCATTATTTATAAAAATTTTTAAAGGAGGAATTATTATATGGGTTACATGGAAACTTACAAACAGTGGATCGACAATCCTTATTTTGACGAGGAGACGAAAAAAGAACTGAAAGGGATTGAGGGGAACGAAGCCGAAATCAAGGAGAGATTTTATGCGGATCTTGAATTTGGGACGGCAGGACTCAGAGGAGTGATTGGTGCGGGAACAAACCGAATGAATATTTATACGGTCAGGAAAGCAACACAGGGACTGGCGAATTACATAATCCGCCAGGAGGGTCAGAAAAAAGGCGTGGCGATTGCCTATGATTCAAGAAGGATGTCACCGGAGTTTGCGGATGAGGCGGCTTGCTGTCTTGCAGCAAATGGGATTAAAGCATATGTTTTTGAGAGTCTGCGTCCGACGCCGGAACTTTCATTTGCGGTCAGGGAACTTGGATGTATCTCGGGAATCAATATCACAGCCAGCCATAATCCGCCGGAATATAATGGTTATAAAGTATATTGGGAGGACGGAGCGCAGATCACGCCGCCTCATGACAGTGGGATCATGGATGAAGTAAAGGCGGTGACAGACTATGCGACAGTAAAAACGATGACAAGAGCTGAGGCGGAAAAGGCCGGGCTTTATGAGACGATCGGGGCAGCGATCGACGACAGATATATGGAGGAGTTAAAGAAAAACGTTCTTCATCCAAACTGTATCAAAGAAGTGGAGAAAGATCTGAAGATCGTTTATACTCCGCTCCATGGTACAGGAAATATACCAGTACGCCGGGTGTTAAAAGAACTTGGTTTTACAAATGTATTTGTTGTGCCGGAACAGGAACTTCCGGATGGTGAATTCCCGACAGTAAGCTATCCGAATCCCGAGGCAAGGGAAGCATTTGAACTGGCATTAAAGCTGGCCGAAGAGAAGGATGCTGATCTGGTATTGGCGACAGATCCCGATGCCGACCGTCTGGGAGTATATGTAAAGGACAGTAAATCCGGAGAGTACATCTGTCTCACTGGAAATATGTCGGGCTCATTCCTTGCAGATTATGAGATTGGCCAGAGACAGGCGTTGAAAGGAACTCTGCCACGTGATGGAATGCTTGTGAAAACGATCGTTACGACAAATCTCGTAGATGCGATTGCAAATTATTATAATATTGATGTAGTGGAGTGCCTTACTGGATTTAAATGGATCGGAAAGGAAATACTGAAAACAGAGCTTACGGGAAAAGGGACATACCTCTTTGGTTTTGAGGAGAGTTATGGATGCCTGATCGGCACACATGCGAGAGACAAAGATGGAATTGTCGCATCCATGGCGTTGTGCGAGGCGGCGGCTTATTATAAAAAGCGCGGAAAGACGCTGTGGGATGCCATGATTGATATGTATGAAAAATATGGTTATTATAAAGATGATGTGATTGCCATTACCCATAAAGGAATCGAGGGACTTGAGAAGATCAAATCCATCATGGATGGATTAAGGGCAGAACCACCCGTACGTTTTGGCGATTATGAGGTAATAGCATTCAGAGATTATGAGAAAGACACAGTAAAGAATCTCCGCACCGGAGAGGAAAGTACGACGGGTCTGCCGAAGTCAAATGTCCTTTATTTTGAGCTGACAGATGATGCATGGATCTGTGTGCGTCCTTCCGGTACAGAGCCGAAGATCAAGATTTATTTCGGAGTTGTGGGAACGGATATGACGGATGCAGAGAAGAAATCGATGGCACTTGCAGAAATCGTAAAGAACACATTGATATAAACATCTGTTGCAGACCAGACCCGCACGAGATATGAAAGAGAAAGAGTAAGGGGTGCATAAATGATGAATGAAACTTTAAAGGGGTGGATGAATCCGACGCTGATCGAGGAAATGGATGAAGGGGTCCTCAATGCGCCGCAGGATTTGCTTGGGATGCATTATTTTGAGGGAACCCAGATGTTCGTCGTAAGGCGTCCGAAAGCACAGGCTGTGTGGATCACAAATGTCAAGGGGGACAAAGCCTTTGAAATGGAGGAGCTCGACGAGGAACTTGGGCTCTTCGGTCTTGAAATAAAAGCCAAGACAAAGCAGTTCAAACAATATCGGATACGGATACAATATAGCAGTGACGACATCATAGAAATTGCGGATCCGTACAGTTTTGAACCTGTCATGACAGACTTTGACTGCTATATATTTGGCGAGGGAAAAAACTATAAGATATTTGATAAGCTGGGTGCGCATGTGGAGAAAATAAACGGTGTGACCGGCACGAGATTTGCGCTGTGGGCGCCGGATGCGAGAAGTGTAAGCGTAGTCGGTGACTTCAATATGTGGGACGGACGGCTTCATACGATGAGGCTTTTGGGGCCGACGGGAATTTATGAGCTGTTTGTGCCAGATGTGGCAGAAGGGGCGGTATATAAATATCAGATCACGACCCGGAGCGGAGAACTGCTCTATAAGACAGACCCATATGGCAATTTTGCAGAACTGCGGCCGGGTAATGCCTCTGTTGTGACGTCTCTGGATGGGTATTCATGGGGTGACCGGGCCTACATGCAGGAGCATGAGAAAAAGACAAGAGAGGTCAGGGAGAGAAACCCGATGAATATTTATGAGGTTCATCTGGGTTCATGGAAAAAGCGGATCGAAGATGATGATAATGGATTTTATTCTTATCAGGAACTGGCACAGATGCTTGGCGACTATCTGGTAGAAATGGAATACACTCATGTGGAACTCATGGGGATTGCAGAATATCCGTTTGACGGCTCATGGGGTTATCAGGTGGGATGCTATTACGCACCGACCAGTAGATACGGGACGCCAAAAGATTTTATGCATTTTGTGGATGTTATGCATGAACGCGGAATCGAAGTCATCCTCGACTGGGTTCCGGCTCATTTTCCAAAAGACGCTCACTGCCTGGGGAATTTTGATGGAAAAGCGCTGTACGAGCATCCGGACAGACGCCGGGGTGAGCATCCGGACTGGGGAACCTATATCTTTGATTACGGAAGGAAAGAAGTACAAAATTTCCTCGTAGCAAATGCCCTGTTCTGGGTGGAAAAATTCCACATCGACGGACTCCGGGTAGATGCAGTGGCATCGATGCTTTATCTCGATTATGGGAAGCAGGATGGTGACTGGCTGCCGAATAAGGACGGCGGAAATGAGCATTATGAGGCGATAGAATTTTTGCGCCATTTAAATAAAGTGATGGAAGAGAACCATCCGGGTGCTTACATCATCGCTGAGGAGTCTACTGCATGGCCGGGGGTTACGGAAAGCACAGAAGGTGGCGGTCTTGGTTTCTCCTTTAAATGGAATATGGGATGGATGAATGATTTTCTTGAGTACATGAAGCTTGATCCGTACTTTAAGCAGTTTCATCATGACCAGCTCTGTTTCAGCCTGTCATATCATCTCAGTGAGAAGTATATTCTTGTGTTGTCCCATGACGAGGTGGTTCATGGAAAATGCTCGCTGATCAATAAAATGCCAGGCCTGACCGGAGATAAATATGCGGCTTTGAAGGCGGCCTTTGGATTTATGTACGGGCATCCGGGAAAAAAACTTTTATTTATGGGGCAGGAGTTTGCCCAGCAGCGTGAGTGGAGCGAGATGAGGAGTCTGGACTGGTATCTTCTGGAGGAGGATCCGCACCGTGGCATTCATGACTTTATCCGGGATTTCAACCATTTGTATAAAGAATATAGTGCGCTCTGGTATAATGACAGTGATGTTATGGGATTTGAGTGGATGGACTGTGCGCGTCCAGAGACGAGTACAGTGGCATTTGTCAGAAGAGGAAACACAAAGACAAACCAGCTCATGTTTCTTTTGAATTTTACACCGGTGGCTCACGAAAAATACCGGGTGAAAGCTCCGTGTAAGGGGAAATATACAGAGATACTAAATTCGGATGACGAAAAGTACGGCGGGCAGGGCCGGGTGAATGAAAAAGCAATTACTGCGCGAAAGAAAAAAGCGGGAAAGAAGCAAGCAGGGAAAGCTCAGGCATCCGGGCAGGGAGCAGAGTATGAGATTGAATGCTATCTGCCGCCCCTCTCAGTAGTAGTGTTGAAGTATGATTATAATGAGTAGAAGACATGGGAGGAAATCGGAATGCAGGTAATGAAACCAGGAATCGAGATCATAGATATGGACAGTTATGAATCGATTCTGAAGAAAATTGAGAAGATTGGACGAGTGTGCTACAAAAGTGAAGCGAAGATCACGGAGGATTCGGCAGAGAAGTTTATCCGTAATCTTCTTACCAGACAGCATGAGTCTGTAATTGAGCATGAAGCGGTTACGGTCCGCATGATCTGTGACAGGGGCGTGACCCATGAGATCGTCCGTCATCGGATTGCAAGCTATAGTCAGGAAAGTACCCGTTATTGTAATTATGCAGGGGATAAATTTGACAACCAGATTTCGGTCATTGATCTTGCCAGTGGGTTTGAATATGACCTGTCAAAAGAAAATGACAAGGCGAAGTACGATGTCTGGACAAAGGCCATGGAGGACATGGAAAAGGCATACTTCCGTATGTTAGAGCTGGGGGCGTCGCCACAGGAGGCCCGCTCCGTACTTCCGAATTCCCTGAAGACAGAGATCGTAGTTACGATGAATCTACGCTCGTGGAGAAACTTTTTCCGTCTTCGTGTGGATTCGCATGCGCATCCGCAAATGCGGGAGGTCGCAGGACTTGTATATAAGGAATTTCAGGAGAAGCTTCCTGTATTTGTGGCAGACCTTGAAATCAGCTGATAAAATGTTGTGACCGTCTTACAAAAAACGTTACATTGACGTATTTAGGAGGAGACGATAGAAGTGGTGATCAAAAAGACCGAATACGGTATGCCGTCTTCGAACGGTCAGGATACCGTGCATATTATTGAGTGGGAACCAGATGGGGAAGTGAAGGGCATCTTGCAGATTTCCCATGGGATGATCGAGTATATTGACCGCTATGACCGATTCGCACGATTCATGGCTGGCAGAGGGTTTTTAGTCATTGGTAATGATCATCTGGGGCACGGGGAGACGGCAGCGGACAAAAATTTTGGGTATTTTGCCCCGAAAGATGGCAGTTATTATGTAGTCCGGGATCTGCACCGTGTCAGTCGTTATGTTCGGAAAAAATATCCGGATGTACCCTTTTTTCTTCTGGGACACAGCATGGGTTCTTTTATGGCGAGACGCTATGCGATGATGTATGGCGGCGAACTGGATGGTCTGATCCTTATGGGAACAGGAAGTAAACCACAGTGGCTTTTAAATACGGGAGTCATACTGGCAGACTTGTTTCGCAAATGGAAAGGGGACAGAGGCCACAGCCGTATTCTGGATAAACTCAGTTTTGCTATGTATAACAGTCATTTTACCCCGGTGCGTACCCCTTCCGACTGGCTGACGAGGAATGAAGATGAGGTTGATGCATACCGGAATCACAAATACTGTCAGTTTACTTTTACGTTAAATGGATATCGTACTTTATTTGAGGTTATCTCCTATGTTCAGAAAAAAGAACATATCCATAAAATCCCCCGGGAACTTCCGATTTTATTTGTGTCCGGGGACGAAGATCCGGTGGGAGCTTACGGGAAGGGCGTCAAAGCGGTGGCGGGCGCATACCGGAAGGCTGGCGTAAAGGATGTAACATGTATCATGTATCCGGGGGCCAGACATGAGCTTCTAAATGAACTGGAGTATGAAAAAACACAGCAGGACATGTGGGAGTGGCTGTGTAAACACTAGAAAGATAATGGATAGAGGTAGCCGGGCGGCACCAATTTGAAACAGGGTTCAAATTGGCGCCGCCGAGCTAAGTGACCGGTGTCAAAGGATTTGGCACCGGTCTGTATAAGTTTTCGGTTTTGTTATGTTTCGTTTAGAAGGGACGGCATGTATTTTTCCAGTACTGAAAAGGGAGCAGGGCCTGCAGAAAGGACAAATTGATGAAAAGCCATTTCCGAATAGTTGTCTGCCATCTGTTTTTTGGCAGCATCCTTTAATTTCATAAATTCCATGTAGCCGATCGTATATTTCAGATAAGAGCCAGGTTCGTCAATGATATTTGTGCAGAGTGAGTGAGCAGTTTCTTCCGAGTAGGTTCCATTCTGGTTGAGGAATTCCAGGACTTTTGTTTCATCCCATCCATAATAGTGGATTCCAATATCACAGATACCATAAATGCATAGGGAGATGATCATATTGTTTCGCAAAATGCCGACTTCATCTTTAGAGTATCCAAGATATTTGTATGAGTAGATTTCGGCATAGGTCGCCCAACCCTCCGTATATCCACTGAAATTAAGTGCATAGGATAAGAGAGGATGGTTTTGCTGGCGGTCGTATACGTTCTGGTACAGATGCCCGGGATATCCTTCGTGGGCAAGAGTAGTGGACAAGTCAGAACCGGCAAAACGGCTGCTGTTATTGATATATATAACGTTTTCGGTATAGGCATCAAGAGGCGGCGTCAGATAAAAAGCAGGGCTGAGATAATCTTCCAGTGACTCGTCTACATAGGAGACAGTAAAATTTACATCAGAGACTTTTGGGAAATCAGCAGTGATGGCAGAAGACAGCGTCGAAAGAAGTTCTTCCGGAGGGGTGTTTGCCGCGGACTTTGTAGTCAGGCCACTAAAAAGAGAAGGGTCTTTTTTGGCATAGGCGAGCAGGATTTCTTTGGATTTATTCAGGCGGTCATTCAATATTTCATAGTATTCGTCTACGCTCGTGGCAGAGCCGGTCTCAGAGGCAAATAAATATTTGTAATATTCCTTTCCGTTTTTATAAGAACAAAGAGAACCGTCTGTCCCGCACATGGTGGAAATGACATTCAGCCCATCGATCAGTTTTTGATAGGCAGGGACGATACAGGTTTTGACAAGTTTTTTGTTCTCCTTCCTAAATTTTTTTGCGGTATCCGAATCGAGAAATGTGCAGGACTGGATTCTTTTTTTGAAGGAAGAGATCAGGATACGGTCTCCTTTTTCCTGCAAAAAGGAAAGACACTGGTCAGCGATGCCAGAAACCGTATTCTGGCAGGGGAGCATGTTTTCCTGCGCCTGGAGCTCCATAAATGAGAGAAGTGATGTAAAATATTCAGGAATGGAGCGAAGCAGGGAAAAATAATTTTCAATATCATTTTCTTTGTTAAAGGAATATTCAGCAAGCAGTACCGGGAGTTGTGCCTGAAGACCTGTTACAGGAGACAGAGGCCGGGAAAATAAAATAAAGTCACTTCCTTTTAAATCCATTTCCAGTGTGTAGGCGAGAGAATCATACAAAATCTGTTGTGGGAGGGAAAGACTGGATTTATCAAATGCCTTTAGTGTACACAGGAGATTTTCTGTCTCCGGAGCAGAGTTTTTCAGGGATTCATAGGAGACCGGAGTGAAGCCGCCGGCATCGGGACTGATACCATATGTTTCGGGATCGGACAGGGAATAATTGAGCGAAAGGGCATCGGAGGAGATGTTCTCTTTAAAAAGATTGTCAGTAAATTTGGTAAAATCATCGGATTTTGTATTTTCCTGACTCCTGTTATCATTGGGAACTATATCAGGAGAAGAGCAGGCCTGAAAAAACAGGCATACGGATAGGAAAATAGAGAGAAGAAGTCTGTAGGAACAGCGTCTGGAAACATTCATGGGATTTACCCCCATAAGGAGAGCAATTACTATTATTATATTGGGGAAAAAAGGGATTCATGCCCTTTCACGATCCATTCTGTTTCATTAATTATTATCATTGGTGTGTTGGTGACAATATACTTGTATAAATTATGACAATATTATATAATTTTGATAAAAGCAAAGTAGCAGAACCGCCAGAAATAAATATCGGAGTTTAAAAACAATGAAAGCCCGGAATTGCTGGTTAAAGAATATTAGTAATTATGTATCAGGGAAGGGGATAAGAGTTATGAGGAAACAAAGAAAATTTAATTTCAAAAGACAGACAGCCTTTGTGCTAATCCTTGCTTTGCTGGCAGGATCGATCCTGTCTGTGTCTGGCACTTTGTCGGTCAAAGCGGCAGGGTATGGCATCAGCAATCCAAGGCTGGACGACAACGGTGTTGCCACTTGGGACTGTATCTGGTTTGGAAACTACTGGCAGGAGGACACGAACAGGGATGGCAAAGCTGACAGGAACGATGAGAAAACTCCCATCAAGTGGAGGGTGCTGTCGGTGCAGGGAAACGATGCGTTTTTGATGGCGGATAAAAATCTGGACTGCCAGAAGTACAATAATACAGAGATAGATATCACTTGGGAGACCTGTACGCTGCGCAGCTGGCTGAACGGATATGGGGCAGACAAGAACATATGTGGGAAGGACTACAGTTCTGAAAATTTTATCGATGAGGCTTTTTCGGCCAAGGAACAAAAGGCAATCAAGACTACAGACGTAGTAAACGACGATAATCCCCAATATGGTACAACAGGGGGTAATAATACAAAAGATAAGGTATATTTATTGTCTGCCGAAGAGGTAGCAAAGGAAGCATATGGGCTTATTGAAAGGGATGACTATGCTACTAATAAAAGAGCTGACAATACTCTTTTTACGCGGATGAAGGGAGTGAGCGATTCTGGCTATGGAACCCAGGGGTGTTGGTGGCTTCGTTCGCCGGGATATAATAATAAGAAGGCTTTATATGGGAGTGTTGGGGTTGATGTTAATTCAACGAATGTAGCTGTTCGCCCTGTTTTGCATTTAAATTTATCAGAGGTCTCCGGGGGATGGTCAAGCGCTGGTACTGTAACCGCGAATAGATCAGCGCTGGCGAGCTCACTAGAGTCTTACCCGACGCAAGCCGGTGACACCATAACATGGGAGTGTGTTTGGTTCGGTAATTACTGGCAGAAGGACACGAATGGAGATGGCAAAACCGACAAGAACGATGCAAAAACTCCCATCAAATGGAGGGTGCTGTCGGTGCGGGGAAACAATGCGTTTTTGCTGGCAGACAAGTGTCTGGATCGTAAGGAATATAATGAGGAACGGGAAGATGTTACCTGGGAGACCTGTACAATGCGCAGTTGGTTGAACGGATATGCGTCAGCCGCAAATGTATGTGGAAAGGATTATCGTTCTGAAAATTTTATAGATGAAGCCTTTACGGGCGAAGAGCAGGAGGCGATTTGGACTACAAAAGTGGAGAATAAGGCTAACGCAGATATACCAGGAGGAAAGGATACTTTTGATCAGGTGTATCTGCTGTCTATAGAAGAGGTAACGGAAGGGTTCTATTATTATGGACTTGACAAAAAAGAAAAATGGCGAAAGGCATCAAGTACTTCTTTTTTATTCAGTAACGAGTGGTGGCTCCGATCGCCGGGTGCCAGTGGTAGTACGCATGCTTCCTTTGTGATGTACAATGGGGCAATCAGTACTTCTGGCACATACTATGCCGGAGACGGTGGGAAAGGCGTCCGCCCGGTTTTGCACTTAGATCTATCATGTGAATCATGGGCATATGCCGGTACTGTGAACTCGGATGGAGGAGGATCTGAGATTCCCATATCTGGTGGAGGTATAACGCCGGGAACAACGGGAACGCCAACCCCGAAACCAACCTCAAGTCCGACTCAGGAGCCAACTGCGGAACCGACTCAGGAACCGACTCAAAAACCAACTGCGGAACCAACCGCAGAACCGACGCAAAAGCCGACTGCAGAACCGACTCAGGAGCCAACTGCGGAACCAACTCAGGAACCAACTGCGGAACCGACTCAAAAACCAACTGCGGAACCAACCGCAGAACCGACGCAAAAGCCAACTGCGAAACCAACTCAGGAACCAACTGCAGAGTCAACACCAGAGCGGTCTCCGGTCCCAACAATACAGCCAACACCCCCGCGGGTAACGACCCCGGCCCCTCAGATTACATATGACCTAAAAGTAAAAACGAGCGGAAATGGGGCAGTGACCCTGAAAACATTGGGAACCACAGTAACTACCGAGAACAATGCTTTCATAGATATGAAAGTAAATGCTGGTGAAGACATCCTGTTTGCTTTCCAGCCGGCAGAAGAATCCGGTTCCTATACTTTTATCATCGATGGGGAGGAACAGCAGGCGGAGGGAGACACCTATCGGATACCTGCTGTTCAGAGTAGCCACACAGTGGTGGTGACTTTTGCAGGATTCTTCCAGCCGACGCAGGAACCAACACCTGCTACCACATCGGCTCCCGGATCGCCAGAGATTCCAGTGCCGACAGGAATGCCAACATCATCAGAAGTTCCACTGCCTACAATACTTCCGGCACCTTCCGGCGCATGGCAGCCACAGTTATTCCCACAACTGTCATCGTCCCCTGCGCCAACACTGGAGGCTTCCAAGACATCTCTCCCGGAAGAAGACATCTCCGCCATCACGGACGGACTGGGTGTCTCCGCAGACACGGCAGTGAAGATTCAGGCTGTGGCAAAGGAACTGGATGTTTCCATGGATACCATTCTTGTGACGGAACAGACTATACAGTCGCAGAAGACTGACGAGGACATCAAAGGGGCATATTTTGTGAGGATCCAGGCGAAGGCATCCCAGATTACGGAAAAAAACATCAAACTGACATGGAACCGGGTGAAGGGTGCAGATGGTTATGAGGTGTACGGAAACCGCTGCAACACCAAAAAATGGATTTATGAATATAAGCTGAAGAAGGACATAAAGAACGGGGATAAAAAAACCTACATCGACCGAAAGTGTAAAAAGGGCACCTATTACAAATACATCGTGCGTGCCTATAAGATCATCGATGGGAAGAAAGTGACTATTGCTGCTTCCAAAACAATCCACGTCACCACAAACGGCGGGAAGAACGGAAATGCGGAGTCCGTAAAAGTGAACAAAAACAAAGTCACAATGAAAGTGGGAAAGACATGGAAGATCAAAGCAAAAGAGATCAAAGAGTCCAGACCACTGCGCCACCACCGGGAGGTAAGTTACGAATCCAGCAGCCCTCAGGCGGTGCCCGTTTCCAAGAAAGGTGTCATAGAGGCAAAGAAAAAGGGGAAATATACGATCTTTGCCTATGCACAGAGCGGCGTTTATAAAAAGATTCATGTCTGGGTGAAATAACCGGGAGTTGTAGTTTTACGATTATTGTCAGAAACTTTAATTTAAGAAGGTGATTTTTTAGAGGTGCGCAGTTTTCAGCCGCACCTTTTTTGATGCGTAAAAAAGACATGAAAAAAGTGCCAATTTTTTATTGACACTGCTCTACAACTGTGGTAAGATGGAATATACAGTACTGTGGTAAATTAGGGACAATAGCCCCATGTAAATTTATTATAACACAGTTCTGTAAAAAAAACAAGGAGTGAAATCATCGATGGAGAAAAACAGAATACGTCCTGTCAGTGTGGGCAAAGGCGTCAGAATGAGTTACTCAAAGCAAAAAGAAGTATTGGAGATGCCTAACCTGATCGCAGTACAGACAGATTCATACAAGTGGTTTTTGGAAGAAGGCTTAAATGAAGTTTTTCGTGATATTTCCCCGATTTCCGATTACAATGGTAATCTCAGCCTTGAATTTGTGAGTTTTGAGCTGTGCAAGGATGATGTGAAATATTCCATAGAGGCCTGTAAGGAGCGCGATGCAACTTACGCAGCGCCACTGAAGGTGAAAGTGAGACTTCACAATAAAGAAACAGAAGAAATCAGTGAACATGACATTTTCATGGGTGATTTACCACTTATGACAGCGACAGGTACGTTCGTTATCAATGGTGCGGAACGTGTTATTGTTAGCCAGTTGGTTCGTTCCCCGGGTATTTATTATGGGATCGCACATGATAAGATCGGTAAGGAACTGTATTCTTCAACGGTTATTCCAAACCGTGGTGCGTGGCTGGAGTATGAGACGGATTCCAATGATATTTTCTACGTGCGTGTGGACAGGAACCGGAAAGTGCCGATTACGGTGCTGATCCGTGCCCTTGGCGTGGGAACCAATCAGGAAATTCTGGATCTGTTCGGTGAAGAGCCAAAGATCGTTGCAAGTTTTGCCAAGGACGCTTCTGAGAATTATCAGGATGGTCTTCTCGAACTGTATAAAAAACTCCGTCCGGGTGAGCCTTTGTCCGTGGACAGTGCGGAAAATCTCATAAACAGTATGTTTTTTGATGTGAGACGTTATGACCTGGCGAAGGTGGGACGCTATAAATTTAATAAAAAGCTTGCATTCCGCAACCGCATCACAGGATTTACCCTGGCAGAAGATGTGGTAGATGTGACGACAGGTGAGGTCGTGGCAGAAGCAGGTGAGGTGATTTCAGAAGAGAAAGCGACTGAGATCCAGAATACAGCAGTTCCTTATGTGATGATCGAAACCGAGGAACGTGTTGTAAAAATACTCTCCAATATGATGGTTGATTTACATGCATTTTTACCGAATGCAGATAAAAAAGAATTAGGTGTGACAGAAGAAGTGTATTATCCGCTCTTAAAGGAGATCATGGAGGAATATGCTTCGGATGAGGAAAGATACGAAGCAATCAAAAAGAACATAGCAGATCTGATACCAAAACATATCACCAAAGAGGATATATTTGCTTCGATCAATTATAATATGCATCTGGAGTACGGTGTGGGAAATGACGACGATATCGATCACCTTGGTAATCGTCGTATCCGTGCAGTGGGAGAACTTCTGCAGAACCAGTACCGCATCGGACTGTCCCGTATGGAACGTGTGGTCCGCGAGAGAATGACTACACAGGATGTGGCGACGATCTCTGCACAGTCACTGATCAATATCAAGCCGGTGACAGCCGCAGTAAAAGAGTTTTTCGGAAGTTCGCAGCTGTCGCAGTTTATGGATCAGAATAACCCATTGTCAGAGTTGACGCATAAGAGACGTTTGTCCGCTCTGGGACCGGGTGGTCTTTCGAGAGACCGTGCCGGATTTGAGGTCCGTGACGTTCACTATTCGCATTATGGAAGAATGTGTCCGATCGAGACGCCCGAGGGTCCGAACATCGGACTGATCAACTCGCTTGCTTCCTATGCGAGGATCAATGAATATGGATTTGTAGAGGCGCCTTACCGTAAGGTGGATAAGAGCGATCCGGAAAATCCGCGTGTCACTGACGAAGTCGTGTACATGACAGCTGACGAGGAAGACCGCTATCATGTGGCACAGGCGAATGAGGCGCTCGATGAAGATGGATACTTTGTCCGTAAAAATATTTCGGGACGTTACCGTGAGGAAACTTCCGAATTTCAGAAAAATAAAATTGATTACATGGATGTGTCACCGAAAATGGTATTTTCTGTGGCTACGGCCATGATTCCGTTCCTTGAGAATGACGATGCAAACCGTGCGCTCATGGGATCGAACATGCAGCGTCAGGCAGTTCCGCTTCTTGTGACAGAAGCTCCGGCAGTCGGAACAGGTATGGAAATGAAAGCAGCAGTCGACTCAGGAAACTGTGTGGTAGCCAGAGAGGCTGGTACGGTAGACCGTGCAGAATCAAACCGCATTGTGATAAAGAAGAAAGACGGAAATTATGATGAGTATAAGCTTGCTAAGTTTGTGCGAAGCAATCAGGGAACCTGTATGAACCAGAGGCCGATCGTCAAAAAAGGAGATGTGGTCGAGGAAGGACAGGTTATCGCAGACGGACCTTCCACTTCTGGTGGAGAGATCGCTCTTGGAAAGAATCCGCTGATCGGTTTCATGACATGGGAAGGTTATAACTACGAGGATGCGGTTCTTTTGAGCGAGCGGCTCGTACAGGAGGATGTTTATACATCCGTTCATATTACGGAATATGAGACAGAGGCAAGAGATACGAAGCTCGGGCCGGAAGAGATTACAAGAGATGTACCGGGCGTCGGCGATGATGCGCTGAAGGATCTGAATGAGCAGGGTATCATCCGTATCGGAGCGGAAGTCCGTGCCGGAGATATCCTTGTCGGAAAAGTTACACCAAAGGGTGAGACGGAACTCACCGCAGAGGAGAGGCTGCTCCGTGCGATCTTCGGGGAGAAGGCAAGAGAGGTAAGGGATACGTCTCTGCGCGTGCCTCATGGTGAATTTGGTATCGTTGTGGATGCCAAAGTATTTACGAGGGAAAACGGGGACGAATTGTCACCGGGAGTAAATAAAACGGTGCGGATCTATATCGCACAGAAGAGAAAGATACAGGTCGGGGACAAGATGGCCGGACGTCACGGAAACAAGGGTGTTGTTTCGAGGGTGCTTCCGGTAGAAGATATGCCATTTCTTCCAAACGGACGCCCGCTTGATATCGTTTTGAACCCTCTTGGCGTGCCTTCCCGTATGAATATCGGACAGGTACTCGAGATCCATCTGAGCCTGGCGGCAAAAGCGCTTGGCTTCAATGTGGCGACGCCTGTATTTGACGGTGCCAATGAGATCGACATTATGGATACGCTTAAACTCGCGAATGACTATGTAAATACGCCGCTTGATGAGTTTGAGAAGAAATATAAAGATATACTGGATCCGGAAGTCATGAAGTTCCTCCTTGAGAACGAGGAATACCGTAAGGAGTGGGCCGGAGTGCCGATCCGCGAGGACGGTAAAGTTCAGCTTCGTGATGGACGGAGTGGTGAGTTCTTCGACGGAGAAGTCACGATCGGTTTCATGCATTATCTGAAACTCCACCATCTGGTAGATGACAAGATACATGCCCGTTCCACGGGACCATATTCTCTTGTCACACAGCAGCCGCTTGGTGGTAAAGCCCAGTTCGGAGGGCAGCGTTTTGGAGAGATGGAGGTGTGGGCACTGGAGGCATATGGTGCAGCCTATACTCTTCAGGAAATCCTCACTGTGAAATCCGATGATGTGGTTGGCCGTGTTAAGACCTATGAAGCGATCATAAAGGGAGATAATATCTCCGAGCCGGGAATTCCTGAGTCCTTTAAGGTGCTTTTGAAGGAACTGCAGTCTCTGGCACTGGATGTTACCGTTCTGGATGAAAACGGAGATGAGATCCAGATGACAGAATCTGTGGAAGAAGGTACCGTAGAAGATGTATCCGGCCTTATGGAGGGAGAGAAATTTGAACTTGAGGAAGAGTCCTTTGAGGATGCTGGATTCAGGGAGGCAGAATTAGAAGACCTGAATGATGATAGCAGTATAGGAATCGCAGAAGAGTTTTAAGAATTGGAGGAAGGAATATGCCACAGGTAAGTGATGTTATACAGGAAACGTTAACATACGATAAAATAAAGATTAAACTTGCTTCTCCAAGTAAGATTCGCGAGTGGTCCAGAGGAGAGGTAAAGAAACCGGAAACCATTAACTACAGAACTCTGAAACCTGAAAAAGACGGTCTGTTCTGCGAGAAGATTTTCGGCCCGAGCAAGGACTGGGAATGTCATTGTGGTAAGTATAAAAAGGTTCGTTATAAAGGTGTTGTCTGCGACCGATGCGGTGTCGAGGTAACAAAATCCAGCGTCCGCAGGGAGCGTATGGGTCATATCGAGCTGGCAGCGCCGGTATCCCATATCTGGTACTTCAAGGGAATACCGAGCCGTATGGGACTGATCCTCGATATCTCGCCGAAAGTGCTTGAGAAGGTTTTGTATTTTGCCGCTTATATCGTACTTGAGTCAGATGTAAAAGAGATTCAGGTGAAGCAGGTGCTTTCCGAGCAGGAATATCAGAAGGCGAGAGAAGACTTTGGCGACACGTTCCGCGTGGGAATGGGCGCTGAGTCGATCCAGGAACTTTTGCAGAGGATCGATCTGGAGACCGAATCAAAAGAATTAAAAGCGGAATTAAAAGCATCTACCGGGCAGAAGCGTGCCCGTATCATAAAGAGACTTGAGGTTGTAGAGGCATTCAGGGAGTCAGGAAACAAACCGGATTGGATGATCCTGACAGTGATTCCTGTTATTCCACCGGATCTTCGTCCAATGGTTCAGTTAGATGGTGGACGTTTTGCAACGTCTGATATGAATGACCTCTATCGACGGATCATTAACCGGAATAACCGTCTGAAACGACTTCTCGAGTTAGGTGCGCCGGATATCATCGTGCGCAATGAGAAACGTATGCTCCAGGAGGCTGTGGATGCCCTTATTGACAACGGACGCCGTGGACGTCCGGTGACAGGGCCTGGAAACCGTGCCCTCAAATCCCTTTCGGATATGCTGAAAGGAAAACAGGGACGTTTCCGTCAGAACCTTCTCGGTAAACGTGTGGATTATTCGGGACGTTCTGTAATTGTCGTAGGGCCGGAACTTAAGATTTACCAGTGCGGACTTCCGAAGGAGATGGCGATCGAGCTGTTTAAGCCATTTGTTATGAAAGAACTGGTGGCAAACGGAACAGCACATAATATAAAAAATGCGAAGAAAATGGTAGAGAAGCTGGAGCCTGCGGTATGGGATATCCTTGAGCAGGTGATCAAAGAGCATCCGGTTATGTTGAACCGTGCTCCTACATTGCATCGTCTCGGTATTCAGGCATTTGAGCCGACGCTCGTCGAGGGTAAGGCGATCAAGCTTCACCCGCTCGTATGTACAGCGTTCAATGCGGACTTCGATGGAGACCAGATGGCGGTACATCTTCCGCTTTCTGTAGAGGCACAGGCAGAGTGCCGGTTCCTCCTGCTCTCACCGAATAACCTTTTGAAACCTTCGGATGGTGGTCCGGTGGCAGTACCTTCACAGGATATGGTGCTTGGTATTTATTATCTGACACAGGAACGTCCGGGTGCAAAAGGAGAAGGAAAGTCCTTCAAGAATATGAATGAGGCACTTATTGCCTATGAAAATAAAGAAATCACTTTGCATGCAAAGATCCGTGTGAGACGTGAGGGTCTGAACAAAAACGGAGAGATGGAATCGCGTATTATCGAGTCCACTCTTGGCCGTTTTATTTTCAATGAGATCATTACTCAGGATCTTGGTTTTGTAGATCGTGACGATGATGAGAACTTCCTCAAGCTGGAGGTTGATTTCCACGTTGGAAAGAAGCAGCTTAAGCAGATCCTTGAAAAATGTATCAATAACCATGGTGCGACGATGACTGCGGAGACGCTGGATGCGATCAAGGCTCTTGGTTACAAATTCTCTACAAAGGCAGCGATGACGGTTTCGATATCGGATATGGAGGTGCCGGAGGCAAAGAAGACGATTCTTTCGGATGCCGAGGCGACCGTAGAGGATATTTCCAAGAACTTCCGTCGTGGTCTTCTTACAGAAGAAGAGCGCTATAAGGCTGTTATCGAGACATGGAAGAATGCCGATGATGAAATTACAGATGCATTGTTAAATGGTCTGGATAAATACAATAATATATTTATGATGGCCGATTCCGGAGCCCGTGGTTCGGATAAGCAGATTAAACAGCTTGCCGGTATGCGTGGATTGATGGCAGATACGTCCGGACGTACGATCGAACTTCCGATCAAGTCAAACTTCCGTGAAGGTCTTGACGTACTGGAGTACTTTATTTCCGCACATGGTGCCCGTAAAGGTCTTTCCGATACGGCGCTTCGTACAGCCGATTCCGGATATCTGACGAGACGTCTTGTAGATGTGTCGCAGGATCTGATCATCCGTGAGACGGACTGCTGTGAGGGAAAAGATGAGATTCCGGGCATGGAGATCAGTGCATTTGTGGATGGACGAGAGGTTATCGAGACACTCGAAGAGAGGATTACCGGGCGCTATGCCTGTGAAAATATGTATGATGATAAGGGAGAACTTATCGTCAAGGCAAACCATATGATCACGCCGAAGCGTGCGGCAAGGATCGTGAATACAAAGGCGATCATTGATGCCGGCGACAAGGCGAAAGTAAAGATCCGTACGATTCTGACCTGTAAATCCCATGTTGGTATCTGTTCAAAATGTTATGGTTCGAACATGGCGACAGGTGAGCCGGTGCAGGTAGGTGAGGCTGTTGGTATTATTGCGGCGCAGTCGATTGGTGAGCCGGGTACCCAGCTTACGATGCGTACATTCCATACCGGTGGTGTGGCCGGAGACGATATTACACAGGGTCTTCCACGTGTCGAGGAACTTTTTGAGGCGAGAAAGCCAAAAGGTCTTGCGATCATTTCCGAGTTTGGTGGAAAGGTTACGCTTAGAGATACGAAGAAAAAACGTGAAGTTGTTGTTTCGGATGATAAGACCGGACAGACAAAAGCATACCTGATTCCATATGGTTCCCGTATCAAGGTAATGGATGGACAGGATCTGGAGGCAGGCGATGAGCTTACCGAAGGTAGTGTGAATCCGCATGATATCCTGAAGATCAAAGGTGTGCGTGCCGTTCAGGATTATATGCTCCGTGAGGTACAGAGAGTGTACCGTCTTCAGGGTGTTGAGATCAATGATAAGCATATCGAAGTGATCGTGCGCCAGATGCTGAAGAAGGTTCGCGTTGAGAATAACGGAGATTCGGAATTCCTGCCAGGAACATTAGTTGATACGCTTGAGTTTGATGATAAAGTGGCAGAGCTTCGGGAAGAGGGGCTGGAAGTACCAGAGGGCAAGCAGATCATCCTTGGTATCACGAAGGCATCCCTTGCTACAAATTCTTTCCTCTCGGCAGCATCGTTCCAGGAGACGACAAAAGTTCTCACAGATGCGGCAATCAAAGGAAAGATCGATCCGCTGATCGGTTTGAAAGAAAATGTTATTATCGGTAAGCTGATTCCGGCTGGAACCGGAATGAAACGCTACCGCAACATCGGACTTCACAGTGATCTTGTAGACAGTCTTGAGCCGCCAGAACCCGTATTTGAAGAAGAGGAGGATACGGAAGAGACCGAGCAGATCACGGAACCTGCTGAAGAAGAAGCAGCGATCGCTGATCCGGATGCGGCTTTTATGGCTGACGAGGACGAGGAAGAGGAAGTCATTATGGAAAGTGCTGAAGATGAACTCATTCCTTTGGATGAATAATTGAGAATATGATATAAAAATACCGGAATACCCATGAGGTATTCCGGTATTTTTTACACAAATTTGAAGCACTTTTACGGTCTATTATTCAATTCCAGCAGTTGATATAAATCAGTAAATCCAAGGTTATTGTAAATAGGAGAATATTCGCTTCCTTTTCCAGGGGAGGTATATCCCATATAATAAATCGTCTTCTTATCGCTCTGGAACGTCTGCACAACAACAGAGTCACCAAAATTATTGTGATAGATATCTACAGGGGCCTGAACACCGCGAAAATTCATACAGAGGTTACATTTGAGAAATGTATTCTCCAATATTTTTACAGATTTCCAGTTAAGCATAAAGATTCCCGTATCTTTTATATCAGAAAATGTGTTATTCTGAATGGTAATATTTTCATGATAGCAATTAATGGCCCATTGTCCATTTGATTTCTTTTGAGAATATTTATGCGTTCCGATTCCTCTCTGAAGATTGGAAAAAGTACAATTTTCAATTAATACATTCGATTCCGGTGTCCGGTCAAGGCTGCTCCAGCTCAAATTAACACCGCCCGTCAAAGGATCCGGGGTATCTATATTTATAGCTTCTTTTGTATATGGAGATCCAGCAGCTACACCTTTAAATGTACAGTTTCGCACTGTGAGATTTTTTGTGGCATCCACTTCCAGGAAATGCCCGGTATTCATATTTAAAAACGTTATATTTTCAATCAGAACATTTTGGCAGTGTGCCGTAACAATAGCCTTTGAATCTTTTATATTTTTCAAGTCAAAGGTTACTTTCCCCTTTCCTATAAACTTAACATTTTTTGAACCGCTGTATCCTTTTCCTTTCCGGGTTTTCTGACTCAGCTTATATGGAACAACCTGGAAAATTCCATCCGCAGCTTTAAACTCTGCATTTCCAACTTTTTTAGATTTTACGAATTTTACGCCATCCTCAAATTGAATTGTCACGTTGGATGGAACATACAGAATATTAGTAATTGTATATGTCCCTTTCTTTATAGTTAGTTTTCCGCCTCCGTTTTTTTCTAATTGGTCCATGTAATAACGAAGCATAAAGTAATGGCGTGTGTTTTTATTCAAACTCTTACTCTTTTTATAGTTGCCTGATACGGCAGTTTTTGGACTTACTACATAATTTTTTTGTTTCGCATTGGATTCCTTATCAAATAGAAGTAATGCAAACAGGAGAAAAAGGAATAATAATGAAAATTTCTTTTTCAAGTCTTTCACCCTTTCTAATAGTTTTAATTTAGTTATAATGTAATAATTGTAGCATATTAAGGGGCTATTTTCAACGTTGCTTTTTTTCATCTGATGTGGTATTCTATACCTTGAGCGGTATTCGAAGGAAACTGCATCAGATGATTTTGTGTTATCACTGGGTGTTTAGACAGATGGGAAGGTGATGACATGGGTATAGGTATTATAGGCGCAGGAAAAGTTGGGTGCTTGATCGGGAAATATATGAGAGAGTGCGGACTGCCTGTGGCGGGTTATTTCAGCAAGCGTGCAGAGAGCTCGGAAGAGGCCGGGACTTTCACAGGCACAAAGGTTTTTCAGAACTTAAAGGATATCATAAAGGCGTGTGATGTGCTCTGTATCACTGTCCCGGATGATGCGATCGGGGATGTCTGGTCAGAGATATATCGTATCTCAAAGACATGGTCTGTCACACAGCCTTTGCAACATAAGATCATATGCCATTTCAGTGGCTCATTATCATCTGCTGTATTTTCAGGAATTGACAGCACGGGAGCATCCGGCTGTTCGGTTCATCCGATGTACGCGTTCAGCGACAAATTCACATCTTATCAGCAATTAAATACTGTTATTTTTACGATGGAAGGACAGGAGAAGGCACTTGCTGTCATGGACGGGTTATTTTCCAAGATGGGAAACCGTGTGTTGAAGATTACACCGGACCAAAAAGCACTTTATCATTGTAGTGCATCTCTTGTGAGCAATTTTATGATCGGTCTCGTTCAGATGGGACTGGATATGCTTGAACAGTGTGGGATTTCTGAGGAAATGGGACGGGAGCTGTTTGGCCCGCTCATACGGAATAATGTCGAGACAATGTTAAATAAGGGATGCGAGCGGGCGCTGACCGGACCGATTGAACGGGACGACTGTCAGACGGTAAGAAAGCATCTAAAAGCTCTTGGCGGGGCGTATGGGGAAAGTGGCGCGGAGACACAGTTGTACCATATACTTGGGAAGCGGGTGCTTTCTGTCGCAGAGATGAAAAATCCGCAGAGGAATTATAATGAAATGAAGTCATTGTTAGCGATGACGGAATAGGAGATAGAGGACGATGAAAAATACAGTTATGACATTTAAGCAGGCAAAAGGAAATGGCGAAAAGCTGACGATGCTGACGGCATATGACTATTCAACGGCTAAATTAATTGATGAGGCAGGGATCAACAGCATTCTAGTGGGAGATTCGCTGGGGAATGTGATGCTCGGCTATGATGACACGATTTCTGTTACTATGGAGGATATGATCCACCATGGAGCTGCCGTAGCGCGAGGTGCAAAAAATGCTCTGGTTATCATCGATATGCCGTTTATGTCCTATCAGACATCGGTGTATGACGCCCTTGTCAATGCCGGACGCCTGATGAAAGAGGGACGTGCGGGTGCTGTGAAACTGGAGGGTGGAACCGAAGTGGCTCCACAGATCAAGGCGATCGTGGCAGCCGGGATTCCGGTCTGTGGCCATATCGGCCTGACCCCTCAGTCGATTAATGCCTTTGGCGGATTTAAGGTGCAGGGAAAGAGCGAGGAGGCGGCAAAGAAGCTGCTGGAAGATGCGAGAGCGGTCGAGGAAGCAGGGGCCTTTGCTGTTGTCGTAGAAGGTGTGCCGAAAAAACTTGCAGACATTATCACAGAGCAGCTTACGATTCCGACGATAGGGATTGGCGCGGGAAATGGCTGTGACGGTCAGGTGCTTGTCTATCAGGATATGCTTGGTCTGTTTTCTGATTTTACGCCAAAGTTTGTTAAGAAGTATGCGAGCCTTGGGGAGGTGATGAAAGAGGCTTTTGCAAATTATATCAAAGAAGTACAGAGTGGGGCATTTCCGGCGAAGGAGCATGAGTATTCCGTCGATGACAGCGTAATCGAAAAACTATATTAGATTGGAGAATAAGTATGAATATCGCAGAAACAGTGCAGGAAGTCAGAGAACAGGTAAAGACATGGCGAAAAGAGGGATTATCCGTTGGGCTGGTACCGACGATGGGATATCTCCATGAGGGACATAAGAGTTTGATCGATAAAGCGGTAAAGGAAAATGACAGGGTAGTTGTCAGTGTGTTTGTCAATCCGATCCAGTTTGGCCCGAGTGAGGATTTGGCAAGTTATCCGAGAGATTTAAACCGGGATGCAAAACTCTGTGAGGATGCCGGGGCAGATCTTGTATTTCACCCGGCAGATGATGAGATGTATTTTGATGATTTCTGTACGTATGTGGACATGGATGATTTGACGAAAGGACTTTGCGGGAAGACGAGACCGACGCATTTCCGGGGCGTATGTACGGTGGTTTCCAAGCTGTTTCACATCGTGGCGCCGGATCGTGCATATTTCGGACAGAAAGATGCACAGCAGTTGGCAGTCATTCGCCGGATGGTGCGGGATTTGAATTTTGATCTGGAGATTGTCGGGTGTCCGATCGTGCGGGAGGCAGACGGACTTGCAAAGAGTTCGAGAAATACGTATTTGAATGAGGCAGAGAGGGCGGCAGCAATTGTACTTCACAAAGGACTGAATGCCGGTGAGGAACTCCTGAAGTCAGGAGAGACGGATGCGGCGAAGATCATAAATGCGGTAAAAGAAGTGATCGAGGGTGAGCCATTAGCAAAAATTGATTATGTAGAGCTTGTGGACTGGAATACGCTGAAACCGGTGGATACGGTACAGGCAGAGGTGCTTGTGGCAGTAGCTGTGTATATCGGGAACACAAGACTGATCGATAATTTCATTGCTTAAAGACTTCAAACCGGAAATGAGGAGAAAATGGACGATATACGATTTGATTTAGTGCCGGAAGACTTGAATCCTATATTATTGTACGCAGGGAAGATTGAGCGCACGTCAAGTGAAAACAATTATCATACGCATGATTTTCCTGAAATCGGGATTATTCTGGAAGGCAGTGGGACATATCATTATAATGATGAATATGTGCCGGTGAAAGCGGGAGATGTGCTTATTTTTAATCCCGGGGTAGGGCATGAAAGTGTGATTTATGCACCGGAAGAGTGCCGGATGGAATTCTTTGTGGGATTTACGAATGTGCAGTTTACCGGAATGAGGAAAAATCACATTGATTTACGGGACGGGGAGACGATCCTCCATACGAAGGGAAAGACGAGAAGGATGATCGTCCGGCTCTGCGAAGAGATGGAGAAGGAGAATCTTGCCCGAAATCCCGGATGGTATTTTATGCTCAAATCGTCTCTGATACAGTTGCTGCTGACGATCGTCAGAGAGCAGATGGAGCCGGTACAACCGGTCCGGGGAAAAGAATTTGAATCCACGGATAAGAAATATGTGGCAGGGCAGATTGCCGACTATCTGGAAGAACATTTTGCAGAAAAGATTTCGCTGGATCAGATTGCAGAAAATATGTATCTGAGTCCGTTTTATATATCTAAAATTTTCAAGTCGGAAATTGGTGAATCCCCAATCCATTATCTGATTCGTATGAGAATGGAAAGGGCAAAGGAATTATTAGAAAATAATCCGGCTTTGCCTGTGTCAGAAGTAGCAGATTTGGTTGGGTATGAGGATGTATATCATTTTAGTAAATTATTTAAAAAGGCATACGGAATTTCTCCATCGAAAGTGCGGGAAGGGAGATGACAGTTTTTGAAGAAAATTGCGATTGTAGAAGACGACCGGGAAATCTGCCGGCAACTGCAGGAATTTCTTGGAAATAATGGATATGAATGCATTATTGTGACAGAATATAGCGATGCAGCAGGGCAGATTGCAGAGAGCGGCGCCGACATGGTGCTTTTAGATATTACACTCCCGGGAGCAGACGGGGCAAATATTTTGCGCACGATACGGAAAGATTCGGATATTCCGGTTATCATCGTTACGAGTAAAAATACGGAGATGGATGAGGTGATCTGCATGAGCTATGGAGCGGATGATTTTATTGCAAAGCCGTATAATCCTGCGATTCTTCTCCTACATATCGAGGCTGTGTTTAAGAGGCTGTCTCCTTCCGGGAATGAGAGTATTATCGTGTATGAGGAGCTGAAGCTGGATACCGGACGCGGCAGTGTTTCCCTTGGTGAGAAGGAAGTGGAACTGACGAAAAATGAGATGAGGATACTGGCCTATCTGATAAAGAACCAGGGACAGATCGTCACCAGGGAGGCGCTGATCAGTTATCTCTGGGATGCGGAAGAGTTTGTGGATGATAATACATTGACGGTAAATATAAATCGTGTCCGCAGCAAATTAAAAGAGATTAATGCCGGAGACATGATTCAGACAAAGAGAGGGATTGGGTATCTGTTAGGATGAAATTAAGGCATTATATCCGTGAGAAATCCGGATGGATAACATGTATTTTGTTTCAATTAATTCTTGTCATCCTGCTTGGAATGGCAATCCAGGTGAATAAGGCATATATTATTTCCGTTGTATTTTTGGAAGTGTTTGTTGCGATTTTTGCCATGGGGGCGGATTTTCGGAAAAAAAGCATTTTCTATAATGATATGCTGGCTAAGCTTGAGGGGCTCGACAAGAAATATTTGATCACAGAAATGATACGCAAGCCGGGATTTTTTGAGGGCGATCTTTTCTGTGATGCTATGTATGAGACGGGTAAGGCGATGAATGAACGGGTTGTCGGGACGGAGAACTCTGTCTGTGAGTTTAAAGAATATATCGAGATGTGGATCCATGAGATTAAACTACCGATTTCGGCACTGTCTCTTATGAATTACAATGAGCATATGGATGTTCGAAGCTATCGGCAGCAGGTGGGCAGGATTTCAAATTATGTGGAGCAGATCCTGTACTATACGAGGGCGGATGCGCCACAGAAGGATTTCCTGATCAAAAAATGTCGTGTGGAGCAGCTGGTTAATTCCGTTCTTCAAGCCAATAAAGATTTGCTGATCGCAGAGAAATTTACGATCGAGAAGGAAAATACCGATGTTTTTATTATGTCAGATGCAAAATGGCTGCAGTTTATGCTGGGGCAGATCGTCAGTAACAGTGTAAAATATAAGGGGGATAAACCGGGATATTTGAAATTTTCTGTCACGGAGGATACCGATTGTGTGACGCTTTCGGTAGAGGATCATGGAATCGGGGTAAGAACCGGGGAGTTAGAGAGGGTATTTGAAAAAACGTTTACCGGTGAAAATGGACGGAAAACAGCATCATCGACAGGAATGGGACTTTATATATGCTGGAAGATGTGCCGGAAGCTCGGGCATGAAATATGGATGGAGTCAGAGGAAGGGGAGTTTACCAGAGTGGTACTCCGGTTTGGAAAGGACAATTATTTGATCCGGTGATGAAAACGGGATGGACATACTGTCAGGCAACGTTAAAAAATCATTGACAATGCATGATAAGAATGTTAATATGATAAAAAATTAAGAATAGGAGAACATATAAAATGAATCAGAGTTTACATTCAAGACGTTATATGCACATGTATTATAGACGTATTTGCTTATGACCACGCACATTTATGCACGGTCGTAAGCGGATAGGTCTTATCGTCTGGTGCATAAATGGAATGTAGGCTGCTATTTTTATATATCGCATCTTATATTTGGAAGGATCGCATCAGATGGTGTTTTGTACACGATGGCTGGTGTGATTTTTTGTATGCCAAATTATGTTTTCTGTGTAAATCTTTTGCACAGAGGAAGGGAGAGATAGTGTGAAAAAACAAGTTTTTTCACACACGAGATTTGTGCCTGCGCGTTGCTTGACACAAACTCGTTATGTGCAGAAAGCAGCGCAGGAATGAGGATTAAGATGAAACTGCAATTTCCAGATTATACAAATTGTATTGCAAATTTAGCAAATTCCATACTGGAGGAGTTTGGAATCGGAGAAGGCCGTCAGAGGCTGGGACAATTAGATCAATATTTAAAAAAGGATTATGAGAATATTGTCATTATTTTATTGGACGGAATGGGAAAATGTATCATTGAGAAAAATCTTGAAAAGGGAGGATTTTTTAATTCGCATCTGAAAGGGATTTACAGCTCTGTGTTCCCACCGACCACGGTCGCTGCAACCACATCGGTTGCAAACGGGCTGGTGCCATGCGAACATGCCTGGCTGGGGTGGGATTGTTATTATCCCCAGATTGATAAAAATGTTACTGTTTTTCTAAATCGGGAGACGGGAACGGATCAACCGGCTGCGGAGCATCCTGTCGCATGGACGTATTGTGGGTACGAAAGTGTCGTGTCGAAAATAAAAAAGAATGGTGGCAACGCATTTGAAGTGACGCCATTTGTAGAACCATTTCCGGACTCTTTTGATAAAATCTGTGAGCTGATCAAAGAGCGGTGTAAAGAACCGGGGAAAAAATATGTATATGGTTACTGGAATGAACCAGATCATATCATGCACAGGAAGGGTTGTTATGGGATGGACGCAAAGCAGACTGTCCGGATTTTGGAAGAGCAGGTACAGTGTCTGTGTGAGGAATTAGAAAATACACTTGTCATTGTTACAGCAGACCATGGGCACTTGGATTCGAAAGGGGTTGCCATAGTGGACTATCCGAAGATAACAGAGTGTCTTGTGCGTATGCCGTCGATCGAACCGAGGGCCCTGAACCTATTTGTCAAAGAAGAAAAACGGGATCAATTTGAGCGTGAGTTTCAGAAAGAATTTGGGGATAAATTTCTTCTGTGGACAAAGGAGGAGGTCTTAGATCATAACTTGTTTGGGACAGGAAAAGAGCATTCGAATTTTCGGAAAATGCTTGGTGATTATCTGGCGATTGCGACCGGTGACTTGTCGATTTACAGCACGAGGGAAGAAGCAGATTTTTTTGTCGGGGCGCATGCGGGACTTACCGAGGATGAAATGATGATTCCGCTTATTATAGTAGAGAGAAAGTGAGTAAAAGATGATGAAAGAAAACAAAGTAATGATCGGTTTTATGGAAGAAAATGAATTTGAGCAGGTAAACCGTATCAGAAAGCAGGTACACACGTTGCATACGGAGGGCAGACCGATTTCTTTTAAACCGGATGGGTGGAATGAAATCAGGGATACTGTGAAGGCACGGGCTGCCTCCGAGGATAGTGATGTGGTTGTGGCCAGACTTGGAGATGAGATTGTAGGAGTTGCAATCATAAAATATATACACAGGCCAGATTCGTCGTTTCGTCCGGCCGAAGATTTTTGTCATATCGAAGAGTTTGGTGTGGATGAGAAATACAGAAGGAGAGGGATCGCTACAGCGCTGGTTGAGTTTATCAGGAAACATGCTTTAGGCCGGGGGTTAAAAAAGCTGGACCTGGATGTATATGAATTTAATAAGGAAGCGCTTATGTTTTATGAGAGTGTCGGGTTTCGGACGTACCGGAAGTGGTTTGAGCTGGGGATGTACGAATAAAGAAATGATGTTTCGTAATCGTTCCATAGAGTGATTCTACGATTCGTAGGTTTACTCTATGGACATTTTTATATATGATGAGGTCAGGGCAAAAACATATTAGATGATTCAGAAGGAGGCGACTATGGATTCTAAAAAGATAGGAACATTTATAGCAAATAAAAGAAAGGAAAAGCAGATGACGCAAAAACAACTGGGAGAGGCGTTGGGGTGTAGCGATAAACTTATTTCCAAATGGGAATGTGGAAATGGACTACCGGATGTTTCTATGATGCTGCCCTTATGTGAACTGTTGGAAATCAATGTAAATGAGTTGCTGTCAGGAGAACATTTAACTCAGGATAGTTATTCCAGAAAGGCGGAAGAAAATATGATGAATTTGATGAAAACAAGTGAAAATGAAAAGAAAAGAATGATAAAGGGAATGATTTCAGGTGTTGTGCTGATTTTAGGATTTATGCTGGTGCTGTGCTTTTTTTCCATGACTAGCGCCACCCCGATTCCTCTTGTGAACTATCTGGACGGAATGGGCATATTGGAAGTGCTGGTAATCCTGATCCTTTCCTTATGGTATGCAGGACATCTGAAAGATTTCAAGAATGCATTTGTATTTGCTTTTTTGGGGACAGAGAAGCCCCGGGAATTGCAAAATGCCATTGCAGCGGTTGCATTGGCAGAAAAGTCATTGATCGTGGGAGGTGTCTTTAGTAGTATTTTTTATGTAATATATGTATTGGGCGAAGCTCATACCGTGGGCGATACCACTACGTTTTATGCGAATATGGCAGTTGCTTTAATGACACTTTTTTATGGTGTTTTTGGTGCTATGCTGCTGGCTCCGGTAAAAAGCAGACTGGAGAAGAAGATGCAGAATGTTTAGGATCGTTGCCGGAACAGGTTAAAAGCCACTTGTAGCATTGCTTTTGGTATGTTACACTTAAAACGAAAACAAAAAATAAGTCTGTTGTGTGTGACTATTAAAATCACATATAACAGAAGCAAGGATAAAAACGCAACGCAGAATTTCTGCCAGAGCTGGTTGGTAGCCCGGCCGCATTGTTTTATAACAGTGTAAGTAACCCTCCCTCCTTGGGTCGTCCATTCTTTGCTTATCAAAGTTTTTAAGGAGGGATTGTCATGGAAAAAGTGACATGTAAGTTGACGGTGTTTTTTGAAGATCCTTTTTGGATTGGGTTGTTTGAACGTATGGAGGGCAGGAAGTTATCTGCTGTAAAGGTGATTTTTGGTACAGAACCCAAAGAGTATGAAGTATATGAATTTGTCCGAAAACATTATTTTGCATTGGAGTTTGGTCCGGATGTGGCAGTTGACATAGCAAAGACTGCTAAAAATCCGAAACGGAGGCAAAAAGAGGCCCGGAGGCAGATGGAGAATACCGGGATCGGCACAAAGTCCCAACAGGCATTGAAACTGCAGCAGGAGCAAAAGAAAGTGGAAAGGAAAATAAAAAGCCGGGAGAAAAAGGAGATAGAGAAACAACGGAAATTTACCTTGAAACAACAGAAGAAAAAGGATAAGCATAGGGGCAGGTAATGCCCTTATGTAGTTTTTGTGGAAAGAAGGAAATAAAAAATTGGAAATTCGGTATATAACAAAATCCGATGACAGACTTGCCATTAGTAAGGTTTATGAGGAAAGTTGGAAATATGTTTATCAAGGCATTGTGCCGCAACATTATCTTGATCATATTTCAGAGGGGCAATGGGCATCACATATAGAACAGGCAGATAGAAATAATATGGTAATGGTTCAGGATGGGATTATCATTGGCACATCTGGCTTTGGGAAGTCACGAACGGCAGAAATGGATGGTTTTGGCGAGATTATTTCAATCTACCTCTTGCCGGAATATATGGGAAAAGGGTATGGTAGATTGCTGTTACGGGCAGTCGTTGACGAATTGAAGAAAATAGGATTTGACAAAGTATTCTTATGGGTGTTGGAAGAAAATCAGAATGCAAGGCATTTTTATGAAAAATTTGGTTTTGTACAGAGCGAGCGTTGTTTGGTCAGTAATATTGGTGGAAAAGAATTGAAGGAAGTACAGTATTGCTATTACAACCGCAATATGATACGGATTGCAGAAATGACAGATCTGGACAGTGTTTTGCAGATTACAAAAGAAACTATTTCACATATATATCCTCATTACTATGCAGAGGGTGTAGTTGATTTTTTCTTGAAGCATCACAGCAGAGAAAATGTTTTGTCCGACATTGAGAAGGGAATGGTATGGCTGTTAGAAATAGAGAATCGTCTGGTAGGAACCGTGACGATAAAAGAAAATGCAGTAAACCGTCTTTTTGTCCTGCCAGAATATCAATCTCATGGATATGGCAGCCAGCTCATGGATTTTGCAGAGGCTAAAATTGCAGAGAGTTTTAGTCGCGTACATATAGATTCGTCATTGGCGGCAAAAGAAATGTATTTGAAACGAGGCTATAAAGAAACGAAAACCTGTAAGATTCTGGCAGATCATGGAGATATTCTTGTATATGATGAAATGGAGAAGTGGGTGAAGAAATTTTAAGCGGATGTAAAGAAAAACAATGCTAGAATAACACAAATAGTTATGATAAACTACATATAGTTGCTTCATAAAAAGATTAAGCATAGCTACATGGCGGGTATCCATGGAGCAAAGAATTTCCATGGATATTTACCATATAAAATATGATGGAGGTTTGAAAATATGAAAAAAAGTTATATCCCATTATTTATTTTGTCTACCTGTTTTTTGTTGACAGCATGTTCATTAAAAAACAGTCAGTCAGAAGATGAAAATGCTCTGAAAAACAGAGAGACGGATGTTAATACACAACAACAAAAAGAAGAAACAGACGAATTAAGTGAAAGGTTAAAGAAATACAAAGCATTCTTGCATGATGAAATCAGTTCAGAAGATAAAGAGAATAAAACGTCCTATTATTTAAGGGAGTATTGTAGTAGTATTGTTCCAGGAAAAGATGAAAATAGCATTAGTTATGCTTTGTTTGATATGACAGGAGACGGGTTTCCTGAACTACATATTTTAACAGATATCTCATATTCTATTCACACTATTAAGAAAAATAAACTTACTATGTGGTATGAAGGGGATCGATATAACAGACCTCTTAATAATGGAGCAATACTTCAGAAGGTGGAATCGACAGGTACTCATTACTCTTATAAAGTTCTTGATAGTAATGGAGAGGAAGTAATATGTGTTGGTTTTTCAGAACCGCCAGGGTCTAAACATAAATACTTATTTAGCACAGGTGATGATAATGTTGAATTATCGAAAAGTGATTGGGACAAATTGACAAAACCGTTTTTGGCTATTGGTACAGATAAGATTATATGGAAAGATATAAATAACTTAGATTTTTAGAAGTTTGACAAGGGATGGTTATACCGGGGAGGATAATGAGATCAAAAAGAAAAATAGC
>CAZOIF010000016.1:0-54266 GCA_964579975.1 uncultured Eubacterium sp. | reverse complement strand
AATTTCTCAGGACCAGTCTTTTTTATTTTAACTGACAATTCGTTTACTTCATCGTCGGGGTGACAGATATTGTTTTTTGTCTGAAATACTGATATAATCGGTATATAGAATGGTATGGACACAAATGTCAAGTGCTCTATGTACAAAGTGCAAATGAAGGACTGATTAAAATGCAGATAGCAATTTGTGATGACGACGCAGGATGTTGCTCTACGATCGAAAAGTGGCTGCAGTCTTATGAACGGGATCAGAAGATTAAGATGAATATAACTACATATAATAGTGCCGATCCGCTTTTGGAGGAAATGAAAGCGGGTTATTGGTTTGATGTCATTTTTCTGGATATTGAGCTTCCGGAGAAATCTGGTATTGACCTGGGACAGATGATCCGGCATGATATGCAGAATGAGACAGTCAGCATCGTGTACATATCAGGTAAGACAAAGTACTGCAAAGATTTATTTGAATCAGAGCCCCTGAATTATCATCATAAGCCCTTGAATAAGGATGATATCATCGCAGATATGAATAAGGTGGTCAGGAGATATGGAAACCGCAAAAAGGTTCTGACATATATGGAGGAGGGGATCTGTAAGGCGATCCTGCTTTCGGATATCATGTATATTGAGGCGGCAGAAAAACGGCTCACTGTGATGCTGAGGGGAAATAAGCGGATCATGATAAGGGATAGTTTGTCACATCTTTCAGAGACGTTTTCAGGATATGCCATGTGCCAGTGTCACCGTTCCTTTATGGTTAATTTATCCTATGTCGATAAGTATTTAAACCGATGTTTTTTTATGAAAAATGGTGCAGAAATACCAGTCGGCAGGAAATATGTCCAGAATGTCAAAAATGCATGGGCGAGATATGATCTGGAGGTGTGAAGATGCTGTTTGTGGTCGTTTTTCTGATTTCTGAGGTGTTTCAGATTTATGAAAATTATTTGCTGATGCGATGCTTTTTTAAGGAGTGCAGAGTATCGGGGAAAATGGAATTCCTTGCTTATGTCGGTCTGTATTTTATGAAGACGGTGCCATATTTAGTATTTTCTACGCCGATCATAACATTGACATGTTCTTACAGCAGTATGCTTCTAATCACGATTATTTATGTGGGAAGTGTTAAAAAGCGGATATTAGCGGGGACGCTGTCGTATATAATTATGTGTATGGCGGAATGTATTGTGGCAGTTTTTTTGGGATACATCGATCTGGATATTTTTCAGAAAGCGGATTACTATTCAATCTTTGGTACGATTTGCATCCCGCTGGCAAAGTTTCTTATCGTACTGCTTGTGCGGAATTTTAAAAATATCAACAAGGGAGAGCATGTCCCGGTATCCTACTGGATCATATGTATTGCATTGCCATTACTTTCGGTAATTTTATATACTTTGTATTATCAGCAGGAAGAATTAGGAGCGGTCGAATTGGTTTGTTCTTCCTGCATCTTATTTGTCATAAATATATTTGTTTTTTATTTATATGATCATCAGCTTGAAGCCTTTCGCATTAAGAGGGAAAAGGAAACGCTGGAACTGCAGAACCAGTACCAGAGTAAGCAGCTGGAGTTAATGAATCAGACGGTCGAGCAGTCCAGGGAGCAAAGGCATGATTTTTTGCGCCATATTTCGATGATTTCTTATATGGTTGAGCAGGGAGACGAAAAAAGACTCTCTGATTATCTAAAAGAAATCCAAGGAAATATAGCTAAAAAGCAGCAGTATATAGACACCGGGAATTTTGTGCTGGATGGAATTCTGAATTATAAGATTCAGGAAGCGGCGATGGCAGGAATTCAGATCGAGGTGGATGTAAGGGTGCCCGGGGAACTGGAACTTTCTGTCTATGATATGAATATCATCCTGACGAATCTGTTGGATAACAGTATGGAGACAGTAAAGAACGTCAACGATAAAACGATCAGATTGTATGTGATCTATAGTAAAAGCCGTCTTCAGATCAAAGTCAATAATCCTTTTGAGGGAAAACGAAGGAAAGAGAAAGGGTTTTATGTAACGACGAAAGCGGAACCGTCAGAACATGGATATGGGCTAAAAAATGTGGGGAAAATCGTAAAAAAATACGATGGGATCTTTGATATCAGGGAAGAGGAAGGTGAGTTTATAGTCGATATTGTATTGCTTCTGGAATGAAGCAAAAAGTGACGTTTGTCGCAGATTTTGGTTGTCTGTCGCATTCTGTAGAAAAAAGTAGAAAAGGTGTTATAATAAATACATACTATTTTTTATCATTTACAGGAGGAAAGACAGATGAAAGATTTAAAGAAAAAAGGTTCTAAAATCGTAGCAGACTTGGCACTGCGAATCACATCGAATACGGTAAATTCAGCATGTGATTATTTTTTGTATCAGCCGAGGCTTCCGGAAGGTGCAGAGCGTCTTCGCAGGAAGTAAGAATATGTTGCAGCGATTCGCCGGATGGTTGGCGGGCAGGATGCTCGCCAACCAGGTAATTCCGGAAAAGAATGCCGGGCTGGTCTCATTTGGTATTGCACAGGGACTACGTTCGGTCATGGAAATTCTCATGATTTTGGTCACAGGTTTTGTGCTAGGCATGTTTTGGCAGAGCGCGATCATCCTTGTGACATTTATACCTCTTCGCAGCTATGCCGGAGGATATCATGCCAAAACCCCGGTGCAGTGTGCAGTAATGACATGGCTGCTCTTTTTTTGTTTTCTCATGTGGATCAAGTTTGTGCCAGGGCATGTGTGGCTGCAGATTTCCATGATTCTGATAGCAGGTGTCTGCATATGGATTTGCTCTCCCGTTCAGCATGAGAATAAGCCGTTGGAGGAGTATGAGATTGTAAAATATAGAAAATTGGTGCGTCGTATTTATTTGCTAGAAGTGATTTTAGCAGTAGTGTTGCATGTTGTTGGAATGACAGATCTGTCACAGAGTATTGTGGCTGCGATTGTGATGGTGTGTGGCATCATGATAGTTGCAGTAGCTGAAAAAAAGATGCCGTTTGTCGCAAATATTGGTCGTTCGTCCCAGAAAGATCCAAATGTGATAGAAAAGTAATCATAGTATAAGGTAAAATCGGGAATGATCCATATATATTTTATTCAAGGTGAAAACCTCACATAGAGTGTTTGAGGGAAAAACCTCGTATAGTAGTATAGGTATATACCACATATTGGAGGAATGTATATGGACAAAGAGATCAATTTGAGTGCTTTGGGGCAGAAGGTAAAAGAGTATCGGATGGAGAAAGGGTATTCGGCAGAGAAACTCAGTGAAATCGCCGGGGTTTCTAAGTCGCATATCAATAATATTGAAAGTGCAAACTCGCATGCAAGTGCGGAAGTTTTGGTCCGGATTGCGAATGCACTGGATGTTTCGGTGGATGTACTGCTGTGTGATTCATTAAAAGAAAGCCAAAAAGCAAGGATGGCAGAATATTCAAAGATATTAGAAAACTGTAATGAAAAAGAAGCAAAAATTATAGTGGATACAGTAAAAACGTTAAAGGAGAGTCTTCGTGGAGCCGGCATATAACGATACGTTACGACATATTTTGACGAGGACGGACATATAGGTCGTTTCAATAGCTTCATTTATTGGTATCATAGATGATATAACAAAGGCTAAAGGAGCTGGATGTATCATGAAGGGACCTTCACGAAAGAGAACGGATATCAATATAAAAATAGGGGGACGACTAAGGCGGTTCCGGGTTAACAATGGGATAACAGCAGATGAGATGGCAGATGCTTTTGGAATCGTGAGAGATTCACTACTGAGAATTGAAAACGGTTCCACAGGACTGTCTGGCGAGTATGCATATATTCTTGCAACAAAATTTAACTGTGATATGAATTATCTGTTTGGCGGTGTTATTTCTGATGATGAATATTATAAGATTGGATTTGATATGCGCGAAGACGATAATCAAAGACTGGCAGAAATGCTTCACTATATTGCAGACGTTGTTAACAACCGATTGTGAGTTGTGTTATTTGTTGTTGGAGGATATGATGAAAAGACGAGTTTTGATTCTGGAGGATTTACCTTCTGCAAGAGAATCGCTGGCACATATAATCAGGACATACAGTCAGGATCTGATGGTGTATGAGTTTGGTGATGCAGCGAAAGCTCTTGAATTTGCGATGGGAAAACGAGTGGATCTGTTTTTGGTGGATATCATATTAAAACCCAAAACACCAAATGATTTTTCCGGGATTACATTTGTGAAAAGCATTCGGACGTGTCCGGAATATGCATCTGCTGAGATTGTATTTATCACAGCGCTTGCGGGTCTTGAGGCCGAACTACTCCATATGGTACACTGCTTTGATTATATTGAAAAACCGATTCGTGCAGAGCGGGTTCAGAGAATGATCGATGAAGTGTTAGCGAAAATAAATGGCAAAAATATGGGAAATGAGTTAGTGTTTTTGCGCAAAGACAGAGTAACATATCCGGTCTATGAGAATAGAATAATATATGCAGAAAACAGGAAAAAGATTTTGTATGTGTACACGGTGGAGGGAGTTATAGAGACCCCTAATTTGTCTTTGAAAAAATTTTTAGAACGGGTACGCACCCAGAGTTTTGCATCACCTACAAAAGGAATTGCAGTCAATGTGGATTTTATTGAATATATCGATACGACAAACCGATTTGTAAAAATGAGAGGAGTGGATACGTTGATCGATATTGGTGTCAGAATGCGGGGAAGTTTCTTGTCGGAAATTCAGAGATGTGAAGGAACAGATATTGTTTAAGTATATTAAACGTATTATTCGAAGGATGAAATTCAGGGGGTGTGTTCCTATGTATGATACAGATTATAGTGAGATTGGGCATCGGATTATGGGGCTGAGGAGAGAGCGTAAGATTTCACGCGGAAAATTGGCTCAGATGGCGCAAATATCACAGAAATTCTTATATGAAATCGAATTTGGAAGAAAAGGTTTCTCGGTAAATACGCTGAAAAATATAGCGGATAGCCTGGGGACGACTTGCGATTATATTGTAAGAGGAGACGACAAATATTACAACACAGATTTTTATAATGCCGTAAACCTATTTGAGGATCAGGAAATAGAAAAGGTAGCGGATATTTTGAAAGCAGTACATCAGTTAAATGTATGATTTTAAATGTGCAAATTTTGTAAAAAAATCTTTAATAACTACTTGATAAAATGAATCAGATTAGGTATACTAAGAGTATGACTTCCTGAGATGTTCGACACTCTTGAATTTTTGAACCTACAATACTTTAAACGGGATTCCTATATTTGTGATTGGATGCCAGGCCGTCACTGCTGAATTTGTTTCAGTACAATGGAAACGTTGCAATGGAAGGCAGAAGACCACGTGCGGTTGCCCACCTAGCACATGCTAGGAGTCAAAAATCAAGAATCGGCATTTTGGGAGTATACGAAAGATCGTAGGGGGCAGCGAAACATCGCTGCTCCTTTTTTTCAACGCTACAAGCCATCGCATCCAGTAAGCGGAAAAATTTCTGTGCTTGCACAGAGAAATTTATTCCGCTTACTGGATATGTGGCGCCAGCCACAAATGATGAGCCTGCGAAGCAGGCGAAGAATTGCGATGGCTTTGCGAGCGGATAACGGCGCCAGCCACAAATGATGAGCCTGCGAAGCAGGCGAAGAATTGCGATGGCTTTGCGAGCGGATAACGGCGCCAACCACAAATGATGAGCCTGCGAAGCAGGCGAAGAATTGCGATAACAACCCCAATCAATACAGAAACGGAGCAGATCAATGTTCGACGGATTCATTAAAGTAGGTGTATGCTCACCGGACTTAAAGGTGGCAGACTGCGAATATAATGTAAAACAATTAATAGAAAAGGCGCTCGAATTAAGCAAAAAAGGCGTAAAGATACTGGCATTTCCAGAATTTTCGATAACGGGATATACCTGTAGTGATCTCTTTCTTCAGGATGTATTATTGACCGGAGCATTGGATTCACTGGAGCGGTTTGCCAGCGAGACAGCGTCGTGTGATACGGTATTTGTCGTCGGCCTCCCGCTCGTCCATCAGGGGCGTCTGTATAATGTGGCGGCATTTGTATTTCATGGGGAGGTACTTGGCCTCGTTCCCAAAAGCCACATTCCGACTTATTCTGAATTTTATGAGGGCAGACATTTTGCTGGCGGGGATGCAGCATATCAGATGGGGGACAGTGGCGAAGGACAGTGCACGATGCATAAACTTCCTTTTATGGAAACAGAAGTCTGTTTTGATACCAGACAGCTATTTGTCTGTGAACAGATCCCGGAGCTTTCGATCGCAGCGGAAATCTGTGAAGATCTGTGGGTTCCCGTGCCGCCGAGTTCCTATCATGCGATGGCCGGCGCATCTGTTATCGTGAACCCGTCTGCCAGTGACGAGGTCACGGGAAAGTCGGCATACCGGAAAGAGTTAGTGAAAGGACAGAGTGCAAGGACGGTCACGGCATATTTGTATGCGAATGCATCGGGTGGAGAATCCACGACGGATCTTGTGTATGCCGGACACAATATGATTGCAGAAAATGGAATCGTGCTTGCAGAAAATATATCGTTTGAAAAAAATGATCTGATCACGGAGATCGATGTCAGAAAACTGGCGGCGGAGAGAAGAAGAATGACGACATTTCCGCTATATCAGTCGCCGGAGGATAAAGGTTATGTAAAACATAGTTTTGTGTATGAGCATTTGGAAAATACGGAACTTACACGGGCATTTGAAAAGACCCCGTTTGTTCCTGCTACAAAAAATCATAGGGAAGAGCGTTGCAATGAGATACTGAATATCCAGGCGGCGGGCTTGGCAAAGAGGCTGCGGCATACCGGCTGTAAAAGTGCCGTGATTGGCTTGTCCGGCGGTCTTGACTCCACACTGGCATTGCTTGTCACGATACGGGCTTTTGATCAACTGTCATTAGAGCGAGAGGGAATCATATGTGTGACAATGCCCTGCTTTGGAACGACAGACCGGACATATGAAAATGCGGTAAATCTTGCCAGGGAGCTGGGGGCAAAGCTTCGGGAAATATCGATTGAAAAAGCGGTTTTGGGGCACTTTGAAGATATTGGCCACGATGTCGATGTCCATGATATCACATACGAGAATGGACAGGCCAGAGAGCGTACCCAGATTTTGATGAATATAGCAAATCAGGTGGGGGGACTCGTGATCGGTACGGGAGACATGTCCGAGCTGGCACTTGGCTGGGCGACTTACAATGGCGACCACATGTCGATGTATGGTGTAAACTGTTCCGTGCCAAAGACCCTTGTCCGTTATCTGGTACAGTACTATGCGGATACATGTGATGGAAACAGTGCAGATAAAAACCAGACACTAAAGCGGGTTCTCTATGATATTTTGGATACTCCCGTCAGCCCGGAGCTTCTGCCGCCAAAGGACGGCAGGATTTCGCAGAAGACGGAAGATATCGTAGGTCCGTATGAACTACATGATTTTTATCTGTATTATATACTCCGGTTTGGCTTTATGCCATCCAAGGTATTTCGGATGGCAGTGTACACATTTCAAGGTGTCTATGAAGAAAAGACGATATACAAATGGCTTTATACATTTTATCACCGCTTTTTCCGACAGCAGTTCAAGCGTTCCTGTATTCCGGATGGACCCAAAGTGGGTTCGGTGGCTGTCTCGCCACGAGGGGATCTCAGGATGCCGAGTGACGCTTCTGATGCGCTGTGGAAGGCAGATCTGGAGCGCGTGAATCCGGAAAAAGTCATTGGCTGATTTTTGCCTTTGAGAGAGCATTCTTAATGCCATCGATAAGCATAGTCTGGGTATATTTGCTTTTTTCATTGATAGCGATCTGATCGATCGGGGTGCCGGCTACCAGTTCCTCTTCCAGAAATTCAAGGGAAGGTTTTACAAGTGGATACATTGTGGTTATGGAATCATCGAGATTTACAAGGGCTACCGATTTGATCTGGCTTTCATCGACTACGACTTCCAGATTCAACGTAGTATCCCCTAACTGCATCTGTGAGTTGTAGATGCCGGGTGTATATACAGCAGTTTCTGCCCCTGAGGCCTCCTGTGCCGTATCTTTGCCGGAAGGATAGAACATAACGATCAGAAGAATGATGAGTAAAATTCCGAGTCCTACGAATATACCGGTATATACGAGTTCTTTCATTTGAAAAACAACAATTTTGGTTTTTGACATGTGGATAAGTCCCCCTTTTATGGAGCGTAGATTCTATCTTGTTATAGTATATGTCTGATTCAGTGGGAATAGAACTTTTGCGTGTGTGAACGCAAATGCGAGCGGAGGAAGTTATGGCATTACAATTTATAGTTGGAGGTGCGGGCAGCGGAAAGAGCACTTTTCTATATGATATGATAAGCAGAGAAGCGGCAGAACACAGGGATAAGCAGTATTTTATACTTGTGCCGGATCAGTTTACGCTGGAGACCCAGAAGATCTTTGTGGAAAAGAGCGGGGGAAGCGGAATCTTAAATATTGACGTGCTCAGCTTTCAACGGATGGCATTCCGGGTATTTGAACAATTCCCGGCACGCATGAAGACAATTTTGGAAGATATGGGGAAAACTATGCTTTTGCGAAAGGTGTTCGCAGAGCAGAAGGAACGGCTTACATATTTTAAAAAAGGGATTGATAAACCCGGATTTTTAGATGAATGTAAGTCTTTTTTGTGTGAACTGGAACAGTATGGGATCCGTAAGGAAGAAGACTTTGGTAAGCTGATGGAGCTTGGAAAAAAGTTTGAGGACATCCGGTGGATTTATGACTGTTTTAAAGAAAAAATGGGTGATACCTATATGATGGCGGAGGAACTGACCGTACAGCTGACGGATGTCGTACATGAGATGGAAGGGATCCGGGGTTCTGTAATCTGTCTGGATGGATTCACCGGATTTACACCGACGCAGTATGAACTGATCACACGTCTTATGGAGCTGTGTCAGGATATGTATATTACTGTCACGACAGATCTCACCGGGCAGAGAGGAAATATTTTTGGGATCAGTGGGGAGACGGTGTCTTCCCTGACAAAGGCGGCAAACGGTATTCCGGTAGAAGTGAGAGAACCCATCGTCACGGGAAAGGGCAGGGCAAAGAAACCATATCGTTTTAAAGAGGATGGGGAAATTGCCTTTCTTGAAAAAAATATCTTTTGCTATCCGGCGGGTACGTGGAAGGAAAAGACAGAGGATGTGCGCCTTTATGTAGGAAAGAAACCACAGGATGAGGCGGTATATGTAGCCAGTATGATATGGTGGATGACGGTGAAGCAGGGATACCGGTTTGAAGATATTGCGGTGATCACAGGGGACATACCATCTTATGAACATGTTCTCTCGCGGGAATTTTCCAAAATGGGAATCCGTTATTTTATGGATTATAAAAAGAGCATCGGGGCGAACTGGGTGGCTGAGTATATTCAGGCAGTATTGGAAATGCTTCAAAAAAATATGGACTATGAGAGTACCTTTCGTTTTCTCCGATGTGGCTTGTCGCCGCTGTCCAAAGAGGAGACGGATTGTCTGGAAAATTATGTACTGGCTGCGGGAAAAAGAGGATTCTCCTCCTATGACAGGGAGTGGAAACGCCAGATCAGGGAACTTTCTCTGGAGGAAATCAATGATTCCAGAGAAAGACTGTGCGATAGCGTGAGAGAATTATTTCAGGATTTTAACGGAGAAAAAAAGACGGTGGCAGAATATACGAAAGCGCTGTATTCGTTTCTTGTGAGTCAGGAGATCTACGAGAGGATGCTGTCACAGAGTGAGGTGTTTGAGGAGCAGGGAGAGGATATTCTCGCAAAGGAATACCGGAGCGTATATAAAGTGGTGATGAATCTTTTGGATGAGATGGTGGAGCTTCTGGGGGACGAAGTAGTCAGCACGGAGGAGTACCGGCAGATTCTGTCGGCTGGTTTGTCGGAAGGGCTGGTGGGATTTATTCCCCCGAAAAAGAATCAGGTGGTTATCGGAGATATTGAGAGAACAAGGCTGAAAGATATAAAAGTTCTTTTTTTTGTCGGCTTTAGTGATGATCTTGTACCGGGAAAAATGCAGCCTCCCGGGATCATAAATGCCAGAGAGCGTAGAAAGATTGAGCAGATGGGGATTTCACTTGCACCAGCCGGAAGGAAAAAGGCTGCAAATGATCTGTTTTATCTGTACCTGAACTTTACAAAGCCCTCGGAGAAACTTATTTTTACCTATAGTGAGAGCAGTGAGGGGGGTGTGACAAGGCGGCCCTCTTATGTGCTTGGGAAAATACAGAACATTTTCACAGAGCTTACGGTCGAGCGCGCGGATTATTTTGTCGATGAGGAAGAGCGTATGAAAGAGGTTCTTGGAACAGACCGGGGGCTTGGTTTTCTCATATCCGGGCTCTCAAAAGAGAGCTGTCGCACTGGTGCCGATCGGGCACTCTGGTGGGAACTGTGGAGTTATTACAAGTCCGGGGAAGAACGGGAATGGGTAAGCCGGGCACTCGCGAGCCATATGCAGGGAAGCAGAGAGGGAAGATTATCAGAAAAGGCGCTGCAGCAGTTGTATGGGGATGAATTGTACGGGAGCATTACCCGACTGGAACAGTTTGCCAAATGTCCGTATTCTTATTTTATCATGTACGGGCTCTCCTTAAAAGAGCGGGAGGAGTATACGGTAGAGGCGCCGGATTTTGGGAATGTGGTTCACTATACTCTGAAAGAATTTTCGGATGAGATGCGGGCGAAAAATCTCCGCTGGCGGGATCTCGATGAAGAAAAGATCGCACCGATGGTGTCCGAATGCGTGGACCGGACGGTTGGAGGATACCGGGACGTTCTTTTTCACCAGTCGCATCGAATCGAATATATGATAACGAGAATAAAACGCATGATGAACCGGACAGTCTGGGCCATTTCCGAACAGATGCGGCGGGGGGCATTTGAACAGGAGTATTGCGAGGCGGGCTTTTCCTATCATGACAATCTGCCCAGTATGAAGATCCATCTTGACGGCGAAAAAAAACTTGTCTTTTCCGGGGTGATCGACCGGATCGACATCTACGAGGATGAGGATCAGGTTTATGTAAAGGTTGTGGATTATAAGACCGGAGGCATTAAGCTCTCCTTAAACTCTGTCTTTCATGGGCTTCAGATGCAGCTTGTCTTATATATGGCGGCGGCATTAGATATGGAAAAAAATAAAAAAACAGATAAGACAGTCGTACCAGCCGGGATGTTTTATTATTATGTCAAAGATCCGGTTCTCCGTTTTGAGAATGTGGAAGAGGGAACCGATCTCGAGGAGCAGATGCTTGGGGAATATAAATGTAATGGTTACGCCAATGACAGTGCCGGAGTACTCCAGAAGCTGGATTCTGTATTTGGCGTCGGGGGGGAATTACAGAGCGGGGTAAAGTCCCAATGTATCCCGGTCAATATAACGTCAAAGGGAGAATTGGGGCGGTATGCCAAAGTAATGAGCGATGAGAAATGGGAACAGCTGATCCGGCACACGACAAAGATGGCGGCAGATTTTGGACAGCGGATCATGGAGGGCAGGATCAATGTGCAGCCGTATTTCCTCAAGCAGGAAACCGGTTGTGATTACTGTGGCCTGCAGAGCATATGTGGAATGGAGAGAGCAGAGTTTGCGGATCAATGTCTTGAACTGGAGGAGAAAAAAGAAGAAGAGATATGGGAAGCTTTGAGGGAGGAGACGGCTCAGGAAGGAGAAGGGATATGACAGAGTGGACGAAAGAACAAAAACAGGTCATCGGACTCAGAAACTGCAGTATCCTTGTCTCTGCGGCAGCCGGTTCCGGAAAGACAGCAGTACTGATCGAGCGGATATTATCCCGGATCACCGACCCGGAGCACCCGGTCAATATCGATGAATTTCTGATTGTTACGTTTACGAAAGCAGCAGCGGCACAGATGAGAGAGAGACTTCAAAAAGCGCTGGAGGAGGCGCTTGGAAAGAATCCGGACAATGAACATCTGCGGCGTCAGATCATGCTGGTGCCGATGGCACAGATTTCTACGATACATAGTTTTTGTGGATATGTGATACAGAATTATTTCCACCGGACAGGGGTAGATCCAGCTTACCGGGTGGGGACGGACAGTGAGATGGGGCTTCTGAGAGAAGATGTCATGAAGGAAATGCTCGAGGAAAAATACGAAGAGGGGTCTCCGGAATTTATGGATATGGCGATCATGAGCCGATTTGTAAAGAGCGATAAAGAGATGGAAGAGCTAATTTTTATGTTGTATGACAAGGCGATGAGTGAACCATTTCCTAAGAAGTTTCTTGAGCGTCTGGTGCGTTTTTTAGAGATGGATACCGTAGAGGAACTCCGGGATTCGGAGTTTGTCAGGAGAAATATCCTTTATACGCACAATATTTTAAATGGGATTTTGGAAGAATACCGGGTCATGCTGGAGATGTGTGATCTGCCGGGCGGACCATTCTGGTATCGGGACGTACTTCTCGAGGAGAAAGAGCAGTTTGCCTCTCTTTGTGGGGAAAACGATTATGCGGAACTCGGGAGAAAAATAAGACTCATCCATTTTGGCAGACTTCCGGGGAAAAAGCAGCCGGACAGTGATGAAGAGATCAAAGAAACGGTGAAGGAAATAAGAGATGCCGTGAAAGATGCAGTAAAAACGCTGAAAGGGGAACTCTTTGACTGTACATTTGAGGAGCAGCTCTTACAATTTCAACAGATGCGGGGTGTCATCCTTGCCTTTATCCATCTCACGGAAGAATTTCTGGAGCGGTTTCAGGCAAAAAAAGCAGAGCGGTCACTGGCTGATTTCAGCGATCTTGAACAGATGGCGATGGAAATCCTTATCGAAGAGGATCCGGAGGGGAATGTCAGACGAACGGATGCGGCAGAGGAATTGTCAGAGCAGTTTGCCGAGATTATGATCGATGAGTATCAGGACAGTAACCTCGTTCAGGATATGCTTTTAGGGAGCGTGGTTTCCGGGCAGAATCTTTTTATGGTGGGTGATATCAAGCAGAGCATCTACCGGTTCCGTATGGCCAGACCGGATCTGTTTTTGGAAAAATTATGCAGCTATCGTACAGAAGAGGGGGAGCCAAACCGTCTGGTCAATTTAAGTAGAAATTTCAGGAGCCGGGATATCATACTGGAAGGAACCAATGCTATCTTCGAAAAGATCATGCACCGGGAGCTGGGGGGCGTTGAGTATGACGAAGATGCCAGGCTACACACCGGGGCGAAATTTCCGGATACAGAAAAACGGACGGCAGAGGGAATTGACGTATATGAAATCAATGGGAGAGAAGATGGCAGTTACGAGGGAAAGCTGATCGCCGGTCTGATCCGGGAGTATACCGGCCAGGAGAATCCACTATATGTGTATGAGGGCGGGACATACCGTCCGGCAAAGTATGGTGATATTGTTATTCTGGCGAGGAGTACGAAGGTCATCGGGCAGCAGATTTACGATGCGCTGACAGCAGAAGGGATTCCCGTACATATGGAAAACACGCAGGGATTTTTTGATACGCGGGAAATTTCGATCATGGTCAGCCTGTTTCAGATCATTGATAATCCGAGACAGGATATTCCGCTTGCAGCGGTTTTGCGCAGTCCGGCATTTGCGTTTACGGATGATGAGCTTGCCATTATACGGGGGGGGGAGAAGAAAAAAGATTTTTATGACTCGCTTCTTTCTTATTGTGAAGAGGATGGACTGAGGGAGAAGATACAAAACTTTTTAGAACAGCTTGGGAGATTCCGGGAGAAAATGACATATGCCACGGTGGCGGACATCATTCAGGACATTTATGACAGCACCCATATCGACTATCTTCTGATGGCGATGAAGAATGGAATGCAAAGAAAAGCAAATCTGGATCTTCTGCTGGAGGTGGCCAGGGAATTTGACAGTACGTCGTATAAGGGGCTGCATCAGTTCGTCCGCTATATCAGCGGAATCAAAAGACGGGAGGAGGATCTTGGTGAAGCCAATCTTCCCGGCGGTGGGGAAAATATAGTCCGTATCATGACAATACACAAAAGTAAAGGTCTGGAATTTCCGGTGTGTGTGATCGCAGGGATGGGAAGAGGACTTTCCGGGGGACGTAGAAGGCCGTTTCTCATGGTAAATCCCGACGTGGGAATCGCTGCGCCGATCGTAGATAATGAACGGGGGATTTCAATCAATCATACATTTTACCGGTCGATCGCCAGAATGAATCTTCAGGAGGATCTGGGGGAAGAACTCCGGGTTCTTTATGTGGCGATGACGAGAGCGAAAGAGAAACTGGTTTTGACAGGCTGTGTGGATGAGAAAAAAATTCCGCATTCTACCGGGTATTTTCAGAGGATCCGGGCAAAGAGTTATTTTGACTGGGTACTGCCGGCTATTCAGGAAAACGAATTATTTTGTCGGAAGCAGATCGAGCCGGAGCAGTTGGAACGGGCGGAAGTACGGCGTCAGGCAGATCTCATGGTAGATGAGGTAATGCTGAACAATTTTGACACAAATTTCACCTATAATCGACCGTTGAGGGATATGCTCCGTGTGATTGACGGATTCCAGCAGGAAGAAGTCGAAGATATTCCGACGAAAATGTCTGTGTCAGAAATTAAAAAACGCTCAATGGAAGAAAGTGCAGAAGAAGACTTTACTGTTTTGTATTCCGATGCGCTTGAGAACCAGTCTCCGGTACCGGCGTTTGCCAGAGAGGATGAGGAGGAAAATCAGGCGCTTGCCGGAGCCGGGTATGGTACCGTATGGCATCAGGTAATGTCAGGACTTGATTTTTCGGTAGAGCCAACCAGAGAGGAATTGAGGACAGAACTGGAACATATGGCAGACGAAGGCAGGGTGAAACGCGAAGAACTATCGTATATCAATTTTGACAAATTGATCCGCTTTTTAAAAACATCTTTAGGAAAGGAAATGAGGGAGGCTTGGAAAGCGGGAAAACTTTACCGGGAACAGCCTTTTGTGATCAGTGTTCATGCGGATGAGGTTCTGCCGGATACTGACAGTGAGGAAGCGGTTTTGATCCAGGGTATCATTGATGCGTTTTATGAGACGGACAAGGGAATCATCCTCATGGATTATAAGACAGACCGGTTGGAGAGGGGGGAGGAATATGTGCTCGTGGAGAGATATAAAAAGCAGATGGAACTGTATGCCAGGGCGCTTCAGGGGATCATTGGCAGAGAGGTCGTGCGAAAGGTGCTGTATTCGTTTTCGCTGAACAAGGAGATTGAAGTTAGTTAGCCTGGTGGCGTCGTTAAGCTAAGAAGATGCGCAGAAATGAGGAAAGTATGTATGAGGAATTTGCAGGTATTTATGACCGGATGATGTCAGAGATACCTTATGATAAGTGGTTTCAGAAACTGTTTTTATATCTGGAGCGTCACGGAAAAGAAAGCGGGCATCTGTGTGAACTCGGCTGTGGGACAGGAGAGATGAGCAGACGTTTTTGGAGCGCCGGATATGAGGTGACGGGCATTGACCTGTCACCAGATATGCTTGCAGTGGCAGTACAAAAACAGAAAGATTCCCACAATATTTTATATTTGAATCAGGATATGACACATTTTTCGTTGCATAAGCCAGCAGATGTGGTACTATGTATATGTGACTCGATCAATTATCTTTTGGCGGAAGAGGAATTGGTACATACCTTTTGCTGCGTCAGGGATAATCTGACAGAGGACGGAATCTTCCTTTTTGATATGAAAACGGAGTATTGTTTTTCAACGGTTCTGGGAGACCAGATCCGTGTGGAGGACGAAGAGGATTATATGGTTATCTGGGATAATGGATATGACAGTGAGGAAAAGCTCAATGAATATCTTCTTACGATGTTTATCCGCCGCGAGGATGACCGGTATGACCGGTACGATGAATGTCACAGACAGAGGGCATACACGGTGGAGCGGGTCAGAGAGCTTCTTCTGAAAGCGGGGCTTAAACTACAGGACTGTTTTGGAGAGGACATGGCAGGGCCCCCGGTCCCGGAAGATGAGAGAGTATATATGACAGCAGTGAGAGACAGATAAGACGGCATGGACTGGGAACAGTCAGTTCATTGTCCGGCAGTGATACAGGAAAGGAATGCGATGATTATGAAGAGAAATATGTTGATTTGTGCAGTGATCTGTATGATGATGTGTGGCATGCTTGTGTGGTATACTGGTGGGCAGACCGCATATGCAGATCAGACGGGAACCGTTGTGACAGAGACGGGAAGTTCGCTGCATATGAGAACCGGTGTGGGAACAAGTTTCCAGATAGTTGCTATGATTCCAAATGGAGACCAGGTTACGGTAACTGACACGGCAGCCGGGTCAGACAATAACGGGGTGTGGTATAAAATTATTTACAATGGCCAGGAGGGATATGTGGCAGGAAAATATATCACATTTGATGCTGTGCCATCATCATCTCCGTCACCTGCTGTTACGCCACAGCCAACTGCTGCGCCAACACCGACTCCGGTGCCGCAGAGTACTCCGGTCACGGTATACCGTACCAAGACAACGTACAAAAAGATCAATGTGTCTGCGAAGCTGCTTCGGGAGACGGTCATCCAGAAAAACACTTCGGGAAAAGCGATGGTCGTCAATAAGAACAAGGTTGTTTTAAAAAAGAATAAAAGTGTAAAGATAATAGCAGAGAAGACAAAAGGAAAAACAAAATGGTTTAAGATCAGTTTCCGCTATGCTAAGAAGACAAGAAAGGGCTATATAAAGAGTACAGATATCAAACCTGTACCGAAAAAGCCAGTCGGCGGTGTCGTCACAGGTGTCAAAACCGCACTCAGGGTGAGAAAACAGCCGGGAAATTCAAAGCCTTACTATAAGGTTAACGGGCGGGTCATGGTTCTTGCGAAAAAGCAGTATGTGAATATTATTAAAGTCCGGACAGTAAAAAAGAAACAGTGGTATCAGATTTCTTTTGATTATTATGGCAGGACCTACAAGGGATATGTACAGGCCAAGTATATCAAGCTGGCCAAGACGAGAGTACAGAAGAAAGTTGCCGTTACGGTTCTGAGTGAGAAAGAATTTGAGGAGGAACTGGTGAGACAGGGATTCCCGGATTCTTACAAGGAATCGCTGAGAGCGCTTCATGCGACCTATCCATATTGGCAGTTTACAGCGTTTAAGACCGGAATCGACTGGAATACTGCCGTGGAGGGTGAGTCGAAACTTGGTCTGAATCTGATCTCAAATTCCAAGTCGGCGGCGTGGAAATCGATGGAAGAGGGCGCTTATGACGCAGCGACCGGGAAATGGAAAGTTTTTGATGGAAGCACATGGGTAGCTGCTTCCCGCGAGGCGATCATGTATTATATGGATCCGAGGAACTTCCTGACGACGGATGCGATCTTCCAGTTTGAGATGTTGGAATATCAGGCGCAGTACCAGACGATCTCAGGCGTTAATCAGATTTTATTGAATACGCCGTTTGCCAATACGACATTTACGTACATCGATGATGTGACGGGGACGGAAAAGGAGACGAGCTATGCTGCTGCATTCCTGGATGCGGCCAAAGAGTCCGGTGTGAGTCCGTATCATCTTGCCTCGCGTTGCAAGCAGGAAGTCGTGACCAGTCCGACGACGACGAGTACTGCTGTGACGGGGACGACAGAAAGTTATCCGGGAATTTTTAACTTTTACAATATCGGTGCTTACAGCAGCGCTACCCCTATATTGAATGGTCTTAAATGGGCAAGTGAGGGAACGACATTTCTCCGTCCGTGGAACAATCGATACCGCTCGATCGTTGGAGGGGGTATGTATATCGGCAGCAATTATATAAACAGAGGACAGAACACGGGTTATCTGCAGAAGTTTAATGTGACAGCTACAAGCACGTACAACCATCAGTACATGACAAATGTAGAGGCGGCGAACTCGGAAGCTCTTAAAACAAAGAATGCTTACAGTGGAATGCTGGATTCTGTTCCTCTCGTATTTTCCATACCGGTGTATGAGAATATGCCGTCGGAAGTCTGTGCGGCGCCGAAGTAAAGAGTTTTGAGTAATAACAGAGCAGAGTTGGATTTTAATCTACTTTGCGGAAATGGGGAAGTTATGAAAAGAAAGATAGCAGGATATGCGGTACTATTTCTCATGGTGGCCATGGCAGTTTGTCTGTCATCCCGGACGGCTTGTGCGGCAAGCGCATCGGTGGAATTGACCGTGGATAAACAGGAGATTCAGGAGGGAGATGAATTTACGGTCGTATGCCGGGTGAACTCTTCCGAAAAATTTAATGATGTTGAAATGGATGTCCTCTATGATGCAGAGATCATGGAGTTTGTTGAGGGGGGGAAAAAAGTAAGCGGCAGAAATGGCGTCCTTCATATAGCATCCACCGGAAATAGTGACGAAGTGAGAAAGCGTACTTATTCTCTCAAATTCAAGGCGCTCATGGCTGGTGCCGGTATGGTAGAGACGGATAGCGGAGAGACAGTGAGCGATGCCTCCGGGGCAAAATTTTCCATATCTTCGAACCGCCTTTCCATTAATGTGAAAGCAGCGGACGGAGAGGAAGCGCAGAATCCGTCTGAAGGGGGCACGACGCCTTCTCCGGCCGAGGTACCGGAATCGGCGCTCAGTACGAACAATAAGCTCAAGTTATTGCGTTTTAACTGTCTTTCCATGACGCCGGAATTTGATACGAATGTGCTTGATTATACGGTTAAGGTTGACTGTAATACGAATATCCTGTATTTTAATTATATTGCATCCAACAAAAAATCGACAGTCCGGATAAAAGATAATGAAGAACTTCTTGTAGGTGAAAATGATATTAAGGTTGTTGTGACTGCGGAATCCGGGGACAAGCGTGTGTTTAACATCAAAGTTCTGAAAGAGAGCGAGTCAGAGACAAAAGTACGTGAACAGGAGGAAAAGGGAAGTTCAGACATTACGTTTTCCGTCTATGAAAAGGAAGGTGCTATTTTTATACAGAACCAGTATCAGTTTGAAGTTGTGGACGTAGAAGATGAAACGGTCATACCATCCGGTTATGTGAAGACTTCAGTGGATCTGGAGGGAAAGAATGTAACGGCATATACAATGGAAAACGATTTAGACAACAATTACCTCCTGATGTATCTCAAGGGGGCGGGAACGGAACCTACGCTCTATCAGTATGACCGGCAGGAAAAGACGATACAGCGTTATACAGGGACGATGACGGAGAAGGTGAACAAAGGTGGAACGGTCTCAGAAGAGGTGGAGATTGATTCCAATGCGTGGTTGTATGCGGCACTTGTCGTTTTGATGGTGCTGGTCATCGCACTTTTGATCGTTATACTTAATATGATATTGAAGAAAAAGCTTGGCAGGGGAAAAAAGGAATTGGATGATATGGATTTTTAACCAGTAGCATCCGGGTGTAAAGAAAGGAAATATAAAAAGTGAGAAGAGATTTCACAGCGAATGCGGAAAGAGCGTTAAATAAAGCCGGAGAAGTGGCGGCTAAAATGGGGACGACGGCTATCGGGACAGAGCATTTACTTTATGGACTGATGGCTGTAAGCGGGACGGCGTCCCGAATACTGAAAGAGAATGGGATCAAAAAATCAGCGATGCTGCAGGCTCTTCAGGAACTCAGTGCCGGAAGAGGGGTAGAGCACGTCAGTCAGAGTGACTGCGATATTACACCGAGGCTGGAGGACACCGTTTTGGCGGCGGAGCAGATCGCAGACAAAAATGAAGATGAAAAAATCGGAACCGAGCACTTATTTTTATCCATTCTGAAATCCAGAGATACCGGTGCCTCTGCTATTTTAGAGTCTCTTCGGGCAAATGTACAAAAAATGTATGTGGATGCCATTATCACGATTGGCGCAGATCTGAATGCGGCGAAGGCAGAGTTTGCAAACAGCCGGGGGAACGGGAAAAAAAGCCGGTCGAATACTGCTGTCCTGGACCAGTATTCAAGAGATCTGGTCGAGTATGCCAGAGAGGGAAAACTCGACCCGGTATTTGAACGGGAAGACGAGATCGAGAGTGTGATCGAGATTCTGAGCAGGAGGACGAAAAATAATCCGTGCCTGGTAGGAGAGCCCGGAGTAGGAAAAACGGCGATCGCAGAGGGACTTGCTATCCGTATTGCCGAAAATTCCGTGCCGGAGACGATGCTTGGAAAACGTATTCTTTCGCTGGATCTTTCCGGAATGGTAGCGGGTTCCAAATACCGTGGGGAGTTTGAGGAGCGGATCAAGCGTGCGATACGAGAAGCGGTGTCTGCCGGGAATGTTATATTGTTTATCGATGAACTCCATACGGTGATCGGTGCCGGCGGTGCAGAGGGAGCGCTCGATGCTTCCAATATACTGAAACCATCTCTTTCCCGCGGGGAACTTCAGGTGATCGGTGCCACGACAAGGGATGAATACCGCAAGAGGATTGAGAAGGATGCGGCCCTTGAACGCAGATTTCAGCCCGTTGTTATAGAGGAGCCCACGGTCGTCCAGACCGTAAGTATGCTCCGGGGATTAAAGGACCAGTATGAGGCATATCACAAGATAAAGATCAGCGATGAGGCAGTCGAGGCTGCCGTAAAATTGTCAGACCGCTATATCAATGACCGGTTTTTGCCGGATAAGGCGATCGACCTTATCGACGAGGCGTCGGCGAAACTGCGCCTGGCCCGTGTATTAAAACGGGATCAGATTTTTTCCCGGCTGGAGGAGAAAATATGGGATCTGGAGGAGTCCAAGGAAAAAGCGTTGATCAAAGGGGATATGGAGCTGGCGCTTTCGATCCATGCACAGGAGCAGGAGGCCAGGGAGGAATTTGAGGAAGAACAGAAAAAATGGCAGAAAAAGCAAAAGAAAAAAGATAATATACTGACGGAACAGCACATTACGGAAATCGTTGCAAAGTGGACGAAGATTCCGGTGAGCCGTCTGGAAAAAGATGAGACGAAACGTCTGCAGAAGTTAGAGCGCATTTTGCATGAGCGCGTGGTCGGCCAGAACGAGGCGGTCGAGGCTGTGTCCTGTGCGGTCCGGAGAGGCCGGGTGGGGTTAAAGGATCCCAGACGCCCGATTGGTTCATTTTTGTTTCTTGGGCCGACCGGAGTGGGAAAAACAGAACTTTCCAAGGCATTGGCTGAGGCGGTATTTGGTTCGGAAAAGGATATCATCCGGGTAGACATGTCGGAATATATGGAAAAACAGAGCGTGTCCAAAATGGTTGGGTCGCCTCCGGGCTATGTAGGCTATGAAGAGGGAGGGCAACTCAGTGAGAAGGTACGGCAGAAACCGTACTCGGTACTGCTGTTTGATGAGATTGAAAAGGCACATCCGGATGTATTTAACATGCTTTTGCAGATTCTGGAGGACGGTCATCTGACCGATGCCCAGGGAAGAAAGGTTGATTTTAAAAATACCATCATTATCATGACCTCAAATGCGGGCGCAAACCGGATCATTTCGCCAAAGACGCTTGGATTTCTCCAGAGCGAGGATACAGAACAGGAGCATAAGAGGATGAAGGAAGGGGTTATGGAGGAAGTAAAACACATCTTCAAACCCGAATTTATCAATCGTATCGATGAGATCATCGTGTTCCATGCCCTTACGAGAGAACATATTTATGATATTGCCAAAAATATGCTTAGGTCATTTAAGAAAAGGGTAAAGACCCAGATGGATATCACATTGCGATATGGGAAAAATGTCATTGAATTTGTGGCAGATAAAGGATTTGATAAAGATTATGGTGCGAGACCGCTTCGAAGGGCGATCCAGAATGAGATCGAGGACCGTCTTGCCGAAGAGGTGGTTAATGGAAATGTGAGTATTGGTGATACCGTAAAAATTTCGTTGAAAAATAAATCTGTTCAGATCTTAAAAGTGTAATATACAAAGAGGACAGAAGGCAGGCAGTCATTAAAAATTCATAAAAAAAGGATAGCAATATGCAGACTTCTTTGCTATAATTAAAGTATGAAATGAAATGCTCACATTGGGGGGAGAGATTTAAGAAACTAAGGAGGATACTGCTATGAGCGTTGTAGAGGAATTGATTCGCAAAGAAGATAACGGTTCCCTGAGTTTTGGGAATTATCTTCTGGATGCAAAGACAAAAAAGACCGATTTTGAATATGAAGGGGATCTCTATAAGGTGAAGACCTTTCATGAGATCACCAAGCTTGAAAAGAATGGGCTCTTTGTGTATGAATCAGTACCTGGAAGTACGGTTACAAATTTTGTAAATAATGGTTCGGATGTGTCGTTTGTAGTAGAGGCTGCATCAGATCTCAGTTTTACGCTTGAGCTTGAGCCATCACAGGAGTACAAAGTTATGCTTGATGATGTGAAGCTTGGGAGCATGAAGACGAATCTCGGCGGAAAGCTTAATGTAAGTATTGAGCTGGAGGAAGGGAAACAGGCTGCCATAAAGGTAAGCAAATGTTAGGGATAATTTAAGAGAATCAGGACAATGCGGCGGCGCCGATTTGATGGGCTCAAATTGACGCCGCCTGGATTGTTTGTGGAGAAGAGAGGAAACTATGGCAAAGGCGAAAAACCTGTTTTACTGTAAAGAATGCGGGACTGAGGTCAGCAAGTGGCAGGGGCAGTGCCCCGGCTGTGGCGAATGGAATACACTCGTCGAGGCACCGGTGTCAAAGACGCCTGCAGGAAGAGGGAAACCCACAGCGTTCAAAGTGGCCGCAGAACCTTCCCGGATGAAGGATATCACGATCGAAAATGAGCAGCGGATGCTCACTGGCATCTGTGAGTTAGACCGTGTACTAGGCGGCGGGATCGTACCGGGGTCACTCGTACTGGTGGGAGGAGATCCGGGAATCGGAAAATCAACGCTTCTACTTCAGATGTGTAAGGAACTTTCTGACAGGGAGAGGAAAGTGCTCTATGTGTCAGGAGAGGAATCACTGGGGCAGATCAAATTGCGGGGAAACCGGATCGGGGAATTTCGGGAATCCGTTTATCTTCTCTCTGAGACGAGTATATCGGTGATAGACGGTGCGATTGAAAAGGTGCAGCCGGAAGTCGTCATCGTGGACTCGATCCAGACGATGTACGATGAAAATGTGGATGCTGCTCCCGGAAGCATCAGTCAGGTGAGAGAAATCACATCCATTCTTTTGAGGCTTGCAAAGAGCAGAAATATCAGTATTTTTATTGTGGGACATGTGACGAAAGAAGGGAATGTGGCTGGACCTAGGATGTTAGAGCATATGGTGGACACGGTACTTTATTTTGAAGGGGATCAGACGGCGGCATACAGGATCCTTCGCGGGGTAAAAAACCGTTTTGGCTCTACTAATGAGATTGGTGTATTCGAAATGAAAGGAAAGGGACTTGTAGAGGTTCCGAATCCTTCCGAATATATGATGCAGGGAAAGCCTGTGGGTGAGTCCGGGTCTGTGGTGGCATGTGCGATCGAGGGAAGCCGCTCATTTATGATTGAAGTGCAGGCTCTTGTGTGCCATACATATTTTAATATGCCAAGACGGACGGCAGCAGGGACAGATTATAACCGGGTAAATCTTTTGATCGCTGTACTTGAGAAGCGTCTGGGGCTCAGATTGTCGGATAGTGACGCTTATGTCAATGTGGCAGGCGGGATGCGGATTACGGAACCGGCGCTGGATCTTGCAATCATTGCAGCACTTATATCGAGCCAGAGTGGACGGGCCATGGATGACCGGACTGTCATATTTGGCGAGGTGGGACTGGTAGGCGAGGTACGTGCGGTTCCACAGTGTGAGAAACGGGTGGCAGAGGCGATGAAAACCGGATATAAAACATGTATTCTTCCTGCAGCAAATAAAAAAACGATGGAAAAGAGCGGCAGTATGGATCTGTCCGGAATAAAGCTTGTCGGGATAGGAAATATAAGAGAAATTATGGATAGAGAGGAATGGACATCATATGTATGAAAAGATAATGAAACAGCTGACTCCAACGTACCGGGCGATGATCGGGGTCATAGCCCTTTTGGTCGGGATACCCTGGCAGATCGTTTCTGAGAAGACGTTGGATATGGGTGCATTTTTTATCATGGCGGCTGCCATGCTTTGTTTTGTGAATGCATTTATTTATAAGGTTATGGAGTGTGAGACCGACATCATCCTTTATCTGGCACTCAATATGGCGCTCCTTATCGTTTGGTTCTCCCTGACGGTCTCGGAAGAGGTTACTACGGGTGTTGTCATGTATACGGTATGGGGACTCTGTGTGGCAGCGGACTGGATCGTGAACACAGTTTTAATTTCATGTGAAGATATTTTTAAGCGGATCGTCATGGGATTTCTGACGACGCTTTTTAATGTGATATTCATAGCAGTTGTATTTGTGGTGCCGATTCTTATTGCGGTGTTTTTCTAAAGGGGAGGAAGAAAATGAAGGAACGATTCAAGAAAATATCCAAAGGGTTGCTGATTATTGTATTTTCTCTGGCAGGTATGTGGGAGTACATGCAGCTCTATCTTTATTTTGATCTGCCGCAGGCGATGGTGCTGATGCCGGTTTTTGGCTGTCTGGCGGCGGTTTTTTTGAAAAAAATAAGTTTTATCGTGCCTGCCGTGACTATTGTTATTTGCAGTGTCTATCAGATGATAGAGGACAGGGTAAGTGCGGCAGGAAGTGTACAAAATTCCAAAATTAACATAATTTTGAACATTTTACCTGTTATTATTCTATTTATGATGTTGGGAATCGCCGGTGGTTTTCTCGTGCGGGTGCTTATTAACAGAAAGAAATCAAAAGTAGTGGGTATAATATGTTGTGTACTTGGGATCGTGCTGACTTTTGGAAGCGGTGTCGTGATGTTTGGTAATCCGCTTTATCCATTTATGGCGCGTGGTGCGATCAGCAGTTATGCTGAAAAGTATGACAGTGAGGATTACCGGGTGAGCCAGACTGTTATTTTTTATAGTATAGATGAGCTTGAATATGAAGCTAAAGTGATCATGACCGATGGTATTGTCTACGCTTTGTATCATGACAGAGAGACCGGAGAAGTATACGAAATCGATAACAAATCTTCACAAGAAGATCACATCTGTACTTTAGAATAAATTGACATAATTGGTACATTTTTGTAAAATATAAAGATAGATATACGGCGATCAACCGGCGTTCGACAAAACGCGTGTGCGAATGGAGGAGAAAAATGGATCATTTGGATATGTTGGAATATAAAAGTGTTCATATTTTGAGAGAGGCCTACAGTGAGCTTGGAAACCTGTGTATGCTCTGGTCGATCGGAAAGGATAGTACAGTACTTCTCTGGCTTGCCAGAAAAGCTTTTTTTGGACATGTTCCGATCCCGCTCGTTCATGTGGACACGCATTTTAAGATTAAAGAAATGATCGAATACCGTGACCGTCTTGCTGCCGAGTGGAATCTGGATATGATCTATGGTGAAAATACGGAAGCGCTCGAAAAAAAGGCGACGTTCCCGGATGGAAATGCGACGAGACTGGACTGCTGTAAGGCGCTGAAGACGGAAGCATTAGCAAACACACTGAATGCCAGCTGGCCGAGATACCGTTATAATCACAGTAAGGGCGTTTATGAAAAAGATGTAAATATAGAGCCATATACAGGAGTTATCGTTGGCGTGCGTGCAGATGAAGAAGGAAGCCGCTCAAAGGAACGCTATTTTTCGCCAAGGGACAAGAACAATGACTGGGATGTGGGAGACCAGCCGCCGGAGTTCTGGAACCAGTACAAGACCGATTTTGCACCCGGGACCCATGTGCGTGTTCATCCGCTTCTTGACTGGACTGAGCTTGATATCTGGGAATACATCGAGCGGGAAAACATACCTGTGGTTCCACTCTACTTTGATCAGGGGGAAGGGAAGCGGTATCGTTCGCTCGGATGTGCGCCTTGTACAGGGACTGTAGAGTCTACTGCTAAAAATGTACGCGAGATCATCGAGGAACTCAAGACCGGAAAATTTGCGAATATCGCAGAGAGGTCCGGCCGTGCCCAGGATAAAGAAGGGGGCGGCGGACTGGAGGAACTGCGTAAAGAAGGATATATGTGATAAAGCCTGTTACATGTAAAAAGCAGATCATGTAGAGAAATGGAGCAGATACAGATTATGAATAAGAAGGAAGATATGAACATCGTTATTGTCGGGCATGTAGATCACGGAAAGAGTACCCTCATGGGCCGCCTGCTGGCAGACACCGGCTCGCTGCCGGAGGGAAAGTTAGAACAGGTGAAGGAGACGTGCCGAAGAAATTCCAAACCGTTTGAATATGCCTTTTTACTGGACGCTCTGAAAGATGAACAGTCTCAGGGAATTACGATCGACACAGCGAGATGTTTTTTTAAGACGGATAAGAGGGATTATATCATTCTCGATGCACCGGGCCATATTGAGTTTCTGAAAAATATGATTACCGGAGCGGCTCGTGCACAGGCAGCGCTTCTTATGATCGACGCCAAAGAGGGAGTACAGGAAAATTCCAGAAGACACGCCTATATGCTTTCGATGCTCGGTATCCAGCAGATCGCTGTCGTGATCAATAAAATGGATCTGGTTGATTACAGCGAGGAGGTCTATAATAAGGTCAAAGAGGAGTACCTTGAATTTCTGGCGCAGATCGATATCACACCGGCGTTTGTGCTTCCGGTAAGTTCTTTTCAGGGAGAAAATATCGTAAAGCCAAGTGAGAAGATGCCCTGGTACGATGGAATGTGCATTCTTCAGGTGCTGGATGAATTTGAGTGCGAAGAGGAGCATGACAGGCAGCCATTCCGTATGCCGGTTCAGGATGTGTATAAATTTACGAGAAACGGTGATGACCGGAGAATCGTGGCCGGGACGATCGAGACTGGTACGATACGTGCCGGTCAGGAGGTAATCTTTTATCCGTCCGGGAAAAAGAGCCATATCAAAAACATCGAATCTTTTCACACGGATCCGATCGAAGAGGGAAAACCGGGTATGGCGATTGGGTTTACGATGAAGGAACAGATTTATATTACGAGGGGGGAACTGATGGCGATCGCCGGAGAGCCACAGCCCAAAACAGCCTCCCGCATCGCTGCTAATATTTTCTGGCTCGGCAAAAAAAATTTTGAGACCGGAAGATTGTATTATCTGAAAATAGGTGGCGAAAAAGTCAAGGTGGAGATTGAGGAAGTAAAGGGTGTTATAAATTCTTCCAATCTTTCCTCTACAGATACAAAGCAGGCGGTCGAGAAAAATGAGGTGGCCGAGGTGATCTTAAAGACCGACAAACCGATTGCGTTTGATACTGTCAAGGAAAGCGCCGGGACAAGCCGTTTTGTCATTGTAGATAATTATGAGATTGCCGGGGGCGGTATTATTACGGAAGCACTTAAGGATGAAGACAGTGACCTCCGTTCTGGTGCGATGCTTCGAAATTACAAATGGGAAACAAGTGAGATCGATATTGAATCCAGGATTGAACACTATGCCCAGAGGCCGGAGCTTATCGTCCTGACCGGGGAGAAAAATACGGGAAAGAAGGATTTGGCGAAAGCACTTGAAAAAGCGCTTTTAGACAGTGGCAGATATGTGTACTATATGGGAATAGGTTCTTACCTGTATGGTGTGGGTGCGGATACAAAGTCCGGCGGAGATGAAAACCACAAGGAACAGATCCGGCGTTTTGGCGAGGTGGCGAATCTTATGCTTGATGCCGGGATGATCCTGATCGTGACAGCGACCGGTCTGACAGAAGGAGATCGCAAGATTTTAAAGACTGTCGTTCAGGGCGAGATGGATATCTGCTGGGTCGGAAGCGAGATTACGACTGATATCAAGGCAGATATAAAGCTCGAGGACAGTGATTTTGATTATGGAAAGAATATCGGGCGGATCCGTACACTTTTAAAGGATAAAGGAATTATATTCAGCTAATGTTCGTGTGCCCGCACAGCCGGGCTGGTAACACGTGTGCGAATGGAGAAAACTATGGTTTCAGGGAACAAAAATGAAAATATCATCTGGCATCCTAATAAAGTATCTTATGAAGAGCGGTGCGCCGTACTGGGTCAGAAGGGCGTGGTCGTCTGGTTTACCGGGCTTTCCGGATCAGGAAAATCCACTGTGGCGGTGGAACTGGAAAAACTTCTGAATGATGCCGGAAAGGCAGTGTATCTGTTAGATGGTGATAATATACGGTGCGGTATCAATTCCGACTTGGGATTTACGGATAAAGACAGAAATGAAAATATACGCCGTATCAGCGAGATTGCAGCGCTGTTTCGTGATGCGGGGATGATAACACTCGTATCTTTTATTTCTCCATTCCGTGAGATGAGACGGTTTGCGAGGGAAAAAGCAGGTGAGGGAAATTTTATTGAGGTTTATGTAGATACAGATCTGGAGACCTGTATGGAACGCGACCCGAAGGGGCTGTACAAAAAGCAGATCCAAAATTTTACCGGAAAAGATTCGGCTTATGAACCGCCGTTACATCCGGAACTGGTTCTTGATACTGTGAAGTACACGCCTCGTGAGTGCGCAGAGCAGGTTTTTGAAAGGATCATAAAACGAGAAGGCTGAGAGCAGTTTTACAGGAAAGCTGTTTAAGGAGAAAGTATGGGTAATCTATCAAGCAAAGTAAGGTCCAGGCTTGGGCAAAAACGCAAGGAACTCTCCACGTCCAAGCAGGCAAGAGTAAAAGAGGTTTACCGTGATAACGGGGGGACGATTACAGTCCGCCCGAAAGAATGGGTGGAGAAGGGCTCTCTCGATTATGAGGAAGTATTCCAGCGTACCCAGACGGATTCGATCAAAGGAAATGTACGGGAGGAGAAGATGTATTCCCGCACTTCGCAGGCGAAAGACTGGTTTCTGGAATTGCAGCTGAGAAGTGATAAATATACGTTTAATAATATTCTTGCAGTGGTAAATCCATTTGGAGAGGCTCCCCTGACAGCGCTCGTACTGTTTACGACGATTACAGATTATCAGGTGAGGGCGACTGTGGTTGGTGATACAGAAGATACCAGTTTTGTATTTGAATATCCGCCAGGGAAGCGCCACAGGATTCCAATCCTTGGTCTGTATCCCGGAAGGAGTACAGAAGTAGTCATAGAGCTTCTGGATGAGAACGGACAGACGTGTGACAGTCGGAGTTTTCCACTCACGACGGAGCCTTTGCCGTCGGATCTTGAAGATGTTATTGTTCCAAAGAAGATAAATAAAGATTCCCGGTTTAAAAACATATTGATCGCCGGGGGAATTGCTATAAAACCGTGTGTGTTTGACAGAGAGGGAAAGATACGGTACTATCTCAGGAGAAAACCCAAAGGTTACGGGATATTCCCGCTCTCCAAGGGACGCTTTCTGTTTATGGAGCGTGAGATTTCAGCGCCATCTTATACCAATCCGCATTCCGTCCAGATGTATGATATGGATTATCTGGGGAGGGTAGGGAGAACCTATCTGGTAAAAAACGGAGCGCATCATACGGTGGAGGAAAAAACGCCCGGGGGTAATATCCTGACGGCGGGAAACAGCCTGGAGGGCCATTCCGAGGATCTGATCCTGGAGCTTGACCGGGAAAATGGTGAAATCGTCCATAAGATCAAACTCGGAGATCTGTTTGATGAGACTTATCAGGATATGATGGACTGGGCTCATATCAATTCTGCTTCTTACGATGAAGAGCAGGATGCCATGCTTGTTTCGATGCGTAACATCCATTCCGTCGCTATGTTTGACTGGGGGAAAGATGAGATAAAGTGGATACTGGGAGATCCGAGGTTCTGGGAAAATACGGAGATGAAAGATAAAGTTCTCCGGCCGGTAGGGTATGTGCCGTGGTTTTATCAGCAGCATGCAGTCTTTGAAGTGGAGCCGGAGGCACAATTAAAGCCGGATACAAAATGTATCATGGTATTTGACAATCACTGGCATAAACGCCGTAAGGTGGAGTTTTTTGATGAAGATGAACTAAGTTATGTCAGTTTTTATGAGGTGAACGAGAGGGAGAAAACCGTAAAACTGTACAAGAGGTTTTCATGTCCGAAATCCAAGATCCGTTCCAATGCGATATTTGATAAGGAAACAAGACGGCTTTATGTGATGGCGGGGTATCTTGAGCCGGAGATTGAGGAAAATCTTGGCCTTATCCGGGAATATGATTTTGATACCGAAGAGATCGTCAGTGAGTACTATGTGAAACCTGGATTTTTCCGTGCGCATGAATTCTGTCCGGACATGGTGTCGCTTTCCAAGACACTTGTCAAAAATAATGATTATCTCGGCGGAGATCTGAAACGGCCGGAACGGCTGGATGACGAACAGGCGGAGAGGCTTGATTTTGCGTCGGCACCGCCAGTGGAAGAACCGTCTGTCTCTTATGCAAGACAAGAGGATATCTTTTACATTCACGAGGTAGATCATGCTATTAAAAAAGTGTATTTCTTTGGTAAGGAGTCGGGGGTATGGTTTGTCGAATTTGCAGATACCTACCAGACCATGAAAACGTTTGAGGATGCAGATTACAGGATTGCAATGTGGCTCGATGTTCTGCCTCCCGACCAGTATGATATTTATATACAGCTTGGTGATGAATTACAAAATACAGAGAAGAAGATCACGAAGCAGAAATAAATTTCTCTTATAAATGCCGTTCAGCTGCCAGCGGGGTACAGGTGTTTTTAAAAATCCTGTCTCGATGGTGATGGACGGTATCCCTTTTTTATAGACACACCAGTCTCCGAACCCTCCGGCCGGTATGGTGTCTTTTGTATTTTCTGCCAGTTTGTATCCTGTCACTCTGTGAGCAATGGCAGCCATCTCAGTAATCTGTTTTTTTAATGTTCCGTGGACTTTGTAGTCATAGTAGATCAGATTGCCCCGGGAATGATAGTGGATGATGCCAAGAGGGGCGGTAAGTCCTTCCGTAAATTGTATCAGAAACTGTGTCTCAAGCTGGTCAGCGGCAGAACTTCCGGGGTTTCTTCTTTTCCGGTCGGGAGATTTGCCAAAGCCGCATGGGAAATTCCGGTTCAGGTCGATTCCCTGTCCGTTTTCTTTCCAGTGTACGGCATCTGTAGCCATAGAGATACAGACACCATCCGGATTCAGCATGGGAAGGAAATAGATGCATACATCTCCCCACAGATCCCGGTAGGTACTTTCATAATGTTTCAGATAGTATTCCATGATGCGGAGGAGAACGGTCGTATTAATATATTCACGGCCGTGTATCGATGCCGTCAGCACAAACTGTTTTTCTGCTGTCTCACTGCCAAGGCAGCAGGCAAAGATATCGCGTTTTCCATAGGTCATGCCCAGGGAGAAATAGCGGAAGTACTGTTTCGGATATTGGCTGGAGAGTTGTTTTATTTTCTTTTCCATTCCTGAATAGGTATAGATTGTATTTTTTTTCATGGAAAGTACTCCTTTTCATGATGCTTTGATACATAATCATATGCAGTTTTGTTTGTTTTATGAAAGATGCAGGGGGTTTTATAGGGTTACAGGATTTCAGAAGAAATGTTTTCCCAGGCATGGGCGCTCGCGCTATATAAATTACGCAGCGGTATGGGTGTGGAAAATACCCACACCTCATACCGGCGTATTTATAACCCATGCCCTGAAAAACATTTCTTCTGAAATCCTGTGCCCCTATAGAATCCCATGCCGGGTAAATCTGCCAGATGGGCTGTGGGGCTTGGGTGCTATGCACCATTTTGACACTTCGGCTTGAATGGGAAAATTTAAGTTTGCGTTTGCAAGATTGCAGTATTTGATCCGGCGGTTTCTCAGAGCATGGAGTTGTAAGTACGCTGGTAAGAGGTGTGGGTATTTTCCACACCCTTACCACTGCGTAACTTACAGAGCGGGAGCGCTCCATGCGAGAGAAACCGCCGGATCAAATACGGAACCTGCAAAACCCAAAAAGCAATCCTAATGATGTTGCGAAACCCGTATATAAATGATATGATGATATAAACCCCGCTCAATAGGTGGTGATTTGTAAAAACAGAAGAAAGGTCGGACAGGCAGTATGTCAGTGGCAGGTATCATCTGTGAGTACAATCCTTTTCATGAGGGACACAAATTTCATATTGAAAAAGTGAGGGAGCTGACAGGAGCAGACACAGTGGTAGCCCTGATGAATGGCGATTTTATGCAGCGGGGAGAACCTGCCATCGTGGACAAGTATACCCGTGCGCGGATGGCGCTTGCCGGAGGGGCAGATTTCGTATTTGAACTGCCTGTGCGTTATGGGCTGTCAAGCGCTGAGGATTTTGCATATGGCGGTATTCTGGCGCTTCATTCACTTTCTTTTGTGGATTATTTTTGTTTTGGGAGCGAGGGGGCTGATGAAACTGCTCTGAAGAAAGCCGGATATTTTTTTGCAGAGGAGCCGGAAGGCTATAAGAAAAAACTCAGAGCATTTCTTCGGGAGGGTCTGTCATATCCGGCGGCGAGAGAGAGGGCATATGCGGAAAGTGCCGGTGTAGATGCCTCTGTGTGCCGGACGATTTTTTTGCCAAACAATATTCTGGGGATTGAATATATCCGGGCGGCAGCACGGCTGGATACGCATATGAAACCGGTTATCATCGAAAGGAGAGGCCGGGGATACCATGACAGGTGCCGGGTTCAAGACGACGGGGATGATTTTTTGTCGGCGACAGCGGTACGGGAGGGAATACAAAATGGTGAATTTGGCGGTGTTTCCGAAGAAGCGGAACGAGAACTTAAAACTGCCGCCTGTTTTCTTGAGGCAGAGGATTTCTGGCGGCCCTGTTCTTATGCCATCCGTGACCGGTGGGAAAAACTGGAAGATATAAAGGATGTTTCAAAGGAACTTGCCAGTGCATTTCGTAAAAATTGGTATGAGGCGCTCTCCTTAAAAGATTTTACAGAAAAGTGCAAGACGAAAAATGTCACAATGTCCCGGGTCAAGCGCTGTGTCTTTCAAACGCTTCTCGGTCTGGAGAAGGAATCGCAGAGGGAAACGGGATGTTCGTATCTAAGACTGTTAGGCATGAAAAAAGAGGCGGGGGAAAAATTGGGGGGAGTGGGTGGAACCGTCATTCTTGGGCGGCTTGCCAAAGATGTGGAGAAGCTATCAGATGAGGAGAAGAGAAAAGTATATCAGGACATAAAAGCATCTGATCTGTACCGCAGTGTGTCTGTGGGAAAAAGTGGGAAAATACAGCCGGAAGAATATAAGAGACCGGTCATTATCATATAGCCCAACGGCACTGTTGAGCTAGACAGAAAGGAGACAGCGATGGAAAAAAGACTGAAACAATATTTAGAATTTTACAGGCGTGTTTCAGAGGGTGAAGAGCACGAAGGAGAAAGGGATGGCTTTTTGAAGGAGATGCTCATTCAGATTCAGTTTTTCCAGCATGAGAGACTGATACATTTGATCGTCACGGTGCTGTTTGCACTTCTGGCGGTTATGTCCATACTGGCGAGCCTCCTTATTCAGGAACTGGCTGTGCTTGTACTCTGTCTTATGTTTTTTGTGCTTCTGATACCGTATATCCGCCATTATTATATTTTAGAAAATGGAGTACAGAAACTATATGAATACTATGATAAGATCAGAGATAAAGCAGGGGCATAAAAGCCGCATTCTCCGGATGCTTCAGCGCACAACGTCCCCGATCAGCTTTATGTCAGTTGTTTTTTCTTTTGAGAATTTGTAACAGTTATCCAGTTTTTCCATGGCAGCGACAGCAAGTTTTGGATCTGAAGTATGGAGCAGGGCGAGTGAGTCGCCCGGAGAGACGGGGTCATTTATTTTTTTGCAAAGTATGATTCCGGCAGAGGCATCGACCGGGTCTTCTTTTTTGCTGCGTCCCGCACCGAGAATACCGGCGGCGGTGCCGATTCCCTCGGTATCTATCCAGGTAATATAACCGGAGTTTTTGGATTTGTACTCTAAGATTACATCGGCCGATGGCAGTTTTTCAGGGGTCTCCATGAAAGAAGGATCACCGCCCTGTTCACGAACCATCGCGAGAAATTTTTCCCAGGCTCTTCCACCGTGTATGGCATCCTCAGCCTCCGCTTTGGCATTTTCAAACGAGATATCTTTACCGAGGGAAATCATATGGGCGGCAAGGGTATAGCACACAGTCATAAGGTCATCCGGGCCATTTCCATGAAGGGCCTCGATGGCCTCTTTGACTTCCAGATTATTTCCGATAGCAAAGCCGAGCGGCTCGTCCATGGAAGTGAGCTGGGCTACAGTTGTCTTTCCGGCGTTATTTCCGATCGTTACCATTTTTTCTGCCAGTTCCAGAGATTGGTTGTAATCTTTGATAAATGCGCCGTTTCCAGTCGTTACGTCTAATAGGATCTTATCACTTCCTGCGGCCAGTTTTTTACTCATGATGGAAGCGGCGATCAGTGGGATGCTCTCCACGGTGGCTGTCACGTCACGGAGAGCGTAAATTAATTTGTCAGCGGGGGCGAGGTCGGCAGTCTGGCCATTAATGCAAATGCCTGTGTTTCTCACTGCCCGGAAAAATTCTTCGTTAGACAAGTCTGTGCGAAATCCGGGGATGGATTCCAGTTTATCGATCGTCCCTCCGGTAAATCCAAGCCCCCTGCCGCTCATTTTGGCGACCGGAATACCGCATGCGGCGACGATGGGACCGATGATAAGGGTTGTTTTGTCTCCGACGCCCCCGGTGCTGTGTTTATCCACTTTAATGCCATCAATGGGAGAGAGATCATTGATCTGTCCGGAATCTCTCATAGCAAGTGTCATCGTGGTAAGTTCTCTGTCAGAGAGACCATTGAAACAAATCGCCATCAACATGGCTGCTATCTGATAATCCGGGATATTGCCATCACAGTAACCGGTTATCATCGTATGAATTTCCGGATCGGAAAGTTCCATTCCTATTTTCTTTTTGTGTATGATATCTACAAAACGTTCCATCGTATCCCCCATTTCTGTTTGCTTCATTTGAATTAATTATAGCATAAAATATTAAAATATGGTAGAATACTCATAAAAAGTAAAAAAGCAAAGGAGAATTTTAATGTCTACAGATTCTATTATTGTACTGTCTGCTTTCGTGGCATATCTGATGTTGATGATCGTTATCGGTATTTTATCCATGAAAAAGACAAAGAGTACAGAAGATTATTTTTTGGGTGGCCGTGGTTTAAATGGCTGGGTGGCAGCGCTGTCAGCACAGGCATCTGACATGAGCGGATGGCTTCTTATGGGATTGCCGGGTTCTATTTATGCGTTTGGAACCGGACAGGCATGGATTGCGATCGGCTTGTTTTTAGGAACGGTGGCAAACTGGCTGTTTATCTCAAAACGACTCAGGAGATATACGATCGTAGCAAATAACTCACTGACACTTCCGGAATTTCTGGAAAACCGGTATCATGATAAAAAGAAGATCCTGCTTTGTATCTCATCGATCGTAATCGTAATCTTTTTCCTTGTGTATACAGCTTCTGCACTGGCATCCGGCGGAAAGCTTTTCAACACGGTATTTGGCATCGATTATCACTGGGCGCTTGCAATCGGGGCGGCGGTCATCCTGATCTATACCTTTATGGGCGGTTTCCTTGCAGTCTGCACGACGGATTTTGTGCAGGGGACACTGATGCTGATTGGACTTCTTGTCGTGCCAATTGTGGCATATAGTTTTGTGAGTAGTGACTTTTCACAGAACATTACATCTACCGGAGTTGCCGATTATGGCAGTTATATGAGCCTTTTCTCAAATGGAGAGACGGGGCAGCCGTACCGTGTTGTGGATATTTTATCACAGCTTGCGTGGGGACTTGGCTATTGTGGTATGCCACATGTTCTTGTGAGATTTATGGCGGTAAAGAATGAAAAAGAATTGAAGAAGTCAAGTACCATCGCAATCGTTTGGGTATTTCTTTCCCTTGTGGCAGCTTGTGTTATCGGCGTGGTGGGGCGTGCTTACCTTGCTCCGCTTGTTCTGGATAGGTATACACGAGAAAATGTATTTATCGAGATGATTACTAAAGTGTTCAATGAACACCTTGGCCTGCCGTTTATCGGAGGGATTTTCCTCTGTGGAATCCTGGCAGCGATCATGTCCACAGCGGATTCGCAGCTTCTTGTCTGCGCTTCGTCGGCATCAAAAGATATCTATAAAAATGTGGCAAAACCGGATGCTTCGGATAAAACTGTGTTGAAAGTGAGTCGTATTACAGTTATCATAGTGGCGCTTCTGGCATTTTTCATTGCATGGGATCCGGAAAGCAGTATCATGGATCTTGTCTCTGATGCGTGGGCCGGACTCGGCTCGGCATTTGGCCCGGTTGTGGTCTGCTCCTTATTCTGGAGGCGGACGAATCTTGCGGGTGCAGTAGCGGGTATCATATCTGGTGGTCTTACCGTCATTATCTGGGATTATCTGCCGATCGTGGGAGGTCAGACGATCTATGATGTCACAGACGTCTATTCTCTGCTTGTCGGATTTTTCATCAGCCTGGCATTTATCGTCATTGTCAGTCTGGCGACGAAAAAGCCGTCGAATGAGATATTTGTGGAGTTTGATAAAGTAAAATCAGGACAGGGAAATTTTAATTAAAAAAATTGTTGTATTTTTGCATAAAATAAATTTGCGAATCAGGGAAAATATGTGCAAAGTGACTATGTCATTTTTGAGTTTCTGGTGCTATGATAAATAGCGGATAAAATATTAAATATTGTTTTACATAGGAGGCTTGATGGCAATGATCGTTGCACAGGTTTTAGCGGTGTTAATCTTTGTATCAATGTTTATTTTGATCGTGATGGATCATTTTGAACGGCAGAATATTACACTGGTTTGTGGTGTTCTGACACTGGTTCTGGTTTTTGGTGTCAGTATGCATAGTATGAGTGCAATTTTAGAGACACTTAATATCCGGGGAATCTTTACTCCTGAGTTTTGGTATGCTGCGGGAGAATCGGCAGAATCCTCCAGCGGGATCAACTGGTCAACAATCATATTCATAGCGGGTATGATGATTATGGTAGAGGGAATGGCCAAGGCCGGTTTTTTCCAGTGGCTCTGCATGAAGCTGGCGAAACTGGTGAAATACAAACCGGTTCCGCTTTTCCTCGCTTTCATGATTATGTCGTCGGTACTAGCCATGTTTATCGACAGTATTACGGTTATTCTTTTTTTGGCGGCGGTGACGATCGAGTTGGCAAAGCTGTTGAAGATCGATCCGGTTCCGATGATCTTGTCAGAGATATTTTGTGCGAATCTGGGAGGATCTGCCACTATGTGTGGAGATCCGCCTAATATCATCATTGGAACGTCCCTCGGTTATTCTTTTTGGGATTTTCTGAGTAATACCGGTGTTATGGCGGCGATCAGTTTAGTGCTTGTCATTATTTACTTTTTTCTGGCATATCGAAAAGAACTGGTTCAGGAAGACAGAGGGGCTGTAAATCCGGCGACGCTTCCGGATCCGAAAGATGCAATTACAAATAAAAAAGATTTTGTGGTCAGCTGTTTTATATTTGGCTGTGCGGTTATTATGCTGGTGACACATGCGCAGACGGGGCTGACGGTAGCGTTTATCGGGACAGTGATCGCGGTGGTCACGCTGGTGGCTGCGGGTAGTGCGGCGTTATCGCTTTTGAAAAAGGTGGATTATAAGACACTTTTGTTCTTTATCGGTTTGTTTATGGTAGTAGGCGGACTGGAGGAGACAGGAATTCTGGAACGTATTGCAGCATTTATCGGAAAGGTGAGTGGTGGAAACCTGATGCTCATGGTGGCGATCATTATCTGGGTATCTGCGATAGCGAGCGCCTTTGTAGATAATATCCCATTTGCTGCTACGATGATTCCGGTAGTAAGAAGCCTTGCTACCGCCTCACAGGGGGTAGATATTCAGGATACTCTTTCATGGGCGCTTTCGATGGGAACCGATATTGGTGGAAGTGCAACACCGATCGGTGCATCTGCTAATGTAGTGGGAACTTCTGTGGCAGCGAAAAACGGACATCCGATCGGATGGGGAAAATACTGTAAGACAGCAGTGCCGGCGACGATCATCGTAGTGACAGTATCCATGTTAATTATCTTTGCACGGTATTGTCAGTAAATTCAAGTAGAAAGGGGCGGTATTGTATGGACAAACAAATTATTATTTCGATCAGCCGTGAATTTGGAAGTGGTGGTCATGCGATTGCGGACCAGATCGCAAAAGAGATGGAGCTCCCTTTGTACGACAGGAGTATTCTTGATCATATTGCCGACGAAAAGGGGATTGATAAAGAGTATCTTGAAAAATTTGATGAGAGCCCTAAAATTCCGTTGGTTTCCAGAAGAGTACGTGGACATTCAAATTCGATGGAAGAAAATTTGGCGGAGATGCAGTTTGAATATTTAAAAAAGAAGGCAGACGCTGGAGAATCGTTTGTAGTCGTTGGTCGTTGTGCAGAGACGATCCTGAAGGATCAACAAGGGTTGGTATCCATTTTTATTCTCGCTGACCGATGTGATAAGATTTCACGGACGGAACAGAGATACCAGCTTTCGGAAAAGGAGGCGGTGGCAAAGATAAACCGTCACGACCGGAAACGAAAATATTATCACAATCGTTACTCACAGTATCGCTGGGGAGATTCCAGAAGCTATGATCTCTGTGTAAACAGCAGCAGGCTTGGGATCCGTGGTACGGCTAAAATGCTCATGTCCTATATCAACACGAGAATAGAAGCAGAACAATAAAACGCAAAACGAAATAGAAAACCGATGGGGAACAAACACAAGCAGAGCTTGCGAAAAGTTCCCCATCGGTTTTCTATTTTATTTTGTGTTATTATTCTTATTATTTTCCTACCTTCTGCAATGCCTTCAGCTTGGCTCGTTGGAAAAATCCCAGTTTCTCTTGTGGATTGAGTAATGTGTTTCTTGAACCTTTTACATCCATAATATAAATGCCGCTAAGTACGACCTTCAGTTCCTTTTTTACGGGAAGAAGCGGAAAAATCTTTTCGTCACACATAAGTGACATGATCTTGGGACCAATCTTTGCCTTGACGATCGGAACCTTGGATCGTCTTAAATATTTTGGCGTGTTATCGACGACCATTTTCGGAAGACCAGAGTCTTTGAGCCGGAGCCGTTTCTTATCGATGACCAGAATAGAAGCCACCTGGGAAGCTGCTTCCATCTGTGACTGGGAAGCTTCCTGCTTTTTTTGAAGTTTTCGTCCGATAATCGATAAAATGATAAATACAATTATAAGTACAGCAAGGACTATGCCGAGTACGATCAAAAAAGTTTTCATGAATTATACCGTGCCTCTCTTTCAAAATTTTCTATTTTATTATAATTTTTGTGCGTGTTTTCTGCACATACCAAGTTGCATATGCAACTTGTATGGCTCAGCTTTGCTGAGACTATTTTATCATGTTTTACAGAAAATGAAAAGATGTATTTATTGAATGATTTCTCTTTTATCATACATTTCCTGAATGATGTTTCTGACATAGGCGCCAATATATTTTTTCTCTTCTTTCTCAAGCTTGTCAGGATATACAGGTTCGCCATAATCAATGTAGATATGTCCGCCCCTGATCCATGGGATGTGATCTTCAAGAATACTTTCTGTGTTTTTGATACAGACAGGGATGATCGGTACTTTTGTTTTGGTTGCAATCTTCATACTGCCTTCCTTGAAAGGTAAGAGAACGTCAGCTGTGTTGCGTGTCCCCTCTGGTGCAATGTAGATCGAGTAACCATCTTTGATCAATGAAATTGCGTTGAGAATGACCCCCATATTTTGTTTCATATCACCCCGGTCCATGAAGAGACAGTTGAGGAAATACATCCATTGGGCAATGACCGGAAACTTTTTAATCTCAATCTTTGAAATAAAAGCTGTCTGGACATGTGCGGAAGAAAGTGTTGCGTAAGCGAGGATGATATCATAAAAACTTCTGTGATTTGCGGCGAACATGACAGGAGTGTCTTTTGGAATGTTTTCAAGCCCTGTGACATGTTTTTTACAGCCAGACAAAAACAATGTTATATGGAAGGTGATCTTCACCATCCAGAGTGCAAATACGGCAGCCGATTTTGAGTTGATTTTCCGCATAACACATTCAATGAGCAGAAGCGGCACGCTGATTATGCAAACAGTGATATAAAATAACAAAATAGGTATTGTTCTCATGTCAAGGATTCCTTTCGCTATTGCAGAGTACCGTTGTCTTCAATGACATCCTCAGGTGGTGCTGTTGGTTCGGGAGGAGCTGGTGTCTGTACAATGGGGGTAGGTTCTGGCGGTGGTGGGGTTGGATCCGGTTTGTCGTTCACCGGGGTTTTTGTCTGAACCGGAGCTTTTGTCTTGGCTGGAACTTTTGTTTTGGCCGGTTTTTTTGTATTCTTTGGCTTCTTAGAAGGCTGCGGGGTAGGAGTCGGGGTAGGTTTTTGTGTCGGTTTCGGAGTCGCGTATTTTACGGAATTCGGATCTTCTACATCGACACGGGTCTCAGTCTCATTTTCTACCTCATCTTCTACTCCATAATATTCTTCCATCGTGAGTTCATTTTCGTAGAGATAGGTGGCAACGGTTTTGCCCACAAAGCGAATGTGCCACGGTTCGTAGCTGTATCCGGTTATTTTCGATTTCCCATAGGGATAGCGGATGATATATCCATATAAATGGGCGTTTTTAGCAAGCCACTTTCCTTCCCTTGTATCACCGAAACTCTGGTCCAGACGGAAGTTTACACTGCGGGCAGACACATCGATCGTAAGCCCTGTCTGATGTTCACTGCTTCCTGGTTTGGCAGAGACGGCATCCGTGGCAGCCTGTCCCCGGGTAGCAATATTTTTATCATAAATCTGTTTCTGACGCTCATAGGAACGGTATCCGGATACACCATATAAAATGACACCTTCCTTTTCGCCAGCTTCGAACAGCTTTTCGAGAGCGGTAGCAGCCACTTTGCGCATTTTTCTTTTGTCGGAAATGTAGGTAAAACTAAATTTAACGTTTGGGTCTACAAGGTTTGCAGGAATGTAAGTGGATGGCAGAAGATAGACGCGGTTCACTAGTACGGTTATGCTGCTTGGTATTGTATCCAGTGGAACAGTCTGGTTGTCTGCCAGGATAGAACTCAGGTCATCTGGCAAGAGTGAGTCCTCCTCGTCTTCATTTTCATTATAATAATATTCATAAGAATCGGCATTGTTCGTATCTGTTTCGTGTTGTGGTTTTGCCGGGGACAGGATCACGACAGCAGAAACCACGAGAAGTAGTATAATGCCTGTTATAAAAAATCGTTTCATACAGAACCTCCAAACTTCTAACAAGCATTATACCCTTATAGCACAGTAAAAGTCAATTCACTTTGAATATATTTTTATTGAACTGTTCGAGTGAGAATAGAAGAAACATTCCCGCAATGCCGGCAGAGATTAATTCTCCGCAGCCAACGGTAAGCATGAGGAAGGGGATGGCATCTTTGACGTCGTATGCATAACGGAGGACCCAGGGAACGATGATTGTGTTTGCTGCGATCGGCGGAAGGGGTGCCAGCCATTTGAAACGGCGGAGTGCATACGTGAGAAGGGCGCCGATCAATGTGGCGATCGTACCGAAGATGATATCGGTGAGTACACAGCCGGTGAGCCAGTTGCTGAGCAGACAGCCAATCGTGAGACCGGGTATAGCAGCCGGTGTAAAATAGGGAAGGATCGTGAGCGCCTCTGAAAATCTTACCTGAATGGCATAGTTTGCGAGGCCGAATGCATTTGCGATAAAAGTCAGTACGACATAGAGGGCAGCGATCATAGCTGCCTGGCAGATAAATAATATGTTTTTGTTTTTCATTTTAAATTCTCCTTAGTTTTGTTTTACGTGTGGATGGTTTCGAACACACGGATCTGTCTGGCCGGAAGCCAGAGTAGTCAATTTTTGCACCAGGCAGGTGCTGTTAATTGGCGGCGGCCTCCTTTGCGGCGAGAACGGCTTTGGAAAGCTGGTCGGCGCAGGATGTGTTTTTGAAACCACATTGGATCCCAGCGCATTTTTCCACGATCTGATCGACACTCAGGCCGTCTACCAGTTTTGGAATGGCTTTTAAATTCCCATCGCAGCCTCCATAAAATTTGACGTTTGTTATAATGTCGCCATTGATTTCAAGGTCGATCTGCTGTGAACAGGTGCCTTTTGTTTTATAAGAGTATTTCAAGTTTTTCACCTCCTGATTTGTTGATACTGAAAATTATTTTATATAAAATGGGTGGGGTTGTCAAGGAGGGGGGTGGTTTTATTGGGGCTGTATTTCAGAAGAAATGATTTCCCGGGCATGGGCGCTCGCGCTATATAAATTACGCAGCGGTAAGGGGACATAAAACACATGTCCCTCTTACCGGCGTATTTATAACCCACGCCCTGAAAATCATTTCTTCTGAAATACGGCGACCCGATAAAACAGCACCCCAAAGTGGGCCTGCCAGATGGGGTATGGGACGTAGTCCGATGGTTTTGATTGGATTGGAGGTGTCAAAAACACCCCAAATCCCATTTGCCATTTCTCCCAATTATTGATAAAATAAAAACAATAAATATTTTTGCCAATTATTATGTAAGGAAGGCTGGGATGAAAAAATGATCACAAAAAAATTTCAGGAGTTAGAACTATCTGCACTGGGAATGGGAACGATGCGTCTGCCGGTTCTGGATGGAAACGATGCGAAGATTGATGAAGAGAGGACGGCGGAGATGGTCGCCTATGCAATGGAGCAGGGGATCAATTATTACGATACGGCATGGGGATATCATGGTGGGAATTCGGAACTTGTTATGGGAAAGGTTTTGGAAAAGTATCCACGTGACAGTTTTTTCCTCGCCACAAAATTTCCGGGATATGACCTTGCTAATATGAATAAGGTAGAGAAGATCTTTGAGGAGCAGTTGAAAAAATGTCGTGTGGATTATTTTGACTTTTATCTGATTCACAATGTATGTGAGATGAATATTGACGCATATCTGGACAAAAAATACCGTATTGATGAGTATCTTGTCAAACAGAAAGAAGAGGGACGCATCCGTCATCTTGGTTTTTCTGCGCATGGAAATTATGATGTGATGAAACGGTTTTTAGAAGCGTATGGCGACCATATGGAATTTTGCCAGATTCAGTTAAACTACATTGACTGGACATTTCAGGATGCAAAAGCTAAAGTCGAGTTGATAAAAGAGTATGGAATCCCAATATGGGTGATGGAGCCGGTGAGAGGCGGCAAACTGGCGAAACTGCCAGAAAATGCAGAAAAAGTGCTAAAGGAACTTCGACCGGACGAGAATATTCCGGCATGGGCATTCCGGTTTTTGCAAAGCATTCCGGAAGTGACAATGATACTTTCCGGTATGTCGGATTTTGAACAGCTTAGGGAAAATGTAAAGACATTTGAGACAGAAAAAACTTTGTCAGAAAAAGAAATGGATGCTTTGCTTAAAGTTGCAGATGGTATGTTAAACGATACTCTTCCGTGTACTTCCTGTCATTATTGTGTGAGCCACTGCCCGAAAGGCTTAGACATTCCGAGATTGATCGATCTTTATAATGAGCATAGCTTTACCGGGGGCGGTTTTCTCGCACCGATGGCGCTGATGGCGATTCCGAAGAAAAAACATCCAACGGCCTGTATTGGGTGCCGGAGCTGTGAGGCGGTATGCCCCCAGCAGATAAAAATATCGGAGGCCATGAGTGATTTTGCCGGGAAACTTAGGGCCTGAGTGTGAGAATACCGGAGGATCTCCGGGAAGCATTGAAATGATGTGAAAGAAAGAGTTTATCAATGTGATAAGGTGCGCATTTTAGCTGCACCTTATTTTCGTAGCTGTAACGTTTTCTTATTTCATTCGTCTGATTTAACAGAGGAGGTGAGGTGGCACAAATGAAACAACGCATCGAAGGGGCTTTTGATGAGATTTATGAGAAATATGCGAAGATGTTGTACGGATATATTTTGCAGCTTTGCAAAAACCCGACGACAGCGGATGATATTTTACAGACCGTTTTTCTGAAGGCGATCGAGCATGCGGATTCTTTTGAAGGAAAGTGTGAGGTATCGACATGGCTTTGTCAGATTGCCAAGAATACCTGGCTCGACATATGCAAACGGGCGGAACAAAAGAATGTTTCGATGGATCACATTCTGGAACAGCAGGGAGAGGCTTTGCTGTTTGGACAGATCGTGCAGGAGACGGATTTTGTAAAAGAACTGATCCAGAAAGAGGAAAGCACAGCGATTTACCGTGAAATCCATAGCCTTCCGGAGCCTTATAGGGAAGTGTTGATGCTTCGGATTATGGGTTGCCTTTCCTTTAAAGAAATCGGTGATATTTTTGGTAAATCGGAAACCTGGGGAAGAGTTACCTTTTTCAGGGCGAAGGAGAAGCTGAAGGAGCAGATTGGAGGAGAGAAGAAATGAAATGTCATATTGTAGAAGATTTATTGCCGGAATATATCGAGGGTTTATGCAGTGTGGAGACAGAAAAAGAGATCGAAGAGCATCTGGCTGACTGTGAACACTGCAAAAAGAAGATGGAGGAAATGCAGGAGACGGAAGAGAAGAGCGCTGCTGGTTTTGATGAGATCCAGCCGTTTAAAAAGATTGGCAGGGAATTGAAAAAAAACCGGATTAAAAAGGTGATCGCTATTATACTGCTTGTCATTGTGTGTGGTGTATTTGGCGTCTTGACGATAGGACAGATTTTCCCATCGCTGCCATGTCCGAGTTATGATAGTCTTATGTACCGTTATAAGGCAAAGCAGATTGCACAAAAGCTGGTGGATGGTGAGATAACAGAAGTTTTGAAAAGTACCGGTACAAGTTATGATGTGCGTAATTCAAATGGGGAAGGGCATGATACATTTTTTTACGATGTAGCAGACCGTATATCACAATCTTATGAAAAAACGTTTAAGGATAAAGAGGTAACGATTGATGTGGAGGGTGTAACCTACTCGGATAATACGGACGGGTACTGGTGGAATCCGGATACGAATATCCAATATCCGGTGTATGGTGTGGATCTTTGCTTAGGGGTAGAAGATAAGCTCGTTCTGATGCAGATTATTTTTAAAGACCGGTATAATTATGATATTCATATTCGGAATGGGAAAGAGAACTATGAGTATTTTGAGGAGGAATATGTAAATTCATTTGAATACTATATTCAGGATATGGGTTATTATTTGTATTATTACAAAGATTCCTGTATGGGGTATAATGTGGCAAATGATATAACGAGGGGCAAGATCAATAATATACAGAATTCCGAAACGGCAGAAGAAATAGGAAAGGATGGTTTTTCTGACGGCTTTTACAGCTTCTATTTTGTGAGAAACTGTACAGAGATGCCGATTGTAGATAAAGAAACGAAAGTATCAGAATACGCCGCCCAAATAGGAAACGGCCTTTACGAGGTATTAAGCAGATGTAAATCGAATGATTTTCAGCTTATGGATGGTGATTATAATGAAAAGGAGAAAAAGTATGATGCTGTTCTCTATTGGCGGGTTACGGATTTGCAGGGGAAACAATGTATCATGACAAAGAACTTCTATTATGGTCCATTTGGTTATGAGCCAGTGGATGATAAGGAGATCATATGCCCGGAGGCGGGATTTGATCGTGAAGTTATCAGTGAACTGGAAAGGATTTTTGATTAGCCCGGCGGTGCCAATTTAGCATCGAGCCAGATAAAAAAGAGTATCCAGGCTCCATTACAGGAGTACCTGGATACTCTTATTATATTCGGAAAAAGAACAAACATTATATGCCGTCCGGATCGGTCTGTATGATGACAGGTTTATCAAGTTTATACTGATAAAATTTTATGATATTTCCGCTCATAAGACGCAACGGAGTCCAGTTGCACAGATCATAATCCCTTACATATGGAAGATTGTCATAAAATACAGTGGAAGATTCGTACTTGTGATCAAAGGTCATCAGCATTTTCCGAAATAATTCTTCGTTGTACACATCTTCACTTCCTTTCGTTTCTCTGACCTGATATATCATTGGCTTACTAACAGTATAATGCAAAATGTCAAAATTCGCAATGGTTTTGTGAAAAAATCATTGGGAACCGATATCTGCAGAAATCTTACATGCACCGGAAAGACGGTATAGGCAAAAACGTTCCCGGCGGTCTCTCCCGATCAGATCCGGGACAGGAACCTCGCAGAGAAGATGGAATGGGGTATGCCTCTCGATGTAAAAGATCGTGCTATCCTCCGGGTAATAAAGGATAAGTGTGATCTCACGCTCATTTCGTTCAAAGGACATCTCGATCTTCGTTATGACAGACCGGAAGATATCGGTAGAAAACGGATTGAAGCAGTAAATGTAGTTTACTTCGTCGGGAAGTTCATATTCCTCTGCTGATGCATGGACAAAGCAAAGCCGGTCCCGGTGAATTCCCCGATAGCTGTTTTGGTTTTTCAATGCCATATGGTGAAATTCTTCCGACTGCTCTATGCCGATCCCATGACATTGGAACAGATAATTTGCATAAAAAGGCAGCCGGCCAAGACCGCTTCCGTAGTCTAGCAGAGTATCCCTTTCACAGATATCCAGATGGTTAAAAAGAATCTGTAAAACACGGTAAGGTGTTGGTTCGTACCGGTGAACATGAAAGGTATCTTTTCCATCTGTCTGGATCTCTTCGGTGTGGATGTGCAGGAGTGCATCTGCGTTCTGGGCGAGAGCTTCATCGCTCAAGTGGGAGGACTCTGTAATCAGTTTTTTTAAAGCATTCATTTTTTGCCTACACACTTCCTACGATCAGACTGGAGTTCTGGCCTCCAAAGCCAAACGCGTTTGTCATTGCGTATTTGACTTCCCGCTTCACTGCTTTATTTGGTACGTAATCCAAATCGCATTCCTCATCCGGGGTGTTTAAGTTCAGTGTTGGTGGAACGATTCCCGTCTGTATCGCTTTGATGCAGGCGATTGTCTCCGTGACGCCCCCGGCGCCCATCATATGCCCTGTGGCTCCCTTGGTAGAGGTGACAGCCATTTCATAAGCGTGTGGGCCAAATAATTTCTTGATGGCATTTGTCTCGATCGTATCGCCCATTGGGGTGGAAGTTCCGTGGGTGTTTATGTAGTCGATATCATCGGTAGAGATACCGGCTTTTTTTATGGCATCTGCCATACATGCGATCGCCCCGATCCCCTCCGGGTGCGGAGCTGTGACATGATGTCCATCTGTGCAGTTGGCAAAACCGAGGAGCCTCGCCTTTATGTCAGCCCCACGTTTTTTTGCATGTTCTTCGGTCTCAAGGAGGATTGCCCCTCCGCCTTCTCCGAATACAAAACCGTCTCTCATCTTATCAAAAGGACGGCTTGCCGTCTGTGGATTTTCGTTATTCGTGCTAAGAGCATGAGCGGATGCAAGACCGGCGACTACGACCGGACAAAGACTTGCCTCTGCTCCGATGGCGAGGACGGCGTCTGCCTCTCCGGCCAAAAGCAACATCGCAGCAGTACTAATGGCATCTGCACCAGAGGAGCAGGCAGTACTCACGGTGAGGCTTGGTCCCCGGTAGCCTTTTGCGATTGCAATCTGGGCAGCGGCGATGTTACCGATGAATTTTGGTACGAACCGTGGGCTTACTTTTTTATGAGCACCGGTGCTCAGACCGTCCTGTGTTTCCGATATAATGGAGACGCCTGCCATGGCAGTTCCCACGACAATCCCCATACGCTCTGCAGGTACAGTATCTTCTTTGATTCCGGCATCAGCGAGGGCTTCTTCCGAGGCGGCATAGCCATACTGCATAAAAAGATCCATTTCCCGACTCTGTTTTTTGCTCATAAAATCATCCGGGTTAAAATCTTTGACCTGAGCGGCGATCTTTACCGGAGAATCCTCCGGGTCAAAGCGTGTGATGCGCTCTATCCCACATTTCCCTGCAATCAGGTTGTTCCAGTAGTTTTCTACGCCGATTCCGATTGGGGTAACGGCACCCATACCGGTTATCACTAAATTTTCTTTCATAGTATTATGTATCCTTTCCATACCCGGGATCTGCCAGGGTGATTTTTCAGAGGCCCGCAGTTATCAGTCGGGTCTTTTGATTTTGCCAGGAAACTTCTCGTTATGCGAAGCCCTTTTGATTGTATCACAAAGAAGAAAAGCCGGTCAAGGTGAATGTGGGGATTCCTAAATGATAAAAAAATCTTTTCAATAGAAAATATTTGTTGTAAAATAATGTTGGGTCAAAGGGCATCCTGTCCAAATGATACCACGAATCCAGGGCAGGTAAAAGGAGAGAGACGATGGAAAAGAAAACAGAGTTTAGCTGGTCTTCATTGATTGTAAAGAAGAAAGAAAGAATCATAGATTTGTCCATTATCGCACTCGTTACCAGTGTAGTCGTTCTTGTTGCTTATATGGTAAATGGCATATATCCTTTTGGGGAGGAGACGGTCGCGCGGGGAGATATGGTCCAGCAGACGATACCGGCAGGCATGTATTATGTCTGGGATGTTCTGCATGGGAAGGCAAGTCCGTTTTTTACATGGAATTCAACATTTGGAATCAATATATCAGGTGCTTCCTCGCTGGGAGCGTTTTTAAGTCCGCTCAATCTGTTTTTGTTTTTTTCGACGAGAGAAAATTTGGTGAATTTTGTAAATATATTTCTGATACTGAAAATGATAGCGATTGCATTTTCCATGTATTTTTATCTGAGAAAATATGATGTAAAAAACAGCATACATATTGCGGGTGGTATCCTTTATGCGTTTGGTGCGGCCACACTTGTCCATTTTCAGATCATGCTTGTGATGGATATTGCTTTTCTGCTCCCGCTTCTTATGATCGGAATCGACCGGATTTTTGATAAAAAGGGCTGTAAATTTTTTATCGCTGCATTTGCATTGTGTATGATCATAAATGTGTATACGGGCTGTATCACGCTGATGTTTTTGTTTTTGTCATGTGGTGCAAGGATTTTCTGGAATCTGGAGAGTGGGGAAGAGAAGAGGCGGTGCGCTCTGTGGCTCGGAGTATCGGTCGGTGTGGCGGTCTTACTGAGTGCGGTTGTGAGTATTCCGGCACTGCTTTGTGTGTCAGGGACATCCAGAAATACGAGCGGTGATTTTTTTAATACGTATATGACGGCGATCAAAAGCAGCTGGAGTCCGTATGAATGGGAAACCGTTCAGCGGATGTTTGTGAATCTGGCGTTACCGTGTTCGTGCATCATGTTTTTCCTGTTGCATGGAAAAGACCGGATCATGGCAAATATAAAAAGGCATAAAGGACGCATCCTTGTCATCATATGTATGATTCTTTCCGTTTTTGTCTCTGGGATCGAGGTGCTGTGGCATGGTGGAAGCAGGGCGAGTTGGCCAGTGCGTTTTATCTATATTATTTCATTTATTTTCATTGATCTTGCGGTCGCATTATGTCACGAGAATAAAGAGCGTATCACGAATGCAGCCGGCTGGCTCAGGAAAAAAGCAGCGATCGGGGGCTTGGCAGCTGCGGTAATTTTTTCCGGCAAAGTCTTTCATAAGATTTATATGATATACTGTGGGAATGAGATATATTTAAAATTAGGAGATGGTTTCCTTTGTATCGTGACCGGGCTGGTATTTCTCGGTATATATTTGTATTTGTTAAGGTCGAAAAATAAAGGACTTATTTTTGCATTGCTATGTGTCGAGATCATGTGTACATCGGTTATGAGTTTTGCGCCAAATAAAGATAACGTTACTGTGTTTTCGGCAGAATATCTGGATGCGGCGAATCATGTCGCCATGAGTATGGAAGAGAAACCGGATGACTTTGAACGGATAAAAAATACAGACTATCAGGTGGATCATATCCAATATTCCCTGGTACTCGGGCAAGAAGCAATCTCGAATTACTGGCATGTGATCAGCCCATCCCTGCAGCCGGCTTTTTGGGCGCTTGGATATTCGGTAAACTGGACGCAGCTTCTGGATACCGGGGGAACCGTCTTTACCGATACGTTGTTCAATATAAAATATTATCTGGGGGATGAACTGCCGGATGAGTTATATGATTATTGCGGGGATGTAGAGATCAGTGATGAGAATGAATTAGAAATGTATAAAAATAAGTTTGCACTTCCGTTTGCTATAAATACCGATGTATCCAGTCTGTCGGCCGGATGGGAAAAATTCCAGACGCAAAATGATCTGTTTGCGGCAGTGACCGGAAGCGGAGAGATGCTCATTGAGGATATATCGGGTCAGATCCAAAATAATATGCTTGAGCTGGAGATCGGAGATCAGGAAAAGCTTTTGTACTTTTATGGGACAAACACCTCGGAGAGTCCGGTCAGCATAACAGTGAATGGAGAACTGGCTGTAATACCGTCGTCTGTTTCTGTTACCAACGAGCAGTATCCGGCTGACTTTGGAAATGGATTGATCTATCTTGGGTGTTTCCGGAATGAGAAGGTAAGTGTGGTGTTTGGCGGAAATGCTGGTGCATCGGATATTCATCTGGGATTATTGGATATGAATGTTTTTAAAAAGGGTATTGAACTTATAAAAAGTCAGAATCCTGAGATTAAATCATTGAAACAGGAGAGAGCAGGCGCCAGCATTGAACTGGATCATGTGACAAAGGCCAATATTTTTTTGCCGGTTTCATATGATGAGGGCTGGGAGTGTAAAGTAAATGGAGAAAAAGTCACGGAGATCGGAAATATAGACGGGATGCTGTCGATACCTGTAGAAGAGGGGAAAAATGAGATCAAGCTGAGCTATGTGGCGCCTGGGCGGAAGGCAGGGGGGATTTTATCTGCCATTACCCTGGCCGCACTCGTTGCATTTGTGGCAGTCAGAAGGAAAAAAGAAATCAGGGCTGAGAAGGCAGCCAATATAGCGGGATATATAGCATATGCCGTGTTTGCCGCCGCATTCACTGTATTTTTGGTCGTTTTATTTGTGATTCCGACGCTGTTTTATCTCAGAGGGCTCTTTATCGCCTCAGAGTAGTTATCTCGACGGCTCCTGATTAAAATGCCAGATAGATCAATTCATTCGGCGTATAAAATCATTGCTATATGTGTGAACCCATTGTAAGATGGACATATAGCATAGTGTGTCAGATTTATCAATAAAATGAATAGACAAAAGATTAGAAGAAGAAGGAGGCAATGTGTTTATGAAGCGTAATCTGAGAAATGTGCTGTCACTGGTTCTGGCGATGGCGATGGTCATTTCTGTGTTGACGGCGGGAGCGCCACAGACAGCACAGGCGGCTGCCGGAGTGAAAGTGAAACAGGTTAAAGTCACAAATGTGAAAAAGAAGAAACTGACCTTGAAGAAAGGGAAAAATTTTCAGTTAAAGGTGAAGGTTAAAGTGACACCGAATAAAAAGAAATATAAAAAAGTAAAGTTTGTTTCTTCAGACAAAAAGGTAGTATCGGTATCTTCAAAGGGAAAGATGAGCGCGAAGAAAAAGGGGACAGCGAACATATCGGTCATATCCAAACAGAATAAAAAGAAAAAAGTTGTGATTCGTGTGACCGTGACAGAAGGAGCAGATCCGGGAAAAAAGGATGATTTGGATAGCCCGTCTGTGACACCGGGTACACCATCCCAGAATCCAATGGATACTCTGGCTCCGTCTGCTTCTCTGAAACCGTCGGAGTTTCCAAACAGTTGCCAGGTGGTTCCGACGGAATCATCCGTGACGGCCGCACCGGAGGAAAAGATCATACTCTCCCGCAAACCATTTTCGGAAAAGGCGTTGGTTGGTGATAAGCTGTCAGATGTTGGGATCAGCGGCGGAAGTATATTAGACCGTGATGGTGAGGAGGTAAAGGGAAGTTATCGTTGGACCGATCAGGAACAGGTGATGTCAAAGACGGGAAAGGTTTTGTGTGAGGCAGAATTTATCCCGGAGGATGATGAGAATGGAAAGATAACAGGAATTTCGATTCCGGTTATCGTATCAAAGAGAAGGGTTATTCTGGAAGCTCCGAAGGCAGATTCCATTGTGGCAGGACAGATGCTGAAAGAGTCTGCGCTGCACGAAGGAAGTGCGAAAGATACGGAAGGCCGGGAAGTGGCAGGAGATTTCGTGTGGACAGATGAAACGGCAGTGCCGGGTGGAACAGGACTAACGAAATGCAGTGTGACGTTTGTTCCCGAAGATGTAGAGACATACCAGAGGACGGTCTGCTATGTCGATGTGAAAGTGACAGGAACGGCGGCTGCCGTGCCGAAGGACAAGGTGGTTGATATTTCTGCCGGAACGTGGAAAAACGCTGCCTCGTACGACCGTGCATGGGCGGGGGATATATATGAGTTGACTGATTATGTGTCAGGGATCGATCTGAGCTTATATGAGAGAGTTACGTTTGGCATAAAGATCTATGATACTAAGAATAAACAGATCAAAACGACAGATAAAGGGTTCATTGTCTGCAAACTTACGAAGACGACGAATTGGTCGGAGGGATTTGCAGAAACATGGACAATGGACAAGGCGGTATTGTCACTGGAAGACTATAAGGGTGGTCCGTTGTATGTTATCGTGCAGAATACAACGGCAGACATCGGTTATATCAAGATCACTTCCATGACGCTGAATGTAAAAAGGACTTCGAATGTGCTGGATGGCAGCAGTCTGAAAAGCGTATGCGGAGATGTTTTTGGAAAAATAGGAGTAGCACTGGGAGGGAACGAGGTAAATAATCAGGACGTTATGGAGTTTGCAAAGGGTCAGTACAATAGTTTGACCATGGGAAATGAGATGAAGCCGGATTACATTCTGGGATGGCGTCCTAAATTATCGGATACGAACCCTTCCGGGTATGTGGAAACGGATAAATTTCAATATGCCTATATGGATTCACAGTATCCGGTCATTGATATGGATGCGATCGATTCCTATATTAAGGCAGCATATGAAAATGGTATGAAAATGCGTTATCATGTGTTTGTCTGGCATTCGCAGTCACCGCAGTGGTTTTTTAAGGAAGATTACAGTACAGCCGGTTCGAGTGAGTATGTGTCACCAGAGGTAATGAACGGACGTATGGAGTATCTGATCCGCAATGTCATGACACACATTTATAATCTGCAAGATGAGAACGGAATCTACATCGGCAGGGAGGTTATTGATAGTTGGGATATTGCGAATGAGTATTTCCATAATTATAATGAAGGGCACAAATCTTATTGGGATGAGGTCTATTATCCGGATTATAAATATTCCGACAGGAAGCACAGCGGAATCCTGACGCCATATTATATCAAAGAGGCGTTTGCGCTGGCGCATTCGATTTTGGAGGATTATGGTCTCACAGATTCGGTCGGATTGTTCTTTAACGAGTTTAACACCTATCAGGAAGCGAAAAAGATCATTACGATGATAAATTATTTTAATACAAAGGACGAAATCAATCCGGAAGCGGAGATCATCTGTGATGGCATCGGTATGCAGAGTCATCTGGATGTCACTTATCCCGGAGCAGACGGTGTGAAAAATAGTGCGATCGAGAAATTTAAAGACGCAGGTTTTGAGATTCAGATCACAGAGATGGATCTGACGGATTACACGAAAAATGATATATCTCATGCGGAGCAGGTGCAGATGTGGTACGATCTCATGTGGATGCTGGTGGAGGAAAAGGAAAGTGGCGCGAAAATCACAGGAGTGACCTGGTGGGGAGCAGGAGATATGACCTCATGGCGGTCAAGCGGAGTCCCGCTTTTGTTTAGTGAGTACTGGCGTGCAAAAGAGGAGTATTTTAAAGCAATCCAGGCAGTGTCGGATTATAATATAGCGTTGGAACATAATATAGAGACCGATGAATAAACGATGTTCTTTTTAAAACAGAGCATAAATGTAAGGGGTATAGACCAGATGGCTATACCCCTTAAAATTTAAACATTATTTCAGTTGCTCAGCTGTTTTAATTCCTCCAGCATTTTCGGAAGTTCCGTATCCATATCTTCATTAGAGAACTGGCAGGTACCTACTTTTTTATGGCCACCGCCATTGTATTTTAGCATTAAGCTTCCTACATTGACATTGGAAGTGCGGTTCAGAATGCTGTAGCCGACCGCTGCGCTACATCCCTGCCCATTACGACCGCTGACGATCCATGCGGAAATATTCTGTTCCGGGTACATACTGTAAATCATAAAACGGTTTCCGGAATAAATAGGGTCTACCCCGCGCAAATCCGAAATGATCAAGTTGCCCTCCACGACAGTATGGGCTTCTACCATTTCTTTGAATTTCTGCGTCTGTTCA
>CAZOIF010000015.1:0-54514 GCA_964579975.1 uncultured Eubacterium sp. | reverse complement strand
TTTCGGGCTGGCTATCTTCTGCTCCTGTCATGAATTCGAGACTACTTTCGTTCGTTTCCGGTTCTGGCTCCATATCAGGTTCCGTTTCCGGTAAAACAGCCTCTGGCGTCTCTGTATTCCCGGAAATATTATTCATCGCAGCAGCCACCAGATTTGACATATCAAGCCCCGGATCCAGCGAATCGGAAGTTGTTTCTGCTTCATCCAGATCAATACTGTTTTCAGACGGCTTGTTGATCTCGTCTGCATCTTTAATGCTTCCCCTAAAAGAACTTAGATCAATATTTTCATCTGAAAAATTATCATCATCCGATAAGTCAACACCGAGGTCAAACATATCATTGGATATTTCAATATCAGGAGAAACTGTGTTTTCTTCAGCAGACATTGCATTTTTTGCCTCAAGCAGTTCATCCTGCTCGGTCTGTTCGATCACATCTGCCAGATCTTCCTGAACAGTAGCGTTCATACGATCCAGATTTTCAGAGATATCAAGCCGGTCAAAAAGATTTTTCAGATCGCTTTCATTTTGTCCTGCACGTTGCATTCTCTTGGCAGACAGCATAGCAGCCGCTTCACTCAGTGCCTTTTCTGATTCCTCCCAGCTGCTCATAGAATTTGCAAGATGATTTAGCCGCTCTTCCACCTCATCTTTTTCCTTCTCCAACTCATTCGGTATATCCGGCTCCGGAGATTGTTCCGGCTGGCTGACTGGTTCCGGTTCGGCCGCTGGCTGACTTACTACTTGCTCTGCTGGCGACTGCACGGGCGTATCCAGCATAACATCGCTAAGACTTTGGGAATCCGTAGCAGTATTTGCCCCAAGAATCGCAGATGAATCCTCCTGTTTTTGAGGCATCTGGATCCTCGTATCGGATTCGTTCAGCATTCCTGCCCCGCCGCCAAGTACAGCGTCTCCGGCAGAAGAAATACTTCCGTCCAATGCTCCTGAAACTCCACCTGTATTCATCATTCCTGCCCCGCCGCCAAGTACAGCGTCTCCGGCAGAAGAAATACTTCCGTCCAATGCTCCCGAAATCCCGCCCGTATTCATCATTCCTGCCCCGCCGGCATTCTGTGATCCGGGGGAGGAAATATTACCATCCAGCAAAAAGCCAGAATCCAATGCCGAGGAATTCTGACCTGAAAAAGAGGTCTCCTGTGTGCTCGTCGTTCCCTGTGCAGGAATATTCTCCGGCTCTTGGGAAATCGTCCATTCGGTTGTTGGTTCTTCGTTTTGACTTTCTACAAAATCAAGCGATATCGTCCATTCCGGTTTATCCTCTGTAGGAAGCCCCAAATCAATGCTGCCTTTTCCCATACCAATTCAATCCCTTCATCAATAACATATTTTCACATACATACAGTTATAAATATAATACTACAAATTATGCCAAAAAACAATATATTAAAAAAAATTCATAGAATTTACCAACTCACATAAATTTTAGTAAGCCCGCAAATTTAAAAGAGAGACTAAATTTGAAGGAAAAAATATTAAAAGGGACGATCTTCCTTACAGGCGCAGGCATCCTCACCCGTATCATTGGATTTTTATACCGTATTTTTCTGGCAAATACATTAGGGGAAACACAACTTGGTATTTATCAGCTTGTTTTTCCAGTATATGCGATCTGCTTCACCTTGTATGCATCCGGACTTCAAACAGCCATGTCACAGCTCGTATCCAATCCTCATTACAAATACTCCAAAAAAGTGATACGGACAGGTATTCTTTTGTCACTGGGAATATCGTTTTTTCTTTCTGTCATTATATTTTTATTCTCGGATTTTATCAGTATCCATTTTTTGTTTACAGAAAAGACTTCATCGCTTCTAAAGATACTGGCGTTTATTTTTCCATTCTGCGGTGTGACAAGTATGATAAACGGATATTTTTATGGTCTGCGGGAAGCAAAAGTGCCAGCTCTGACACAATTAATTGAGCAATTATTCCGCGTTGGATTTGTATTCCTGATCTATACCAGTGCAATTTGCGAATTTTCGTGTAACATTGCGGTGGGCGGTCTCATCGCAGGGGAAGTTGCATCCAACATATATAATCTGATCAGTCTCAAACGGACAAAAAGCAGGGAAACGGGGCCGCTCACCCTGACAAAAAGAAAAATCGCCGGTGCTCTTTTGCGTCAGGCGATCCCTCTTAGCGGAACCAAACTTGTCATTTCCCTTCTCTCCAGTTTTGAATCCGTACTCATACCGATCATGTTCACCCGGTACGGGCTCTCCCACGATGATTCCCTTGCCCTTTATGGCGTCATAACCGGAATCGTTCTGCCTTTTATTATGTTTCCCGGCACGATCACGAACTCCCTGTCTGTTCTTCTGCTTCCTGAGATTTCTAAAGCGGACAATGAAAAAAACAGGGAAAAGATCCAGCACACAACACGGATCACGATCAAATATTCCCTGCTCCTCGGCTGTATGGCGACAGCGGTATTTTTACATTTTGGAAAAATGATCGGCATTGTCTTTTTCCACAGTGAAAATGCCGGGAAATTGCTTACTCTTCTGGCTGTGATCTGTCCGTTCATCTACGTCTCGACGACCCTGTCCAGCATCATAAACGGCTTGTCAAAAACGCACATTACATTCCGAAACACCATTCTCGGGTTATTCGTCCGGATTTTATTTCTTGTATTCATCACTCCCGGATACGGCGTGTACGGTTATTTGCTGGGACTTCTTTTAAGCCAGATCATTATCAGCCTGTTAGATGGCATCTATCTGATCCAGAATGGTTATACTGAGATTTTCCTGGGGAAATGGCTTGTTTTTCCATTCGTCTGTCTCTCCGTTTCCCTTATGATTTGCCGTTTTTTTCTGCAAAAAATATGTCTCTCCCTGCACACAGAGAGAGACATATGGCTTCTTCTTTCCATTATCCCGGCGTTTCTTTTATCGTTTTTAATCTTTAAGTTCACCGGGCTCATAAACCGCAAAGATCTTGTATAAAAAATTATCCTCCCAGCATCTCAAGAAGTTCCTCCTCCGTGATGACAGGGATCCCAAGCTCTTTCGCTTTTTTGTTTTTGGAAGAGGAAGAAGCGCGGTCATTATTGACCAGATAATTTGTATTCTTACTTACCGAGCCACTCACCTTTCCACCAGCAAGTTCTATTTTTTCTTTGCATTCATTTCGGTTTGAAAAGTGGGTCAGGCTTCCCGTGATCACAAAAGTCATCCCTTCCAAATTTCCCGAATCCGTTTTTTCCGGCATGGAGATTGTGAGGATCTGTTCCAGTTTTTTTACCAGACACAGGTTATCTTCACTGGAAAAAAAGGACACAAAAGAATGGGCGAGTTTTTCTCCGATTCCGTCCACGGAAATCAAATCTTCTTCGGTCAGTTCATTCATCCGGCTAAGTTCAAGGGGATACTGACGGCACACAAGTTTTGCCATACTGAGGCCGAATCCCTTAATACCAAGACTATATACAACCCGTTCTAACGGTACATTTTTCGCCTGTTCGATCGCTGCAAGCATATTCTGGCACGATTTTTCACCAAAGCCTTCCATTGTCTCGATTTCTTCTTTGTGTTTTTCTAACTCAAAGAGATCACTGAAATCCTGAAGCCATCCGCGGGCGATAAATTTTTCGAGTGTTGCCTCCGAAAATCCATCAATATTCAAGGCATCCCTGCTGACAAAGTGACTGAACATTTTTAATTTTTTGGCATAACATCCCGGATTGATACAAAATAAAAACTCAGAACCATTTTCATTGACGAGCTCGGTATGTCCACCACAGACCGGACATGTTCCCGGAATGGATGCCGTCCCGCTGCCGGTAAGATTTTCCTGTATCTGTGGGATGATCATATTTGCTTTGTACACTGTGATGCGGTCCCCGGTGCCCAATTTAAGCTCTCTTAATATGCTGATATTGTGTACGCTGGCCCGGCTCACGGTCGTTCCTTCTAATTCTACCGGTTCAAATATAGCGATCGGATTGATAAGCCCTGTTCTCGACGCACTCCACTCAATATCAAGCAGGGTCGTCTCAGCTAGTTCATCCTGCCATTTAAAGGCAATGGAATCCCTCGGAAATTTTGCCGTCCGCCCAAGACTACGACTGTAGTCTATGTCGTCATAAGTGAGGACGAGTCCATCACTTGGGAGATCCAGCCCGCCGGCGATCTCCTCCGAAAAAGCCGTGACTGCTTCTTCCAGATCTGCCTGATCCACTACTTTGTATGGAACGACATCAAATCCCAGAGAATCAAACCACTTGCGGATTTCTTCTTTACTGTGAAACGATTCCTCCGAGGGATTGGAATCAATGAGATCGTACACATAAAAATGAACATTCCGTTCCGCTGTGATCTGATTATTGAGCTGCCTTACCGTACCACTACATAAATTTCTTGGATTCTTGTATTGTTCCTGGATATCGGAAAAGGAGCGGTTCAGTGTCTCGAAGTCTGAGTACCGGATCAATGCCTCGCCACGGAGGATCAGAGTCCCCGGGTAACTGATCTTAGCCGGGATGTTCTTAAAGGTTCTGGCATTATTGGTAATGACCTCTCCTATTTCGCCATTTCCCCTTGTCAGAGCTTTTGTGAGGACACCATCCTGATAGGTAAGAATAACACTAAGTCCATCAAGTTTGAGCGATAAAAGCCCTTTTTGCCCGCCAAGCCACTGTACCAATTCCCCGGCTTCCTTTGTTTTATCTAATGAAAGCATGGGAGCTACATGCGCCTCTTTGGGAAGTTCACTCAGGGTTTCATATCCCACATTGACCGTCGGGCTGTTTGACATAACAATGCCTGTCTTTTTTTCCAGTGAAACCAACTCGTCATACAGTTTATCGTATTCAAAATTTGTCATGACCTCATCCTGCCCCTGATAGTATACTTTGGCAGCATGATTTAGTGTAGAAACCAGTTCTTTTATTCGTTCAAGATCACTCATTATAAAATTTCTGTCCTTTCAAAGATTTTTCCATCTGCGTTATCTCCTCATCGGATAAATAGCGCCATTTTCCTTCCGGAAGCCCGTCTAATAAAACATTCATGATCCGTATCCGCTTTAACCGGATCACTCTGTATCCAAAATATTCGCACATCCGGCGGATCTGCCGGTTTAACCCCTGTGTGAGGATGATCCGGAAACTTTTCTCGTCGATCCTGTCGATCCGGCACGGTTTTGTCATCGTATCCAGGATCGGGACGCCCTGTGCCATAGCATCCAGAACCTCCTTTCTGAGAGGTCGGTTGACTGTCACGACATATTCTTTTTCATGTCCGTTTTTTGAGCGAAGGATACGGTCTGTCAATTCACCGTCATTTGTCAGGAGGATCAGGCCAGTCGAGTCTTTGTCAAGCCGTCCCACCGGGTAAATCCTCTCATCAAAGTGAATATAGTCAATGATGTTATTCTTATCCTTTTTACTGCTCGTACACACAACACCCACCGGCTTATGAAATGCAATGAGGATGCGTTCTTTTTTGGCACAGATTTCTGTTCCATCCACGCATATAGTCTGTCCGGCGTGAATCTGCTCTCCCAGTCCGGCCGTTTTCCCGTCAATTGTCACTCTCTTCTGCTCCAGGAGGCGGTCAGCCTCTCTTCTCGAGCAGTATCCACACATACTCAGATATTTATTAATTCTTATTTTTTCGTCCAAAACAATCTTGTTCTCCTAACTGCTGGTTTGAAAAATGACACGCTCTTTGGTTCTCCAATCAGCGTGCCATCCTCTTTTGAATACAACGTTTTCAATCTGTTTTTTTGAAGCTGCCTTTTACGGTGCCGGAGTTACATTCGGGTCAGCCGGTGCTGCGTTCGGATCGGCTGGCGCCGGGGTTACATTCGGGTCAGCTGGTGCTGCGTTCGGATCAGCCGGTGCTGCATTCGGATCGGCTGGTGCCGGAGACGCATTCGGGTCGGCTGCTGGTTGTGCCTCCGGTGTCTGGTTCTCTCCCGGGAAAGCGAGTTCAGCAGCAGCTTCCTGATCCATTTTTTGATAGAGCTGGCGGAATGCCTCATCGGCATTGATCGCATCCTGAAGCTGTTTCGTCACCTCTTTTTGAAGATCAGCCACGTGGGAATTTTTATCAGCAGATAAAATAAAATCCTCCTCGTTTTCATCCAGTGCACTCAAATAGATCACATATTTACCATCCGAACCAACTGTCACATACACACCGCTCAGGCAGGGCGCCAGTGTATTGATATTTTTTAATTTCATATCATAGCGGATATATACCCTCAAAGCACCATTATCTTCGTTTTCGAGTGTATAGCATGTAAGGTTCTGGTAATCTTCTACGTATTCAGCCTGCGTGATCAGCTTTTCCTGATCAATCTGGTTGATATCACTTACTAACGGCTCCATCAGTTCCATATCCACATCCCGCTTCGCCTGAAAATAACTGGTGATCAGAGAGAGGATATCCTCTTCTTCACACTTAGCCAACGGGGCGTCTTCAATCTGATTTGTCGACTCTCCCCCTGTAGGGATCAGCGTAAGGATGAGAAAACTGAGGAACAGCGCCCCAATGGAAATAATGATGATCAGTTTTTTGTATTTTAATTTCATGACTTCAACCTTCTTATCAATTTATAGTAAATAATGTAATATAAAACAGAATAAACCCAACCAAACAAATTATATCAATTATTTAGCGGTTTGTCTATTCTTTTAACGAGTTTTTTATCTCTTCGAGCTGCTCCTGGTCAAAAAGATAACTGGTATTACAAAAATGACAGTTCATCTCAACGGGTTTTCCTTCCGAAATCAATGACTCAAGCTCTTTACTTCCGATTGCTGCCAATGCTTTTTGTACCCGTTCTCTGGAACAATTACATTTGAAACCTGCCGGTATCTTATCGGTAAATTCCACATCAAATCCTTCCAGAATATGCTCCAGTATCATTTCCGGTGTATATCCTTTTGTAAAAAGAGTTGTGACAGGGTCTACCACCGAAAGACGTTCCTCTAAGACCCGCACGATATCCTCTGACGCTTCCGGCATAAGCTGGATGATATAGCCGCCACTCTCTCTTACCGTATTGTTTTTATTCATCAAAACACCAAGCGCCACAGAGGAAGGCGTCTGCTCTGAGGCAGCAAAATAATAGGTCAGATCTTCTGCGATCTCTCCGGACACAAGATTGATGCTGCCACTGTAAGGCTCTTTTAATCCCATATCCTTTATGACAGTCAGTACCCCCAGATCCACGGCCCGCCCGACATCAAGTTTTCCTGCCGTACTGGCTGGAAGAGATACTTGTGGTTCGATTGCAAACCCCTTTACATTTCCCATGGAATCCGCCGTCACAGTCAGGCCTTTCACCGGCCCGGAACAATCGATCTTCAGTGTGAGGATATCTTTTTCTCCCTTCATCATCGTTCCCATCATGGCGCCACCAGATAAAAGCCGCCCGAGGGCTGCTGTGATGACAGGACTGGTATTGTGCCTTTTTCTGGCTTCCTCAACAAGATTTTTCGAACGGATCGCAAAACACCGGATCTGTTCGTTGGCAGCAACTGCCCGGATTATATAGTCCATATAAAAATCGTACCTCTTTTCATAAAAATTTCTTTACTTTTGTATGAATATTGTATATAATAATAGCGATGCATCTGTGGCTCAATGGATAGAGTAGAGGCTTCCGAAGCCTTTGGTTGGGGGTTCGAGTCCCTCCAGGTGCATTTTTTTAATTTATATAAAAATGCCTTGTGTGAGGGCTGGTCATGGTGCGCTGTTTTCAGTTGCACCTTTTTATATAAATTTTTTCTCCTCTCTCTGATATATGTATACCCGGTCCGAAAGGACCTCTTCTTTCTCGACATAGTGATCGTTGATATTTTTTACCATCACACCAAGAGGTTCATACAGTGCCCGGTCATAGGCCGGGACTACGATCATTTCATGGATGCTGCTGGGGAGCAGGTAAAGGTCCATCTTGTATTTTTCTGCCAGTTTTTCAATAACACCCTCGTATAAAACAGCCGCCGCACCATTGATACCAAGTTCATTCGAGACTACTATCATATCTATTTTTTCTTCATTTGTCAATTCCTTTTCCGTCATGACTTCTTCCGGATCTGCATATGCGGATACGAGCTGTCTCAGCTCACTGATCTCGGCAGGGAGAAGCTGTTCTGTATTTTTCTTTGCCATCTTAAAAAGCTGTTCCACAGAAACATTCCACTTCTCCTGAATATCTTTATCAATTTTTAGTGACTGCATATAGCGGTCGTTGACAGAGATAACCAGATGAAATGTGATCGCCAGATCCAGAAATGGGATATAGGGCATATTTTTTAACGCCTCCTGATTTCTCTCTCTTGAAACGAGACGGTATACGACCATCGTCTTGCATTTCTCGTAATCTACGTTTAAATGGCAGACATCATCCACCGCTCCTGCGGTCTTTTCATACCGGTCGATGACTTCCTCTGTGATCTCAGCAAGGGACAGTCTGTTCTCCCTGTAGTCTATATACAGATCATCAATATAAACTGTGGGCGATGTCATTTTCTCTTTCTGGCGGAACATGATACCTGTAAACTTCGTTGAATTATTTTTGATGCTGGTGACGACAGAAATCTCATACCCTCCGCCTAATTTCTTTTGTACTTCTTTCATAACTGCATTTGCAAATGCCTCTAACTCCATTCAATCATCCTTTCTTTATATGTATTGAGATTCTTCCCCATAAAAGCACCTCCCTTTGTCACTGATTGATTGTCTCTGGAAAAAATTGAAATAAGATTTTCTGAAAAATGTGAATTGAAGAATTTCTCATATTGCAATTTTACCAGAAAATTATCCTGTATTCAACAATCATATTCTGGTGTTTTGAATCGTAATCGGGAGTTCTTCCCGGTTTTCGCATGTTTCAGGAATGCAGGAGTTATAAAAAATATTTGCAGTAAAAAAACAACCGGAATCCATAAAACACGTTTCACAGGTTTTCCTGCATCTGTTTCAAACGATTCCGGTTGTTCCTATTATTTTCTGACTATCCCTGTCGCCCGGACAGCCTTATTGGTATGTATGAGGGAAATGGCCTCTTTTAGACAATTCCCTGGGCAGTCATTGCTTCTGCCACTTTTTCAAAGCCGGCAATATTTGCACCTACGACATAGTTTTTCTCAAAACCATATTTTTTGGATGCATCATCACAGGCATGGAAGATATTTACCATGATATCTTTCAACTTGCTGTCCACTTCCTCAAACGTCCAGCTGAGTCTCTCACTGTTCTGGGACATCTCAAGTGCGGATGTAGCCACACCGCCTGCGTTGGATGCTTTACCCGGAGCAAACAGTACGCCATTGCTCTGAAGATACTCTGTCGCTTCGATAGAAGTCGGCATGTTAGCACCCTCTGCCACAGCAAGAACACCATTTGCCACAAGTGCTTTTGCATCATCGATCAGAAGTTCATTCTGTGTCGCACATGGAAGGGCAATGTCACATTTTACTGTCCAGACACCCTTTCCGTCGTGATACTGTGCGGAAGGTCTCTTCTCTGCATACTCGGTCAGTCTTGCACGGTGTACTTCTTTTACTTCCTTCAGAAGAGCGACATCGATTCCTTCCGGATCATAAACCCATCCGGTAGAATCGGATACGGTAACTACCTTTGCGCCAAGCTGGTGAGCTTTTTCTGTCGCATAGATCGCTACATTTCCGGAACCGCTGACAGCAACGGTCTTTCCAGCCATATCGATGCCGTTACATTTGAGCATTTCCTGTGTATAATACAATAATCCATATCCGGTCGCTTCTGTCCTCGCAAGAGAACCACCGAATGTCAGACCTTTTCCAGTCAGGACACCCTCATAAGCGTTGCGGATCCTTTTATACTGGCCATACATATAGCCAATCTCTCTTCCGCCTACTCCGATATCTCCGGCAGGTACGTCTGTATCCGGTCCGATGTGTCTCTGAAGCTCGGTCATAAAGCTCTGGCAGAATGCCATAACTTCCCGATCCGATTTGCCTTTGGGATCGAAATCAGAACCACCTTTGCCTCCGCCGATCGGAAGTCCTGTCAGGGAATTTTTGAATATCTGTTCAAAACCGAGAAATTTAATGATTCCAAGATTTACAGACGGATGGAAACGCAGACCGCCTTTGTAAGGTCCGATCGCACTATTGAACTGAACGCGGTAACCAGTATTTACCTGGACATTACCATTATCATCAACCCATGGTACTCTGAACTTGATCTGCCTCTCCGGATTTGTCAGACGCTCAAGCAATGCGTCTTTACGGAATGTTTCCTCATTCTGTTCTACAACAGGCCGAAGGGATTCGAGAACTTCCTTTGCTGCCTGATGGAACTCTGGCTCGGCAGGATTTTTCTCAACGAGCTGGGCCAGTACCTCATCTACATATGACATGTGTCATACCTCCTTTAAACTAATGTCAAAGCTATTATATAATAAAATTTATGGTTGTACAAGATTTTTTTGTGTACCAACGGCAAGAAATACGTTGGTATAGCGACGGTCACCACTGACATTTTCACCAAACCAGTCCGGTTTGGCAAATTTTTCAGACTCTTCTATCGTCTCAAATTCGACCTCCGCAAGCATCATCCCCTCATAAGCCCCATGAAAAAGATCCAGTTCGATCGTCTGTCCGTTATAGCCGATGCGGTATCTCGTCTTCTCGATCAGGATGCCATCGATCTTTTGTTTCAGATGTTCATAACTCTCCTTGGTGAGTGAAAGCTCGGTTTCCTGATTCACACATACATCTTCCCGCACTTCCACACCGGTTTTCGATTTATACGTTAGTATATACTGATTGTCGATCCTCCGGATCCTCAGGACAGGTTCCATCGACAGATAACCCTGCTCAATCTCTGAAAAATCATATTGCCCGATATTTTCCGGTACTTTTTTGACCAGATACTTTCGTTCGATCTCCATAATTCCTCCATTTATTTCAAATAGTTATTTGATAAATCCAAAATCATCAAACGGCATCATGCGAAGCCATGCTTTCCCGATGATCTTGTCACCCTTTATGACGCCTACGTCTTTATGCCGGCTGTCCTTACTTGCGTTGCGGTTATCTCCCAGTACAAAGTATTCATCTGCTCCGAGGGAAACGGTTTTTTCAGCGATTCCGGCATCCTCCATGACCCCGTTTGCAAATTCGTCAAAGATTGCCTGATCGTTAATATAAATCTTTCCCTCTTCAATGCGAACCTTCTCTCCGGGCAGTCCGATAATCCTCTTGATATAATTCGTATTCTCATTAAACTTAAAGACAACGACGTCAAAACGCTCCGGTTTTCCAGTCAGATAGCTGATTTTTTCCACAATCAGCTCATCGTTGTTTCTAAGGCAGGGTTCCATGGATCCCCCTTCCACCGTCGTATGGTTTGCCACAAAATGAGTAATGAGAAAGGCAGACGCTACAGCAATGACAATGCAGACCAGAAAGCTGATCAGCGTGCGGCCGACGCCTCTTTTCCGTGTTTTGGTTTGCACATTTTTTTTCGGGACAGGTGTGATTTTTTCCTCTGCCTTTTTATCTGTTTTTCTGTTCACGGAATTTTCCACCGTATGCTGGATTTCCCGCGGCGGGATACTTTGTACGCCCGGTTGTTCTCCCCAGTGGATCGTCTCTTCCCGCCCTGATCCGTCCGAAGTGTGTTTCCCTTCTCCGGCAGTCTTCCCCGTCTCCTGCTGGACAGGATTTGAATAAGAGGGTTCACGGTCTGCTTCTCTGAGAATTTCGTCCAGTTCAATATCTGATTTTTTTGAAATAATGTCTGGATTGTTATTCAATATTTCCTCGCAGATCCGAAGGCTCTCTTCAATCTCTTCCTCTACGCTTCTCTTTTCGTCCATCCTTATCCTCCATATACACACGTTCTTTCAACTTTACAGACATATCCCAAAAGCAGCACAGTTGCAGCTATTTAACCCGGAAATTCCAAAGAAATATTTCCGATTCTGGCATTTCTGAAATCGTCCAGAAGAAGCGCTGCCGCCTTTTCAAAATCAACTTCATTTCCCTTTTTCAGACACTTTCTGATTTCTCCAATCCTCTCAAGAACCTCCGTGTCCTCTCCCGTTTCTTCTACCCCGTAAAAATCACCGATTTTTCCCGGGTAATGATCCACCATGTAATCAATAAAATCAAGAGAAATCTCTACCCGCTGCAGAAGTTCATCCCGGATCGAGCCAATAAAGGCCAGCCTCAGGCCTACCGTCTGATCCTCAAACTTTGGCCACAGGATTCCCGGTGTATCTAAAAGTTCCACCTGTTTGTTCAGGCGGATCCACTGCTTTCCTTTTGTTACTCCCGGCTTATTTCCCGTTTTTGCGCATGCTTTTCCCGCAAAACTGTTAATGAATGTCGATTTTCCCACATTCGGAATTCCCACGATCATTGCACGGATCGGCCGGTTTAAAATTCCACGTTTCCGGTCACGTTCTATTTTTTCCTGGCACGCCTTCTGGATCAGTTGGTTTACCGCTTTTAATTCATTACGTTTTGTGGAGTTCACAGCACAGACAAAATAACCCTCTTTTTCGTAATAAGCCTTCCATTTGTCCGTAACAGCACGGTCTGCCATATCGGATTTATTTAAAAGGAGAACTCTTGATTTATTGGCGGCAAGGGTATCAATATCCGGATTCTTACTGCTGAACGGAATACGGGCGTCTACGAGCTCGATCACTACATCGATCAGCTTTATATCTTCCTGCATGGCCCGCTTTGCCTTCGTCATATGGCCTGGGTACCACTGAAAATGCATTAATTCTCCTCCTTTTTTGGGGGATCCTCTGTCTCGTATGCTTTGCTGTCCGGACCGGTCACTCTGGAAAATGGGTCGTGTCGAAACATAACTTTTCCAAGGATCTGAGACTCTTTTACCATTCCAAAAGAAGCATTTCTGCTGTCGTCCGAATCCACCCTTGAGTCACATAATACAAAATATTCATCCTCGCCGAGTGTGATTTCCTGCTCTGCGATGCCTGCTGTCGCCATCGGTTTATACTCATATTTTTCTTTTAACTCTGTACCATTGATAAGGATTTTGCCCTCTGCGATCTGTACTTTTTCCCCGGGAAGACCGATCACCCTGCGAAAAAGAACAAGCGGCTCCTCTCCCTCATCCTCTACGCCTTCTTCATCATAAAAAGCAATGACCTCTTCTCTGGACGGTGACGAGATCAGATATGCTTTTGTGTTGACATAGACAGCTTCGCCATTATACAGAGTGGGTTCCATCGACGATCCGATCGTTCCCATTTTCCGGACACAGAAGTATATAAGTAAATAAGCGAGCAATATCACAGCGAAAATCTCGATGAGCCAGATGATACACTCTTTGATGATTTTTTTTCTTTTATTTTTCCTTATTTCTTCTTCAAAATTCAGGTTCAAAATAATCCCCTCAAATTACTCATATATAGAAACATAGTGCATGCCGCGGCAAACGCTGTGACACACACTATATGATTCAATCAGTTTCAAAAATTAGCGAACCAGTTCTTTTACTTTCGCAGCTTTACCAACACGGTTACGCAGATAATTGAGTTTCGCACGTCTTACTTTACCAAGTCTTACGATCTCAATTTTCTCAACGATCGGTGAGTGGAGTGGCCAGGTCTTCTCGACGCCGATTCCGTTTGAGTTTTTGCGGACCGTAAATGTCTCACGGCTGCTTCCACCCTGTCTTTTCAGGACAACTCCTTCAAAAACCTGTGTTCTCTCACGGCTTCCCTCGATAACCTTTGCATGTACCCTTACCGTATCACCTACGTGAAATTCAGGCACTTCAGATTTCATCTGCTCTGCTTCGATCTTTCTGATGATTTCGTTCATTTTGTTGTTCCTCCTGTTTTTTTTGATGTTCTTAATGCAATACTACGCAGCTATTCTCTCTTATGCGGTTTTCTTACAAACCCTGTTTCTGCTGCACCAGAGGACCATCTATCTTTCCACAACATTAAGAATATAACATAAAAACGTGCATTCGTCAACAATTTTCGTAATTTAACCATGGAAATTCAGCATAATAATATACAGCTTACGGTTCAATAACCACAACGATTCTGACATTCCTTTCCCTTTCGGGCAGATCCTGCTCATTTGACATATGAAAGATCGGGGTGCCGTCAGCAGCAAAGTGCACTCGCCTTATGCCGGGTCTTATGGCGCGGCTCTGAGGAGCATCAACCCCGTGATAGGTGATATAGACGTCGCCGTATTCGTCGGTGAAGAAGGCGTTGTGACCGCAGCCGTACTCCCCTGCCACAAAGTTTGAAGCGAGCGACGGCGCACCCGGAATCTTCCAGTTGGATACATCGCAGAGATTGTCTCCGACATTCGCCGTCAGCACACCGACCACGTAGCTCTGCCCTCTGGCATCGCCGCCTGAGTAAGCGAGGTAGACCTTTTCGTCGGTCACAAGGGCAAATGGACCTTCGTTGTTGTCCGTGCCGTTATTGTTCTCCCAGCCATAAACAGGTCTTGAGAGAAGCTGCGGGAATGTCAGCATCTCCCACGGCTTATCGGGGGTATTTTCTGCAATCATCAGCATAGAGCCGCTGTCGGTACCTTCCCATGTTCTGTACGACCAGACCGCATAACTTTTTTTGCCCGCCTCAAAGCAGGTCATGTCGAGGGTGATGCCGTTCTTACCGTCGCCGAGAGGATTTTCACAGAGATTCCTCCCGTCAGGCATCACGCACCTCACGGGCGCACTCCAGTCGTCGGGGTCAAGCAGATCGCCATTGTCTTTAAGTGTCATAACATAACACTGCGGGTCAAAGACGGTTCCGATGGTAAGTGCACAGAAGATGCGCATTTTACCGCCGACAATATGAAATTCCGGTGCCCAGAATGTGTTTTTATAGACAGAAGTTTCCGCCGAAAGTATGACATTGCGCCTTACGTTCTTATCAAACAGGACCTCCGGTGTATCCGCTTCTCTGATTTCAAAAGAAGTGTCTCCATTGGCGTCATTTGTGGCAATCCAGTAATATTTACCGCGATAATATGTGATGACCGGATCTCCCCAGGGGTGATCTTCAACAGGAAAATCAAAGTGCCTTGCGACAATTTTTCCGTCGGCGGCATAACTGCCCGGCTTGGAGAAGTCAATGCCGTCCGTCTTCCAGATTACGCGCTTTTCATGCACCGAGCCGTCAGTGTATTTGATTTTAGCTGTCACCTTCTCGAGTTCTTGGCGGCTGCTGACGGTAGCGGATTCCGGAAGCTCTATTGAATCAAACTCCACGGTTATATTGTTTTTTGTCAGCGCCACGGCGATCTCTTCCGATACGGGAATACACACGCCACTTTCCGCATAATCCATAACTTCAGAACCGAACGCTGCAAAAGCACAGTCTTTTATCTGCTCTTCCCTATTTGTATAGCGGTCTTTTGTGACCACGGGCTCTGAGAAAGTAATGAAATTTCTGGTCGTCCAGCGCACGAAGCTGCCTGTTTCGCTCTCAGAAAACTTTCCATCGCTAAGGGGTGTTCTTCTGATTTCTTTTGCGGTGATGATATATTCATCCCTGATCTTATATATCTCAATATCCCTGACGCCCATTGAGATTATGCCGTTTTCATCGCTGAAATTACACTCCGGAAACAGCTTTCCGTAGTTATGATAAAGCGGAATTACGGTTTTTCCCGAATCGGTTGACACCGCAAAGTGAATGCTATGACCTAAAGATTCTGAGTAGTCCTCTTTAACATTCCGTGTATAAGCTATTACCAAATATTCTGAGGAGATTGCTGTGCGATTCATGACACTCCATCCTTTCATCTATAAAAATCTCTTTATACTGAAACACTTTTTCACTGACCATCACGGAGCGATGACCTTTATTGCGCTGATTTTGTATCTATTCTTTGCTTCCTCATCGCTCATCTGCCACTGGGTTCGTCTGTTCTGAGTGAGTTCTTTTTTGGCGTCTTTCCATTTTAAATCGGTAAGAATATATTCTCCCCGTTCGTAGCCATAGCCGTCGAAGCCGTCCTCGTAAAGCGTAAACTCTCCGTCACAGCCGGAATAAACATATACAGTCAGATCCCCCGTCTGCTCGTCTGTGGACTGTGCAAATTCTGCGCATGGAATCACAGAACCTTCTTTAACAAATACAGGAATAATGTCGATCGGCGCACTTGCTTCAATCCAACGACCACCTTTAAGATACTCGTTCGTCCAGAAGTCATACCACCCGCCTTCGGGCAGATAAACCCTGCGGGTTTTTGGTTTGCTAATCTCTTCTGATCCCGGAAGGTAATACATCGCCTCAGTGACAGGGCAGACCATGAACGACGGGCCGAACATATACTGGTCGGTAATTTCCTTCGCCGTTTCGTCCTCCGGCCACGTAAATGCAAGATTCGTCATCATCAAGCCGTCATTCAACCAGCAGTTTCCGGCGTTTGAATAAATATAGGGCATCAGCTCATATCTTAAACGGTTCATCTTGATCAAGGCATCATAGAAAGAGAGATCGGTGTTTTCAAAGTTCCACAATTCTCTTCTGCAGTCGGTTCCGTGACCTCTGAACACCGGCAGGAACACTCCCCACTGGTACCATCTGACGAAAAATTCCCGGTAGCCGAGGTCTCTTATCGTATCCTCAAAATCGCCACGCCAGTACCAGTTAAAGCCCTGCTTTACAAAAAATGCGCCGATGTCGGTCGTCCAGTAGGGCAGACCGCTTGCGCAGAAATTAAGCCCAGCTGCAATCTGACGCCTGAGGGTGTCCCATGTCGCGGCGACGTCGCCCGACCAAAGGATTGTACCAAGTCGTTGCTGACCGGTATATGCGCTTCTCGTTAGATTGCAGACACGCTTGTCTGATCCTGACGAGCGCTGCCCCTCATATACTCCGAGCGCATGATAGAACCCAAAAGCATTAGTCTGTTCAACCGGCAGGCAATCGGAAGTCGCGCTGACGTAATCAGAATACATTTTTGACGGTTCGGGGCGTTCTTCGGTCTGCCACTCGGGAGTTATCGGCTCGCTGTTGTCGCACCACCATGCGTCCACGCCGTGCCCCCAAAGCCCTCTTTCGAGCTGCTCCCAGTACATCTTTCTGCCCTCCTCGCTGAGAGCGTTATAGACGTTCTGACCCGGAAGGAAAAGTCCTGCAGCCTTGAATTCGTTGTGATTTTCGCAGCCCTCATCGGAATTCGCCCAGACCGAAATCATAAAGCGGACATGGTTATCGTGAAGATTTTTTATCATTTCCGACGGATCCGGATACCGGGAAAAGTCAAAGGACTTTTGTCCCCACTTTCCGTTTTCCCACGAGCACCAGTCCTGTACGATGCAGTCAAGACCGATCTCCCGGGAGCGATAGCCCTCGAGGACTGTCTTAATATCTTTCTGATCATCGTATTTTTCCTGAGACTGTATGTAGCCGAAAGCCCAACGGGGCAGCATAGCCGCCCTGCCGCTTAAAAAGCGGTACTGCGCGATCACCCCGTGCATATCCCCGCCGTACATGAAATAGTATTCAAGCTCGGGAACCGCCTCGGAATAGAGGTAAGTGCCATATTGTGTGTCACTGAAAATCACGGGACTGTAACAGTCGTTCAGGATTCCGTAGCCGAGGGTCGAAACCATCATCGGAACGGCAATTTTCCGGTTGGCCTGATGAAGATAAACCGTTTGCCCACGCAGCGAACCGAACCCCTCTTCGTGCTGACCGAGGCCGTATATCGCCTCACCGTCGGAAAGCTTGAAGTTAAACATCGCATGATAGCTGAACCCATCCTCAATGCGTTTGGCTTCACGGACTACGTCTTTGACTCCGTCCGGAGTTTCAACCTTTTCGGTGTGTGCTGAAAGTGTACGGTATTTTTTAAAGCGTTCCATTGTCTTTGCGTCACTGCCTGCCTCGTTGAGTAGCAGCCTCCCGTCGGCACTGTAATATTTAAACGACGCAGTTTTGCGGTCAACAGAAATTCGAAGTTCCCGGGTTTTGAGGACTACTTCCTCCGGCGATTCTTCAAAGCTCCAGTCGCCCGGAACATCTTTTGCAACGATTCCGGGACGCGGCATATCCGAAAAAGCGTCCTCCCTTGTCAGAGAAATCCGGACGGTATTTTCGTTCATCGGGGAAAGACGGTGCGTTCCGTAATCGGAAAACAGCCAGAGACCGTCAGAACGGCACTCTGCCCGTTTGATTTCCCTGCTCGGCGGTTTTTGTGCGTATAACATAGTTATTCCTCCTCATGATCGGCCACCGCAGCGGCATATACTTCTTTATTGATTAGTGCTAAAAGCCGCCCAATATATCGGACGGCCCAGACTTTGATATACTATAGACAAAGAAATTTTATAGGCTGTGTTTTTCAGCCGCACCTTTTTACCAAGTTGGAAAGTTCCCTTTTAGCGGAGCAAGTTTGCCACAGGCAAACTTAAGAGGTGCGCGTTTTTCAGCCGCACCTCTTTTACAGTGGAGCCATCAGAACCCTTCCTGTTCCGCGGTATACATTAACAAGCCCCTCCCCACTTGCTGCAGAACCGATGAGCGTCTTTGTCGAGCGCTCTACGGTAAAGGAGAGACTCTGGCTCCATGCGATTGCAAAGTTACCGTCTACCTTAAGTTCATCATCCTGAAGTTCAACTTCAACAAGTTCTTCTCTCGGACAGTTGCATTCGAGAACGGCAAATCCGCTTCCGGTCAGGCACGTATTAAACAGACCTTCGCCGCCGGCTACAGCAGAAGAAAAGGATTTGCGGGCAACGGTCTTCAAATCCGTTTTTCCGTCACAGGCGAGGAACAGACCATCATCGATCACCATGCCGTTCCACGCTCCCACATCCTCAATGATCAGATATTTATACGTCGGCTCGAGAATAAGTACGCCTTCACCCATATAACGTGGTTTGATCGCAGATTCATTTGTCACTTTAGAACTTACGAGTTTCTTCGCAAAGTCGCCAATACCCTTTACATTCGTTCCACTGCTGACAGAACCTGCTGTCCACTGCATAGCGCCGGACTGGATGATCGCCTCATGCTCCTTATCCAGTTCGATCATCACCTGACGTTTACGAATATTCATTTGGGATGCATAGTACGATTGCATCGCAGCTCCCGGGTTCACGCTCAGATCCTTGTCATACTCGAAGACTGTCACATTTCCTTTCTTTTCGATAATCTTCCGGTTTGTCGTCTCTGTCATGCTTGTCTTGTACATAATTACCTCCTCAAAATATGTATTTTTAACAATTATATCAAATCATGTCAAAAAATACAACACTATCAAACTGCCTCAATGAAATATGCGCCTGACCGTCAGATGAGAAAAAAAACAAATTACAGTGAGAGGAATGAGATTCGTATAATGGAGGGAAAATTCAAACATAAGAAAGATTCCGGTAATAGGAGCTCCAAGGACAGAGGCAAAAAACCCTGACATGCCACCCAGTATAAAAAAAGTGGAAGAAAATGCCATGGACGGAAATAGCCAGCAAAGAACCGTGCCATATATTTTTCCGATACATGCTCCTACCGTAAGGAGTGGGTATACTGTCCCACCGGGCAGTCCAGAACCGGAAGAAATCATGGAAAAGAGATATTTCCCCAGAAGAAGGAGGAGCAATGTGGAAAAGATCGTTGAGTTGTCCATCACGCGGGAGATCATAAGAGAACCGCCTCCGGTAATGTCAGGGAAAAAATAACCGATGACCCCTGCAAAGAGAAAGAGGAGGATCCACATGACCTCACGGGAAGCTTTTTTATTCTGCGCCATATGCCTGGTAAAGAAACCGAGCGATTCTGAATAAAATTTACCCAGAATGCCAAGTAAAATGCCAAGTATGGCAAAGGCAGGATAATATTCCCATTTCATAATGGGAATAGAAATATCGACAATCGGAGCCAGTCCGAACACAGAGACACTGACAAAATAAGCAGTCAGTGAGGCGATTGCAATCGTTATAATGGATTTATCCTCTTTGGCATGTAGTTTTTCACAGACAAATAAGATACCGGAAACCGGGGCGTTAAACAATGCGGACAATCCCGCACCAGCGCCGGAACAACAAAGCTCTTTCGAAGACAGGAGAAAATTCCGGTTGGGAAAGAGCCGGGCGGATACACGCTGGACGCCTTTTCCGGACATGCAGCCAAGCTCAATGGAAGGTCCGGTTTTTCCAAGTGAAAAACCAGCAAGAATACAGAGGGGAGCTGTCGTTATTTTTGCCAGAAGGACAGACCACCATCTGGAATCAGAAGTTCCCTGGATTTCATTCGTCGCATGAGGAATACCGCCCCCTGCCGCATCCGGTTCAAATTTCAGGATCCGATAGACCAGCCACGCCAGAAAAACAAGGATAATACCCCACGCTGCAAGTACAAGAGGATCGTCACCGTGGGCGATCGGAAATATGTATTCGTTCAGTATCTTGTCGCAGAGACTGATCAGGTAACGATATATGCATATTATAATTCCTGAAAAAATCCCCAAAACAATACCAAACAGAATTCTGTTTAAAATCCATTTCTTCTTTTTCATCCGTGGTCTCACTCTTTTCCATTCGTTCTCCGGCATATGCCAATCATCCAAAGTTACTTGATCTACCTTTAAATGGTATCATAAAATGATGGTAGGGTCAAAAGATATTTTTACTCACGAGAATAGTCCCTGATGAAGACCATATAAACATGTAGCAGGGCTTCATCAGGGACTATTTTCGTTACTGCACCAAATTTCACCATTTATTAATTCCGTTTAATCTTCTTAGACGGCGTTTTTTCAAATTCAGTATCACGTACTTTCAGACGGTATACCTTTTTGTAGGAAGGAGCTTCTTTGTTGTATTCGTCTATGATCTGCTGGAGGTTCTCCGGCACATTTTCAATCTCCTTTTTCGCCGCATACTCCAGATCCGGGAAAATCTCCGCCTCGATCATACCATCTGCCTCCCGGACAAGGATCTCCTGTACCAGTCTGGCTGAACCGATCTTGTTTTCTAATTCCTCTGGCGAAACATTCTCTCCATTTTTGGTAATGATCAGATTTTTCTTTCTTCCGGTCAGGTAGACAAACTTCTCCTCATCGACATACCCGAGGTCTCCGGTCTTTAGCCATCCGTCGGCCAAAGTATCCTTTGTCTCCTCCGGCATCTTATAATATCCCATCATGACACTGCTGCCCTTCACCCAGATTTCCTCATCGACAACCTTTGCCTCACAGTTTGGAAGCAACTGTCCGACAGAATCTTTCCGGATATTCCAGCTTAGATTTGTACTGATGACCGGAGAACATTCGGTCATTCCGTATCCCTGCTGGATCTGGATGCCAAATTTTTCGAACAGGTCGATCAGATCGGGATTCAGATAAGCGCCTCCGCTGCAGATTGTGTGCAGGTTTTCCCCGAACACTTCTTTTTTGACAATTTCCGGTGGCAGATTTTCGGCATCCTCCAGTTTTTTGGCAAGAGTTTCAATCATGAGAGGCACCATTAAGATCATGTCCGGCTGGAAGTACTTCATATTTTTTGCCATATGAATGAGGGAATCGTTGATACAGATAATACTTCCCAGAGAAATACCCTTTAAAATATCCATACTGAGGCAATAGGCGTGATGAACAGGAAGTACCGATAAAATGGTGGTTCTCTCCGGAATTTTCATATCCAGGCAGGTTGCATTATCAGCGATATTGCGCTGGCTTAGCATAACCCCTTTACTCTTTCCTGTCGTACCTGACGTAAACATGATCGTGCAAAGGCTGTCCGGATCGATCGAACATTCAAAACCAGTGCCCTGCTCGCTAAGACTCTGCCAGAAGGAATACATCCCATCCTCATTTTTCTCCTTCTGCATGGAGATTACCGCCTTTAATTTTGGACAATGTTCCTTTAACATGCCCGCAACATCTGCACGGATTTCATCGAACACAAATACAGAAGCATCAGACCGGTCGATCAGCTCGCACATTTCTTCTGCGGGAAGGGAAACATCAAGCGGAACAGCCACACTGCCGCTGTTTACCGTACCGAGATAAGCTGTGATCCACTCGTAAGAAGTCCGCCCCGTGATCGCAATATGCTGTCCGGCCTGTCCCAGCTTATAAAGAAGTGCGGAAAAGCGTTCACTGTCTTCTTTTAATTCCGTATATGATTTTGTTTTGACAGTATCTTTGCCTTCTTTATACCGGATAGCGTCCTCTGTTCCATATTTCTTTTCGGTATTTGCCAAAATTTCCTGAATCGTATGAAATGTCATGTGTTACCTCCTTTTCTTGTCCTGCATGTATCACTCTTTTATTTTCTCAAGATACTCCACGGCCTCCCCCACTGTACGGAGTTCTGAAACTTCTGACAGATCGACCTCGATGTCCAGTTCCTCCTCAAGTTCCCCTAACATGCTCATAAAATCAAAAGAGGTAAAGCCAAGATCCTCCATAAAACGGGAATCCGGTGTAATATTTCCTCTCTCCACTTCCACATAGTTACATATGATTTCTGTCAACTGTTCAAACATATCCGTTCTCTCCTCCTTTTTTATATCAGTTTAATAATATCGCCGATCGGCAGATCCGGGTTTTCGATTCCCTTAAACATGATCTTACATAAATAATAATAAAAATATTCGAGCTGTTTACGGCTCACTGCCTGGATCTGATGTTCAAAACTAAAATCAAGTCCGTTATCCTCGGGACGGTGCATAACCGTCAGGTACATCGCCTGTGTCGTAGCGCCGTTTGGATACCATTTTGTTTTATATTGGATGTCCCCAATTTTTTCCAGATCCTTATCCCGCATCGACATCGGCTGGTACGTCAGTGACATTGGCTCATAAACCCGCCCGGGTTCTTTCTTCCACACTTTGCTCTGATGGGCAAAATATGCGACCGGATCGTAATTGGCATGACGAAAATATTCATTCTGGCGGTCTCTGATCTCCTGGATTCCATCCAAAAAGGTCTTATCCTCCGAAATGATCGTGCGGAATGGGAACGAGTGGATCCTTGTCCCGCCACTTTTCTTTTCCCTCAGTGTCGCTCTTCGGGCAATGGTCGTCGTGATCGATACATCGTCATTATGATTCATTTTCTGAAAATATGTGCGGATTCCCATCATAAGCAGGCAAACAAGAGATACATGATATTTCTCGCAAAAATCCATGAGCCGTCTGGTCGGTTCTTCCTCCAGATGGAAAACATCCAGTTCGGAATCTACGCAGCCCGATACGTTGACAGCCGCCCTCGCGTTGGGATTGCCTGATGCCTCTCGTTCCGCCTCCAGTTTTCCCGGACCATCGAGCCCATTGTAGATCGGTTCGGAGGATTCGATCAGTTCATGGAAAAAGGCCTCATCCCTTGCCTTTGCTTTTGATCCCGCCTCATACTCCAGATCTTTTTTTACCTGTTCGATATAGGAGTACATCTCCTTCGGATATGGCACTCCCTCATACACTTTACAACAATAGATTTCGATGATATCTTTCAGAAAGCAGATCATGGACTGGGCATCCATGATCCGGTGATCCACGAGAAAATACACGCCCTGAAAGCCATCCGGCATCCGTATCATCACGATCCGGCTCATGGAAATCTCCTGTTCTGTAAATGGCACCTGTGTCCATTTACGCATGATTTTTTCTGCTTCCTCCATTGTCTTGTCTGAAAAATCTTCATATTCGATGTTGTACTCTGCCTTTTCATCGACATACTGATACCACGTATCATCCGAATCCTTAAAAAAACGGATCCGAAGACACTCACAGCGCCCAAAAGCTTCCTCTATCGACTGGCGGAGCACATCAAAGTCCAGTTCTGCTCCGATCGTAAGGCTCGTTCCAATGTTCAGCACCTCTTTTTTCGGGCAAAAGTCCATATAATAAAAGTGAAATTTCTGTGCTACGGTAAGCGGGTATACCGGATACCCTTTTCTTGTTTTTCTCATAATATTCCCCATTCCTGCGCTGCTTTTGCGCATTTGATAGTCAATTTACTTCCGCTAAAAATGCCTCTAACGCATTTTCATACTGTTCCATTTCTTTGTAATAACTTTCTGCATGTGCAGCTCCTGAAACGATCAGTTTATGTTTAGGACCTGCATAATTTTCGTAGATCTCCTCACACATGCTGCACGGTACAAAAGTATCACCGGAACCGTGTATGATAAGAGCCGGAATCTTTGCCTTTTTCACTTCTCTGGCCGCATTGCATTCATCTAATCCATAACCAGCCAGATGACGGTTCATCCAGTCTGTGACCGACATCATCGGAAACGCCGGTATATGATACATAGAGTGTAAAACATGGGTAAATACTTCTTTAGGGGATGTGAAAGCACAATCCGAAACGACGCCAACGACCTGCTCCGGAAGAGAAAGCCCGGTACACATAAGAACGGTAGCGCCTCCCATAGAAGTTCCGTGAAGCAGGATCTTTACATCTTCTCCGCACCGTTTGATTACCCATTTCATCCACTGGAGGGCATCCATGCGGTCCAGACATCCAAACCCGATGTATGTCCCCTCGCTGTCTCCGTGAGCTCTGGCATCCGGAAGAAGCATGCCATATCCCCGTTTCATATAAAAATCTGACAGACCGATATAATCGCTCATGCCCTGGCTGGTATATCCATGAAAACAAATGACGATCTTCTTTTCATCCGTTCCCGGAAAATAAGTAGCATGAAGTTTTAACCCGTCTTCCGAGGTCAAAAAAACGTCTTCATGCTCTCTTGAGAGCATAGATTCCTTTCTCTTTTGGATCAGAGGCATATATTGGTCCCAGTCTGTCCCCGCCATTTTCATTGTTCGCTTTGTATCTGCCTCTCCATTTTCTCTGTGGCGTCTCATCGTCCGATGATACAAATATGCCGAGCCAATGGCCTCAGCGGCTGTCAATGTACCAAGAACGGCGAGCGCCCCCTTGATTGAATTTTTCATTTCTTTCCTCCGCCTACTTTTTAGCAGATATCAGGTCTTTCAGTTTCAATGCCTTATCAATATTTCCCTCTACCTTTAATTTTTGGAGGGTAAACGCCATGATCGGATCCAGCGTCCCGGCAGCAATTTTCATCAGTGTCTTGGCAGACGCAGTAAACATAGCGTCTCTGTCATAATATTCATAGGGCTCTACATACAGTGTTCCTTCTTTTACTTCTACATAAAAAATCCCCTCTTCCTCTCCGGTAATGTTAAACTGATATGCCAGATGTTCCGTCACATCACTGACATCCGCTTTCATAAACTGTCCTTTAATCTCAGAAAAAAACTCTGCATATGTCATTTTTTGACCCTCCTCTTGGTTTTTCGACCGGTGGTCGACTGTATTTATCTATAACACTATCACTTTTTCGACCGCCAGTCAATATTTTTTTGAAATCACTTAACTTTTTCTTTAAAACATGTTATACTTTTTGACAGATAAACTTTGACGAGCAAACTTATTCACACATGGAGACTTTTTATAATACCTAAAAAGACGGGAGGAATTGTGATGTCAGACAACACAAAATACGATCAGATCCTGGATGCACTCCAGGATTTGTTAAAAAATAAAAAGCTGCAGACGATATCCGTACAGGAGATCGCCCAGACAGCGGGAATTGGAAAGGGCAGCATCTACTACTATTTTTCCTCAAAAAATGAAATTTTAGAAGCTCTTATTGAGAGAAGTTATAAAAAACCACTGACATTAGCAAAAAAACTTGCTACACAAACAGAAATTGCCCCGTTTACAAGAATGGCAATGCTGTTTCAGGCATGTCGGGCTTCCTCGGAAAAATTTCTCCGCCATGACTCCGATTCACCGAAAAACGGGGCAGAAAAGGCGTTTTTACACCAAAAGTATTTAAGATATCTGATCTCTGAATTAAAACCGGTGCTTACCTCGATCATTGAACAGGGAATCGCCGCCGGGGATATCGATTTTGAATATCCGGAAGCACTGGCAGAAATCGTTTTGATCGTTTTAACATTGAAATCCGATAACACGATTATTCCCTCATCTGAGAAAGAAACCGCACAGACGATCTGCGGCCTTATTTCACTATTAGAAAAAGGCACCGGCAATCCTGCCGGCGCCCTTAACTTTCTGATGTCCTGAGCCCCTCAACTCATCTATTATTCGAACCCAACTGATCTACTCTGAAAACCTGACTGCAATCGAATTTGCATGAGCAGTCAGATGTTCTGCTTCCGCAAACTGGATGATATCTTTATGGATCTCTTCCAGTGCTTCCCTGGAATAAGAAATCAGACTGGATTTCTTGATAAAATCATCCACATTCAATGGTGAGAAAAACTTGGCTGTTCCATTTGTCGGCAGCACATGATTTGGTCCGGCAAAATAATCACCAAGCGGTTCACTGCTGTACTCCCCAAGAAAGATCGCCCCGGCATTTTTGATGCGTGTCATCGTGTCAAATGGATTTTTTGTCAGGATTTCAAGATGCTCCGAAGCGATTTCATTTGTCACCTGTATCGCATCTTCCATCGAGTCCGCCACGAGAAGATATCCATAATTCTCCAGTGATTTTTCAATGATCTCACGACGGCTCAGTGTCTGCAAAAATCCTTCGATCTCTGTCTCTACCTGTTCTGCAAGCCCGGCACTCGTTGTCACAAGAATCGCAGAAGCAAGCTCATCATGCTCTGCCTGGGATAAAAGATCGGCCGCCACATATTTTGGATTTGCTGTCTCATCCGCAAGTACAAGGATCTCACTGGGGCCGGCGATCGAATCGATGCTGACATGCCCATAAACGGTCTTTTTGGCAAGTGCCACGAAAATATTTCCCGGACCGCAGATCTTTGCCACTTTTTGGATGGACTCCGTGCCATAGGCGAGCGCTCCGATCGCCTGTGCTCCGCCGACTTTATAAATTTCCGTCGCCCCCGCGAGGTTTGCTGCCACTAATGTCGCCGGTGTCACCGTTCCATCTGCTCCGGGCGGCGTTGTCATAACGATCCTCTCCACTCCGGCGACTTTTGCCGGAATGATATTCATCAGGACGCTGGACGGATAGGCTGCCTTTCCTCCCGGCACATACACACCGACACTTTCAAGTGGTGTAATGCGCTGTCCCAGGATCACGCCATCCTCTCTCGTCTCGATCCACGTGTTCCGAAGCTGTTTTTTATGAAACTCCCGGATGTTTTCGATGGACTTTTTCATCACCTCGATCAGCGATGCATCCACAAGGGAATAAGCCTCTTTGATCTCTTCCTCTGTCACACGGATATTGTCTTTACGGATATCCGCATGGTCAAATTTTTTCGTATAGGCAAACAGTGCCTCATCGCCCTTTTTCTTTACGTCATTTAAAATGTCATTTACCTTATCCTGATAGGAGTCATACTGGTTCGGACTCCTTTTCAACAGGTTCTCCAGGATATTCTTCATGGAGGCCTGGTCAAGTTTCATACGTCTCATAACAATATCTCCCTCTTTCTGTGTTGCTGCTTTGCACTGGCATCCGTATAGCGCGGTCCCGTTATACTAGTGGCCTAGTGCCTGTTTTAAATCCCGGATGATTTTTGTAATCCGCTCCCTCTGCATTTTCATACTGGCTTCATTTACGACAACCCGTGCCGAGAGCGGACAGATCTCCTCGAGAACTTCCAGTCCGTTTTCCCGGAGTGTCGAACCAGTTTCCACGATATCTACGATAACCTCTGAGAGTCCCACGATCGGTGCAAGTTCCACAGAACCGTTTAATTTTATGATCTCTACGGTCTGGTTCTTCTTGTTGTAGAAATAATCTTTTGCAATCTTCGGATATTTGGAAGCGACCCGGATAATCTCATTATTTTTCAGAAGTTCTTTTGCGGACGCTGGCCCCGCCACACACATACGGCATTTTCCCAGTCCAAGATCGAGAACTTCAAGGAGTTTCCGCCCCTCCTCTAAAATCGTATCACTTCCCACAACGCCAATATCCGCGGCTCCATATTCTACATATGTAGGAACATCTGAGGTCTTGGAAAGGAAAAATTTCAGTCCCAGTTCTTCGTTTACAAAAATAAGTTTCCTCGTATCTTTATCCTTCATCTCCTCGCAGGTGATGCCGGTCTGTTCAAGAAGCTCCAGTGTCTGTCTGGCAAGTCTTCCCTTCGCCAGCGCAATGGTTATATATTTCATTTCATCCTCCATTTATTTCTAGCTGCATCTATTTCTAGCTCGGTCGTTGTGAGTTTTCCTTCTTCTATGTACACAACAGTTGAAACCTTATGTTCCGCCGCATAATTTTTATACATATCCAATGTGGTGTCTGCGTCTTTACGCATAAGAAGTACCGTTCGTCCCTCGTTACGGTAACGGTTTCCGGTATGGATCGCTGTCTCCCGGTCTGCTGAGCGGTACAAAATAAGTACACCGTTTTGCTCGGTCGGTATCGGCACATTCTGTCCCTGAAGGGCATTCATAAGCTGGTCTAAAACGATCGCAAGCCCCACAGCCGGCGCTTTCTTTCCAAACTGTTCGATCAGGCTGTCATACCGTCCTCCGGTCACGATCGCCTCGCCGGTCCCATATGTATAGGCCTTGAAAATGATACCGGTATAATACCCATAATGGCTGAGCATGCTCAGATCAAAGGTGACACTCTCCTCCAGACCATAGATCGCCAGGATCTCATAAACACGCTCCAGCCGCTCCAGTGCCTCCAGTGCGGTTGCATGATGTACATTTTCCTTTGCATACTTTAACGTCTCGATCCCGCCAAACAGATCCGGAAGACGGACGAGAAGCTCTTTTAACTCTGCGGAAAGAGAACGGTTTTCCATCATCTCCTCCACGCCAAATATATTTTTATTGGCGAGCAGTTTTTTATACGCTGCGATCTCTTCCGGATCAAATCCGGTCTCTTCCATGAGGCCTTTTATAAATCCCGCATGTCCGACGTCAATCTTAAATTCCTTCAGACCGGATTTTGCCAGACACTCTACCGTAAGGGCGATCATCTCCGCATCCGCATCCGAACTTGAATCATTCATAAGCTCAGCGCCGATCTGGGAAATCTCAGAAAGTTTCCCCTGATAGCCTCTCCGATGGATAAATGTGCTGCCCGAATAGGACAGACGGATCGGCATATCCTCTCTTGAATAATATTTGGCGACGCACCGTGCGATCGATGGCGTGATATCGGGCCGGAGGACCAGTGTATTATTATACTGGTCAAAAAACTTAAACATCTCTTTTGACTCCACGGTACCGCGTTCCCGGTTAAAAATATCAAAAAACTCATACGTCGGCGTCTGGATATCATGAAACCCGTACAGTTTCATGATCTTATGGATATCGGCCTCAATCTTTCCCCGCTTCTCACACTCCAGGCCATAGATATCTCTCACTCCCTCCGGAGTAAAGAGTAAATTTTGTTCATAATCCATTTTATAAAATCCTTCCGTTCATAATATTAGTGATAAATCGATTTTGGCTGCTGGCTCTCCGCCTCAAATCCGGCCTCTTTGAGTGCCTGTATGATGGCCTCTTTGTGCTCATGGCCAAACGCTTCCATCGTGATCGTAAGCTCCACGGCCGCATTCCGGTTAATGCTCACAAACTGGTTATGCTCCAGACGGATGACATTTCCCTGTGCCTTTGCAATGACCTCTGCCACATGGAGAAGTTCACCCGGCCGATCCGGTAATTCTACCGATACCGTAAAGACACGTCCTCTCTGGATGAGCCCGTGCTGCACGACAGAAGAAATCGTGATCACATCCATATTTCCGCCGCTTAAGATCGACACGACCTTTTTCCCTTTGATATCCAGATGCTGAAGCGCCGCTACGGTAAGCAGGCCGGAATTTTCCACGACCATCTTATGGTTTTCCATCATATCAAGAAAGTTGACGATCAGATCGTGGTCATCGACCGTGATGATATCATCGATGTTTTTCTGGATATACGGGAAAATATTGGATCCCGGTGTTTTTACAGCTGTACCGTCTGCGATCGTGCTCACGGATGGCAGCGATACGACCTCCCCCTTTTTGAGCGATTCCTGCATACAGTTTGCACCGGCAGGCTCCACACCGATCACGGTGATATTCGGATTTAAAAGTTTGGCAAGTGTCGATACCCCGCAGGCAAGTCCACCGCCGCCGATCGGAACGAGTATGATATCCACCGTGGGCAGCTCTTTAAAGATTTCCATGGCGATCGACCCCTGTCCGGTCGCAACCGTCTCATCATCAAACGGATGGACAAACGTATATCCCTTTTCCTCTGCCAGTTTCAGGGCATGGCTGCAGGCATCGTCGTATACATTACCATGTAAGATCACCTCTGCGCCATAACTTTTCGTGCGGTTTACTTTGATCAGTGGCGTCGTATCCGGCATGACGATGACTGCCTTAACGCCAAATAACTTAGCCGCATAAGCGACCCCCTGTGCATGGTTTCCGGCAGATGCGGTGATCAGCCCCTTCTCTCTTTCTTCCTCCGAAAGAGTACTGATCTTATAATAGGCGCCTCGTACCTTATAGGCGCCGGTATACTGCATATTTTCCGGTTTCAGATATACTTTGGCGCCGGTCTGCGCGCTGTAATACTCGCTGTAAATCAGATTGGTCGGAAGAATGACCTCCTTTACCCGGTCACTCGCCTCTTCAAATTTCTCTAATGTCATCATTTTTACTGTCATCTGCCTTTCTTTCAAGAATCCTGGGGTTCTGTTATATCAAAAAGTGCATCTACAAAAGCGTCTGCATCAAATTTTTGTAAATCATCAAGCTGTTCACCGATTCCGATATATTTGACCGGAATCTTTAATTCGGACTGGATCGCGATCGCGATACCGCCCTTCGCCGTACCGTCTAATTTTGTGAGAACGACGCCGGTAATATCTGCCACCTCACTAAACTGCTTTGCCTGGACAAGGGCATTCTGCCCGGTCGTCCCATCGACGACGATGAATGTCTCCAGATGGGCGTCAGAATACTCGTTTTCAATGATCTTATAAATCTTATGAAGCTCTGCCATCAGGTTCTTTTTGTTGTGGAGTCGTCCCGCTGTATCGCATAAAAGTACATCGGTCTTTCTCGCCTTTGCCGCCGCCACCGCATCATATACGATCGCCGCCGGATCAGCGCCCTCCTGTCCTGCGATGATATCCACACCGGCGCGCGAAGACCACTCCTTTAACTGGTCGATCGCCCCGGCACGAAATGTATCCGCCGCCGCCAGAAGAACTTTTTTTCCATCGTTTTTCAACTGGCCGGCCAGTTTTCCTACACTTGTAGTCTTGCCAACGCCATTTACCCCGATAAAAAGAACGACGGACTTTTTATGCTCAAAATCATACGCATCCTCATGTACTTTCATCTGCTCTTTGATCGTATCCATAAGGATCGTCCGGCACTGCGCTGCCTCTTTTATTTTTTCTTCTTTTACCCTGCTCTGCAGTTCTTCGATGATCCGCATGGAATTTTCCACGCCGATATCAGCCATCACCAACTGCTCCTCCAGCTCCTCATAAAAATCATCATCGATTTCCGAAAATCCGGAAAAAATAGAATTGATCCCGGAGGAAAAACTGGTGCGGGTCTTACTCAGGCCGCTTTTTAATTTGCTGAAAAAGCCTTTTTTTTCACTCATTTATTTTCTTGCTCCTTCTTCTTTTCTTCCTCTTTTAGCTGCTCTTCGATCAGTTTTACGGACACGAGAGTGGAAATCCCCTTCTCCTGCATCGTAATTCCGTAGAGCGCATCTGCCGCTGACATCGTTCCCTGTCTGTGGGTGATCACGATAAACTGTGTGTTTTTCGTCAGCTTATGCAGATATTTAGCATACCTCTTTACGTTCGAATCGTCAAGTGCCGCCTCGATCTCATCCAGAAGACAAAACGGTGAAGGTTTCAGGTTCTGGATCGCAAATAAGAGCGAAATGGCAGTGAGCGCTTTTTCTCCACCGGAAAGCTGCATCATGTTCTGCAGTTTCTTTCCCGGCGGCTGCGCAATGATGCGGATCCCTGCCTCCAGCACATCCTCTTCTTCCACTAATTCTAACGTTCCCTTTCCGCCTCCAAACAGTTCACGGAACACTTTGTTAAATTGTATTTTGATCTGTGCAAATTTCTCATTAAACTGAAGGCGCATCTCTTCGTCCAGATCGGCGATGATCTGTTTCAGGGCCTCCTCCGATTCGATCAGATCGTCATGCTGTGTCTTTAAGAGCTCATAGCGCTCGCTCACATTTTTATAATCCTCGATGGCATTGACATTGACATCACCAAGTGCGCGGATGTTACTCTTCGTCGTATTTACAAGGCTTTTGATCCTCGTATATGTAATATCGGATTCCGTCACGATTTCTTTTGCATTGTGATACGTAATCTCATACTCCGTCCACATGTAATTGATACAATTCTCGAGAAGTTCTTCCAGTTTCTCTTTTCTTGAACTGAGACGGAAACACTCTTTATCCAGTTCCCCGATCTGCTCCATCATCTCGTTTCGCTTATCAAAGAAATCTTTCTGTGAGACCATAAGCTCTTCTTTTTTTTCGGTGGATTCACTGATCTCTTTTTCCAGTTCAGCGATTTCCTGTTTGCACAGTTCGATCCGTTTCTCAAACTCAGAAATGGATTCATTCATCTCTTCTACCTGGGAATCCGAACTGTTTTGTTCGTCCTGAAGGGCTTTGTATTCCTCACCCAGTTCAGCCAGACGGCTTTCTGTCTTTTCGAGATTTTCCATCAAAAAGCTGTTCTTCTGGGTGAAAGACGAGATTTCCAGACGAAGATCAGCCAGCTTTTCCTGTGTTGTTGTAAGCTTCTCTTTTGCCGCCTCCATCTCTTCGGATGTCTTCTCTAACGTATCTTTCGCATCTTCATTTTCTTTCTGGCTCTCATCCAGCTGCTCATTGATCCGGGAGATCGTATCGGTCAGTATATTTCTTTGGTTTTCCAGTTCTTTTCCATCATTTACGATTGCATTAAACTCTGCCTCTTTTTGTTCTTTTACCGAGACAGCCTGTTCGTATTTGATATTTGCCGTATTTTCCTTTAATTCCAGTTCTTTTAAAAGAACTGCTTTTTCTTTCGCCCTCTCTTCTGCCTTAGCGACATCCTGCTCCAGTTTCCGGATCTTATTCCTGAGCTTGTCCATGGAGGTGCGGAGTTTCTCGATCTCCTCCTCCAGTTTTTCTACCTCACGCCTTCTTCCCAAAAGATTGCTGCTATTTTTATAGGCGCCTCCGGACATAGAACCTCCCGGGTTAAAGAGTTCGCCATCTAATGTCACAATCCGTAACGTATGTTTATATTTTCTTCCGAGAGCGATCGCATTGTCGATCGTATCCACAAGCACAAAACGTCCGAGAAGATATTCGATGAGGCCGTCGAAACGGTGGTCTTTCTGGACGAGTTCCGACACACAGCCGATCACACCCTTTTCTGAAAATACATCCGTTTTGATCCTTCCTGACTGGGCAGAAACTGTCGTCAACGGAAGAAAGGTCGCACGTCCATACCGGTTTTTTTTCAGAAAACCGATCATTTCTTTCGCTGTGTTTTCATCCTCTGTGACGATGTTTTGTATGCTTCCGCCGAGTGCTGTTTCTACAGCTGTCTCATATTTTTTATCCACATGAATGATATCTGCCACGACACCGACGATACCCGGATATTCCTTTTTCTGCTCCATCACACGACGGATGCTCTGTCCATATCCGTCGTACCGCTCCGTCATGTTTTTTACAGTGGCGAGCCGGGAAGATTTCATATGGTACTCCCGCTGTTTCTCTTCCATCTGTCTCTGGAGTTCTTTTATCGCGTCATAGCACTCCTGTGCCTTTTTCTGGAATTCTTTTCTCTTTATGTACTCCTCATCCAGTGAACTCCGGATCTCATTCAATACCTTTTCTTCGCGCTGCATTTCTTCTACAGCTGTAGATACCTGGCTTTTATTTGACAGAATCCTCTGATTTAACTCCGCTTTCCGTATCGCATTTTGTTCCATCATGGATTCCAGCTTCTGGTGTTCAACACTGATTTCAGATGTCCGGTTCATCGCAGACAGCATCCGGTCATTCTGTGTAGCGATTCCTTCTTCCATCTGTGCGATCGCCTCAGTGAGATCGTCTGCTTCTTTCTGGCTTTCCGTTTCGTTTTTCTGCATGGCAGCGAGTGTTTCCGAAAATTCTCTCTGGCTTGCGAGATAGCCTTCTTTTTCCTTTTCGGCCTCATCGATCCCCGATTGGATACTTTCCATGCGCTCCGCATAATATTCCTTTCCGTGGGAAAGAGAAGCAATCTTTTCTTTGGCGATCCGGATTTCACCCTCCAGTTTCGTCATCGTCAGACGATCTCGGTTACATTTTTCTTTTTTTTGTTCAAGGATTTCATCAAATTCCTGAATCTGGCCCTGTACCCTCTCAAATTCAGACTTTGTACTCTCCTGCCTTTTCTTGACCTCCGCCAGTTCTTCTTCCGCATTGGATATATTGGTCTTTGTCTCGGTCAGTTCTCCCTGAAAACTATCATGATCCTGAATAAATAAAGAAATTTCATAATTTTTCAATTCCTCTTTCAGACGGAGGTATTCCCTGGCTTTTTTTGACTGTTCTTCAAGCGGCCCGACCTGTTTTTCGAGTTCGGTGAGGATATCATTGACACGGAGAAGGTTTTGTCCTTCTGCCTCCAGATTTTTCTCCGCCGTCGCCTTTCGTTTCTTAAACTTGACGATGCCGGCAGCCTCGTCAAAAAGTTCACGCCGTTCTTCCGGTTTTCCACTGAGGATCTTGTCGATCTGCCCCTGTCCGATGATCGAATATCCTTCTTTCCCGATACCGGTATCAAAAAAAAGCTCCTGAACATCTTTCAGGCGGCATGTCGTCCCATTTAAAAGGTATTCGCTCTCACCGGAACGGTAGACCCGTCTTGCTACCTGCACTTCCTCATATGGTACATTCAGTTTATGATCTTCATTGGTGATAGTAAGTGCAACATAAGCATAACTCTGTGGTTTCCGAAGTTCCGTTCCTGCGAAGATGACATCCTGCATACTGGATCCCCGGAGTTGTCTGGCACTCTGTTCGCCGAGCACCCATCTCACGGCATCCGCCACATTGCTTTTTCCGCTTCCATTTGGCCCGACGATACCCGTTATACCATTATGGAACTCAAATACTAATTTATTTGCAAAGGATTTAAAACCATGCACTTCTATACTTTTCAGGTACATAAACAAACTCCATTCATTTTTTTAATCTTAATAATGCCTCATAGGCGGCATTCTGCTCGGCGGCCTTTTTGGACTTTCCTTTGCCGCTCCCAATGATCTCGCCGGCAAGGCGGCAATTCACCTCAAATACTTTGGCATGATCCGGGCCTGTCTCTGAGACCAGTTCGTACAAGATCGTGTTCTCCCCACGTTCCTGGATGACCTCCTGCAGCGTTGTCTTGCTGTCATAAAACAGTTTTTTATGTTCGATATCCGAAAGCACAAACTGCCGGATAAACGCCGCCGCATGTTCAATGCCCCCGTCCAGATAAATGGCTCCGATCACCGCTTCAAATGCATCGGACAGAATCGAATCCCTCTCATTCCCCCCTGTGGAAAATTCTCCTTTCCCAAGACGGATCACGGTTCCGATCCCGATCTGTCTTGCGGAATCTGCAAGGCTCCGTTCACATACAAGACTTGCCCGCAGCTTTGTCATGTCGCCTTCCATATCCGAACTGTGCTCGTGAAAAATAAAATCACTGCTCACCAGTTCTAATACCGCATCACCGAGAAACTCAAGGCGCTCATTGTTCTTTTTATATGGCCAGTGTTTCTCGTTCGCAAAGGAACTGTGCGTGAGTGCTGTTTCCAGATAACGGACATCTTTAAATGTGTACCCGATCACTGCCTGAAATTCTGATAAACCTCTCATAATCATTCACATATACTTTCTTTTATTTTTTCATTGATCCCTTGCTTCTTAAAAGAGATACACTGTTTGATCGCAATTTCAATCTCCTTTGCAGAAGAGTTTCCATGAGCTTTCACGACAAGCCCTTTCAGTCCAAGAAGCGGGGCCCCGCCCTGACTGCTCGTATCAAACTGTTTCTTTAATCCCTTCAAGGCCGGTTTGATGAGTATTGTACCAATCTTCGTACGAAGGCTTGACAAAAGTCCCTGTTTGAGACTGTCAAACAGCGTAAGCGCCAATCCCTCAAAAAATTTGAGTACGATATTTCCTACAAATGCCTCACAGACAATGACATCCGCTGCCCCCTTTACGATTTCCCGGGATTCAATACTCCCTATATAATTGATATCGGAACATTCTTTTAATAATGGCTTCGTATCTTTTACAAGCTGGTTGCCCTTCTCCTCCTCCGTCCCGATATTTAAAAGTCCGACTGTCGGATTTTTCTTTCCCATCACATTTTCAAAGTAAATTGACCCCATCCGGGCAAACTGCACGAGATGCTCCGGTCTTGCATCCACATTGGCGCCACAGTCGATCAACAGGGAAAATCCTTTTGTTGTCGGTATAAATGGCGCAAGCGGCGGCCGTTTGATTCCCTTTAAGCGGCCGACTACAAGCTGTCCGCCCACAAGGATCGCCCCGGTACTGCCCGCAGATACAACGGCGTCTGCCCGGCCTTCCCGGACCAGCTTCATCGCCACTACGAGAGAGGAATCTTTTTTATCCTTGATCGCTGACGTCGGAACATCGCCCATATCAATGATCTCCGTTGCATTTACAATCTCTATCTCATTTTTATCGTATTCATATTTCGCAAGTTCCTCCTTGATCTGGTTTTCTTTCCCCACAAGGATCACCTTGATCTCATCACTTGAATTCACTGCATTGACCGCCCCTTTTACAGTCTCTGCAGGAGCATAATCTCCGCCCATGGCATCCAGGGCAACAATAACTTTTTCCATGTTTTACCTCATTTCTGCGCATGATCCTTTGCGCAATCTTATTTAAAGCCACCCGATTGTTCGAGTGGCTTATCTGATTCATCGTTTTTTATAAAAAAATGACTGAACGGATTCCAGGCCATAGCGGTCTGCACCGATGATCTGTTCTGTGCTTCCCACAAAAAGGACACCATCCTTTTTTAATGACCGGACAAAGTTCTTGTATATACCATCCTTCGCCTCTTCTGTAAAATAGATCATGACATTTCTGCAGACGATCAGATCCATATCCTTCGGGTAAGGATCTTTCAGCAGGTTATGCTCTTTAAACGTAATACAGTATTTGAGCGTATTTGACACCTCGTATAACCCACTCTCATCCTTTTTGAAATATTCCTTAAGATACCGGTCGGGAAGACCCCGGACACTTTTCTCGTTATATACCCCCTGCTTTGCCTTCGATAAAACCTCTTTGTCAAGATCGGTAGCAATGATCTCAACCTTACTCAGAGGGACAAAATCACCGAGAACCATCGCCAGAGTATACGGTTCATCCCCGGTCGAACAGGCAGCGCTCCATATACGGATCTTTCTGTCCGAAATTTTTAGAAGATGAGGAACAACATCCTTTTCCAAAGTATGCCACTGCTCTGGATTCCGGTAAAATTCCGAAACATTTATCGTCAGATAAGTAATGAAGCGGTTATAGATGTCACTTTCTTTTCGGATACGTTCAAAAAAATCATCGTATCCGTGACATTTATTCTTGGAAATGAAGTTGTCGATCCTTCGTTTCATCTGATTCTCTTTATAAGCATTCAGATCGATCTTGGAAAGACCAAAAAACTCTTTTTTAAAACTTTCATAATTATTTAACATAGATCACACACCACGGCAGTTATGTCAGAGGACTTATTCCGCATCCTCTGCCACGGAAGTTTCCACCTCTTCTGCGTCCACAGTTTCTTCCACCTCTTCCGGTGCGTCTGCTTCCACAGTTTCCGACTCTTCTTCCTCTGCTGTCTCCTTCTGATTTTCGATTTCCAAAGCTTTAATGCTAAGACTGATCTTCTTTCCTTCCTCGTTGAAATCTACAATCTTGGCAGTAATCTCCTGACCTGCTTTCAACACATCGGAAGGTTTCTCTACATGTTCGATCGAAATCTGCGACACATGCAGGAGCGCATCGATTCCCTCTTCCAGTTCAACAAATGCACCAAAATCTGTCATACGGGCAACTTTGCCAGTAACAACCGTTCCCTTTGCATATTTTTCTGCCGCATTTTTCCATGGATTGTTGGAATCCAGCTTCATCGTAAGGGCAATTTTTGTATCTGAAATATCTTTGATCATGACAGATACCTCATCGCCTACTTTAAAGAGTTTCTTCGGATCGTCTACACGTCCCCAACTCATCTCAGAGATATGTAACAGCCCGTCTGCACCACCGAGATCAATAAAAGCGCCGAAATCTGTAAGGTTTTTCACTGTACCTTCAACCATCATACCAACTTCGATCCGTGCAAACAATGCTTCCTGCATTTCCTTTTTCTGCGCTGTGATCAACTGTCTGCGATCACCGATGATCCTTCTCTTGCGTGGGTTCACTTCCGTAAGGACGAACTCAATCTCCTGACCTGCATATTTAGATAAGTCTTTTTCATACACGTCAGAAACAAGGCTTGCCGGGATAAATACTCTTCCCTCGCCATAGTTTACACTCAGACCGCCCTTTAATGCAGTAACTACTGTACCTTTTAGAACTTCATGATTCTCCATCGCCTCTTCAAAGACTTTATTCATCTTATCCTGCTGTAATCTTTTGTAAGTAAGAAGAACCTGACCCTCGCCGTCGTTTACTTTCAGTACTTTGACAGTGAGTTTATCATCTACGTTGACTTCTTTTGTCAGGTCAACATCCGGATTGTTACTATATTCATTCTTTGTTAATATGCCGTCTGCTTTATATCCAATGTTTAAGATAATTTCACTATCCTTAACGCCGATAACTGTCCCTTCTACAACCTCATTATTATGGATTGTTACTAATGATTCCTCTAATAATTCTCCAAAACTTCTCTCTTCTGACATGCCTCTAGAACCTCCTGAATAATGTTTTTTGGGGTGGATGCCCCCGCAGTAATACCTAGGCTTTCAGAAAACTGGATCCTCTTCATATCCAGATCTTCCAATGTTTGTATAAAATAAGTGTTCTCACACTGATTTTTACTGATCTCAAATAACTTTCTGGAATTTGAACTGTTCCTCCCGCCTATAACAATCATAGCATCCGAAACGGAAGCAAGTTCTTTTGCTTCCTTCTGTCTCTCTGCTGTAGCATTGCATATAGTATTCACAGCAATTATATCATAACCTTTTTTTGAAATAATTTCAACTAAATCTTTAAATTTTTTGTAATTAAATGTCGTCTGTGCTACCACACACACTTTTTTTTCAGGATTTTCAGGTTCAAACGCCTGGATTTCGGCCTCTGTTTCCATCGCCTGCCCTTTCCCGAGACACCAGCCAAGGATTCCCTGCACCTCCGGATGCTTCTTGCTTCCTATGATCAGGATATCGTATCCCTCACTGGCATATTTCCGGACGGTATCATGTATTTTCTTCACAAAAGGACAGGTGGCGTCCACGATCTTGCAGTTTTTCTCTTTCAAACATTCATATACCTGTTCCGATACGCCGTGGGAACGGATGACTACCGTCGTCCCGGACAGATCGGCGCCATCTGGCTGCAGGACGGTTTCATCAACGACAGCTACTCCTTTTTTTTCCAGATCCGCTACAACTTCCTCATTGTGTATGATCGGGCCGAGCGTAACTACTTTTTTGTCCCCTTCTGCCTCACGGTAAGCCATGTCCACTGCACGTTCGACCCCAAAACAGAATCCTGCCGTTTTTGCCAGCGTTACATTCCTCGTTTTTTTGCTCACGCAGTGAACCTCCTTTCCAGACAGACAAATTTAAAAGAATTTCATTTCTCAATCAGCCTTTTTTTACGATCGAAAGAATCTTCTCTACCACCTCATCGATCCCCATATCTGAGGAATCTAACAGTATAGCATCCTCTGCCTGTTTTAACGGAGAGATTTCCCGGCTCATATCCTGCTTATCCCGGAGTATGATATCTTCCTCAATCTTGTTCAGATCACATTCCACACCTTTTTCTTTCAACTCTTTATATCTTCTCTGCGCCCGCACTGCAGAACTTGCTGTGAGATAGATCTTGACATCGGCATCCGGAAGTACGACCGTTCCGATATCCCGGCCATCCATAATGACGTCCGAGCTGGCAGCCATCTCTCTCTGGAGCGCCACGAGTTTTTCCCGGACACATCCATAAGCGGCAACGACAGAAGCCTGATTGCCGACCTGTTCGTTCCGTATTTCCGTGGATACATTTTCCCCATTCAGAAAAATCTGCTGGCTTCCGTTTTCATAGGTGATCGTTATCCCGATTTCATCACAATGGGCCGATACAGCTTCTTCTTCCTTTGTATCAATGCCATTCTTTATAAAATAGAGCGCCATAGTCCGGTACATCGCCCCGGTATCAATATAAACAAATGACAGTTTCTTTGCAACCAGTTTGGCGATTGAACTCTTTCCTGCCCCGGCAGGTCCATCAATAGCTATGTTCATCTTTTTTACCTCGATTCTCTTGATTTTAGTTTTTCACGGAAAGCACTCCCTGCGCTGCACTCTGTCCAGCCAGATAGCCGGTAGACCATGCGATCTGCAGGTTGAATCCTCCGGTGAGGGCGTGTACATCCAGTACCTCGCCGGCAAAATACAGATTCTTTATACATTTACTCTCCATCGTGGAAGGATTGATATCTTTTACACTCACACCGCCCGCTGTGATGACCGCCTCATTCCAGCCCCGCAGGGAATCGATTTGAAAAACCATTCCTTTCATCGTATCTACAAGCTGCTCCCGTTCTTCCCTTGTAACCTGATTTACCGGTTTATCCCCATCCGCCTCTGCCATCTTAAGAATGACCGGTATCATACTTTTGGGAAGAAGGCCGCCCATGGCATTTTTCAGGCTGGCATTCGGCGCTGTCTCAAAATCGCGCACGATCCGTTTGTGAAGTTTTTCTTTGGAAAGAGCCGGCTTGCAGTCGAGCCTGGCAAAAACCGGCCTGACAGAGAGTTCTTCCCCGATATAACAGGACGCGGACAGAACGATCGGCCCGGTGATCCCGAAATGGGTAAACATCATTTCACCAAATTCACGGTACAGTTCCTTTTCTTTGCCATTTTCTTTCCGGATATAAAAGGACATTTCTACATTTTTCATTGACAATCCCTGCATCTGTGCGGGATCGCTGCTGTGAAGGTTCATCGGCACAAGTGCCGGTTTACACGAAGTGATTGCATGGCCGGTCTTTTTCGCAAACCGAAAGCCATCTCCGTCTGAACCGGTACTTTGATAAGACATGCCTCCGGTCGTTACAATGATTTTTTGTGCCAGAAGTTCTTTTCCATTTTCAAGCTTCACACCGACTGCCTGATCTTCCTTTATAAGAATTTCTTTTACTCTGCTGTGGAATAAAAACTCCACTCCGTTTTTCTCACACTCTTTCTGAAGTGTTTTTATAACATCGGAAGATTTGTCCGATTTGGGAAAGACCCGGTTGCCCCGCTCGATCTTGATCCCTGGTCCCCGTTTCTCAAAAAAATCGATCACATCAAAATTTGTAAAAGAATAAAAACTGCTGTACAAAAATTTCCGGTTTGAAATCACATTCTGAAATAAATCTTCCGTATCACAGGCATTCGTGATATTACACCGTCCTTTTCCCGTGATATAAATTTTTTTACCGGGTTTTTCATTCCGCTCTGCAATACATACCTTTGCACCGGCCTCTCCTGCAGAAACAGCGGCCATCATACCGGCTGCCCCGGCTCCGATCACCAGTATATCATACTTGTTCATTTTTAGCCTCATTTTTCTTAATTAAATTAGGATTCGGGCTTCAAAAGCCCCTTTTTATTGCCAGCACTTTTTCACTTGGAACTATAGACCTCTTCCTCCCCAAACACAAAATTACCGGACTGATAAGCACCATCTCCTGCCCGGAACACCACCTCATTAATATATGAAATATTGTCAAGAATACTATTCGAAATACAATCTAAGATCAGTGTCTCAAACTTTTTTGAGCACTTTTTAACCGGCGCATACTCACTGTTAAATGTGATATAAATACGGGATTTTTCTTCTTCAATCTCCGTAATCTCTACCTTTTCGTCAATATTTCCCACAACCTCATTGATGATAAAAGCGGGGGTAACCCTATTACTTGTATCCACCGGAATCTTTAATGGGACAAGCTGTTCATTGACACCGTCCACCGTATAGACAGACAATGTCTGTATTCCGCTCACGCCGCTTCCGGATACCGCCGGTATCTCCGAGTGCTCTGCCAACTCCATATCTTCCTGTGTCAACTCCATATCGTCCTCTGGATCATTCAGGAAACTACATCCCGCCGTAAGACAAAGAACCATAAAGAAAGCTGACAGGTATAATATATATCTTTTCAAAAAGGTCACTCCTTCAGGCATTTTTTAGCAAGAGCCAGTGCCGCCTGTACAGAAGCATCCCGCACGGCTTGCCGGTCTCCCTGGAAAACATGACGTTCTACAGTTGTCTCCCCGAAACAATAGCACCCGATATAAACGAGACCCACCGGTTTTTCCGGTGTTCCTCCATCCGGGCCGGCAATTCCTGTGACGCTGAGGGCAATTTCAGCATCGGCTGCTTTCGCCGCACCGCATGCCATCTCTTCTGCTGTCTCCCTGCTCACGGCGCCGACACGTTCAAGCGTCTCTTCCCTCACACCGAGCAGTTTTTTCTTCGCTTCATTGGAGTAGGTGACAAAACTCTGTCCGAAAACTTCGGATGCGCCACCCACATTCACGATGGCCGCTGACACAAGTCCACCGGTACACGACTCTGCTGTTGTAATGCTAGCATGCCTTTTTGTCAATTCTTTGACAAGCCATTGTTCCAGGCTCTCCATAGGATATTCCTCCATTTTTCTCAGGATACATCTTTTAATACATCCCGGTTTTTATAAATATAATCAAAGAGAGAAATAACAGTCAGAACCAGCGCCGCATAGATCAATACCTGCTCGATCACTTCAAAGACCGGGTTCTGAAAATTAAAGATCAGGACGATGGCCATGATCATCTGCACCGTTGTTTTTACCTTTGCCCAGTAGCTTGCTGCGATCACGATGCCTTTTTCCGCTGCCACAAGCCGGAAACCGCTGATGATAAATTCCCTTCCGATAATCACGATAACTACCCAGACCGGCATCGGGCAGTCCGGATCTGCCACAAAACAAATCATCGCTGAACAGACAAGGATCTTATCCGCCAAGGGATCCATAAATTTGCCAAAAGTCGTAACAAGATTACATTTTCTCGCAATATATCCGTCGAAAAAATCCGTGATACAGGCGAGTATGAATACTGTGGCCGCAATAATATCCGAGTATGGAAATGATTTCCAGATCATGAATACGATCAATACCGGAATCATGATAACTCTGAGTATCGTCAGTCTGTTTGGCACATTCATCGTCTAATCCTCCTCATCATACAATTCTCCCATCAGATCATATCCCATCGCATCTGTCACCACAAGTTTTACAAATGTCCCGGATAAGATCTCAAACGGTGCGTGAAAAAACACACAGCCGTCGACATCCGGTGCATCCCGGTAAGTCCTCGCCACATACACATCCTCATCCGGCATATAACCGTCGACGATGACCATGATCTTCTTCCCTGTCATACGGTCATTCTGATCGAAAACAACCTGCTGCTGGACCTGCATGATCGCATCCGCCCGCTCCCTCTTACACTCATCCTCGATCTGTCCGTCAAATTCCGCCGCTTTCGTTCCCTCCTCCGGAGAATACGGGAAAACGCCAAGGCGGTCAAATTTCATCTCTTTTACAAATTCAATGCACTCTTCGTGCTGTTCTTTTGTTTCTCCGGGAAAGCCGCTGATCAATGTCGTCCGGAGTGCGACGCCCGGAATCTGTTCCCGGAGCATTTGGATCTTTTCACACAGCTGCTGTTTATTTGTAAGTCTTCCCATTTTTTTCAAAATTGCATCATTGCAATGCTGGATCGGAATATCGAGATAATTACAGATCTTTTTATTTTCACAGATCACTTTGGCAAGTTCTTCTGTGATCTCCTCCGGATAACAATATAAAATGCGCAGCCATTCCACATCTTCAATCTGGGAGAGCCTTGTCAAAAGTTCCGGAAGTTTTTTCTCTCCATACAGATCCACTCCATAAAGCGTAGTCTCCTGGGCGACTAATATAACTTCCTTAACCCCTTTTGCACTGAGACGGACGGTTTCCTCGACCAGTTCCTCCATCGGCACACTGCGGTATCTCCCACGCATGGATGGGATAATGCAGTATGAGCAATTTTTATTGCACCCCTCGCTGATTTTTAAATACGCCACATGACTGCCGCCAGACAGATGCCGCTCGGTAAGCCGGGAAGGAAGATACGAAAGCTCCTTCGTCGTCACAGGTTTTTCTCCCTGCATCGCCTGACGAACCACCTCAGAAACTGCGTCATAGGCCGTCGTCCCGATGATGCCATCGAGTTCCGGCATCTCTTTCAGGATCTCTTCCCGGTATCTCTCAGCAAGACACCCTGCCGCAATAAGAACTTTACAGTTTCCACTCTTTTTATATTGTGCCAGTTCAAGAAGGGTCTCGATACTCTCCTGCTTCGCATCATGGATAAAAGCACACGTATTAACGATAATGATATCCGCCTGCTGCGGTTCATCGGTGAGTACATATCCCTCATGATCAAGTATGGCAAGCATTTTCTCGCTGTCCACCAGATTTTTGTCGCATCCAAGAGAAACAAAATACAGTTTCATCATTTATTGCAGTCCTTTCGCCTCGACACAGTTGTTCATAAGCATTGCGATCGTCATCGGGCCGACACCGCCCGGAACCGGAGTGATCGCGGATGTGACCGGCTCTACCTCATCGAAATCAACGTCTCCGCACAATTTATTATCACTGCCTCTGTGGATTCCAACGTCAATGACCACAGCGCCTTCTTTTACATAATCTTTTGTGATAAATTTTGGTTTCCCGATCGCTACGATAAGGATATCGGCACGCTTTGTCACTTCTTTTAAATCTTTTGTCCGTGAATGGCAGACCGTCACCGTCGCATTTTCACGAAGCATAAGGAACGCCATCGGTTTTCCCACGATATTGCTTCTCCCTACGATCACACACTCTTTTCCCTCAATCTCTACCCCGGAACGTTTCAGAAGCTGAATAACGCCGGCCGGAGTACATGACACAAAGCCCGGCTGCCCGATGCTGAGAGCACCGACACTCTGCGGATGAAAACCATCCACATCTTTTTGTGGAGAAATGGTTTTTATCACTTTGTCCTCATCCATATGGGAAGGAAGGGGAAGCTGCACCAGAATCCCATCCACATCGGCTCTCCCATTCAGTTCACCAATCAACTCCAGCAGTTCTTCTTCCTTTGTCTCTTCTGGCAGTTCATAGGAAAGAGAACGGATGCCAATATACTCACACGCCTTTTTCTTATTTCCCACATATACGGTGGACGCCGGATCGTTCCCGACCTGGATTACCGCCAGACAGGCGTCTATATTTTCCTTTTTTACACGCTCCTTTAATTCATCCTTTACCATCTGTGAAATTGCTTTTCCGTCAATTCGCTTTCCCATTATTTCCTCCATTCCTGCCCGGTGGCACTTATCGTTTCTCTATATTTTTAAATCATCTGTCAAATGATAGGTTCTAAGAATTCTCCACGATCCGGTCTCTGAGCGACTGCATATGATAATCGGTACGGTTTATCACATCTGCACACGCCCGGAGTTCGTACATAATGTTTTCAGCATCATCAATATCTCTTTTATATTTGAGCTCATGTTCGAGACTCGCCCAGAAGTCCATTGCGATCGTCCGGATCTGTACCTCGACCCGCATCTGTTCCTTATGGTCAGAAAAAAACACGGGAACCTCAACGATCAGATGAAGACTCCGGTATCCGTTCATCTTTGGATTTTTTATATAATCCTTCCGCTTGATGAGCTCAATATCATCCTGTGCATTGAGCATATCCGCTATTTTATATATATCATCAATAAAGGCGCAGATCACCCTGACTCCCGCCACATCCGATAAGTTCTCCATCGCCGATTCCACCGTGATCGGATATCCTTTCCGTTTTAATTTGGTGGCAATGCTCATCGGCTGCTTGATTCTTGATTTTATAAATTCAATGGGATTTCGCTGTCTCGTGATCGACAATTCATCATTTAACACCTGAAGCTTTGTCTTCACCTCTTTGATCGCACAGCTGTACATCATCATCATTTTCCTAAAATTTTTCTCCTGATCTACAAATACATGAGCTTCATCTATTGGTATCTGAATGTGATTTAGAAGCGATGTATTAAGTTCCTGTTCTAACATAGTACACGGTCTCCTTTTCATCCCCGATGTCACGAAATACACATACATTTTAATTTTATAAGAAAACACATGTAAAGTCAAATAATTCTTTACTTTTTCAGTGTACCAAAGTATAATCATTCCAGAACGGTGTGGACAAACATATACCAGACCTTGTACACACACGAATATGAAATGAGGCGGATCTATGTTTCGACTTTGGGCGAAAGAATTTAAAGACAATAAAATGCTACGGGATATGGTCGTGGAAAATAATAAAACAGATTTAAACCGGACCAAAAAAGTATTTCTGGCGATCGATGAGATCTGCTATGAATTCGACTTATCCAAACCAATCTGGCTGGATCACAATATTTCGGAATTCAAACGGATCGACAAGACCCGTTTTACAAGTGATAATTTTATCGATGGGATTGATTTTGATTTTCTGGAGATCCATGTCATTGAAGAGGACGACTGAATATTTTCCGGACAGTTGGATATACTTTCCTTTAAAAAGAATACGGGACATATCCGTTCCCGGACAAAAGGAAGGAGACAACAAACTCTATGAAAGCCGTAGTAGATGAAGATACATGCATTGCATGTGGTCTGTGTGTCGGTACATGTGAAACTGTTTTTACTTTTAATGATGACGGAAAAGCGACCTCGCAGGTCGATGAGATTCCACCCGAGTGTGAGGAGGACGCAAAGACAGCCAGAGACGGTTGTCCGGTAGACGCTATTTCCATCCACTAATTCATGGTGATCTGGTCCGGGATACGATCGGGCCGGCCTGGCTTAATGGTGCTAATGACAGAAAATCCCCTGCGGCAGTCAGGATCTGTTTTACAAGATTTGGCAGATTCTGGCTGCTGCAGGGGATTTTTATATTTGGAAATATTTTTATATCTTCCCTGACGTTTCCTCCTTCCGGCATACAAGCAATGCATGGTTACTTAATGCTGTGGCATATTCGCTTCCGGCGACAAGATCCGCATAATAAAACCAGATCCGCCGCTGTTCTTCTGTGAATTCCTCAATTCTATAATCTTCTATGAGAAAATCCACTCCGGCCATCCTGACTTTGGAAAGCCCTCTCTCTGCCGTATCCTGCAGCATCTCTTCCGGCATCGTATAATAAAAAATATCGGTATGTACATCATCGGTTCCCCGTTTTAATACACAGTCTTCAATCGTTGGAGTGAGTACGTTATCCCATCCAACACCAACAGCAGGAGCAAATTTGGCGATCACTCCGGTCTTATTGATAAAAGCGAATACGACGATCCCATTTTCCCGGCAGATCCTGTGGCATTCGGAAATACATTTTTTGCGGTCTTCCCGGTTCAGATGATACATCGGGCCGAGACAGAGGACCACATCATAGCTTTCATCCCGGATCTGTTCCAGATCTGTCGCATCCCCGGTATGCGCCTGCATGTTTTCATAACCGGCTTTCCGGATCCTCTCGCGAAATATGTCAATATTCACAGGGGATAGATCCACACCATGATACTCCATGCACGAAGGTCCATAGTGCATGCCATAATAACCGCCTCCACATCCGATCTCAATGACTTTTTTGTCTTTTCCAATATAGGGATCCAGCACTTTTTTCGTATACATAAATTCCATGCCATATTCCCCTGCCTTTTCGGCCCGGTTTACTTCTCCGCCACCTGCATAAGCTTGAATCACCTTTTGTTTGTAGTCCATCTCCTGTCACATCCTCTCCTAAAATTTTATACAAAAAAGAAAACAGACACCGGATCTTATCCAGACATCTGTTTCCTGATTCGCCTTATCATTCACAATTTAATATCAAAGAAAAATAAAGGATCACGTTTGAACGGATGTCTGTGGCACGCTGACCAGACCTGCTTCTTCCACCATGACAAGAATCATGTGGGACATCAGGTCTCGGGATGAAATCATGACCAGGTTATTTGATCTTACATCCGCAAACATCATCGTTCTCCTTTATTTTTAAGTTTTCACAACTATAACATCGTTGGAACGCTTTGTCAAGAAAAAACAAAAATTACTTCTTGAAGATTTCAATACTCCGTTCCAAAATCCCTTTCATATAGGCAATCATGATTCCATAATTTGTAAATGGAACCTTCTGATCCACTGCACATTTCATACGGTACTTTACCTCGCGCTCATTGAGCATGCAGCCCCCACAATGGATCACAAGGGAATATGGCGACAGATCCTCCGGGAATTCCCTGCCGGAACTCAGTTCGATCTGAAGCTCCTTTCCGGTATACTGTTTTAACCAACGGGGGATTTTTACACTGCCGATATCATTACACTGCCTGTGGTGCGTACACCCCTCAGAAATAAGAATCCGGTCGCCCTCTTTTAACTGTTCTACTGCTTCTACTCCCCGGACTGCGGTTTCCAGATACCCCTTGTATCTTGCCATCAAAATGGAAAAAGAGGTCAGGGGGATATCCGGAGGCACATCTTTTGAAACGGTTTGGAACACCTGGCTGTCCGTGATCACAAGGGCGGGCTTCTTGCCAAGGGTCTCTAACGTTTTTTGAATCTCATTTTCCTTTATAACGATCGCCGTGGCATCCGCCTCCAAAATATCACGGATGGTCTGCTGCTGCGGCAGGATCAGTCTTCCTTTGGGCGCTGCCTCATCAATCGGGACGACAAGCAGGACAAAATCCGATGGCCGGATCAGGTCTCCCACGATACGCAGTCTCATTTCCTCCACTGCCATCATCTTTCCGATCGTCTCTTTGCATTCCTCAATTCCCGTTCTGGTCACAGCACTGACATACTGCTCCTGTTCTCCCGGTTCCGGAATCTCCTCCAAAAGATCGGATTTGTTTTTCAGGATTAGATACGGAATATTTTTTTCCTGAAAAATAGAGATCAGCTGCCGGTCCGTATTGCTGAATGGCTTTGTGCTATCTGTTACCAGTATCGCAAGATCCGTCCGGTTTAAAATCGTTTTCGTCTTTTTCACCCGGAGCTCTCCAAGTTCCCCCACATCATCAAAACCGGGAGTATCTATGATCATGACCGGGCCTAATGGCAGAAGTTCCATCGCTTTCATGACCGGATCGGTCGTCGTCCCCGGTGTATCCGAAACGACCGCCAGTTCCTGCCCGGTTATCGCATTTACCACGCTTGATTTTCCGGCATTGCGGCAGCCAAAAAAGCCGATATGAAGCCGGTCTGCCGAAGGGGTATCATTGAGTCCCATAGTATCATCCTCTCTCGTTTCTATTTCTGCATATATGTATTATAAACATATATTTTTTTGCTGTCAAACAGACCATAACTGTGTTATACTAAAAAAACAGACCTCATGAATACAGAGAAAACGAAACCACGAAAACAGATACATAGGGAGGTACCAATGAATCGGACAGAAATTGCAGAAATCAAAAAATTATTAAAGAAAGAGGACAATGGGATCACCCGGATCTGCGGGTGTTATGTGGATGCGGAAAAGAACCGCCGTCTGGAATTAAAGGAGGCATTTTTCTCCCTTCCGGAGGAAGAGATGTTTAAGTATTCCGATCTTTTTCGGAAAACACTTTCCGGTACGCTTGGAAAAAATCTGATGAACATGGAATTTCCAGTAGAGGAGGAAACAAAAGAAGATGGGCGGCAAAAGTTTCTGATGGAGCTTCTCCGGAGCAAACTGGAAAACAATGAACTACTCGAACAATTTTATGATATGGTCATCAAGACCTATGATTACACCGGAAATTATTTTATCATCCTCATTCATGATGCTTATGACATTCCGTCCGTTACGGCAGATGGGATTGAAAATTTTGACGCTTCGGATTATGTCTATGATTTCATACTGTGCAGCATATGCCCGGTCAAACTTTCCAAACCGGGGCTTTGTTACAATCCGGAAAAAAACAGCATCGAGGACTGCATCCGTGACTGGCTCGTCCAGCCGCCGGAAAACGGATTTTTATTCCCGGCCTTTAACGACCGCAACACCGATATCCACAGCCTGTTATATTATGCCAAAAATGCGGATGACAGCGACATCGACTTCTCCTATGATCTTCTCGGGTGCACACTTCCTCTTCCGGCAAAGGAACAAAAAGAAACGTTTCAGACGATCGTGGAGGAATCCCTCGGAAATATATGCGATTATGAAGTAGTAAAAAATATCCACGACAATCTGAATGAAATGATCACAGAGAACAAAGAAAATCCGGAACCGCTTGAACTCGACCGGGAAGATGTCAAAAAGCTCCTGACGACAAGTGGTGTCCCGGATGAAAAACTTGAAGTATTTGAAGAAAAATTTACAGAGAGCATCGGCGAGACACAAAAACTCATGGCAGACAACATTGCCAATGTCCGAAAATTTGAGTTGAAGACTCCGGATGTAACGATCCAGGTCAATCCCGCCCGCACGGACCTCATCGAAACGAGGGTGATCGACGGCATTCCCTGTATCGTGATCGAGTGCAACGACCAGGTCGCCGTCAATGGGATCCGCGTGGCAAATCCGACCTGACACTTCTTTTTCCGGTTTGGCGCCACTAATTCGAACTCTGTTTCGTCCCATGCCAGCCGTCAAATTTGAAAAGCTAAAAGGGGCATTCCGAAACATTCGGTCTGCCCCACTTTTTTTCGTCCTGAACCAGCTAAATCAGCCGTTCCTCCAGAGCCGCAACTACCGTCTCCAGCACTTTGATCCTGGCATAGTATTTGGAATTTGCCTCTACTACGATCCACGGTGCGTCTTCTGTGGAAGTCCGCACGATCATTTCATCGACTGCCTTTTCGTACTCATCCCATTTCGCACGGTTGCGCCAGTCCTCATCGGTGATCTTCCACTGTTTCGCCGGTGTGTTTTCCCGCTCGTGGAACCGCCGCTCCTGCTCCTCTTTATCAATATGCATCCAGAATTTCAGGACAATATATCCGGCGTTCGTAAACTGTTCTTCCATATTATTGATCTCGCTGTAAGCCCGGCTCCATTCCTTCTCCGAAGCAAATCCTTCGATTCGCTCGACGAGTACACGGCCATACCATGTGCGGTCAAAGATCGCCATATGCCCTGCCTTCGGTATCTTCTCCCAGAAGCGCCACAGATAATGATGAGCCTTCTCAATATCATTCGGGGCAGCGACCGGTACGACTTCATAGCCACGGGGATCCATCGCCTGCGTAAGCCGTTTGATCGCACCTCCTTTTCCGCCGGCATCCCATCCCTCAAACGCCAATATAACAGGAACCCGTTTCAGATACATTTTATTGTGAAGGGTAATAAGACGTTTCTGAAGGTCCTTTTTCTTTCTTTTATATTCTTCTCTGGTCAGTGTTTTATCGAGATCGATCCCCTGAAGTACACCATTCCGGAATTTCTCTGTTTCCATCGCCTGATCTGATATCTCTGTGTCTTCTGTCATTGATTTAGCAGCTTTTCCGGCTTCTTTTACTGCCTTTTCCATTTTTTCTACCATTGTAGTAACTATTTTGCAGGTCGCATACAGGCGGTCGGTCGCTTCCACGACAGTCCACGGAGCATTTGCCGTATCTGTATGGACAAGAATGCGGTCATATTTTTTCAGGCATTTTTCATAATTTTTATTATTCTCCTTATCTCTCTGTGTCACCCGCCAACTCGTCTCACTATTTTTCTGAAGCTTATCCAGTCTTTTTTTCTGTTCCTCCTTTGAGATCATAAGAAAGAATTTCACGATCAATGTACCGTCCTCTGTGAGCATCTCCTCAAAATCCAGCACATCTTTCTCCGATAAGTCTTTCTCATAAAATCCCTTGTACCAGCTCTGGTCAAAGATATGCATTCGCCCTCTCTCTGCCGTCTTTGTAAAAAAGCGCCAGAAATAAGGACGCATGACCTCATCCTCTTTCTCCCTGCCCAGAGTAAAGACCTTAAACCCGCGCGGATCAAGAGATTGTATCATCCGGTTTATGAGTGTCCCCTTCCCCGACGCATCCAGTCCCTCAAATACGACCATAACCGGTATCTTTTTCTCTTTGCATTCCCGCTGCAGTTCCCCAAATCGGACTTCTAATTGTTCCATTTTGGAATCATACGTTTTTTTGTCCATTGTCTTGTTTACATCAATCTGTCCAAGCATAATAATACCTCCCTTCAAACAAAATCTTCCGCTTTTACTACTTATCATTATAAAACAAAAACTGGTATTTTCATACCAGTTTTTTAAAATTATCACTATAATCTGCCATTCAATATTTTCAGCAGAGAACTCTTATCCAGAATATAAGAACTCCTAGGCGTCTTTATATCATGGGAGTCCTCTCCTTCTCCCCGGATCTGTTTCAGCTGCGCGACACCTTTCTGATAAATTTCTTTTTGCAAAAGTTCCTGCTCCTTTTTTACTTTCAGCTGCTCCCGTTCCCTCAGCTTCTTGTAAAATTTTTTCAGGCGTCTCTGTTTCTCTGCCCGCAATTCAAAATAAGTTTGCTGACGTTGCTTGCTGCGCTGCCGCCGTTCCATTTCATTCATAAACGGATCCGATTTCTCCTGCTTATCCTTTATGACAAGGAAATTATCCTGCTCCGGAAGAGACAAGACAAGTTCTGTATTTTCTTTTGTTGTGTTTTGTATGATGAATGTTTCCATATGTACTCCTCATTTCTGCGAACATTCTTTGCGCATTTTTATAAAGCCAATATATAAATTATATGTCTCTGGTTTTTATATCGGCTTTATCTGAGGAATTCCACATAAAATGCAGAAAAAGTGTTCTTAGGGAGGAAAGAAGTTATTCCCATTCTCTCACCCCAATGCGGTTTCAACCTTCGCTTGAAACTGTTTCTCATCTATTTGCATTTTTTTTGTTAATTTTCTCCTCTCGTTTTCTTGCATCTCAACCTGTTTCTTATAAATCATTCCCATTTCTTTGTCATATGTAAACTGTCCAAAACAGGAAGTGCCTACAATATAATAATCCGCACCCTCATTTTCATCTGACCTGCCCAGACAAAGCGCTAGTTCATCACCCTCCTGAATATTAGGAACCCCTTCATATATGGATTCCATATATTCATCACCGTGAAGCGCTATCTCCTTTTCAAACTCCTCTTCTGAACTGTTTGCCACAAGGAATTCTTTTTCATGTTCTGCATATTCTGCAAATTTTACTTTTCCACCTATTGTAAAGACAGTTATGATATCTCCCGGCTTCACCTTTCCATCACTGGCAGTTTCAACCTGAAACCGAAAATTACTTATGATACGGGTATCCTTCATATAGGATTTGATTTTCTGCACTGTCCCTGTCACAACAAACTCCGATGCAGCGATCACATCATCATAGGAATCAAAATTCACTGCCAGATCGGCATTATCTATGATCGTATGATATACATGATCCGGAGTATCTTCGATCCAACTTTCCTCTTCATTTTTCTGTGTTTCTGAATCGCTATTTATGTTTTTTGAAATATTACTCTGGTTCTGTTTTTCAGCACTGCAACCAGTCAAACTTACTCCAAGCAGACACAATACAAAGATAACTGCTATGTTTGATTTTCTCATTGTAATCCCCCTTACTTAGTTCCATATTTATATATACTATTCACTCCATTGATATCATCTCTCTGTGGATATGTAACCGTTCTCCCATGATCTGTAGTCGTCATGAGAACATTTCCATCCGCATGATTCAATCCTATCGCATGTCCTATTTCATGACCTGCCACTCCAATATCTACGTCAGCTAAAGTGCTTTGTAAATAGAATTTATTTAAATAAATATTAGCCCCTTTCCAATCATTTTCTTTACTTCCATCATATATATAAGTTGTATATCCATTTGCAAAATCTGTCGTGTTATAATATGTGTTGCAGTATATTATTCCTTTTGTTGATGAAGTAGTCTTTGAAAAACTAAAACTGGTACTAGTATTCGTCCATCTTTGGAATCCTGCCACAAAAACACTTGACCAATAAACATCATCTTTAACAGAAGATTTTAAATAATAGTTTCTTCCTTTTATGCCACCTTTCAATTTATGATTCATAACATTATATGCTTCTACATCAACAGATCCCATTAACAATATAATAATACTACTAACCGCTATTAAACTTATAATTTTATTTTTCAATTCGAACACCTGTTATGAAGTGACCTCTTGTCAAGAGTAAATTTCAAAAAATCACCAC